>CAZBAV010000155.1:0-1824 GCA_964489955.1 uncultured Lacihabitans sp. | reverse complement strand
TGTAAAATTTGATTTTAAATTTATTATAAGACACTGATAGTCAAATTTTTCAGGAGGTTATTATTTTGTGAATGTTTTTTTTCTTACTTTTTTTCGAAAAAAAGTAGGTCTGTCTGAAAGACAAAATATAGAGCTATATTTTTATGATTTAGTTTTTGTAAATTCTAAATAGTGAATTTTTTATGTGTATAATATGAAAATTTTGAATTTTAGTCGGACGCTAGTAATTTTATATAGTGTATTTGCCTCATTTTTGAGTCTCACCACAAGAGCACAAGTGTGGGTGGCAGACCAAGGAAACGGAACATACAAAAACCCCATAATTTATGCCGATTATTCTGATCCGGATGTAATCCGTATTGGGTCGGATTATTACATGACGGCATCCAGTTTTAATTGCCAGCCGGGTTTGCCTATTCTCCATTCAAAGGATTTAGTGAATTGGAAAATAGTAAATCACGCCATTACCCATTTAGAACCAAGAGAAATATACGACATTCCTCAGCATGGAAAAGGAGTTTGGGCTCCGTCTTTCTACAAACAAGGCAATGAAATAAGAATTTATTATGGAGATCCGGATTACGGTATTTTCATGGTAAAAACCAACAACATTCTTGGGAAATGGGACGAACCCGTTTTAGTAATGGCGGGTAAGGGAATTATTGATCCGGCTGTTTTCAGAGATGACGACGGCAAAATGTACATGGCTGTGGGTTGGGCAGCCAGTCGTTCGGGAATTAACAGTGTGCTAACGTTGTACAGACTGAATGACGAAGGCAGAACGGTAATTGATTTTGGAAAGCACGTTTTTGATGGTCACGACAAGCATCATACCGTTGAAGGGCCTAAACTATATAAACGAAACGGTTACTATTACATTTTTGCCCCGGCAGGTGGTGTAGCTACGGGCTGGCAGCTTATTCTTCGTTCAAAAAACATTTACGGGCCTTACGAAGAAAAAGTAGTTTTGGCTCAGGGTAATACAGCCATTAACGGTCCGCATCAGGGAAGTTGGGTAGAAACTGAGCATAACGAAAACTGGTTTTTTCATTTTCAGGATGTTGGCGTATATGGGCGAATCATTCATCTTCAGCCTGTAAAATGGGTAAACGACTGGCCACTTATGGGTGAAAAGCAAGACAAAAATGGTCTCGGATTTCCTGTAATGAGTCATTCAAAACCAAAATCTGCTGAAAAAGTAGCTATAAGTACGCCTCAGGAGAGTGATGAGTTTAATACCGATACCTTGGGGTTACAATGGCAATGGCAGGCTAATCCTAAAGTACAATGGAGTTCTTTGATGCGTGACACAGGCTATCTGCGTTTGTTTAATTTCCCTACTCAAAAAGACAGTAAAAACCTTTGGTATGTACCCAACTTATTGTTGCAAAAGTTTCCTGCTCCGGCATTTAAGGTAACTACAGAAGTTAAACAAACAATAGAATGGGACGTTTGGCAAGGCAAGAAATCAGGCCTGGTAATTATGGGGAATGATTATGCTTATGTGGCAATTTCCAAAGATCAGGAAGGGTATAAAGTAGAACATGTTATTTGCAAAAACGCTTTTGATTATGCTCCAGAAGAAGTTACAGATATTAAGCGGATCTCTACATCAACCGTATTTTTAAGAGTAGAAGTCAAAGAACCGAACGGTTTATGCCAGTTTTATTACAGCGAAGATAACAAAACATTTAAGCCTATAGGCCAGCCTTTCCAAGCCCAGCAAGACAAATGGGTTGGAGCAAAAGTAGGCATTTTCAGTATAGCAGATCCGGCATTCAGAGCAGGCGGTTATGCAGACTTTAATTGGTTCAGAATAGATAA
>CAZBAV010000154.1:0-2157 GCA_964489955.1 uncultured Lacihabitans sp. | reverse complement strand
GAAAAATCTTCGGGTTATTTTTGAAGAGTAAAAAAGCAGGTATGGTTATTAGGCTTTCCATGCTGATTTTGCATTCTATCCCATTAGTATAATTGTGTTTTTCAAGAATTACAATTTAGGAATATTGATGAATTAGATTTTGAATAACCAACTTTATAAAAAATTCCTTTCATCTCCTAAATGTAGTAATCCGATTCTCGGTCTCACTATTTAGAAACTGTTTATACCTATGATATCTTCTTTAATGTGTATTTTTGGCCTTATAAGTAGTTTCCTGCAGTTGCATTTATAACTGGTAATAAAGCGTTAAATGAATAATATAAAAAGAACCCCCATTGAAAAAATTGTTTCACCCCTGCAAAGCTTTATAAAACAGGAAAAATCAGGTGGTATTGTATTGGGCATCAGTGTGATTATTGCCTTGATTATGGCCAATTCTCCTTTAGCAGAAGCTTATCATCACATTTTCGAACATAGATTTGGCTTTCAGTTAGATGGAAGCACCTACTTTGAGTATAGCTTACACCACTGGATTAATGACGGATTAATGGCCGTTTTCTTTTTTGTTGTGGGTCTGGAGTTAAAACGGGAAATAGTAGGAGGTGAGTTATCTAATCCCCGGAAGGCTCTGCTTCCCATAGCCGCTGCTTTTGGAGGAATGGCCGTTCCGGCAATAATATATCTGTTATTAAACTCAGAGGGAGAAGTATATAGCGGATGGGGGATTCCGATGGCTACAGATATTGCTTTCGCTTTGGGAGTTCTTTACTTATTAGGAAGCAGAATACCTCTCACGCTAAAGGTATTTTTAACAGCCCTTGCCATTGTAGATGACTTAGGGGCAGTTCTGGTCATAGCATTTTTCTATACATCTGACATATCTACGTATCATTTGATTATTGGTTTTCTGGTCTTGCTAACCATGTATATGGGTAATAAAATGGGTATCAGAAGTATACTGTTTTATGCCATTCTTGGAATAGGAGGAGTTTGGACTACTTTTCTTCTTTCAGGAGTTCATGCCACTATTGCGGCAGTTTTAGCAGCCTTTACCATTCCTGCTGATGTAAAGATTAATGAGAAGGTTTTCAGCGGAAAAATCCAGAAGCTTTTAGAAAAGTTTACAGCAATTGATCCGGACAACAGTAAACCTACGCTGACCAATGATCAACTCCATGTTTTAGATGAAGTAAAGAAAAGTGCAGTAGCTGCCACACCTCCTTTACAGCGTTTGGAGCATGCCATGCACCCCATGGTAACATTTCTCATTATTCCCATTTTTGCATTGGCCAATGCCGGAGTTTCACTGAATATAGATATGGAGCATCTTTTTAGTACCAATGTTGCTTTAGGGGTGGCTTTAGGACTTTTGGTCGGAAAAGTTGTGGGTGTAGTAGGGTTTACACTGCTTTTAGTAAAGCTGAAAGTTGCTCCTTTTCCAGATGGCATGACCGTGAGGAATCTCTTTGGATTAGGATTGCTGGCTTCCATAGGGTTTACCATGTCTCTTTTTGTTACCTCTTTGGCTTTCAGCCAGGAAGAATATATGACCCAAGCAAAGATAGGTATTTTTACAGCGTCTCTTATTGGAGGTATATTGGGATACTATGTCCTTAGTAAGGAGGGTAAATAAGAATATAGAAATGCATTGCCTTAACCTTAGAAGTTCACGTAGTTAATTATTTTGGTTAGTTTAAATAGGGAGAGGCAGTAGTAGTTATAGTAACTTAGTTACTCGGTATTCTTATTGCTTTTTTCGTAATTTATTTAGTTGATTCCGGCCGTTGACAAAGTTTTGGGCTTTTGTTTTGCCTGCATCGGTGGGAACATATAATGCTATATCAGATTAGTTTACTCTACTGCAATAAAAAGGTAAGCAGAGTCTCCTATGGACGAAGAGTCCACTTGGATAAAAAATATGTAAGATAAAGTAAGCCATCACTAACAGATGTCACTTTAGTAGATATACATATTTTAGATGCAAGAAAGATGAGTTGTTACAACAATATTGATTGTGGTAAGGTGATTGAGACCAATATACACTTTTGCTTAGTGAGGAGACTAAGCACAGAGGGGGTGAATAGTTAATAGTGAAAAACTAAAAACTAAAAGTGAAAAGTTAGAACATGTTACAGAGGAGTTACTGGCTAAAAGTGA
>CAZBAV010000153.1:0-2255 GCA_964489955.1 uncultured Lacihabitans sp. | reverse complement strand
CAATAAAGAACCAGAAACCGGGTTCTGCACAAAAAGAAAATCGAAGTTATTGAGAATCTCCCGAAAGAATCCACCATAAGGTTTGAAAAAAGCTTGACTCTCCCTCAGTATGACCGAAACACCAATGAGATGGGCTCCGAAATTCTTTATTTCCCGGATAATATTGGGCCAAAACTCATATTTTACAAAAACTACTTTATTGGGTCTCACAGCCCGCACAAAGCGGCGAGCGTTAGAAACTGTATCTACAGGCAAATACACTACTTTATCTGCATGAGCATAGTTTTTCCGTATATCGTATCCTGAAGGTGAAAAGAATGTAAGCAATATCAAATATTCGGGGTGCCGGGCTTTGAATTCCTCTAACACAGGCCGCCCCTGTTCAAACTCACCTAAAGACGCACAATGGAACCAAATGAGCTTCTCCCCCTTTTCCCTCCAAGCAGCCAAGTCGTTAAAGTCTAACCCCTCCCTGCCTTGTACAAAAGCCTTAAGTTTCCCTCCCATGAGCTTGCCCAACGGCAGCAAGAAAGAAACTACACCAAGCAGAATATTATAGAGAGCCCTCAAAATTTACAATAGTTCGTCGTCATCCTGTGGTTTAAGCTCACCCCTAACAGCATTCTCACTACCTTCGTGGTCTACTGGGTAACTTTCGCCCGAAGAAATAGCACAGTCTCCATTCACTTTAATGGTAGCCGGTACATTAAACTTGGTCTTCTTATACTCTATATTGGGATCTTCGTAAACCTTTTTCATAAAACCTCCCCAGGCAGGTAAAGCCATACGAGCACCTTGCCCGTAAAGTATGCTCTCAAAATGTATAGCACGGTCTTCGCCTCCAACCCAAACTCCACCAATAAGATCTTGGGTCATGCCCATAAACCAACCGTCAGAAAAGTTAGATGTTGTACCTGTTTTGGCTGCAACCTCGTTACCTTCAAGGATTCCAAAACGGCTTAAGCCACCAAAAGATGTACCACCAGGCACGGTGGCTCCGCGGAGCAAGTGTACCATTTTAAAGGCCGTTTCTTTACTCAAAACTTCTTTCTGAATTGGATAATAATCTTGTAAAACCTCTCCATTCTTATCTTCAATACGCACCAGCACCATTGGGTCTGTATACACCCCCTGGTTCACAAATGTTGCATAACCACCCAAAAGCTCAAACAGGGTTACATCAGACACTCCCAAACTTAAGGAAGGCGAGTGAGTCAACTCAGATTTTATACCCAGATTTCGGGCATATTTTACCACCTCATCAGCACCAAAATCCATAATCAATTTAGCACTAATGGTGTTAACTGATTTACCCAAAGCCTGTCTAAGCGTAATTTTCGCACCTGAAGATTTCCTATCGGCGTTTTGCGGTGTCCATGATTTACTACCCGGAATAGGATAGGTAACAACCTCGTCCACAATACGATCACATGTAGAATAGCCATTATCAATAGCCGTTACATACACAAAAGGTTTAAACGTAGAGCCTGGTTGTCTTTTACTTTGGAACACATTATCGTACTTGAAAAACTTGTAGTTTATACCGCCTACCCAAGCCTTAATATTACCGTTACGAGGATCCATAGCCATCATCCCAATATTGAGAAAACGCTTGTAGTGACGAAGGGAGTCCATATGCGAAAACAAGGTATCCCGCTCTCCTGCCCATGTGAAAACACGCATAGGTTTCTTCTCGTTCATCTCCTTCATTATAGCCGTCTCGTCGTTTCCGAACTTACGTCTTAAAGCTTGATAATGCCCACTCCTTTTAGCTGCCGACTCTATAAAGCCGGGTAACTCCTCATACTGGCTACTAGAGCCTTTTTTAAGCTGTAGCCACGGATTACGTCCCTTAAACTGGGTATCAAAAACCTGCTGAAGGTCTTTCATATGTGCCATTACAGACTCCTCTGCATACCGCTGCATACGCGAGTCTATAGTTGTGTAAATTTTGAGACCTTTGGTATAGATATCGTTTTCCTCATAGCCAAGTTTCTTAAGTTCGCCTTTAACCACATCCCGCAGGTATTCTCTAAAATACCTTGCAATACCGTAATTATGACTTTCTGGTGAATACTCAAGATTTATTGGAATTTGTGCTAGTTCTTTTCCTTCTTCTGGTGTAATCTTGTTGTATTTCACCATTTGAGATAGCACTATATTTCTCCTTTCTAAAGAGTTTTTCGGAAAAAACTTAGGGTTAAACCTCGATGGATTCTGAATCATCCCTACCAAAAGAGCAGCCTCTTCCGTAG
>CAZBAV010000152.1:0-2746 GCA_964489955.1 uncultured Lacihabitans sp. | reverse complement strand
TTTTGCTGAAAATAAACCTTATCACCTTGCATTTTCAAGACGTTTTTTTGAGGAATGTGAATTATTAATGACCAATATCCGCTTTGCCGTGGCAGGCGAAGACACCAGAAGCAAACTCATTACCGAAGGGAAATTGGTAACCAATGGAATCCTCTTTGATGTAAACAGCGATAACATTAAACCAGAAAGTGGTCCTGTTATAAAAGAAATTGCAAACACTCTTCAGGAAAACCCGACAGTAAGAGTAAAAATAGTAGGACATACCGACAGCGATGGTGATGCAACCGCAAACCTCATCTTATCACAAAAAAGAGCATTGTCGGTAAAAAACACATTGATAAACTTTTACGGGATTGAAGCTGGCAGAATGGAAACAGACGGCAAAGGCGAAAGTGTGCCTTTGAACAAAAATGCAACGCCTTCCGAAAAAGCACAAAACCGTAGAGTAGAATTTATAAAACTGTAATGCCATGAAAATAAAGCTAATAATTATAATACTGCTGATTTCATTCGCAGCAGTCGCTCAGTCTGTAACGATTACTCCCTCAGGCGATACCACTGCTAATCACTCAAGGGAATTCTTTTCAGGTTCCTCCCAATATGTACTCCATCTTAAAAGCGGTAATAATTTTGGTACAGGACTTTCTCTAAAAAATAGCTCGGGATATGGAAGAGGAAACCTGATGGGAAGTGACGAAGCTATTTATTTGTTTCATCCGGGAGGAGATGTAATATTAAGGAATAACTATACTCCCGACCAAATTGTAAAACTACATGCCAATGGAAATTTTGGAGTGGGCAACATCACTACGCCCTCTGCTGGTCTGCACGTTAAAGAATTCTCTAAACTTGGTGAGGATGCCCCTTCTGTAAAAATGAAAAAATTTACGGGAACAACTCCGCCAAACCAGGGATTTTGTACAACAGTTTCATTGGGCGACATCTCTCATGATAAAGTCTTGCAATATAAAGTTCTGGTAAACTACGGTGTCGGACAAACCGCTTATGTTCCCGAAGAATACTCGTTCAATCCCAATTACAGATTCAGCACTTACCTAGCTTCCCCGGGCATATCAGTGTGCCTTCCAAATGGTAATAGTTCTAATCTAATCAGTAAGTCATTTAAAGTACTCGTTACCTACGAGGAATAAATGATGAGTTATGTTAAGAAGATTTATTGAAAAATAAATTAAACACCATGAAAAGTATCCTTCAGATTTTGTCGCTATGATTTTTTGTATGGCATGCGGTAGCAATACCGAAAGTGTGAACATACCCGAAGACTTTCAGTCGGAAGCCATTATTTCCAAGCAAAACAAGCTGCAAAAAATCCTGACCAAAGAAATGATTTCCGAAGTGGTAAACGTACCTGCGGATAAGATCGAAGCACATGTAGAAAACAATATCAATCAGCAAGGACAATATACACTGCTGTACAGTTGGCCTAGCGGGAATACCCTAAAAGTAGGCGATGGTAAACACGAAATAGCGGAATACCACAGCATCAGCATCGGCTTTGTGCAACAAATGAATATCGAAGCATTTGAAAAATATTACGGCACGAATGAAGGCTTACAGGAGCAGGTAAACCAAATGGTACAGCAGGAAAATTTCAATAAAGAAGTAGGTACAGCCGAAGCCAAATACATTGCCGAATATGCCGGAAAACGTAAGACCGAAAAGCTCGTAAATGTGGCCACAGCAGCCTTTTGGGAAACCCCGATACATGCACTCCACGTACTGGCAAAAGATGCAGCCTTTACCATTACTGCCAATTTTGGCGATGATGAGACTATAGCTAAGGAAAAAGCAGTAGCACTGATAAACACTATTCTAAACCCTAAAAACTGAGAGCAATGAAATTTTATTTTTTAATAATCGCAATGTTGTTTTCAATATCAGCATTTGCCGAAAAGGTCATCATTGCCAATTGCTCCGAAGGCGGTGGCTGCACCTTTGAACTTTCAGATTTTGAAAGCGACTTGTTTGATACAGACTTTGGAAGAAAGATCCAATCTGACGACATCATCGTTTTGGGTAAAAAGAAAAACGGTGAAGAAATTCATTATTTAGATAAAAAATCCAGAGCTGCTATAGACAAAGAATGGGGCGGCGACGGCTACACCCAGCTGGGCTTGTTCAATCCGGCCATACAACCGCTAAATGGACTATGGAAAGTAGATTACGGCACCTCCACAGGTAACGATTGTTATGGCATTGGCAATATAGGAGCGGCCTTCCGCAGGCAAATCTCTCCGGGCACTGCAGGTAGTGGCAACATTCAGTTCGCATTCCCGTTCAGCCCATCCCGACTTTTTCCATCAAGTGATATGCGTTGGGTAAAGACAGGTTACAATACCTATAAAGGCTCGCTGGATTTTGGACAAGGATCCAAAAGTCCGATGAAAATGTATTACAACGTAACCATTGTAAGCAACAGAAAAATAGAAACCGCTTATACCGTAGAAATAAAAGTGCCGACCAAACCAAAGTGTTTAGCAAAAATCCCGGTAACATTCACCCTTGTCAAAGCCGATGAACCCGAAGACCCGTTTGGAAATGAGGAGCCCGTTGAAGACGATTTATTGCCTGTAAACCCCAGTGAGGACGACCTTTTACCCGTAGAACCCGGCAAAAATCCTAAACCGAATATACCGCGTATAGAAACGGATGTAGAAAGAATAGATGATAAAGATGAGCTGCTTCCTGTAAATCCTAAAAAAGATGACCTATTGCCCGTAGAGCC
>CAZBAV010000151.1:0-3123 GCA_964489955.1 uncultured Lacihabitans sp. | reverse complement strand
GCCAATTTCCGTGAAAGCTGTAAAAAGTATTACTTATTAACAAAAAAACAGGCCTACACCCACTTTTTGGGGATGGAAACTGTGCAGCCTTTCATGTATAGACTGCTTCATCCTCTTAATAGTTTAACCCAAACTTTTACTTCCCAAAAACAAGCTCAATAGGTTTTGGTAATATCTTTTGGCAGAACTAAGTTGTACTCTGTCTTATTAAATCCTTCGGGTAAAGGAAGCTTACCGCCATCAGCTTCTCCTATAGAAATTACAGCAATTTTCAAATTAGGGTTAGCCTTTTTCAGATACCAATAAATACCTCCATATTGTTTACTATGGAAATCACCATGATAATGCAGGAGAAGATTACCAGACTTCCAATACTGCAATATTGACTCTGCCATAGTAGCATCTTTGATAGCTTGAGCAGCTACAAAGTTCATAGCCCGAGTACCCGCATGGTCACCCATCATTGCTTTCATTTCTTCATACCCTGGTGTTTCTAGTGTTACCTCAAAAGGCAATTTTACTACCCAAGGAATTTCATGAGACTCCAGAATCAAACTATCTTGTCCTTTCTTAGCTACCGTAGATGCATATCTACGAGGAACATTGGTGGCTATCATTTGCAATTTTTTATCTTTTGCAAAATCTAGAAGTGGCTTATAATCTGTTTTATGGTTATTCCATAATCGGGCATCCTCTGTAAGCTTCTTAGCATCTATTTCTCCTGATAAGTAGCGGTTTATTGCTTCCTGATTATCTCTTTCAAACATTTCTGCCCCTAAAATTAGCCTATCTCCTACTTGGGCATACAAAGCCTCTGTAGCTTTTAGCTGTAACCAATGATTTATAGAGTTGTTATGATGTTCTCCAAAAAGCACCACATCGTACTTAGCCAAATCCTTCACCATCTTTCCGAAATCAGTAGCTTTACCCTTCGAGTTATAGATTTGGTAGGATTTAAGCTCTTGAGCCTGAGTTAAGAGTGGAGCTACTGAAATAAAGAGGAGAAATAATATTTTTTTCATGCTGAGTTGAAGTAAGCAATATTTGAAATACAATATTTGAAGATATACTTCTAAAAAACAAGCCTATAGAAGCAAAAAGTGAGCTTGCCAAAGAATAAACTATCCCTTCGACAAGCTCAGGGTGACGCTAATCATCACCTTTTAAGTACCTTTTATGAGAATTTCATCCCTCCAAAGACTTCACCAGTCCTTGCCATTCAGCTAGTTCTGGTAGACCTGGCTTACGCTTACCAAAGAACTGAACAATAATTTCTCCTTTGTCGTTAAACACTTCTACAGATGTCACGATTCCGTCTTCCGTTGGTTTACGCACCACCCATGTTTCATGAATACGGGCTGTATCCAAATGAAGATTAAAGTCTGGATCCATAATGTTTACCCATTTCTCGTGCCACAAGAAACGCTTCACTTCTCCGGTATGTATCTGGATATTTCCACGGTTTCCTACAAAAACCATGATAGGGAAATCTGACTGGGTAGCTTTTTCAAGCAACTCGGCCACTTTCTCATTCGCTACTTTTTTTGCATGATACTCATCGGGAGCCAAACGAAGTGCTTGCGTACGGGTAACACCAAATTTCCTTAGCAAACCAAAGAAATGGTGGGTATCCTTTAGCTCTAACCAAGCTTGTTTAAAACCTTCTGCATCAATTTCGCTATCTGGCTTTTCGGCAGCCGCTGCTGGAATTTCCTCCACAGTCAATTCAGCTTCCTGATTTTCCTCCTTATACTTGTTCACCAGAGCGTCAAATGCTTCTGGATTGCTGTTTTTTGTCAAATATATTTTGTGAATAGCTGCACCGTCTTTACCAAAGAACTGTAAACTCTTCTTATCTGCATCTTCTACCGCGAAAGCACTTGCCCAAGCAGATAAAAATATACGCATATCTATATCATCCCCCACAAAAATCTGTGCATGCGGATTTGAGAAATCGCCATTTAAATATACTCCTTTACGCTCATGTACGCACTCATCATTACGGGTAAGAGCCATTACTTTACCAAGGCTTTCTACCTCTTGTAAAATATTTGCGAACTCATTTTTCAGTCGGGTTACTCCATTTCCTAAATCTGTAACCAGCAGTTCTGCTTCACTCACGCCTAGAGTTTCTGCGGCATTTCTTATTCTTAATCTTGGGTTAGTGGCTTTAAGAGCCTCCCATCTTTCTTTTAAATCGTTAACTGCAACTCCCATTTTTTTATTCAATTTTAGTTTAGGTTTCTCCATGGAAACCAAAAGCTTATATTTTACAATTACGTGAAATTCCTGTTCTTACTTTTTGACTAATAAAAAATCATCAACCAAATTTACTATCTCAACCTTAATCCCCAAAAACAATCATCGGACGATTATTCAGTGGATTTCTGCATACTGTACATGGGTAACTATATGTATCCGTTAATGTTTTATCTTGGAAAACTTCATCCGGGTTACCCTGACTTACCACTTTCCCTTTATGCATTAAAATGATTTTGCTAGCATATTTGGCGGCAAGATTCAAATCATGCAAAACCATCACCACTGTATTACCACCCTTTACAAAATTTTTTACCAAATCTAAAACCTGGTGCTGGTGCTTTACGTCCAGATTATTAAGCGGTTCATCTAAAAAAACAAGCTTATGAGCAAGTCCATTATTCAATTGTGCCATTACCCGGGCCAAATGCACTCGCTGCTTTTCGCCACCCGAAAGTGAATTATAATCACGGTCTTTTAGATGCAATACCTCTGTATCTTCCATACTTTTTTCTACCGCATCCAAATCTGCGGGCTTAGGAATAGAGTCAAAATACGGATATCTACCCATAAGCACTACATCCTTTACCGGAAGTGGGATATCAGAACTATAATGCTGCGAAAACTTTGCTTTATTCTTAGATAAATCCAAAATTCCCCAATCTTTATACTTTTTAAGTTTGAAGTAAATATCTTCTTTGTTTTTAGATATTTCGTTGGCCAAAATATTAAGTAAAGTAGACTTCCCCGCTCCGTTTGGCCCTACTATAGCCAACACGTCCCCATACTCCACAGAAAAATCTACCCCCTTTAGAATGTGGTAGTCTTTATGTGAATAAGATATTTTGTGGCCGTGAATCATAA
>CAZBAV010000150.1:0-3486 GCA_964489955.1 uncultured Lacihabitans sp. | reverse complement strand
ATTTTGATAATGGTGATAGTGGGGAAAGAAAAATCTACCTCCACCTTGCCCAGCAGCAAATAGCAGCCTCCACCCTGAAAGGGAAAGGTCTGGAGGATGTCAGAGAAATGACCGGTATCAAAATAGGTGTTTCGCCCACTCCCCTTGGTCTCCCGGCTAAGGGGAAGTCTATTCCGGTTTCCTGACCACGTAATGCGTTCCATAGATAAGTTTTCCCATAGCATTAAGCTTAAGTTACGTGTAAGTAAATTAGCCAATAACAATGATTTGCCCAAGTAATTACAAAGCATTTAATGAGGTTTACCTTGGTTAACACTCTGTTATACCTTGGTTAACCCTAAGTAAACCCACTGTTTAAGTAAATAAAAGGTTAGGGTATTATGCCAAAAAATGGGTTTCCCGCCTTCGCAGCGTCTCATGAAGTGGACTTTTTTTGGATATATAATTTTTGCAAAGCAATGGTTGTGTTTCAGAAAGAAAAGGATCCTCCCTACTAATATGCCAGAATAAGATACTGGATAAGACATACATCCAAAAAAAGTATCATCACCGTACTGACACTTCCTAAACCTCCTAACAAAATCCTTATCCCGGGATCGGAATTGTCATAGACAAAACAGGCCTTTTTGAGCAGTATGAGAAATCGGAGTAATAAACGAATCACAGCGGCGACTTAAAGTGAATCTCATACTTTAAAAACATGCAGCATAATTTACTTAGCTCATGGCCTGCAACTGTATTTCTATCCCTGAAAATGGCATTCTATCCCAAAAACTTTAAAATTCCTTTCCGTCCGGCTTCTTTTGTCAATTTATCTCAAGAAGCTGGTTATGATACATAATATTTAAAGAGCAGGGAAGCACACTCATGAAATTAGTCCGGCTATGGAGATTCTCCAGAAAAAGAGTAAACAGAATGACATGATTTCTAAGGAGGTAGACAGAAAAGGCAGTAATCTGTAGCTCTATAAACCATGCTATATCCTTACTAATAAACTGTTATTAAACCCCATACAGCTTTACCGTTAAAAAATGACTATATCTAAATTTATAACCGATGAAACAATTTTTGGCGAAAGCTATAATCTTCTTAATTAGTGTAATCAGCTGTACAGCTATTGCTCAGACACCATCCAATACTCCCGCTGAAGGTAACTACAGGATTTCAAACCAGTTTACCGGCCCAAACAAGGTACTGACCTTAAACCCTGACGGGAAAATATACCTTGCAGACAAAAAAGAAAACGACAATACCCAAATCTGGGAACTGGCTGCAAACACCAATGGCTACCGGCGTCTTATCAATAAAGCAAAAGGTAAAAATTTCTCATTGGATTTGCTGAATGAGGGCAATAACAGTAATAAAGTAATAATTGCAGCAACAGGAAATTATACCGGACAAGCATGGCTAGTCACACCATTTAATAACGGTACTTATAGGCTTACAACACAATGGCAAACCGATAAAAAATCACTTGACGTAATAAATAGCGGCAACAAAGACCAGGTTCACCTCTCTCCATCAGGGAATTATTCAGGCCAAATGTGGCAATTTACACCTGCGGATACCAGATCTTCATCCAATCAAACGCCAGTAGCTGATGCATGCGGAAATACTGTAAAGTACACTGGTTTTATGCCTCGGGGAGGCATAATTTTGGAAAAAGAGGTCTTGGTGTCATCTAATGGAAAATATCAGCTTAGAAACAAAGGTAATGCTTATATTATTGAGGAGGTATTGAATCGTAAAACTTGCCAGTTTAAAGAGTTTTATGATTTTACGCTCGTTGCAACACTCAGACCCAATCATTTACAACCTTTTAATGAGGGTAAGATAGGATTTAGTTATACAAATGATGGTGATATTGTGTATATCCCAAATGTATCAGTAGGTTCTTTTAGTTATACCTCTACAAATCCAAGTAACCATAGGGACACCCCAAGAATAAATGTAGTGGGGAAAAGCACAAAACTTGAACTTACAAATGAGGGGATTTTAAGACTTGTCAATAACAGCGGGCAAGTGATATGGACTACCACGAATGAGTCAGCTAAGCCAACGCCTGCAGAGACACCAACAGCATCTGCCGCCACTAGCGATGTGTACAATAAAATAATGGCCATGAAAGCCAAGTACCCTCAGGGAATGGCGTGGACAGACGACAATCGTTACCAACTTAACCCTGGTTTTACCGGGTGTTACGCATTTTCTCTGATTCTGATGGATGCCGGGTTTGGGGAAAAACGCACGGAACGGAAGTACACTAATTTTAATGAAATCAGAATTGGGGATATGGTAAGGGTGAATGGTGATACCCATTCAATGATTGTCATCGGTAAAGACAATAATCAATTCACTTTTGCAGAAGGCAATTATGGAGGTAAAATTAGTTGGGGCAGGACGCAGACCATTGCTGAACTAAAAAGCAGCTTTAATTATGGGCTAACAAATTATCCATGAAAATTTCATCTGATATCATTTTGAAAGCCTTCAAATAAAAAAGCATATCCTATCTCACTGGATTAATACGGCTTATAAAAATCCGTCCAGCCCAGAAATAATGGAAGATAAATATAAAATGCTCATAAATAAGAACTTAGGGTACTTTTTGCACCCTCAATTCCTTAGTTTGCAAAATGCTTTTTCAGTTAGAAATGAGCTCCTCAGCTCTCCTTCGTCTTCTTGACGGAAGAACTCCACACCGTCGCCTCCTCCACTATCATCTATTGAAGTAAGTTTTCCTTCCTGAAAATGTACTCTAGTTACTATTTGATAACAAAGTTGCTCAAAGCTCTTTGACTTGGTCGTTTTGTAGGGTTGTAGTTTAGTCCAGTCTATCATTAATAGAATTTATGATGTTTTCAAATATACATAAACTTCTAAATTTTAAAAAACTAAAAATTGGTCTTTTTCGAACAACACTCGAAGAAAACTTTTGTAGATCTGTCAAAACAGTCCAATACAGATTATTAAAGGACAGCCGTTTGATTTTGCAGCAAGTGGCCCACAGTCAGGCAGAATCACTGGCATATTATAACCCAGAATAAGTGGCGTACTATGAACCGGAATATTTAGCAATAATCAGATAATGCATTGACACTTTCTGACTATCTTTACATAAAGTTGTGTGGATTTAGTAGCGGGAAAGGCCTGATTCGTTTGAGTTAGGTCTTTTTTTATACAAATCCTTCATTCCAGGAAGTAAGGTAATAACCCTGAAACTCTAATTAAAACTGTTTAAACAACTGGGAGGAGCTCAATCAGAAAAAGAGAATACGTTTTAAAAGAAGCGGTTAATCAAGATTGAATAATTATTTAGACACCACTGCCCTCTGCAAGAAGAAGGTGTCCCTGAGAATAATTTAGCTTAATCAGCTTGTTTATGATGTATTTGAAATGAACTATTCTTCCTTTTTGTTCCTTATAATTAATATAAGCCCATGCAAATAAATTCTCAATGAAATATCTTAACCTTTGTCAATAACA
>CAZBAV010000149.1:0-3911 GCA_964489955.1 uncultured Lacihabitans sp. | reverse complement strand
CCCGCCACCTATAGCTTGGAAGGCTATCGCTCTACCAAATGAGCTACTCCCGCTTTAAGTTTTTTGTGTGGGGGCGGATGGATTCGAACCACCGTAGGCGTAAGCCAGCAGATTTACAGTCTGCCCCATTTGGCCACTCTGGTACACCCCCAATTTTCGTCAAAGAACTAGTCCCTTTTTCTAAGGAGATGCAAAATTAGAGTTATTTTTTTTACCCACCAAATATTTATTGAAAAAATGTGGTAGTATCTGATTTTTTTTTGCCCCTAGTTCTAATGCCTTCTTTAGAACGGTAAATCGTCCTCTCCTTCCAACGCAGTTGGTACGGGAGTCGGAGCCGCAGGTGTAGCGGGACTCACAGGCACACTTGCCTCTGTTCCAGCCTTTTCTATCCTCCACCCCTGGATGCTATTAAAATATCTCACCTCTCCCTGTGGGTTTGTCCACTCTCTTCCTCTAAGATTAATAGAAACCTTTACCGCATCTCCAACACTATATTGGTTCAACAAATCTGTTTTATCTTGGGTAAACTCTATAAGTATATGCTGTGGATACTGCTCATCTGTTGTCACTACCAACTCTCTCTTTTTGAAAGATGCACTTACTTGCTGTTCAGGATTTATTACCTTTATATTTCCGGTTACTTCCATATGTACTTACTTTTGTGGGTACAAATATAGATATTATTTTTTGAAAATATGATAGAGCAGCTCTTATCAGAGTTATATGTATCTGCCCAAAATTTGCAAAATCATTGGGCTATACGTACCAACCCTTTTTGGGGCTATTCCCGCAAGGAAAACAATATATTTGCAGTAGCTTCTACCTTATTTATATTAAAAGAACTAGAAAATAAACTACCAAAAGAGTATTACTCTTCTATTAAAAAGGAGGTAAGTCCACTGTATAAAAATTATAGAAATAAGGACGGTCGAGACACCTATAATTTTTACACGACCCGCCCTTCCGGGCATTTTGCGAACGGATACTTTATGAAAAATTGGGACCATTTCCGTTTACCTGACGATGTGGATGACACTGCCCTTATCTATTTTACATTAGAAAAGGAAAAAGCCGAGGTAGCACAACTCAAAGAATTAACTGAATCTTTTGCAGAGACAAAACCTGATGGAAGGCTAATTTACAACACATGGTACGGCAAAAACATGCCGAAGGAACAAGATGTTTGTACCCTACTTAATCTTATGTACCTTTTTCATTATTACAAACTACCCCTTTCCAAAATAGACAAGGATACTTTTCTTTTTCTTAAAGAAAGTACAACGCTTATAGAAAGTCACCCTTTTAAGCTTTCCCGTCATTACGCCAATGCCCCTCTAATTGTCTATTATTATGCCCGCTTCTTGGCCAACTTCCCTAATACAGATTTAGAGGAAGCTCGGAATCTCATCATTTCTTTGGGGCATAAGCTCCTACGAAAGGAAAAGGTTTATATGAACAGACTCATCTTAGCCAGCTCCTTGCTGAAGCTCGGTAGTCCAACAAAGGAAGTTATAGATTTACAAAAAATAGATTTTAAAGGCTTTTATACCTTTATTGCAGCTCCTTTTGCACCTTTTCAAAACAGGTTTTCGCAATTCTTAGCTGGGAAAACCCCTTTTCAGATGTTTTACAACTCAGAGATTCATAACAAAGCCCTTGTTTTAGAATATATTTACTTAAGTCAGACTACGCATTAAAGTCTTTCACGAAAAGAAATACTACAAAATAGAAGTAATGTAAACACAGGTACTTTAGGCTATTTTGTATTAAATAGGTTATTCCGTCAATCATAATCTAGCTCGCTACCCTGTTCCTTGTTAAGATATTGCTTAAATTGGACACACATTTAACCCAATGTCTGTCTTATGAGACTCCTATTTATACTATTTTTGTTTCCGTTGGGGCTTTTTGCCCAAAAAACTGCTTTCGAACTAGACTCCAATACCACCTCTACGTATGAGGAACTAATTTCTTTTTACAAGACCTTGGACTCCAAGTACGACAAGTGCAAACTTATAGAACAAGGTACCACTGATATTGGCAAGTCCTTGCATCTGTTAGTTATTTCAAACGAGAAAGTCTTTGACTTCGCCACAGCACATAATACTGGCAAATTGGTGGTTTTAGTAAATAATGGTATCCACCCGGGAGAGCCCGAAGGAATGGACGCCTCCGCCATGCTTGCCCGTGATTTGCTAACACTAAACAAACTGCCTAAAAATGTAGTAATCTGCATAATCCCCGTTTACAATATTGATGGTATGCTTAACAGGGGGACATCAAGAGTAAACCAAAACGGACCCAAGGCCTACGGTTTTAGAGGAAATGCACTCAATTATGACCTCAACCGTGACTTCATTAAAACGGACTCCCGCAATTCCAGATCTTTCCAAGAGATTTTTAATGCATGGCAACCCCACCTTTTTATGGACACCCACACCAGCAATGGGGCAGACTACCAACATATAATGACGTTAATAGATACCCAGGCTGATAAACTACATCCCATATTGAAAGACTTTGCAACTAACCATTCTCAGCATTTGTACAAAAGAATGGAAGAGTCTGGCTATAGCATGGTTCCGTACGTAAATAGTTTTAAAGGCACTCCTGAAAGTGGTATTGTATCTTTTCTGGAAACACCACGTTACTCTACGGGCTATGCTGCCCTGCATCATACCATTGGCTATATGCCGGAAACCCACATGTGGAAGCCATTTCACCAAAGATTGCGGTCTACTTATGCCTTACTAAAACATTTTCTGGATGTTTCAGAAACCCAAGCCAAAGAACTAATGGAGCTTCGCACCAAAGTGCAAAATGCGGTGGTGAACCAAAAAGAATTCCCACTTACTTGGAAACTAGACACCACCCAAAACACCAGCATCCCTTTTCTGGGCTATGGTTCTGGCCAAAAAGAAAGCTTGGTAACGGGCGGCAGTCGCTTGTATTATGACCATAATAAACCTTTTACAAAAGAAATTCCCTTCTATAATCGGTACTCCGCTTCCCTTACCGTAAAAAAGCCCGATGCCTACATCATTCCGCAAGGTTGGACTAAAGTCATTGAACTCCTGAAACTGAATGCTGTAGAAATGTCAGCTCTGGATAAAGATGAGAAAAAGAAAGTGGAAGTGTATTACCTAGAAAGTTTCAAGACCGCACCTAATCCCTATGAAGGGCATTATATACATTCCGATGTGAAGCTCCGAGCCGAAACACAGGAAATACAATACTACAAGGGCGACTATCTAATCCCGACAAACCAAAAAGCTATACGGTATATCATGGAGACCTTAGAACCCCAAGCCCATGACTCTTTCTTTAACTGGAACTTCTTCGACTCCATACTGGGACAAAAGGAATATTATTCTGCCTACATTTTTGAGGAAGAGGCTTACAAAATGCTTCAGGAAATCCCAAGTCTAAAGGCTGATTTTGAACAGAAAAAGAAAGAGGATGAAAAGTTTAGGAGCTCGCCTAGGAGCCAGCTAGACTGGATTTACAAGCAATCTGATTACTATGAGAAAACCCATATGCGATATCCTGTGACCCGGTGGTGGAACTAAAAAAGACCGTCTCCCTAACTTATTCAAGGAGACGGTGGAATATCCACAAAAACGGGACTATTTTTTTTAGCCATACTTTTATTAAAGCTTCTTAATTTTATTTCCATTTCTAAGGGAGAAAGGCGTCCTTATCAAAGTATCCGCTGTATCTCGTTAATACTAGCATTTGAGAATGCAATTTTGTTGTACCAATGATTTTTAGGCATAAAAAAAGAGTTGCAGATTTCTCTACAACTCTTTTTGTACCGGGGACGGGAATCGAACCCGTACGAGCGATAAGGCTCACAGGATTTTAAGTCCTGCGTGTCTACCAGTTCCACCACCCCGGCCCTCGCAGAC
>CAZBAV010000148.1:886-4150 GCA_964489955.1 uncultured Lacihabitans sp. | reverse complement strand
AAGCTGGTATCTTTCTGATCAAAGAACTAAAATATTTACAGGAGACACCTTACATCTCCCTTCTGTAAATAGCACAGCCTCCTACTATGCCAGCTGTAGTAACAACCTCACTGGGTGTGCCAGCATAAACCTCACTAGATCCGACGTGATTTTAATAAACAACAGCCAAAACGTAATTGCAGATATTACTCTGGCCAACTCACCCGCCAAAGTAGAAACTAAAACTTTCATTAGTGCCACTAATAAAATACAAGAAAGTAGCAAAGCAATATACCTATCAAAAGCAATAAACTTAAACCCCGGTTTTGAAGCAAAACAAGGTGCGGTATTTACTGCAGAAGCCCGAATTTGCCTTAACCAACCCTGACTTATTCTTCACTTAAACCAAATATGAAAACATGAAAATTTATCCAAAAAACACAGCGGAAATAATGTATCTAGTGGGAGACATAAACTACACAGACATACATTTACTAAATGGAAAAAAAATTGTATCGGGGTATACTATACTTAAGCATGAGCAAAAATTAGAGGGTTTTGTACGTATACACCGTAAATACCTTGTTAATCCTGTTTATATAGGAGCAGTAAAAAAAATAGGCCCATATTGGTTTATGATACTGAATAATGGCCAATGTATGAAAATATCTAAAAAGAAGGTAAAGTCTGTGGTGGCAGAATACCACCCTGCGTCAGCCAACAAAGCTTGATTGTCGGGATGCTTCCGCATCCCGGCAAATACCTATTTTGTCATTCTCGCTGCCACAAAACTGCGTATAAAAACAACTAATGCCACGGCATTACTGATTAAAGCAGCCAGGAAAAGATATTTCTTTGAATCCCAAGCGTCTACTTTCAAGAAACGGTTGGTTACCATCACAAGTAATACGAGTGTAAGAACTACCACCACGTGTGAAACTATTTTTGGGGCTTTCTCCCAAAAGAATCCCAAAATAATAAGCAACACCCCAAATGCTGTAGGTATAAGTGCTGTAGGAGATGCATTCCCATCTGCTCCTGCCACACCAAAATATCCGTATAGGCCAACTACGGCAAGGATAAGGCCATTAATAAAGTTAACTTGAACTGGTTTCATATCAATAAGGTTTAAGTATCAAATATAAGGCTAAAAACCTTATTTATAATTGGATTAAACAAGTTTATTTACTGATTTATTGCTCTTTTCCAACTCCTGAATTTTAGTCCTGATCTGAAAAAAATAGTAAGCTTTGTACATGGCTAAATTCAAACCTGCCCTCCCATCTAAAAAACCTAATTTTAGAAAGTAGGCTCCCACAAAATAAACAAATGGCAACAAGCCTGTATTTAACAATCCATACTTCATTTTCTGCCTGAAAGTATGCCCTCCCGCTCCATTTTTCTTGAGATCAACATATCTTCTTGCTTCCCAAGAAGAGTAGGCATTGTGCCTGGCAATATACTGCTCCAAACCCTTATAATCATGATGGATGATTTGAGCTTTCATATGTCCTATCTTACCGTCTACAACAGGATGCTCGTGGATTTCCATATCTAGATGGCTCCAGTAGTCTTCCTCTATCTTCTCATACTCCCCGGCGGTTTTCTTAAAAAGTGGAAGCTTGGTCATGGGGTCACCGTGCTTTAGCACTTTACCCATAAATACATTAGCATAAGTAGCCCGAAATGCTACGTATCCACTATCTTGGATTTTCAACCGTAACTCTTCCACAAAATCTTGTGTAAGCACCTCGTCTGCATCCAGAAACAGAACCCAGTCGTTTTTAAGAGAGACATTTCGTAAAACCCAGTTACGCTTTTTAGGAAAAACACCGTTCCACTCGAATGGTACATACTGTACGAAACTATACGATTGGGCAATCTGAGGTGTACGGTCCGTACTTAAGGAATCTACCACCAAGACTTCCGAAAAAACATCTAATACTTCCAGACAAGAAGGTAGGTTTTTCTCCTCGTTCTTTACCGATACCACTACCGAAACCGGAATCTTACTATCCATTTATTAACTCTCTATTTTTTATAAATTTTGCTGGATTTCCGCCCACCACCGTCCAGGCCTCCACGGCTTTAAACACGGCTGCCCTTGCTCCTACCACAGCTCCCTCTCCTACCGTAACTCCAAAGCCTATAAATGCATCTGCACCAATCCAAGAGCCTTTTTTTAGAATTATGGGCTTAGTAACTAAGGGAAAGTCCGTTTTGGTTATATCATGCGATGCCGCACACAAAAAAGCCTTTTGGGAAACAATACAATTGGCTTCAATAACGATTTTATCAATATTGTAACAGTCCACATCCGGTCCAAGTGTAGAGTGCTCGTGCATCTCTAGATTCCAGGGCATATATACTTTTGCGGTAGAGTAAACATGAGCTGTAGGGTGCACTTTTGCCCCGAATAAACGTAGCAAAAGTAGTTTCCAGGAACGGCCTAAGCTACGTGGTAGCCAACTGGCCAAGACTGCCCAAATTATCGTCCACAAAAGCCTAATAACTTGCCCTTTGCGACTTAGCGTATTTTGGTATTGGGATAAGTCTATATTTTTTTGCTCCATAAATCTCAACCTTTAGCTTCGGCGTGTTTTAAAATGATGTTACCTACCCCAAAGCCCAAAGAACTTGGCGTTTCTTCCAGCATTTCTTCATGTTTTTTTCTATCTAAAGGGTCTGCAAACCTATCGCGGAGCTTCTTTGCCGGCACTCCTGCATAAACAGAGAAGGGCTCTACATCCCTTGTAACCACGGAACCCATTGCTATAATGGCCCCATCTCCGATAGTGACTCCGGCCCTTACTTTGCTGAAAGCTCCAATCCAAACATCTCTCCCTATAGTAGTTTCCGATAGCTCTTCCTTACCTGCAAAAATGGTAGGAACTCCCGGCTTATCAAAGATATGGTCCGCTCCCACTATAGACACATTATTAGCCAACATGGTATAGTTCCCGATACTAACCCTGGGATATACAATACAGTTCCTCCCTATATAGGAATACGCTCCCGCTTTTAGGTCCCGCTGGACATCCGAGCTTCCTCCCATATAAAAAGTGGGATGCACCTGTTTAAGACCATATTTTGTCCTAAACCAAGCCATCCTCAGAGCCCGATAAATCTTGCGTAATACCATACTATACTATCTTCATTACGTTTTCTGTGAAAACTTTGTAACTAAGCCCCTTATTTACTTGATCCACAATATGTAAAAACCTCTCTGCTGCTACCTGAGCATTCCAGCTCTGGTCAATAGTTTTATGAGCAGCCATTTTCATT
>CAZBAV010000148.1:0-876 GCA_964489955.1 uncultured Lacihabitans sp. | reverse complement strand
CCATTACATCCCTATTCCCGGCCAGATAAATAATCTTATTTGCCAGGTCTGTAGCATCACCATCTTTAAATTTCAGACCGTTTACTCCATCCTCCACCATAGCACTTACTGCACCTACTTTATCTCCTCCAATAAATGCACACGATTCTGTCATAGATTCATTCACTACAGCTCCCCAGCCTTCGTATCCACTGCTAGACATTATGTAAATATCAGCCTCATTCATTAGTTCCCGCATTTCAGTCGCAGAAAATGATTTGGCGTGGGTATAATCTTCCGATTTTAAATGTTTTGCTATCAAGGCTTCTACTTTAGGCCAATATTCCCCATGGCCTACAATAGTGAGGTGCAGGTTGGGATGTACTTTCAGAGCCTGAGCATAAGCTTCTACCAAGATATCAGGTCTTTTCCAGTCAAGCATTCTTCCGCACCACAAAAGATTAATCTTGTTCTCTGGCATCCTCCGTATAGTAAAGGGATGTACCTCACATGGCGTAAAATACCCAAAATTAAAAATCTTGTCTTTGCATAAACCCAGAAATTTAAAATCATCAGCCGAAAAAATACTCTGAGCCATATAATAGAACTTGGGGCTGGCAGAAAGCTTCTTAAACTCCCATATCCATTTCCACATTTGCGGATGAAGAATACGCCACTTCCCAAGCTTGGGCTTAAACCATCTTTCACAAAAATAAAACGTGAGCTTCTCTGCCCTAATCCTTTCTAGCATTAAGGCATGATACTCCCGTAGATCACACAAAACCACCTCGGCCTCCCTAAACCAAGTTTCGAAGAGAGCTGTTTCTTTCTCAATGTTAATTATCCAAGGCTGTGTAAACACAGGAAAACCCATACTAAGTCGCTCAGGTTCATGGG
>CAZBAV010000147.1:0-4836 GCA_964489955.1 uncultured Lacihabitans sp. | reverse complement strand
GGGCTTGTAGCCGTTCAGCAGGGCGAGGTAATCCTCTGTTCGTTGGTAATCCTGCACCATCAGTACATGGGTAAGGTGAGACAGCCCCGGGTACAGGCGGTGAAGTTCCTGCTCCTGCTTGCGGGTGCCTGTGAGCAGCAGGCTGTCTTCCAGGCAGGCCACCGAGCAGGTAGCCGGTTCCTGCCGGAGATAGCTGGCATACTGAATTACCGCCTGCCCTTCCAGAAAATGCCTGTGTTCTTTTCTTCACCGTCAATCTGGTGGTATTGCCGCAGACAGCCTTCCAGCACAAAATAACAGGTATCGCTTATCTGTCCCTGCTCCGACAGCACCGTGCCCTTGCGGTAGTGTTTTACCTGCGTATGCCCGGCCACCGCAGCTATTTCCTCCGGGGTAAAAGAGCCTGCTTTTTGCAGAAATTGTTGTACGAGATCCTCCATGTAGTATTGTTTACGGACTGGAAATGTCTATATGTAAAATTCACTTATCGGGCTTCTGATTCGGATATCTGTAATTTTCCAGCATCTGATCTATCATGGTGACGATACGACGTACCTTATCGTCACCATTTCTGGCCGCATAAATCCAGTCCAGATATCCCTTTTGCTGGCTTTCGGTAAGCCTATTGAAGTGCTCCATAGCCCCGGGTTCATCTTCCAGACAAAGCACAATTTCTTCAGGCGTTATCAACGGTGTTTCATCCGTGTACAGCTTCAGATATACCGTATCGCCGGCTTCCTTTTTGAGGCTCTTCCGCACTTTGGCATTGACCGCCATAAAAAGAATTCCCTTTCCCATAGGCAGGAGCGAAAACTTCTCAAGCTCAACATGGTCAATGGACCCATGCACTTTCATGCCGCCGAAAGGCCGCTTCTCATGAAGCACGATCTCCGGCAAATCAATATACGTCCAGCCGCCTTTGCCCGTAAACTTCTTCATTACCTTTTCTTTATCTATCAGTAACTGCATCAAATAAAATAGTTGAAATGCAAAGATAAATCCGTTTGCTGACAAAGGCCTGTCAGCAGTATCCCTGTTTTCCTCCCGAGCCTCCCTTTTGCAGGAAATCCTGAAATTAAACCGATTCACCGTAAAGATCTGCCAAAAAACTTTCTGGCATCCGGAAATGTGATAAATGGTTAATCCCTTAATGTTTAAAACGCCATCGGTACTCGTATTTTGAAGCACATAGATACATAGAAAACAAGGCTACATAGACATGTTAAACATGTTTCATATGGCACTCTACGTAAGAAATTCATTTTCCTATGTAACCTATTCCTTTTTAAAACTATGCGATGCATGAAGCCCTGTCGATGTGCGGTTAAATTAAATTACTGTCAAACGCATAAAATAAACAGAAATGTACCTTATCTCACAAAATAGTCCGTCTGTAAAATTTGATTAGGATATGATTTTCAGGGTTTTATAAATAGTTGATAATCAAATTTTTCAGGAGGATATTATTTTGTGAATGTTTTTTGCTTACTTTTTTTGAAAAAAAGTAAGTCCGTCTGAAAGACGAAAAATAGCAGGTGTATGTTTAAATGCGATTATAAGATGATTAATCTATTTGTTTACAGTCACTTAATTTATCATTTGAAATTTACCCTTTTGACGGTAATATTAAATCTTCCCCGCAATCAAATTCATATCTGTGCATCTGTGGCTAAAAAAAACATCTCAACATTAAGAAATGAAGACTCATTAAGAGATAAACCATACGCTTCATTCCTTAATGTTAGAACCACCCTACACCCTAAATGTAAAAAAACTACACTTAACAATCATTCATAATCCCTTCCTGACACAGTAAAACCCTCAAATACATCTATAAATCAGCCACTTAAATACTCTATATGCCAATAGAAAGTGCTACATTAGATAAAGTAACCAAATGAACCCTATGTAAAAGAGCACAAATAATACCATTACAACGATGAAAATACCCTATTCCTTCCATTGCCACTCGCCTCCGCTCCTCGAAAATCAGACGAGACCCGCATGGAGCACACTAAGCCTCCGCAAAGCATAGGAAATGCGTCATTTTACCTTCAAAAATGCAGAGTTCAGCTCTCAGGTAGCTAACCACAAGCCCTTTTATATAGGGCTGTTCGAGTTTAACAACAAAGCCGACTTTGACTTTCAGTACCGGGTTACCGGCCCCCAGCACTTCCTGTTTATGGTATTGGAGGGCAGCGTCAGCTTCTCTAGTGCTGATGACCTCTACATCTCCCATACCAAAGAAGGCCACCTGGCCCTCACCTATAATCAGGGCGGCTTTTATAAAGTAAAAATGAAGCGAGGCAACTGCAAGGCCCCGTGCATCACCTTAGACTATACCTTCTGATAGCAGAAACCTACAGACACTAACCTAGCAAACTTGGTCTCGTTTTTGGATACACTAAGATTAATAATGGCGTTTTGTGCACCACCAAGGGGACTTACCAGTATCCAATCAG
Source organism: uncultured Lacihabitans sp. (assembly GCA_964489955.1). Lineage (GTDB taxonomy): Bacteria > Bacteroidota > Bacteroidia > Cytophagales > Spirosomataceae > Leadbetterella. The sequence continues at coordinate 2,374 of CAZBAV010000147.1, read as the reverse complement.
TATAATTAACTAAAGCCCACTCAATATAAGATTTTAACGCTATGCTACGTGTCTGCGGTCTGTAATCCATGGTAAATTCGTCCGACTCTAATAAAACCTCTCCTGCGTAATTGGGACAACTTACACTTTCTAAGTCTAAAAGAATTTCCCCATTGTAGAGAGCCTGCACCCCACTATTATTATCTACACCCCGCTGTGCTTAGTCTCCTGACTAAGCAGAAGTGTATATAATTATCTTACCATATCAATATCGTGACCACTCATCTTTCTTGCATCTAAAATAGGCATATCTGCCAAAGTAACATCTATTAGTGACGGCTTGCCTACATAGTTTGAAGCACTGGGGTACAAATAATCTGATGCTCTAGCTACGATTCCAGACCTTACAGGATTCATATGAACATAGCGGTTCGCCGCCCGATCAATCTTGGTCCAGAAGAACTGCTCAGTAAAGACTTCTTCAAAATGATTACTTATCTGCCAGAATTGACGTTTGTCATTCCTTTTATTGCTAATAGCCGCAAAGTGGTTCGCCACTCGCTTTGAATTTGGTCAGGAGATCTAAAGCCACCTGTACTTAGTCAGGATAGTAAGCACAGCAGAGAGATTATATTGGCTTTATGGTTATTTGGCTTTATCATTGTTACATACACTCCTAATTCCCCGCTCTCCTTCGTCTTCCTGACGAAGGGAGGGCGAATTCCTGTCTCTGAAAGGAATTACCACAAACTAATATCCCTACTGTCCTTAGACTCTCGTTTAAGGAGAAGTGTACTAAGGTTTCCCGATTAATAAGACATGAATAAATTAGCGGTTTTGAGTAGAACAGACTTAAACGATTATTTTTTCCAAGCAGCTACTATAGCTAATCTTGGAAGTGAAGAAAGAATCTACGAGTGTTATCGTTTAGTTACGGTATCCGTGAGTAGAGCCTCCAATTTTTTCCAGACGTTTTTTTAGCTCTGCATTTTCACGCTCCAGTTTTTCACTTTTAGCCAGTAACTCCTCTGTAGCATATTCTAACTTTTCACTTTTAGTTTTTCATTTTTCACTATTAACTGTTCACTTTTCACTTTTAGTTTTTCACTATTCACTTTTAACTCCCTCGTGCGTTCTTCTAACCCCTTTATGGCTGCAAATGCCACACCGTCAAAGTCTGCCGTAGCTATGGTGGTGTCATTGCCTATGGTGCCGTACTGGTCTTTACCAAAGTGCTTATAAAAATCCTGTGCCATTACGCCCCAGTGACGGTTTGCGGCATCACCTTTGTAGTTCCAGGTACCCACCCGCATAGCCGCCACACTATTAAGTATGTGTTCATTATTGGCAGCAATGAACCGTTCTTTTTTGGTACTGTCTGAGAGACTACTCCAAGAGGTACCGTTAGGTAAAACCCGTACACCAATGGTATTATTAAAAGAAGAATATAAATAATACCAGTTTCTGAAGCGGGCATAGAAGGCATTGGGGTCGCCTGCTGATAAAAGTGTAGAACCAGTAAAGCCATCACCAATAATAAAACTTCCAGTCATACTATTAGTACTAACCCTGCTACCCATTGCTGTGGAGAAATCGCCGCTTGCGGTGGTGGAAGCACCTATAGCTGTGCTGTATTGACCGTTTGCAGTGGTGTAATTACCCATAGCAATGGAGGAAAAAAAGCCCCGTGCCCTGGAGGAACCCGTAGAAAAAGAATTCTTAAGCGAAGAATATGAAAGCCCACCAATTATAATTTCAGAGTGAACCAGGCCTTCTGTTGATGCTGGGACCTGTTCATACTATAACTGAAAACCCGGTGCGGGTACAGAGGTGGAGAAGATTGTGAAATGAAGATAAATATTGGTACCTGAGATAAGAAAGGGTTTGCCGGTGGCGTAATTTGAATTACTAGTAATAGTCAATATCCTGCTAGATAGGTTATTGGGATTAGAGGAGTTGTTTATAATTATAGAGCCTCCATTACCGAGTTCTAAGCTCTCAAAGGTTAGCCTGAAACCAGATGTAGTACCTGTAGGGGCTAGTAGAATGTAACTGGCGTAGTTTGTATTGGTAAGGTAGTTCCCTGTGCCTCCGGGGTCAAGAATGCGGCCGGCCTGTGCGGTGATAGTGGGTAGTACCACTATACGGCATAGTTACTGGGGCTGGGGGGCTTGTGGTAACGGTGTATGGCCGGGTAAATAGTAAACCGCCCCCACCCTGAACTTCTAAATCAGCCGCAGGCTTAGAGGAATTAATACCTACGTTACTACCACTATTATTATGAATGCTATTACCTGAGAGTGTCCAGGGGCTGCCGCCCGTAGCGTTAGTGATACTTACCCAGGTACTGCCATTGTAATACTGATGCGTATTAAGCGTGGTGTTAAAGATAGTG
>CAZBAV010000146.1:4647-5024 GCA_964489955.1 uncultured Lacihabitans sp. | reverse complement strand
GTTTGATATGCATATCGCCGAAGAAATCGGATTTGAGAAATTTGACATTCTCAGTCAGCGGGGTATCGGTCATATCAACGATTCCGTTAAGCTCATTCAGAAGAACAGAGGCATTACGGTTAATATCAGAGACACTGCCATATCTAAGGACGAAAAAGTGTGCAATGAGTTTCTGGCCAGAGGAAAGACCATCGGCTGTTTTTATATTGAATCACCGGCCATGCGGGGACTACTGCGGAGACTGAAATGTGATAATTACCGCACGCTGGTTGCGGCTTCTTCCATTATCCGGCCCGGTGTTGCTCAGAGCGGCATGATGAAGGAATACATCTTCCGGCACAATAACCCCGATAAGTTTGAGTATTTCCATGAGGTAT
>CAZBAV010000146.1:0-4637 GCA_964489955.1 uncultured Lacihabitans sp. | reverse complement strand
AGTTGGGTGAAACCTACGGCATCATGGTGTATCAGGAAGACGTAATCAAGATAGCTTTGCATTTCGGGGGATTGGCAGCGGCAGACGGGGACATTCTCCGCAGAGCCATGAGTGGAAAAGGTAGATCCTTATCGGCACTGCAAAAGGTAAAAGACAATTTCTTTGCATCCTGTGTACAGAAAGGCCATCCCGAAGAACTCAGCCGTGAGGTGTACCGACAGATCGAGTCCTTTGCGGGTTACTCGTTTTGTAAAGCTCACTCGGCCAGTTATGCGGTAGAGAGTTATCAGAGCCTTTACCTGAAGGTTTATTATCCCATAGAGTTTATGGTGGCTGTAATTAACAATCAGGGCGGGTTTTACCGTACAGAAGTGTACGTGCATGAAGCCCGGATGTCAGGAGCCACCATACTCACTCCCTGTATAAACAAGAGTGAAAATGAAACTACACTTTACGGCACAGACGTGTATCTGGGTTTTATGCATCTCCAAAGCCTGGAAAGCAAGGTGGTGGAGGCTTTACTGACCGACCGAAAGCTAAATGGTAACTATCGTTCACTGGAAGATTTTATACGAAGAGTACCCATAGGTATAGAGACCCTTCAGATTCTGATTTTTATCGGGGCGTTCCGTTTTACAGGGAAAAGCAAAAATGAATTACTAGTGACGGCACGTGTACTACTGGTCAACTTCAAGCCTGTAGACCGAAGTCTACGGTTACTTGAAGAACCGGCCAAGGAATACAAGCTTCCTGAGCTGGAACGCTCGGCCTTTGAAGATGCTTTTGATGAAATAGAGCTGCTAAGTTTTCCGATATCCTGTTCGCCCTTTGATCTATTGCAAACGAGGTACAGAGGGAGTGTAATGGCTGCTGAGTTACTTAACTATCATAAAAAGGAGGTAAAAATGCTGGCCTATCTGATTTCCAGAAAACACGTACCTACCAAAAGAGGTACTATGTATTTCGGTACCTGGGTGGACGTGGAGGGTACCTACTTTGATACCGCCCACTTTTCAGATTCTTTACAGGCTTATCCTTTTCAGGGCGGAGGCTGCTATCTGCTGCTGGGCAAGGTAGAAGTTGATTTTTCTTTTCCTACCATCACCATTACCAAGATGGCCAAAATGCCTTTTATTGCTGACCCAAGGTTTTCTGCCGATGAGAAACGGGCTTTTGATGTGCATCGGCAGATTAAGGAAGATGTAAGCATGACCCACCGCAAACCTTACCCGCAGGAACATGAGATAGGGTTACCAAGATATAAATTGAAAATGTAAGAGACCCAACTCAAAACGAATCAGGCCTTTCCTGTTACTAAATCCACACAACTTTTAGATAAAGATAGCCAATAGCAATCAATATAAAAAGTAGTATCTTATTCCTGCTAACCAACTTATTAAGCGGCTGAGTGAACTCTTAAATCTATTCAATTATGATTTCATTCTATTTCTGGAATAACCTAAACTAATATTATGTGTAGTTCTATTAATATGCCAGTTAGGATTATTGATAGTTAATACACCTTTTAAAGTTCGTCCAATTGGTTTCTGATTATCTCGTTATCTTTTTTACCTAAAAACTGAGAGTCTAAAAAAACTCATTTGTTCATTGCCTTATGTCAATAAATAATTGATTGACTTAGACTTAAAATACCAAGAGTCAAAAAATGTTAATTCCAGTTAATAATTGGAAGTCTTCTCCGACTATTTTTGTTCCAAAGTCCTAACTGAACTCCTTTTAAAAACTTCGTCGAATTAAAGAGCCCAATCTGTAATCCTTGCACTTTAATAGCTTCGTTGAAAATACTTATCTGCAAACCTTTTATTTGAATAGTACTGTTAGCTATTCCACCTATGGCTACTCCATTTACCACTCCACTTATATGAAACATTATGGATGTAGAGATTCCATTTACTTTTGAGGTGAGTGTATTAAGTCCTGATATATTAGCTCCATTCACTTCAACATCATAACCTGCAGCACCTCCGGCAGAAAGCAATAGACCATTGATTATATACCTGGGACTATTGTAGCTTTTCACTATCGAATCCAAAAATAATTCAGAATTATACAAGCTATCAGCGTCAGTATAAATTGGGTTTGACGGAACTATAGGCAATAGCAATCCAAAACCCAATAATTCAATACTCAACCCGTTTACAATAGTTGATACAGTAGAATCATTAGGTTCTCTTAATCCATTTATTGTTAACCCTTCTGCAACTCCACTAATTCTTGTACTATAAGCTAATATATATACCAAACCCCAGACTTTTCCTTATGGATTTGTGTAGTAGTGTCTTGATAAATGATTAAGGATCAAAAAGATCATAGATTCCAAATTAAACTTCGGAATCTATGGAGAGATGTCCTGACAATCATCATTTTATGAACACATTCGCACTATCTGGTTTAGGACTGAACTGCCGGAAACGGTATGTTTCGTCTATTTCGTATGTCTTCTTTTTGCCCCCAGTATTATAATTATTGCCTATCTGTGTATGAAAGTGAATCGTAGTGTCATTTTTTATCTTACCAATAAGTGTTTGGGTAGGATATGCACCACCATTTCCGGAAAGCCAACGTTCTACTTTAATTTCTGAACCTTGCACCTTGAATACTCCCCAGCCTATATGTGTGTTGATGTATTCCTTTTCATCTTCAGTTCTTCTAATTACATTGGAGTCCAATAATTTAAGGTTTGCTTCAATACTTAAATTATCATCATAATGACCACTACCTACATTGTAAAATATTCCGTTTCGATATAGAATAAATGAATTAAAAATTTTCCCATCATATCCATATCCAGCATTTTTATTTGAAAAAAAATAAAAATATCCATCTGTTTTTAAATTTGCCCCGATAAAACTTTCCTTCGGTAAAATCAGATTTTCAGAAGATTTACACATAGATAAAAGGAAAACTAATAGAATAGAAAAAAACTGTTTCATAATAAAATTGTTTAAAATGTCCACATAGAAAAAGGGTTTCTAAAACGTGTAGTTGAGGTATATAAACTACCTGGATATCCAGATGGAAGTCTTCTGAAGTATCCTTGTGGCTTTACTACCTTATGTGCAAACCAATTCTGAGCTACATGTCTAATTCCTTCACTGTTCCAGCCAACACGAATGCCTCTAAAACCCAAACTCAACTGTACTAAGAGAGTATACCTGAACCTTTCACAATAATTATTCAAGCCTCTTAAACAACTTTCTATACTCTTGTCTTTTTCCGTCATACTTTCTATATTCCAACTGAAAAGTACTGTCATTAAGTACAGTGCCATTATATTCTATTCTTCCCCAATGACTACGTCCCATACTGCTACCATCAGGGATTAACAAATAAAGCGTTATGGCATCCCCTTCGAGAATCATACTTCCTCCTTGCGTTCTTTTTTCAATATCAGAAGTTAAAATTCTATTTAGTTGCTTTTTTAGATAATCTAAGCTTTCATATACCGTATTCAAATCATTCTGCGTATTTCCTCCTCTATCTATTTTAATTCCCAAAAACGGTCGTTCATCATTATCTGAATCAGAAACATAGATGCCTTCAATATTAAATGTGCTATTAATCTTAGGTTTAGGAATCTTTGCTGTAGTTAAGCAAGAAACCGTAAGTGTAACAAATAGACCGCTTAGTAAAACCATTTTACCAAAGCGTATAACTGAATCTTGTACCATACTTAAAATAGGGATAAATGTTGTTATTTAATACTTCAAATTTCGGATACTTAAACCCTCGTTTATGAGCCAAGTTGTTTTGGAATACATTCCGAACTCTTTCTGAGTTGATGCCAGCATTATACTCTTTATAACCTAAAGAAAGTGCCCCAAGCCTGTATTTAGATGTTTTCTCTATATAGGTTCTAGAACCATCAGGATTTTCTACTCTCTCTCTTTCACTTTTATTTAAGCCAGGATCGCCAGTAAACATATTGAGGTTTACAGACCAATCTTTATATCGAAGTTCTGCTCCTGTAGTTCTAAACCTATCTCCTCCGTCAGCCATTACAGGGTTTAGACCGAACATATGATCGTTCTGATAGGTGAAAGAAAAATCTTTATATCCAAGTCTAATTCCTCCTAGTTGCTGGTTAGTCCCATTAGTCGTATAGAACTTTGTTGACATTAAGCCCAGAGAGAAACCTTCTCCATGTACGGCTGCTCCATAACCAAACCTACCCTCCCAACTTGCTCCGCCTGTACCTACACTTCTGGTATTACCAAAACCTGTAAAACTTACGCCTGCCGAAAAATGCTCGCTGGAATAGCCTACACCCACATTTACACCAAAACCCACACCAGCACTTCCTAATGCAATAGCCGGAGAGATACTAAATCCAAAACCACCGCCCAAATCGACTCCAAATGAAGGCATATGTTGGTTTAATCCTGAACCCACCGCACTCAGATAACCTCCTGATAATGCTCCTGCTATAGCAGCACTTCCCCAATTCTGGAAAAATGGTCTGTCACGGGCTGTATTGATTATTCCATTCACAGCCACACTTATGGCAGCATAGGCGGCGATTGCTAAGAATGCAACTTGGCCGTTAGGGTCTATAAAACTGACTGGGTTATTGCCCATCCCCGTGTACCCGGAAGCGAACTGATTTGCACCGTCCA
>CAZBAV010000145.1:0-5028 GCA_964489955.1 uncultured Lacihabitans sp. | reverse complement strand
TTTCTATACTTTATGGTGGAAGCGTAGGTGCAGGAAATGCAGAGGAGCTTTTCTCACAGCCTGATGTAGACGGAGGATTAGTAGGAGGGGCCTCTTTGAAGTCCCGTGATTTTACAGATATTAGTAAGTCGTTTCCTGCCTAAGGAAAGGTATTTAATAGAAAAGCGGATGCATTGCATCCGCTTTTTGTGTTTTAGATAGGTTTATTTCACCTCTAGTATTCTAAACCCAATGGCAGGAACGGTTGCTTTTCCCTTAAAAGTTTTACCATCTAGTACATCCTCTACAGAAGCGTTTTCAGGAAGTAGTTCTGAGAAATCACTGAAGCTTACTTCTGTTTCCGATGATTTTTTGTTTAATATAATCCAGTATTTTTGATTGTCCGTAAAGCGGAAGTAACTGTAAATTCCGTTTTCTGGGGCAAAGTGAATTAGTTTACCGTTATGGATGGCATCCGCTGTTTTACGCCAGTTGAAAAGTTTTCTGGTGAAATCCTGTAAATCCTTTTGGGTAGCTGTTAGGTTTTCGCCTGTAAAGGCACTGGATTTATCTCCTTTCCATCCTCCGGGCATATCTGCTCTAAGGACTCCGTGCTCTTCGGAATCGGGATTAGATATACCTATTTCTGTACCGTAGTATAGTTGCGGAATACCTCTCGTGGTAGCTAAATAGGCTAAGCCCATTTTGAAACGTTTAGGATCTTCCTTTACTTGTGTATAGAAGCGGTTCATATCATGGTTATCCGCAAAAACAACCAGGTTGTCAGAATCGGGATATAGATAATCATCTGATAGTGCCTGATAAAGTCGGGCTAAGCCGTTGTGAAATCCTTCGTCTTCATTTAGTGCCTGTACCAATGCTGTTTGGATTGGAAAATCCATCATAGATGGTATGTGCGACTGGTAACCGTCCTCGTTTTGTTTTCCTTTTTGCCAATACGCTATGGTGTTGGCTTTGGTAGTCCACTCTTCTCCAACTATATTGATGTTCGGATATTCAGCAATAATGTCTCTTGTCCACTGGGTCAAGAACTCCTTTTCTGCGTATGGGTAGGTGTCTACTCTCAAACCCGAAAGATTAGCGTATTCTATCCACCAAATAGTGTTTTGGGTAAGATATTTCGCCATGAAAGGATTGCGTTGATTTAGGTCTGGCATAGAAGGCACAAACCAACCACGTACCATCTTTTCTTTGTCTTTTTTGGATACGTGAATGTCTTGGTGTACTTCTCGTCTATGTCCATTTGGTGCAAAAACACCGTCGTTATTTATCCAGTCTTTAGAAGGTAAATCTTTCATCCACCAGTGGTCTATACCGCAGTGGTTGGGTATAACGTCCATAATCCATTTCAAACCCATTTCATTGGATTGGCGTACGGTTTCTTTAAATAAATCATTGCTGCCGTAACGCGGGTCAATCCTATAATAATCTGTGATTGAATAGCCGTGGTAGGTTACTTCTTTTAGATTATTTTCTTGCAAAGGCATTGACCAAATGGTAGTAAAGCCCATGTTTTTGATATAGTCAAGATGGTTTTTTATTCCCTGGATGTCCCCGCCGTGACGACCATTGTAATGACTGCGGTTAAGCTTCTCCATGGTATCATCGGTATTGTCATTGGTGACATCACCATTGGCAAATCTATCCGGTGTAATAAGATAAATCACATCCGAATTGTTGAAACCATTTCTTTTAGACGAGTTCGCGATTCGGTTTTGTAAGGAGAAAGATTTAGAAACTTTCGTCCCTGATTTAGAAGCGAAGTCTATTGTCACATCTCCTGCAGTAGCGTTTTTTTCTATTTTTAAGTCTATGAACAGGTAATTGAGATTTTCTACTTTGTGTGTTTTTACAATTTTTACGCCTTTGTGTTTTACAGAAGGTGTATAGTTAGCTATTTTATCGCCGTGCACCAATAACTGTAATTCGGGATTTTGCATACCTATCCACCACGAAGCAGGCTCCATACGGTGGATTTGTTGGGCATATAATGCCTGAGATAAGAAGAGGAGGAATATAAGTATTTTTTTCATGATTCTTAATTTAACTTTCTCAAATGTTTAGAAATATTTAAGCTTAGCTAATCTTGCTTAATTATTGTAAGCAGATATTTGCCTTTTGTTTATACCAAGCTATTTACATTTAAGTAAATTTAGTTTTTTTTCTTTCCTACTTTTTTGAAAAAGTAGGGCAAAAACATAGGTTTTAGAAAAACCTCTTTCGCCGACTACGTCAGGCTCAAACGGTCCCTAAAACCTGAATAAGGAACATTTAGTAATTAATGGATAGAATATACAATTCATAATTATCCCTTTAATTTATTGTTTGTATCGATGTAGTAGTCTTATTTAAACTTTTTCAAAGACCAAATGGTGTAGCTTTTAGCTGGGGTGGTAAGTTCTGCACGGCCATTGGCATCGGTTTTTATGGTTTCGCTGGTATTTCCAGAGTAGTCATAAAGTGTTGCATTTTTCCATGGTGTTATGGCAGGTTTTGTGGTTGCTCTTGATGCATTGTTTAGTGAAACCACCAAGCCAGGTACGCCATTTCCTCCGTTACGGATAGCTACGTAGGAGTCGTTGTCTGTAAAAAGAACACTTAAGCTCCCGATGGCCAAAGAACGGTTAATCTGTATCAACCTTTCCAGTTTTTTCTTATCCAAAATACTTTCGTAATCGCTGTAAAAGATACATGGGTAACCGGGATGGGTGAGGATATAAGCATAGGCGAGCATTCTGTTCTCAGGTGAGCCGATGCGGTTTCCTTGGTTGGTTTCTTTCTCTGTATCGTGGTTGTTTACAAATGTCACGGCTTTGGCCGGGCTCGATTTAGAAAGCGAGTTTCGTTCTCCCAATATTTTCATATTGTTACCGTCTATAGCTTGTTCCAGATTGTAAAAAAGAGCGAAGTCAAAGGCATTTATTCCCGTTTTTTCTATCCAGCTATTAAGGTAATCTGTATTGCCATCCCAAACCTCCAAAACACCATAACCACCCACTGCATTCATCCAGGATTTTACCACAGATGGGTCAAAACCTTTTACATAATCAAACCGCCAACCATCGAACTTCATGGTATTTTTATAATATTTGGCTACTGATGAGTCAGACTCCCAAAACCATTTTTTTACGTTGGGTCTTTCATGGCAAAGGTCCTGTTCTTCAAAAAACATGGCTTCAGCATCCCGATCATGTATATGGTTGGGGTGGAAGTCTTCATAATTTCTGAAAAACCTTCCGGATTTCGGGCGGAAAAGCGTGTACGTGTCCTTTTGGCGATAGGGATTATATTCTAGTTCGCCACCACTGTTATGGTTCAGTACAATATCGGCTATAACTTCTATACCTGAAGCATGCGATTTTGCTATAAAACTTTCTAATTCCGAACGGCTTCCGAAACGGGTTTTTGTAGTTCCCATTTGGTCATAGTTTCCAAAATCAAAGTAATCCATGGGGTCGTAACCCATAGAGTACCCACCTGACATTCCTTTGGAAGCAGGTGGAAGCCAGATACGGTTTACACCTATGTTTTTCCAGTTGTCTATCTTGCCTTCAATAATCTTCCACCATTCGCCACGGGGTTCCACGTCCCAGTAGAATGCTTGCATCATTACACCTTCGTTGTTGGCATATTTAGAAAGATCCTCGGGGTCTGTTATTTGCTCCGAAGGGCTATCCTTTTCACCACATGAGGAGAGGATAAAGACAAAAAAGAGAAATTTCAAAATGGATTTCATAAGCAAAAAAAATTAAGGCAGCACTGTCACCAGTACTGCCTTAGAGTAAAGAGGGCTCTATTTCTTTGTTAAGGTATATGTGTTGGTTGACAAGTCAAAAACGATGTCGTATGTACCTGGTGCCACTTTTATATTGTCGCCACCTGCATCTAGTTTGCCATCGGCTCCATTATCACCAAAGTTAATATCCCAGTCATGGTTGGCTCTAAATTTCAATTCACCATCTTTTAATACCACATTTTTCGCAATCCAAACACCTTGTGTATCAAAATCAGCCGAGTACTTAGAGTAGTCAAGACTTAGTGGGTAATCGGGTCCATCCCAGCCGTTTGGTGTGGCACTACCAACCAAAGCCCATTTTTTGGTTACTGGAAGTATGCTGTAAGTGTTATCGTTTAAGTTCATGGTAACTAAGTAGGTTCCAGCCGTAACTTTGATGTTATCCCCACCAGCGACTAAACTGCCATTGGAACCACCGAAATTAGTATCCCAAGCAGAATTTTGGCGGAACTTCATTTCACCTGTTTTCAGTGTAATGATGGTTCTCCATTGGTCAGAGAATGGGTCGTATTCAAGCTTTCCGTCAGGAGTTGCACCCCAGTCGTTGTAAGCGTCTCCAATTATACCCCACGAGTATTTCTCAATTTTATAAGTAAGGGCTCCTAAATCAATAGTGATTTTGTAAGTACCGGCTGTAACTTTAATGTTGGCTCCATCGGCAACTAATTTTCCGTTCTCACCTCCGTAGTTTCCTGGCCAGTCATTATTAGGACGGAATTTAATTTCACCATCTACTAGCGGTAAATATGCTACAAAGACGTTAGCTTGTGAAGTTCTATAAAAAGGGCCATCTGGTCTTGCACCCCAATCGTTGTAACCACTACCTACTACACCCCAAGGAGTACTTAAATCCAGTACATTGGCATAAGGAGTAGCAGTCAAGCTTGCAATAGGAGAGTAAATGCTTGTGGCACTGGAAAGTACTATACTTACTCTTACATCTAAAAGGGCAACTTCAGATGGTTTCAGTCCTAGATTTAACAGTAAGGCATTTAATTCAGAAGCTTTAAATTCCTTTTTTACGGCGGTTCCTGTAGAAGCACTATATCCAGCAGAGAAGTCTCCACCTTTTTTGTCAATTTGCAGTAAGTATGAAGGTGCAGCCGCAAAACCGTAATCCGGAGCGGTCCAAGATATGGTTAAAACCTGATTGTCTGCTTCGTCTTTTGAAAGAACTAAGGTTGGAGCAGATAAGGTTACATTTGTACCCACACCTTCGTTCATTACTGCCT
>CAZBAV010000144.1:4113-5151 GCA_964489955.1 uncultured Lacihabitans sp. | reverse complement strand
TATTGGTGATGGAACGTGGAGGTAATGACCCTTTTAAATTTGCGGCTATTAAATCTCTAACCAGTGATAACCGCGTACTAACGCTCGGCCAGTTTAAAACTGCACCTGATTCTAGCAGCACTTGGGGAGGTACCGGGACTTTTATCAAGTCAAATGTATTTCAGAGATTGGGTGATGACACAGGAAGATTAAAGTTAAGTCAAAGTATAGGGTCTCAGCAAGTTTTTGGAACGTTTATTACATTAGAGGATTTGGGGTTAAGTGTTAATGAAACATTTTACGGGATTAGTTTATTTCCTGGGGATGTGGTTTCTGTAGGAAATGGAGATAATCTTGTTACACTTGCAGAAGGTTTTTCTACAACCACCAATGGAACTACTAATGGAGGATTGGATTTTATGGCGGGAGGAGGCTTCTTTTCATTAAATAATAATGTAAGTGGGAAGGTTTTTCATGATGCCAGTCCTAATGGAAGTGCTATTGACGCCCATACGGGTGGTGTAAGCGGAACCGAAGCTAATGCTCTGCCATTGTATGTTTCATTAGTAGATAGTTTAAATGTGGTCTTTGCTACAGAGCCTGTAAACTCGGCCGGGGCGTACACCTTTTATGATGTTAAAGATGGAGGTTTTACGGTAGTTTTACATACCAACCCTGCAGGTTCCAATACCCCATCTCTTCCTCTAAATTGGTTTTTTACAGGTGAGGGAACCGATGCCGTAAAAGATAATAATATTGATGGAAAAATAAGTTCTGCCATCCCTGTGATGGCAAATAGGAGTCTTATTATGAACAATTTTGGGATATCTCAGCAGATTATCGCTAATGATGACGACTATGGCACTGTTACAAATGGAATTACCTTCACATCAACAGAAACTATTTTTGCAAACGATACCTTAAATGGCAGTCCGATAGTGCCTTCAGAAGTTATTCTTTCTGTGGGAGGAACTACAGTAACTACTCCTGTGGTATTTGAAGACGAGAACGGAGATCCGGCAGACGGAGTTAAACTTAATGACGATGGTACCATAACAG
>CAZBAV010000144.1:0-4013 GCA_964489955.1 uncultured Lacihabitans sp. | reverse complement strand
ATACTATCTGTGAAATAGCTAATCCAAATAACTGTGACGATGCTACAGTTACGGTAACTGTGATTGGCGAAATAGATGCTAAAGATGATACTTACGGCCCTGTTCCTAATACGGTAACGTACACATCAACAGAAACTGTTTTTGCAAACGATAGCTTAAGCGGTAGTCCTGTAGTACCATCAGAAGTTACACTTTCAGTAGGGGGAAATCCTGTAACTGACCCTGTGGCATTTGAAGATGAGAACGGAGATCCGGCAGACGGAGTTAAACTTAATGACGATGGTACCATAACAGTAGAAGAAGGTACAACCCCTGGCGAATACACGATAACGTATACTATCTGTGAAATAGCTAATCCAAATAACTGTGACGATGCTACAGTTACGGTGAGAGTGACTGGATTAAATAGCTTATCTCTACTTAAAGTAGGAGAATATATTGATGGAAATAATGACCAGATTGCTAGCATTGGCGATTCTATTAAATATACTTTTATAGTGGTGAATACAGGGGAAGAACTATTGAAAGATGTGGCTGTTGATGATTCTACTTTACATATTACAGGTTTGTTGGTAAATCCTAGTACTTTACTACCAGGAGATACTGCTTCTGTAGAATTTACGTATGCACTTACTCAGCAAGATATAGACAATAAAGGAGTTTATAATATTGCTGTTGCTAACGGCTTAGATCCAACAAATACGCCAGTGACTGCTACATCAAAGAGTCCTAATCCTTTGACGCCTTCAGATCCTGATTATGATCCTGCCTGTCCTAATTGTACGTTTACTGGTTTACCTGTAGGTATTTTTGATCTCTCGCTGACTCAAATAGTTAGCCCGGGACAAGCTTCAGTTTTTACAGTGGGTGATACGGTTAGATTTACAATTACAGTTAAAAATGAAGGGGACTTAAAAGCTACTGATATAGATGTTATAAACTATATACCTGCAGGTTTAATTTTGGCAGATAATCAAAATTGGCAGTTGACGGGAAGCAATGCTACTTTGATTAACAAAATAAGCACGATTGAAGCTGGGGACGAATATAGCTTGGAAATTGTGTTTGTAGTTGGAGATAATGCGACTCCTTCTATCAAAAACACTGTGGAGATTCAGTCGGCAACTGGTGGCGTGGATATTGATTCCACTCCAAATAATCAGGTGGAGACTGAAGATGACATTAGCAGTGTTAATATCACAATATGCTTAAGCAAGAAATGTGTAGGAGTGAAAATTCTCAAAATTAAATAAGTAAAAAAGAGAGGGTATTCTATTAATAGGATACCCTCTCTTGATATTTATATCCTGCTTTGCTATTATTTGTCCTGCTATAATGGCAGGTAGGTGATAAGAAGGTCAGAATCATAAACAGTGATACGTATCCTTAATTCTCGTTCTTGGTTGTGTTAGGAAGAGCTTGGACGAAAAATGATAGATTCTTAATGAATTTAGCATTATTTGGTATTTTTACTGTTAAGGATGTTTAATATCTTTTCCGTGGTATCAATTTCATTTAGCTCAGCATGTATATCAGGAGTCATCGGATAAGGATTTAATCCATCTCTTTCTACTTTAAGGCCGGTAAGAAGAAAGGTTCCGGCTGGAAGTTTGACAAAAGAAATATCACCATTAGAGTTAAAGGTGGGTTCTCCGATCGTTGTTCCTAGTTTATATGTTTTGGCCATTTCTAATAGTGTCTCAGGCCAGCTCATATTGTTTCCCATCAAAAAGTAAAGCTCTTTGCCAGGTACTTTTTCTTTGTGCGGTTTTATTGACCATGGGTCATTAATCCATTCTTTTAATGAAGAATTACTATAGGAGACCTGAGACTTAAAATCCGGGGTAGAAATAGGAGTATCTATAAAGTGACTCAGAACTTTGTCTGCATTATAATTAGGATAACCAACTAGATTTAAAACCAATCGATCTGATGTTTTAATGGAGTCTAAATTCTTTAGAAAAGCCTTATAAGAAAAGTCTTTGTGTGTCAAATTTATCAGATGGGTTTTACTGTCAATCCTTTGAATTATTGGCAATACCGCTGTTTTGGAGGTAGTAAATGCTCTGGATTCTGAACAAACCAGCTTTGTTTCCAGTAAATTATTCTCTCTTTTTACCACTACAGAGAAGGTACTGTCTTTTGTCCATGTAGAGATTAATTCCGCCATTACCTTGCTTGTTTTATGGCTGTTTGTAGCTCCTGAATGAAACCTTTCCTGATAAGCTAAATAATCTAATGCACTCATTCCATTGACAGAAAAAAGTTCGTCTCCAACTTTTAAGTGCTGAGATAGAGAAGAGTCTAGTGCAGAAACAGTTATTCTGTCTTGTGATTTTTCAAACGAAACTTTCGGGTAATACTGTGACACATGTGCATATACTAAAGGTGCAATCTTTTTGTTACAAAAATAAACTCCGTGACCATCATTAAAGCTGGCTACCAGAAGCCTCATTATGTCCATGAAATTTCTCTCTTTGGTTGTTATGGCGTTGCTTTGAGCCAGTAACTCAAGTAAAAGTGTTTTTCTCTCTTGCATTTGCTCAGCGGAGAGAAGTGTAGAGTAGGTAAAGAAACATTTTAAAAGCGATGCTGCCCGGGTTTCTTTGCGGTCAAGGTTAAGTTCTTTTTCACTGATTGTTGTGGAAGTAATATAATTAGCCTTTTTTAGTTTTTCCGGAAGTTGTATATGTAAAAATACTCTGTCACTTATACGATACGTGCTATTCGGAATGACTTCGGAATCGGGGGGCTTAACCTTAATTATGGTAGAATAATACGAACTTTTTCTTTTCATAGGCAGGTAACTCACGAATCCTACACCAATATGTTTATAGGCATAAACAGATTTATCATCTGAGATAATATCCGGAATTGCCTGCTTCGTAAATCTTACATCTCCTCCCAGATAGCTGTATTTTGTATTCAGAAAGTTTAATAGCTCATCGTTTGTCATTTTCCCAAAGTCGGATTCTTTTAAAAGGTCGCAGAGTTGCTCATCCCACGGAAACTGTTTGAAGTTTTTGATAGGGTAGTTCATTTTTATAAGATGATGAGCTTTCCCTATTTCATACATGAAATCTGATGCTTTGATGTCAAAGAACGAAAGAATTAAAAAGGTGATAGTGATGATTTTTGCAGAATAATGTTTCAAAAGGTTCATAGAGTAGAGTTCAAAATTGTTTCTTAAACGGCACTGTCAAGACGTTTATTGCCTTGCATAATTCAGACAGCCAAAAAGACACAGCGAGGTAGGGCTGCTTTGTGTTAGCCTGCTATATTTATACAGGTTATTGCTATATCCGGTAGCGTGATAGTCTAGAGACGTTAGTTCTTAGGTGGGAGCTAGTGCCGGCCTCAGCAAAAGCTCATCCCTGTAAAATCCATTTTTCCGATAGGAGACCTTACCTTGTGTTTTTACTTAAACTGTGGTTTTACCTAGAGTTTACCAAGATAAAACAGAGGGTACACCTAGGTAAACTTTATTAAAATCTTTATAATTAGTGGACTAAATCACCTAATTTGCTTACACGTAAGTATAAATTAATGCTATGGGAGAAGTTATAAATGGAACCCATGGAAGTTTTACGGGGCAACATATTGGACACCTAAAGTCAATAATGTAGTAGTAGATGAAATTTTATATACGATATTTTTTTTCCAAAACGTAAATCGAAAAGGAAGTATGCAGAGGGAATAGAAACCCGGAAACTACTGGCCTGAGTTTATTGAGGAGCCACCTGGAGATGAGTTAAAGAAGGCTCACCCTGCGTGCAGGTTACGACTATATACCCTTAAGAGTCTCCTGAAAAAGTGTATTGACTTTTTTAGCAAAGGCTTTCTCAAAGAAATTGCTGGGGTAGTAATAGCTCCTGCCAATTTTTCCAAAGGGAATGTCGTTGCGGTTTCGCATACGTCTAAGGGTGCTATCCGAGATTTTAAGTATTTGTTTCACTTCAGCACCTACCAGCAGGCGGTCAGGGGAGCTATTGCGGCCTATCAGTTTACTTATT
>CAZBAV010000143.1:0-5201 GCA_964489955.1 uncultured Lacihabitans sp. | reverse complement strand
CATCTTCACAGTCCAGATAGTGCTGGTTCCACATGGCAGAGTTGCGTAAGGTAACGCCTGTTACTGTAACGTTTTTGCAGGAAATAAAAAGAATATTTCGAGGTCTGCCGTCACGATCACCACCTGCGGTTCCGGGTCTTCCTTTTTTACCTTTGCCACGTCCGTCAATTATTCCATGCCCTGTAATTCTTATATATTGAGCCTTTTCTGCAAAAATTAAAGCACTCCAGCCCGATTTATCTTTAAGTGAGCGATACTCCCCTGCGGGAAGCATAGGAAGATCAACATAATTATTACTAGCGTAAAGCACTGCTCCGGCACTTAAATAAAGTTCTACAAAGTCTTTCAGAATCAATGTTCCAGAAACAAATTTACCCGAAGGAATAATCACCTGCCCACCGCCCGACTTATGACAAGCATCTATAGCCGACTGTATAGCAGCGGTCTGGACAATAGTGCTGTCTCTTTTGGCACCAAAATCAAGAATATTAAAGCTTGTCTGAGCATTGGTGTACAATGCCAGAAAACATAATAACAGCGTATGTATGGTTTTAAAATTCATTGATTCTAAAAATTGTTTCGCCGTAAACTCCCGTACTTGTTTTAAGATCAGCACCGTTTACTGTCCATTTGCTTGTTTTTTGCGGAGCTTTAAAATGCACTCTCATTACAGGTTGTCCTTGTAATTCTACCTTTCCGGAAGCAGGTTCTGCCAGCATAAATACTTTAGAAAGCGAGCTTAAAATTACATTGTCTGATTTTCTTGCATAACTGCCGTTAGCCGTAAAAAAGCGGTCGAACTGCTCTGCCGTTTTGCCTTCTTTGTACGAAAAACCAAGAATGTACGCGTCAGTTTCCCAGCCCTCTATTACGTTGTGGCTGTTTCTATGCATAAGGCGACCATCAGCCAAAAGATTCACGAAAATATCCGTTACCTCTCCGTTTTCTGTAATTCTCACGCCAATCATATCTTTCCCTTCCAATCTTTCTATTTTAGGCAAATTGCTTCTCATTTCTTTGTCTACTGCCATTCCGCGTCCTAGTCCGCTACCTTCTAAAGGCTTATTTTTATCATCCAGAAGTAAAACAGCCGTGATAAACTTGGTTTGCTGTGCTTTGAACGGAGGCATAAAAGAGTAGTAATTTACCATGGTTTTAGGATCATGATCTTTCACGCCTTGCAGTTCTTTCCATCTCATTTTTTCAGGAAAATCATGAGGGAAACCATTCGGTAGCGTTTCCGGGAATAAAGGCCTTACCAATACTCCGGCGTTTTCGTCAGTCACTTCAAAGTCTATTCCTTTCTTCTTGCCGTCTACTCCTGTATGGAGCAGCCATTCAAACTGACCGGTTTCATGTGCTTTTACATCGTCAATAATCAGAATCACATTTCCTACCCACACTATATTTCTGAAATTACGCAAGAAAGTTCTCGATGTAGGCCCAGTAGCATCGGCCAAAATATATTTAAACTTTCCGCCGTCTATCAGATTGTGGAGACTTCCCGGTGTTTTTACACCATGATATTGGTCTTGATATTCTTGTGCTTTTCCATCAAATAAAACCACATTATGAGCGTCACTTCTTACCGAGTATGAACTGTAAAGCGGATTACCATAATTTACGTTTCCACCATCAATAAGCAGGTTTTTACCGTTATGAAACAATATGAAAGAGCTTGCATCTGCATGAGCGTGATTCCATGTATACCCTGATTTAATCCCAAAAAGAGTGGCATTTTCTTTCCACGAATTACGGAGTGATGCCCAGCCCATATTGCTATACAAAGAAGATGTAGGCAAAGAAGGTTCTGAAACCTGCTTCAACTTAGGATTATATACCAAACCCAATGGCGTATTGATAGATAAGTCTTCACGAATAGCCCCTTTTCGGGTTTGAGTTAAGTACCAATGGTAATCTGGATGCTCAAAACCCAAAGCCAACATCAGTTTCATAGGGCGTTCTCCGTTTGAAGTCACGCTTCCGTCTCCAAAATTGAGCGAATTTAGCTGACCTGAATTAGGATAAGACATTTCTATGAACCAGTTCATAGTTCCTGTCAAAATAGAGTCATAATCGGCCTTAAAAGGTTTTACTGCATTGCTCCATGATAACCTGAAAAACAAATATTCACCAAGACCATAGTTTGCATAACCTATACTTTCATAAAAACCACCTTTAGGATCAAAGTTTGAGACCTTGTTTTCCAGCACACTTCCATTAAACGCAAACCACTCTTCAGCAGCTTCCATAGCGTCAGCAGCCCACTTTTTAGCTTCAGGAACCTCCGTCATTACCGCAAGGGAAGCCACTCCAGACTGAAATACCAAGGCACTCCACCAGTTGTGCCCCATTGAGTTTAAAGTATGCAGGCGTTTATCGGTTGAAGTCCAGTCATCAATAGAAGGTTTTATGCCTAATTCTACAATTCTGTTGGCCATTTCTTTACGTTCCTGAGGTGTCAGGTAATCATAAATGGCATCAAAAACAGTAGCTGCCAAGCCGCTGTTATGACCTGTTCCTAATGCAGAATTCCATCTTGGAGTTCTATCATCCAGTCCGTCCCAGGCTTTACGGTTAAGTAAATCCTGTAGAATACGCTTAGCTTCTTTGGCGTAATCTTTGTTTAAAGTCATACGATACACCAAACTAAGAGCTACCATATCGCCTCCACGAGCTGTTTTAACGGTTTCGTCAGACTTTGAACGCATGCGTTCCCAGGCATTTGCCATTTCTGTATCTGACTTTATCCTTTCCTTCGTTTCGTTTATTTTCGAATCGGTAAAGTATAAATAAGGATGTGCCTTAGGTTTACTTATTTCATAGATATCTTTATCTGAAAAAGCATTTTTAGCCACAGTTTTCACATCAGAAGTGACTTTCTTCTGGGCATTAACAGCAAAAAAAGTAAAAAGTAAAACAACTATAAGATGGTGTTTATTCATGGTTGATTAAGCAGGGTTACGTTTTTAGTAAATTTCCCTAATTTTATATTTGCGTCTTGCAGACTTTGAACTTTCTTACCTTTGATAACAATGTTTTCAAAACGGACATTTTCAATAGCATTTGCGTCTGAATACCCTTCCATCAGAGATGGATTTTCTCCAGAATCATAATAGTAAATATCTTTAAAAAGGATATTTTTTATTCCTCGTCCCGGGGCTTTGCTGTATTTCTCGTTATAAAGAACTCTGAGATTGAACAATTGCCCTTCCTGGATATTTTCTATATGTACATTTTCAAAACTTACATCCTGAACAAGATTGAGATCACTAACGCTAAACGCCATGGCTCCCTGGTAGTTTCTATCGTCTTCGTCATGCTCTAAAATGTCAATATTCTTAAAGTGAATGTTTTCTATAACGCTTCCTTTTTCATCATCGCCATGCAAACCAATATTGATAGGATGAGCTACATCTGCCCAAAGTATGGCGTTAGTGATTTGATAGTTTTTGGCATCGCCGTAGAAATTCCATCTATGCGTATAAATAGCAATGCAGTCATCTGAGTTACGCATAAAAATATCGTTAATGGTTACATCAGAGCAACTCATTAAATCTATCCCGTCACTCCAGCCTCGCGAACTAAAAGATTTAAGGTTATTAATTTTCAGCCCTTTTGTTTCACCACCATAAACCGTATAATGAGCCGGATTAATGACGGTTAAACCATCAATTTCTATATTTTTTGAATGTGTAATTTCAAAGCCCCGCTCGGGATTCAAAATAATTCCTCTTCCGGTAAACTTTACATTTTCTACACGGTCACATACAAATTTGCCCTGTACTACAGCTCCCGGAGCCAGATAAACAGTTTTGTTGGATGCTATGGAGAACTTGTTTCCCGGCTGATCTTCGGGTTTATGTACTCCAGGTCCAAAATAGATAACATTCGTATCGCTTTCGTTTGGAATATTTCGGTCAATAGCGTTTGCAAAAATATGAAGGTTGTTTAAACGATTATCATTTATTTCAAGCGAAAGCTTAGACGGTTTATCCAAACTCAAATAAATAGTATGCCCCTTAATTTCAGGCTGGATATTTTGTCTTAAAGGTCTCACAATGGCTTTTTGAATGCCTCCATTGTTTACTCTGATTTTTAGTTCCACTTTTCCTTCAAAATCAAACTGCACCATGGTTGCCCAGGATTTAGTATCAAGGTCCACCTCTACTTTGTATTCAAAAAGGTCTTGCCACTCACCACCTTCCTGTCTTACCTGAACCGTGTAATCGTGATTTTGGGCAGAATAGAGAAGTTGGTTTGGAACAGGGTGCAGCTGAAGCTCCTGAGCTTTTAAATTACCGCTTATCAGGCATATTGCCACAACAAAAAAGAACGTGAATTTCCTTTTCACGCCAGGGTATGATGCTATCTGTACTTTAGTATTTAAGGTCATAGTTCCGTATATAGAGCACCTCTACTTGCAGTGCATTTTTTTCTTTAAAAAGTTATAAGCAAAAGTATAACCGGATAAGCCCCCGGTATTAGTCAATTTGTCTCAAAAGGTGGGTCTTTTTGTATTAGGGGCCTGAAAATACTGTATTTACATTAAAAACAGTAAGTACTTATTAGTTTAAATACAAATGAACGGAGCTCCATTCATTATGTAGATAATGAAGTTATTTTTCACCACAATAGCCATACTTGGATCCCATTCAACTCATTCGATTCACTGAAATACTTTAGGGGTGATTAACGATGTATGAGTAATCTACTAACCTGAGTTCGACTAAAACCAGGTAGTTACATAGGGCTGTAGTTTGCTTCAGCGATTCTTTTTTAAACCACATAGAGGAAAACTAAAAAAGAGGACAATCATTATTAACACAACAGCTATGTGAAACATGCTTGCATGTCTTATATCACCTTAATCTATTGTCTCTATGTGGTTTAACATTAACCTGAGTTTGATTATAACCACATAGATACATAAAAGTAGTGCATTATCTTATAATTCACAACCTACTATATAATTCACAACCTACTAATAGTAAGTATTTTATTGTTATAATTAAAGATAACTATTTTTCTTTTCCTACTTTCCGTATCGACGGACCGTTGAAAAAGTAGGGCGGTTCGCCGCTGCGACAAAAACATAGGTTTCGCCTAGTCATAACCTCTTTCACCGACTACGTCAGGGTGACCCCGTCATGGTGACCCCGTCTCTAAAACCTGAATATGATACATTTTAGTACATGATT
>CAZBAV010000142.1:0-5347 GCA_964489955.1 uncultured Lacihabitans sp. | reverse complement strand
TCCAGTGCATGCTCTTTATAAGCAGTTGTAACAATTACCTTGGGAGCAACGGGCATGATTTTTAAAAACTCAAACCCCTGTAGTTTAGGCATATTAAGATCAAGAAAAATCAGATCTACGGTATTACTGTTCAGGTACTCAATGGCTTCAATAGCATCATAGCAATCCTGCATCCATTGCATTCGGGGCAACAATGAGCAATATTTCTTAATAATGTCATGTGCAACAAACTCGTCATCTACAATTATATATCTTATACTCATATAGTAAGTCTTAGTCTAATCTTATAGATATTGTTGTGTGAAGATATCTCAAGCTTATGCTTGTTCGCATAGACCAATTCCAATCTTTTTTTCAGGTTACTGAGACCAATACCAATATTATCCCCGATCTCTTCCGCATCAAAGTTATTTTCAATTTCGAAATCTACCGTTTGTCGGGTAGCCTTTAAACGAGTATGAACATACGCATCCTTTCTTAATTTTTCTACTCCATGTTTAAAAGCATTTTCAACCATAATGATAAATAGTAAAGGCATGATTTTAATACTTCTATCTTCTGCATCTACATCAAATCTGGTCTTAATCTCCTTATGGTACCGCATGCGGTGTAGATCCATGTAGTTGTTAAGGTAGATGATTTCATCATCTAAAGTTACCCAATCATTTTGTCCTTCATAGATACTGTACCGCATCATATCAGACAGCTTTAAAATTAATTGTTGTGCCTTGGCGGGGTTTAGTTCTACCAATCCATAAAGGTTGTTTAAGGTATTGAAAAAAAAATGTGGATTAACCTGGCTTTTCAGATGCAATAATTCTGCCTGGGTTTTATCCTTTTTAAGGCGGAGGATATATTTAATCTGAATAATTAACCAGCGGATCATCCATGCTGCCATCGATATAAAAAATAGCAGAATGTAAACATGGTAATCTTCATTTTTTCCGAAAAAGTCATTAAAAACCACAATGAATAATGTGGTCACAATGAAAAGATAAGGCACGAGTCTTTTGACAAGCTGCTTACTGAAGAACTTTTTAAAGATATTCATACTGCAAAATTAACCAAATTTTAAGCTGTAACGAATAGCTGTTGCGGACGTATAGCCTATTGTGACGAATGTATGACTTCTAGGGATTAACGACTTTTTACTTGCAGTGGAAGTTGTCTGAACCTAATTGGCACCCATTTGTCCCTGCTTTTTCTTTAATGCAAATAGCCAGCCTAATATTGGCCTAAAATTTACTTAAATGATGGACGATCTAATAATCAAAAACCTTTCAAAAACATACAGTAATGGGGTTAAGGCACTCCAAAATATTTCATTACAAATACCCAAAGGTATGTTTGGGCTGCTAGGTCCAAATGGTGCGGGTAAGTCAACCCTCATGCGTACAATAGCTACTTTACAGGAAGCTGATATGGGGTATATTCAATTGGGGAATCTCAATATTTTGGAACAACCGAATGAGTTACGAAAGGTATTGGGATATCTGCCTCAGCAATTTGGTGTATATCCGGCATTATCTTCTGAGATGTTGCTCAGCCACCTGGCTGTTTTGAAGGGAATTACGAATAGACGTGAGCGTAAGGAAATTGTACATGCACTACTTCATAAAGTAAACCTGTATGAGGTAAGAAAGCAGAAGTTGGGTGAGTTTTCCGGGGGAATGAAGCAACGCTTTGGCATTGCTCAGGCGTTGTTGAACAACCCTAAGCTGCTGATTGTAGATGAGCCAACGGCTGGGCTAGACCCGGTGGAGCGAAACCGGCTTTATAATCTCCTTAGTGAAGTGGGTGAGCATACTATTGTGATTCTCTCTACACATATTGTTGATGACGTAAAACAATTATGCCCCAGTATGGCCATCATTAACAAAGGAAGAGTACTTGTTCAGGGTAATCCTACCCGGATTACGGAAACCCTTAGTGGGCGGCTGTATGAGAAGACGATACACAAAAGTGAGTTAGAGCAATACAAGAAAGAATACAAGGTAATTAACGATCGACTGTACTTAGGAAAACAGCTCGTTCATGTGGTGAGTGATACTCACCCGGGGGCAGGCTTCAGATCAATTGAAGCCAATCTGGAAGACTTTTACATGTCTCAAATTTTTAACGCTTAATCTTATTGTAATATGCTATACGAGTTTTTTACATTCGAAATTAAATACCGGTTAAAACGACCTGAAACATATTTTTTCTTTCTCTTGCTGTTCTTGTTCTCCATAGTAGGTGTTGAGTTCGTTTTCGAGGGAATAGATTTGGGGCTGGTAAAAAAAAACGCTCCATTGGTAATTGCCAAAACCATGGGAGCTATTACAGGGCTGGCTATGATCATTGCCTCAATGATTATGGGTGTTCCTGTACTGCGTGATTACCAATACGATACGACCTCACTTATCTATGTCAATCCTATTTCAAAGAAGAGTTACCTGGCGGGTCGTTTTCTAGGGTCTTTTGTGGTGTTAGTTTTTATTTTCAGTGGTCTGCTGTTCGGCACAATGATCGGAACGTTTATGCCATGGAATGACCCTGAAGAATTTTTGCCCTTTCAATTTATTAATTATCTGCAGCCTTTTTTATGGGTAGTTCTGCCTACATTATTTTTTGGTTCTTCTGTATTTTTTGTAACCGGCAGTTTAAGTAAAAATCTGATGGTTGTGTATACACAGGGTGTGGTCATTTTTGTCCTATTTCTGATCACCAAAGGTATCACAAATGAAACCTTTCAAGCGTTACTGGACCCGTTTTCGCTTACTACATTAACAAAGGCAACAAAGGAGTGGGGGGGTACAGATAGAAACACGCTGCTTATACCTGTATCTGGAATTATGTTGTTTAATAAACTATTCTGGATAGGCCTTGGCATTACGGCTCTGATATATGGGTACATTAAGTTTCAGTTGCTGGTAGTAAGTGAGAAGGCGTTCCGTAAAAAGAAAATGATAAATGTAAGACCATTACCGGCTGTTTTCAGCGGAAGCTTGCCTACTGTTACACCTGTCTTTCATATCAAGTCACAGTTCAAGCAGCTACTCCTGAATACATGGTTTCATAGCATTTCAATACTCAAGCTCATTTCCTTTTGGGCAATTGTAGCGTGTTGCTTTATTGTAATTTTTGTAAACTCTATTAGCCTGGATACCTCTCATGGAGTAGATAGTTACCCTGCCACGTATCTTATAATTGAAGAATTGCGAGAAATGTCTATTTATTTCTTCATGATCATTCTAATCTTTTACTCGGGCGAAATCATGTGGAAGGAAAGAGACCTGAAACTTGATCTCATCCATGACGCATCGCCACTCACTGGCTTTGTTAATGTGGGCAGCAGGTTTCTTGCTCTGTTACTCATTTATGTTATTGTCATAGTTTCGCTCATTGCGGCAGGCGTTCTGTTTCAGACGTTAAATGGCTACTATCGTTATGAACCCGGAGTTTATTTCTCTGGATTTTTTTTAGAGTTACTCCCATTTCTGGTTTTGTACACCTTTGCGTCTATATTTTTTCAGGCTCTTACCGGAAACAAGTTTATGGGTATGCTGGCCACTATAGCCTTTGCTATTATAAATGTAGCTATTGGCGTATTTGGTCTGGAACACGCTTTACTCAATTTTGGCGGACAAGCATTGGCAAAATATTCTGACATGAATGGTTATGGTCATTTTCTTACTGCTTATTTATGGGTAAAAATCTATTGGCTATTATTTGGTATTCTGCTGCTGGTTTTAGCAACTATATTGATGGTACGAGGGAGTGAAACAGGATTGAGAAAACGATGGACGAGCGGGATAAAGCAAATTACAAAACCACTGGCAATATTTAGCTTTTTGTGTATGGGTCTATTCATTTCTGTAGGGGGATATATTTTTTATAATACCAATGTCTTGAATGAATTCTGGACACCGGGAGAGCAGGATAACTTCAGGGCAGGTTATGAAAAAACGCTAAAGCGATTTGAATATATTACACAACCCAAAATTACAGATGTTAACCTACAGCTAGATATCTTTCCATCAAAAAGAGCTTATGAAGTAACTGGTTACTATGTTGTTACCAATACATCGCAAGTGCCTATTCCGGAAATTCATTTGCAAAAACTGATGGAGGCAAACGTAGAATTAACTGACGTAACCTTTGATCGTAGCGTTACGGCCAACAACACCTACCAAAAATATCATTACACTATTTATAAATTAGATGAGCCGCTGGCTCCCGGTGATACCATGAAGTTTCACTTCAGGCAATCTTTACAACCGCGAGGTTTCGAAGCTGACAATTCCAGTATAGACGTTGTGCATAACGGTACTTTCTTTGACAATTCAGTATTACCAGGTTTTGGTTATCAAAAAAAATATGAGCTACAGAATGAAGATAAGCGAAAGGATTTTGGGCTGGCACCGCGATTACAAAAAGCTAAACGCAATGATGCAAGAGAATTAGTGAATGCACGCTCCGGCAGCGACTCAGATGGAATCAATTTAGAAGCAGTAATTAGTACAGAAGCTCCGCAAACAGCACTAACTTCAGGGAATTTAGTGGCCCGATGGAACAAAGGCAACCGTAATTATTTTCATTACAAAACCCATCAAAAGATTATTCACTTTTATCCATTTATATCCGGAGAGTATAAAGTAATGAGGAACAGCCATATTCCATCAGGCAATTCCGCAAGCGGAGCTGTTGATTTAGAAGTTTATTATCAGAATGGGCATGCATACAATCTGGCTCGCATGATGCAATCTATGAAGCTTTCGCTCAATTATTATAGTACTCATTTCAGCCCATATCAGTATTCTCACCTTCGTATTGTGGAGTTTCCACGGTATAGAGCATTTGCACAGTCACTTCCGGGTATCATTCCGTTTTCAGAAGCCTTGGGTTTTATTATGCACATTGATGATAAAAAGGATGTAGATATGGCATTTTATATAACAGCACATGAAGTAGCTCATCAATGGTGGGGCTTGCAATTGGAAGCCGCCAATGTACAGGGGCAAAATATGATTTTAGAAACACTTTCTCAATATTCTGCCATGATGGTGCTTAAAGAAAAGTATCCGGATGAAAAAGTTAAGCAATTCCTAAAATTCCAGTCAGAAGAATATCAGAAAGCCCGCTTGAAATCGAAAACTGAAGAACCTCCATTGGCATTAGTTGGCAATGAAAACCATATTTACTACAATAAAGGAGCACTTAATATGTACGAGCTACAACGGCTGATTGGTGAAGAAAAAATCAACCTGGCTTTGCGAAACTTTCTGAAAGATTGGAACTCCTTCAATAACACCAAAAAGCCAAAACGTTACGCTACCACCGCCGATTTAATTCCCTATTTCAGAGA
>CAZBAV010000141.1:0-5492 GCA_964489955.1 uncultured Lacihabitans sp. | reverse complement strand
TGGACGGTGCAAATCAGTTCGCTTCCGGGTACACGGGGATGGGCAATAACCCAGTTATAGGAGTTGATCCAGATGGCCAGTGGGTACATTTAGTAATTGGGGCTGTAATTGGAGGGGTTGCGAACCTCGCTAGTAATTGGAAAAACATTAATGGTAATTTTTGGAAAGGGGTAGGATATTTTGGAATTGGAGCGGTAGCTGGAGCTGTTGGAGCAGGTGTAGGTGCAGGAGTTAATGTGGCTATGGCCGGAGGAAGTTTTGGAGCTGGGTTTATGGGAACAGCTTCGGGCGTGGCTTCAACAGGTTTCTTTTCAGGTATGACGACTGGTGCTTCTGCCGGGTTTTCGAATGGTTTTCTTTCTGGGACAGGAAATGGTATAATGGGAGGGAATTCTTTTGGCAATTCTCTTGGTTCCGGACTTAGAACAGGTGGAGTACAAGGACTTATCGGAGGAGCAACAGGAGGTGTTCTTGGAGGATTAGACGCAAGAGCTAAAAACTTAGACTTTTGGAACGGCACAGCACAACTAGACCTTTCGACAGGTTTTGGAGCACATGGACCAGTACCTACAGGAAGTGATCCAGTGACAGGGAAATATGTTGGGAAGTTTGAAGGGGTAAATATGTATGAGAGCAAGTCACTAGGAACCGCAAAATTTGGACCAGAGCAACATGGAGGTATTACCTTACCGGGAAGGGGTATTATTGTCGGAGAAGGGGCATTTAGTAAAAATATAAGCCCTTTTGTAGTGAAACACGAGTTTGGGCATATTTTACAAGCCAGAGCTTTAGGAACAATAAAGTTCTATAAAAACATAGGCGTTCCAAGTTTGGGAAGTGCTACTTTTGGAAAGACTCATCACACTTTCTGGACAGAAGTATGGGCTAATAATTTATCGTATAATTACTTTGGCAAGCCATCCAATTGGCCAACATCAATATTTCCTCTTAATTTCACAAATCCCCAAAAAGACCTAATGAGGGTACTTCGGGCATTTTTATTTTAACCAATCAAACTAATGAAAACTCACTTATTTATCCTGATATTATTCTTAGTCTCATGTGGAAGAACCCCGAAACAGGGATTAGTGCTTTCGAATAAATCTTCCGAATCTATTCATTATGTTATATCATTTAAAGACAGTTTAGATACTGAGGATTTATATGATGTTGATACAGTTGGTGAAATTTACAAGATAGATGATTATATGGGAAGCGGGAAAGTTAAAACAGATACTAGTTATAAGTATAAAATTTTGCCTAATGTTTCAAGTCAAATATTAGGAGGAAGCCTACTCGAATATGGATTTAAAGGTCCTTCAGCACAAGAGTTGATAAACAAGAATGGTGGCAAAGTTACTATTTATATTTTTACAGATAGTTTTCTCAGAGACACTCCTAAAGCTGTAATCGTAGATAAACAAATGTATTCGAAGAGGTATGTATACAATGTTAATGATTTAGAAAAAGCAGGCTGGATTATTGAGTTTTATAAGTGAATTCTTTGTAAGTCATTCAAACGCTATAGCTGATATTAACCCTTTCTTTGGGATATTGACACATCTTGCAAGACGGTTCTGGCGGTATTACCCTACCAGGTAGAGGAATTACAGTTGGTAAAGGAGTATTTAGCAGAAATTTAGATTTTGATTTACTACTGTATGAATTTGGTCATGTGTTACAAATTAAAGAACTAGGTGCGGTCGGTTTCTTAAAAGATATCGGATTGCCAAGTATTAATTCAGCAAATAAGCATGGAGTAAACGGTTGGAATCACAACAAGTTCTGGACAGAAGTTTGGGCAAATAATGCATCAAAATCCTATTTTGATGCTAACTGTTCTTTTCTTTCAAGAGCATGGAATAGTGTTAGATTCCCATTGAAATATAGAAGTGCTAATGATTATTTAAAGGTTTTAGAGTTAATCAGAAAAAAATAATAATAAAGATGAAATGGTTTTTTATTTGTTTCCTTATTGTTTGCGTTGGTTGCAAAAGAGGGGAAAAACAGCGAATAGAAGTGAGGAACTTATCTTCACAAAATGTATATTTTGCTTTGTCTAAGAATAATAATTTAAGCTCAAACGATATTGCTTTTATAAGACCTATAAACTCCGTTTCACTTGAGCAATTAAACAATGAAAATTCAGATAATAAGAGGAATTTTTATCCTTATTTGATAGAAAAAGATAGTTTAACCACTATAATTTCATCAGAGTCAGCAGGGATTTTTGTCAATAAAATCACAATTCAAAGTATTATTAATGACCGTTTTGATGGAAAAGTAAATGTTTTTGGAGTTAAAGAGAAAGATCTAAGTTTTTTCACTGACGAAGAAATTGTTAGTAAAAGTTTATATAAGTTTTTTAAAACAATAACCGCCGATGATATGACTCAAGACGTTCTAGTTCTTGAATATAAGTAGTAAGAAGGATTTTCGGTTATTAATAAAATTTCAAACACTAGAATTTAAATTTTCCCACATAAGCCTTTGAGGTTATTTGGTGAGGTATTATCATATCTACGAGGTAAAAGATGTAGTCTTTTCGGCTGGGAGAGAGCAAATATCATCCAGCCGATACTTTAGTAAGAAGCATTATGCTGTGGAAGTAATTGACAGAATTTTAAGTATTAGTTTGGAAGATTTATAGTTTGGAGTAAGAAAGCCGAAGGTCTTGGTATAGATGGAGATTGAAATTTCTTATTTCAGGCTAAAGAATCTGTAGATTTTGAAGGGAATAATACTTTTGACTTTCATGCAAGGCAATATGACCCTTGGATAGGAAGATTTCTAGGTATTGACCCTGTAAATAATTATGCTTTAAGTGGATATGCCGGAATGGCCAACAATCCTTAAGGTATAGACCCAGACGGAAGAAAACCCATTACCTTAGCCGCTTTAGGGGTTCTTAAAATTAAGGGAGCGGCTATTGGGGCAGCTATTGGCGGAGTTAGTTATACGGCTGCGATAGGGTTTAGCAAAGGTGGCTTTAATAACTGGAACTGGAGGCAGTTTGGTAAAAGTGTAGGATTAGGTGCGGCTGGTGGTGCCGTAAGTGCTGGTATTGGGTCTGCGGCTGGTGTTATTGGTGGAGCAGGAGGATATGCCTTTCAGACTGCCGCACACGGTGCTTGGGGCGGCTTAAACTCTATGTGGAATGGCGGAGATTTTTGGAGCGGGGCTTTATCCGGAGCTGTAGGTAATGTAGTGGGTGGTCTTACAGAAGGGCTAAAGCCAGGGCTTCGCATTGGAGCGTCAGCACTGATGGGTGGAATAAGCTCTGAGTTATCAGGTGATAATTTTTGGAGGGGTGCGGCGATTGGCGGGATAGTGGCCGGGGCAAACCATTTATTCCACATGGATCCGCCAGAATATGAGTATAATGGAAGGATGTATAAGTCGAAGAGCGATTTGTATCTTGCCATTCTACAGGATCAGGCAATGGATCAGTTTGGAGTAACGGATATTCTTGCTTTAGGTGCTGCTTTAGATTATACTTTTCCATCAATTGATAAGCCGTTTACGACACCTGGTTCTTCTTCAAAAACCTCTTATGCTTCGAAGTATGGTTCAAAGATTTTACCTCAAAAAATGCCTAGCAGACTCCCTACTCATATTAATACGAGAACTGGTAAGGTTGTGTTTACTAAAACTTTAGGAAGATTTGTCGGTAGAATTGCGGGACCAGTTGGTTGGGGGGTATTGGGATACGATGCTTTTAAGACGTTTTCAAATACTCAAAGAATCTATAACTCAATTGTAAGATGAACAAGAACAACATAATAGAAGAAATAAGTTTAATAGCATCAGATATTAGCGGAATTAGCTATAAT
Source organism: uncultured Lacihabitans sp. (assembly GCA_964489955.1). GTDB lineage: Bacteria > Bacteroidota > Bacteroidia > Cytophagales > Spirosomataceae > Leadbetterella. The sequence continues at coordinate 1,659 of CAZBAV010000141.1, read as the reverse complement.
TCACTAAGTAGAAGCACTCGAATAGCTTCTGATTTAAGGCTGGATGGAGATGATGTTTGGGAATTGCTTAATAAGATAAACAGTAAATACCCTTTAAACTATGACGGATTCATTTTTGAGAAATACTTTACGGACGAATCTAGGATAAATTTGTTTAGTAGCATTTTTGAAAGTTTATTCTCGAAAAGAGAGAAAGGTAATTCTTATGAAATTACTTTAGGAGATATAGAAAGTTGGATAATGAACGGGTATTGGAAAGAAAATTGAGAACAGTAGCTACGGTTATAAAGGTTGATTTTTAAGTATGGAATCGGAATTTGATTGATGGATTTTAAGTTTATCATCTATGAAAAGCAATAACATAGAAAATCAAGTTTTTCAATTTGTAAAAGATAGGCATTGGAAGTTCTGGAAAAGGCTTTCAGAAGCTACCAAGCTCGAAGTAGATTTAGGTTTAACTGGTGATGATGCTATTGAATTTATGGAGTCATTTTTTAAAAAATTCAATGTGGATGGGAGTAAATTTAAACCTTCTGAATATTTTCATTATGAAGGATTTGATAGTATTGGGAGTTCAGTATTTCCTGTTTTTGGAAAGAAAAAGCATCTACCTAAATATGACATAACTGTTGGTGATTTAATTAAAGCAATAGAACTTGGTAAATGGGTAGACCCTAATATTTAATATTTATAGAAAATCTGATAAAACAAACAGGATTAAGTGCAGTTTTAAAAAGAGCTGGCTAAGTCCAATATTTGCTAATGAATTATAATACATTGATCTAGGGAGAGTATTTTTTAGTACTACTGATAATATCCAAGATAAGAAATGACTAGTTCTGAAACACTGACAGAGTTTATTGTAAATAAATATTTGGGATTTACCCCACAAAAAGAGATAACTGAAAATACCAGAATTAGAGAAGATTTAGATATTGAAGGTGATGATGCAATTGATTTCTTCGAAAAAATAGAAAATGAGTTTAATGTTGATTTTCAGAATTTAGAACTTTCAAAATACTTTCATAGTGAAGGTTTTAACCCATTTTCATTCGTCGTAAATTTCTTTTCTAAAAGTAAGAAAAGTTTAAAAGTATCGGATATTGCGAAAAGCATTGAAGCTAAAGAGTGGATAGACCCGGAATAAACGTTAAAATTTTAAACATATGCTTGACCGGAACGATATGTAATAAGTAATTTATTAAGTGATGATTGTTTGGACATCTCTCCATAGATTCCGAAGTTTAATTTGGAATCTATGTTTTTTTTGTTTTCTGATCATTTATCAAGACACTACTGCACAAAACCTTAAAGAAAAGTCTGGGGTTAGGTATATACCAGCTTATAATACAAAAGTTAACGGAATTGCAGGGGGCTTAACAATAAATGGATTAAGAGAGCCTAATGATTCTACTGTATCAACTATTGTAAACGGGTTGAGTATTGAATTGTTGGGTTTAGGTTTGCTATTGCCTATAGTTCCGTCAAGCCCAATTTATACTGACGCTGATAGCTTATATAATTCTGAATTATTTGTGGATTCGGTAGTGAAAAGCTACAATAGTCCCAGGTATATAATCAATGGTCTATTACTTTCTCCCGGAGGTGTTGCAGGTTATGATGTTGAAGTGAATGGAGCTAATATATCAGGACTTAATA
>CAZBAV010000140.1:0-5829 GCA_964489955.1 uncultured Lacihabitans sp. | reverse complement strand
ATACTTTTTGGTGGCCTTGTTCATCCGACTGATGACAAAACAGACAATTATTTATAACCGCAGCATTGATTTTTGAGGCCACCAAAAGTGCGGCTGTGGCTATAAAGCCATCTACCAGTATAACCATTCCTTGATTCGAAGCTTCCAAAAATGCCCCGCACATCTGGGCAATTTCAAAACCACCTACTTTCTGTAAAACCTCTAAAGCCTCATTACTTTCAAGATCTTGAAACTGTATGACTTGTTTCAAAACAGCTATTTTATGTACCAATTGTTCATCAGAAACACCGGTTCCTCTACCCACACAGGCTTCTATTGGTAAATTCAGCAAAGCTGAAATCAATAAGGATGCCGAAGAGGTATTGCCTATTCCCATCTCGCCAAAACCAATGATATTACAACCCTTCTCTGCAATTTCTTTCACAATTCTGGAACCACTTTCAAGTGAAAAAACCAGCTGAGATTTAGTCATCGCTGAGCTTGTGAGCATGTTTTCTGTGCCATTTCTAACTTTGGAAACAATCAATTCCTTATCCTCACTAAAGTTAGTATTTACTCCCGCATCTACAATTTTTAAGGCTATGTGATGTTGCCTGCAAAATACATTTATAGCTGCTCCTCCCTCTAAAAAATTCAAAACCATTTGTGCTGTAACCTCCTGAGGATACGCACTCACCCCTTCTACGGCAAGACCATGGTCTGCCGCAAAAACCACAATATGCGGTTGGCTCAGTACGGGATTCAACGTGTTCTGTATACGTGCCACTTGTAGGGCAATTTCTTCAAGATATCCCAGCGAACCCAAGGGCTTAGTTTTGTTGTCTATTTTTTCTTGGATAGCATCTATAAACATATGTTCGCAGCTGGCTGTTGGTCTCAAATTCTGTCCAAAGCTATGCACTTTTAGTCTAAAGACTTTGTGTCTTCTACAGAAAAACCAGAAAGCCACTGATAAAAACCTTTTATGATATTGTATAGTCAGGTTTTTTTCTAGACAGCGTCTCATTACATGCCAAACCCGTTAAATCATATTTCTACGGATTCATTTACTTCATAAAGCTTCGTACCAAGCCAGGATATCGTCTGCCACTTTTTCCCATCCAGGTTCTCCAGCAATAAAATGGCTCTTGTTTTCATAAATTTTCAAGTCAACCTTGCTTTCTTTATCCCTGTATTTTTCGGCAATTGTTTTGGTTAAGGAAGCCGGAAATATCTGGTCTTTTCCACCACCAATAAAGAAAATAGGTGTATGGGGTTTCTTAAAATCTATGTTAGAGTAAGAATCTAAAACTAATTGCCTGCTCACTTTAAAGCTTTCTGGCACGGCATATTGATCATACATTTCTTTCTTTTCACTATCAGTGAGGGTATTAAAGAACGCATCGTTATACCATTTCCTGTTGCCCATGAAGTGATCCTTTCCCGAAAAAAAGCCAAATGCGGGAAGAACTGTCTTTATGGTAGTAAATGGTGCAAGAACGTTTTTGGGAGGAGCCCCGTCTATGCTTACAGCTGCTACTGCCTTACCCATTTCCGTAAGTTTCAGCACTGCCATACCCGCCATAGAATGGCCTATAAGTAATGGTTTTTCAGGTAAAGTATCTATAATTTGCACAATATTATCTACCACATCTTTAAATGTAGCTGTAGGCAAATCAGGATGCAGGTTTTTTCTGAGTTCAGAAGGTAATCCTTCATGACCGGGGTTTGCTGGCGTATAAACGGTGTATCCTTTTTCTTCATAATAGGCTTTCCATGATTTCCATGTATAATCGTTCACGAAATTCCCATGTACTAATACGATTGTTTTTGACTTTTCCATTTTGACTTTTGTTTAAATGATGATACAAAGGTCTTTAATGCAATTTCCAAAAACTTTAACCCAAGTTAAAATCGTATCATTTACCAAGAAGCCTTTTTCTTATGCGGCTTAATGAAGGCCCCTGTATACCCAAATAAGAAGAAATGTGATATAATGGAATGGAGTTAATGATGTCGGGGTGTTGTTTTATAAGCTCTTGGTAGCGTTCCTCTGGAGTTTTAAACAAAAACCCTTCCGTTCGTTCTATGGTAATGTTAAATGCTGCTTGAGCCAGAAGCCTGCCAAATCGCTCCCACGCATGAGACTCTTTGTAAAGTTTCATGAGGTCATTTATATGGATACATAAAACCTTTGACTCCGTCATAGATTGGGTGTAATAATCGCATGGAATTTGGTTTATAAAGCTCTTAAAAGAAACTACAAACTGGTTTCCTGAATAAAGGAATACATTTTTTTCTTCGCCTGACTTAGCATCAATCATATATGACCGAAAAACTCCCGTAGTTACAAAACCCAAGTGTTTGCATACATTTTTGTATTCATTAAAGTAATCCCACTTCTTAAAGTTGATTTCTTTCCAGAGTAATTCAGACTTCCGGAATTCTTCTTCAGAAAGTCCAGAGAATTCCTGCAAAGCAAAACTTAGTTTTTGTAGCTCAGTCATAATGAAAATCTATATTCTGGTACTAAGATACATTATATTAGAATGGAAGTAAAAGGGTGTTTATGAAAACTAGTACCCAAGGTGCTTACCAGGTAGCAGCCTCCACAAACTTAGCTGAGTCTTCTTGGAAGTGCTCAGTATGACTGTTTATAGAAAATTTACAAACCTATATAAAGTTGTATTTTAGTGGAATAGGTAGGCTACATAATTCGGGTTAAACTTTTAGCTTAATGCCCAAACGTACCAGTATTCCTGTAATACCAATTACACATAAAGCCATCGCCATGGATGCTACTAAACCTTGGGGGTATTCTAGAAGAAAACTTGGCAAAGTAATGCCGCTTATACCGCGGCCAGCATACCAAATATAGGGAATCAGATAGCAGGTAAGTGTAGCTACTCCAGCAGGTGTAAGTACTCTACTCCAAGAGTCCTTTTTATGTACGTCCACCAATAAATATAGCCCCGCATACAATATAAGGCCTATTCCTCCACAGATACAGACCCAAGCAGGGGTGGCCAGTATTTTTGAGATTCCACCCCAGGGTCTTATAATAAAACCCAAAATAATTAAACCTGCACCAATAAAAGCCAGCCTTACTGCGTACGGAGTTCCGATATACTTTTGATAAAGTACAGAAGCCAATACTCCTAACATACATAAAAAAGGCAATCCCCCGCTTTCTACAATCCAGATGTAATTACGAATCCCACCTAAGTCCTGGAAATAACCGCGAACGTTAAAAACACTAATAGCTAGGAAAAACAAAGTAACAAAAATGATTTTGGAAACATTGTTTTTGGTAATAACATAAGCTAACGCTGCCCAAAGATAGCTCCAACCTATTAAGCCCAATATACCCCACCAATGGGGTTTTAGATTCTCCGGATACCAGGATGCAAACCCGGCAAGCCCTGCAATACCTATAAATTTTAATCCTTCCGCAAGCTTAAAATCCTTTGGGTACGCATTCCAGATCAGAAAAAAACAAATCACCAGATACACTGCTGCAAGTCCTTTGGGAAACGATACCTGTAGATATTCAAAATTCACCATAAAAAAGCCCATACACACCAAAGCAAATACACGTTCACCAATGTGGGAAAGAACTTGGATAATCCCATCGCCTTTACTTATCCTATTCTGGATGGCATGTGGAATTGACAAACCAACAATAACCAAAAAAACAGGGAATACAAGATCTGAAAAGCCCATTCCATCTTCATGCATTTCTGTGTGCAAGAGCCATTTGGGCACACCCGTAAGTGTCCAAAGGTCATTTACAAAAATCATAAAGAACATAGTGAGTGCCCTAAAAATGTCTATAGAGGCTATACGGTTCATAGTTGGCTAAATAATAGCACTATATACAGCTTTTTTTTGTGTAGTCAAAATACACAAGAAGGAATTTCAATCGAACGAGAAATTACAACATTTTTCGTATTTGTGCCAAATCATTTACCGTGTCCATGGTATTATTGGAAGCCTTAATATCATAATGTATAAATTTCCATCCTGCTAGTTGGGCACCTGCTTTGTCAGCGATTTCATCATCGCCGATATAGATAGATTTATTAAGACTAGCTCCGGAAAGTGTTAAAGCACGGTCAAAAATACGTTGATCTGGCTTGCGGTAACCCGCCACATCACTGGTTATTATTTCTGTAAAGAAGTGATATATTCCGCTCCCTTCCATCTTACGGGTCTGTATGTCCAGATAGCCGTTGCTTATAAGATGTATTTGGTATTTAGCCTTAAGATAGTTTAGCAAATCTAGTGCACCAGGCATCAGGTGGTTTTGCGAGGGTAAAAGCTCCATAAACATTTCGTTCATAGCTATAGACTCCTCCAAACTACAGATAACATTTATATTATCTAAAGCTTTTTGGAAACGCGTGGTACGCAGCTCCTCATGTGTAATCGTATTGGATTCCAGCTGCCTCCATAAACTGCGGTTTACAGGCCGAAAACTGGTAATAAAACTATCATAATCCACCCTTTCCCGAAGATATTGGTGGTGTATAGAAAGCAAACACACTTCGGAATTTCTTTCAAAATCCCAAAGTGTGTGGTCTAAATCAAAAAAAACGTGTTCTAGCATCAACCTATCACCAACCGCTCTACAGGTTTTCCGTTTACAATATGGCTTTCAAAAATTTCGTCTATGTCTTCTGGTGTTACATTACCGTAGAAAACGCCTTCGGGGTACACTACCATACCCGGGCCAAAGGCACAAACATCCAAACAACCCGTTTTTTGGGCACGCATGGTTTTGTGTAAGTCGGCTTCTTTGAGTTTTTCTTTAAAGAGGTCTACCAATACCATCCCCCTGTCGCTTCCACAGCATTTTTTAGGGGCAGGTTTGTCATTGGTACAAATAAAAATGTGTTTTTCGTATTTCATAAATTCCAGATTTCCCAAGATTTTTCTGCTTGGTATACTAACATCTGATAGCCATTAATAGTTTTAGCACCCTGCGATTTTCCTTTTCTCAAAAACAATGTTTCCGAAGGGTTATAAACCAAATCATACAAAAAGTGCTGATTACCAAGATTCTCATAGTCTAAATCCGGGCAGGTATTTACATTTGGGTGAGTACCCAAAGGAGTACAATTAATGATAAGTTTACATTCATCCAGTAAACCATTGGCTCTAAAGTAGGTTATACTGTCTTCTGATTTTTGGCGTGAGACCAAATAATATGGTATACCCGAATCTTCCAAAGCTACACAGACAGCTTTAGCTGCCCCACCGTTACCTAAAACCAAAGCTTTGATATCTTTCTTGCCATCAAGAAATTCTTCTAAAGAGCGTTTAAAACCATAATAGTCACTATTATAACCCTTTAGACTTTTATCTTCCAACACTTTTATAACATTTACCGCACCAATTCGCTCTGCTGCAGCATCTATTTCACTCAGAAGCGGCAATACGTTTAGCTTGTGGGGAATAGTTACATTTAAACCTCTAAGACCTTCTGTATTTTGGACCACATCTCTTAATTGGTTTACATCTTCCATTTCGTACAATTCATACGAATGGCTATCAGCCAAACCCAACTCCTGGAACTTCTCGGTAAAATACTTTTTAGAGAATGAGTGGCTTAAAGGGAAACCAACCAAACCAAATTTCTGTGGTTCCATTTTAATCATCTTGTTTTATACGGTCATCTTGGAAATACTTCCCGAGTTTAAACTTTTCTTTCACATCTTCTGGCAAAAATGTGGCAAAGGTATCGCTCCGCAAACCTAAACGGGTTGTTTCCAAAGCTATAACTTCTTCGGGTCCTATATTACCCAAGTTTACATTTGGCCCTACCAGCTTCACAAAATACACCTGTTG
>CAZBAV010000139.1:0-6119 GCA_964489955.1 uncultured Lacihabitans sp. | reverse complement strand
CTGAATATCAACTTTTTAGAAAACTTCCAAAGAACTTGGCTTCGAGAATCGAAAGGAGCGTTTTTAATCGCAGAAAAAGAAAGCTTTTCCCATTCATTGAAGATATTAGGTCAAAACTATCCAATAAAATTGTTCCGGTTGAGGAGTATTTAATTGTAGATTCCATGCCTGTAGAAGTGTGTAAACTCAGTAGAAGTTCTAGGTCAAAAATTTGTAAGGATAATTTTGAAGTAAGTCCTGATAAAGGCTTTTGTGCTTCGCAGAATTTGCACTTCTACGGATATAAACTACACGCAGTATGCACTTTAAACGGCGTTTTTAAAAGTTTTGATTTAACCAAAGCTTCTGTTCATGATATCCACTTTCTCAAAGATATCAAGAATAGTTACCAGAATTGTACAATTATCGGTGATAAAGGTTATTTAAGTGCTGAATATCAACTAGATTTGTTCAATACAAGAGCAATTAATTTGGAAGTTCCAATGAGAGAAAATCAAAAGAATTATACTCCTCAAGCCTATGTATTCAAGAAGTCAAGAAAGAGAATCGAAACTTTATTATCTCAACTTTGTGACCAGTTTATGATTAGACGCAACTATGCGAAAACTTTCGATGGATTCAAAAATAGATTACTTACCAAAATCACATCGCTTACTGTAATTCAGTATCTGAATTTCTCAGCAAACAGAAATTTGAACAATATTAAAATATCGATTATCTAAATGCACTACGGGTAGATTATTCCGGATATAGATGGGAATTCATGGTTTATAGTGTCTAGGGTGAAAATTTATTAAGTTTCCAGAACGTACTTTTCCTACACCATTGGGTATAGTAAAAGTAAGACATGAGCGAAAAGAAAATGGGGAAATCACCACAAAGATTGATGCACCTACAGGAGTAAGAGTTATAACAAATTATTAGCATCTGGATCAGTGGGTACATAAGAAATATTTTCGTACCTTTAAGCTTCTTTGGCTAAGGCCATGGAGAGTGGAACTATGGCCTACAGTGAAAACGAAATAATAAGAAGCCTGAATCTTTCTATCGATAAGAATCTGGATAATCCTGATTTTTCTACATCTACTCATTGTTTGGAATTAGGTATTAGCCGATCAAATCTCTATCGTGTTATCAAAGAAAATTTTCATACCTCTCCGTCACTATATATACGCAGGCAAAAACTTCTTAAGGCCAGAGACTTACTTAAAAATAGTAACTTTAAGGTGTCAGAGATTTCTTATAAGATAGGAATAGATAGCCCGCAGAATTTTAGCAAATACTTTACTAAAGAATTTGGTGTATCCCCTTCAGAATATAGAAAAACCACAATACATGGTCTATCGCTTTTCCCACCAATTGTTGAAGAGGAAAGAAAAGCAAATGCTTGGTTAAAGAAGCACTATAGACCATTTCTTTTTTTATCGGTGTTATCAGCCTTGGGTTTAGGAATTTACTACGTAAGTCTCACAAAAGCATCTGGTTTGATTAAAGAAGAAAGAAAGATAGGAGCCGAAAAGTCGATCGCTGTTTTACCGTTCAAAAATCTGGGTGACTCTAGTAAATTGTATCTCAGCGAAGGTGTTATGGAACAAATTCATAATTCACTTTCTGGGCTATCAGAGTTAAAGGTTGTTTCAACCACTTCATCTAATAAATATAAGAATTCCACAAAATCGATTCATCAGATTGCCGGTGAGCTTAAAGTTGACTATATCCTCAATGGCTCTATACTACAAATGGATAATGAAATAGGGTTAAGAGTAGAGCTGATTGATGTTAAAGAAGACAGAACCGTTTGGAGTGAAAATTTTGAAGGAGAACTTCAGAACATATTTGAATATATGAATTCCGTATCTGATGAGGTAGCTGCAAACCTTAACCAAAAATTAATAAGTAATAAATCAGAAAGATCACTTAAGAAACCAACTCAGAATTTAGAAGCATATAATGCCTATCTACAAGGGCAGCATCTCTTACAGACTCGTACAAGTAGTAAGATTAAGGCAAGTATTCTGAAGTTTGATTTGGCTACTGACCTAGATCCTACATTTTCAGATGCTATAGTAAGTAGGGCTTTGGCATATTATATGATGGGTGAAGATAATCATATTAAAAGAGAAAACGCCTTTAAAATTGCTGAAAAGGAGGTTTTAACCGCAATAAAGTTTGATGGTAGAAATGGCAGGGCTTATGCCATTTTAGGCAATATTTATAAAGCTCAGAATAAATGGGAAGAAGCTTTAACTACCTACCAGATAGCACTTAAATACAGCCCTAACGATGCTCAGATTAATTATTGGTACAGTCTTACGCTTCGCTCACTAGGACAAATGGAGGAGGCTATAGAATACAGTAAAAAGGCTATTTCTTTAGACCCTTTGGCTGTAAATATTTTTGGCGGTCATTTGGTAGGTTTAGCTTATGCCGGACGCTTTGACTTAGCCGAAAGGGCTATCAAAGACGGAAATCTTATTTTTAATGATGCTCTGTTATATCACAATGCCAAAGGGGCTTATTATGTATCTGCAAAAAAGTACAAAGAAGCTTTGAAGGAATTTGAAATATGCAACAAACTAGATTCAGATGTTATTTTCTTTCAGGCGTGGAAACACTACACACTTGCAAAGACCCATCAGTTTCTTCCCGTACAATCATTCTTAAATTCTCTTCCTATAAAAAACGAGAACTACAACTATTTTGCTATTGTTTACGCAGGCTTGGGAGATAAACACAATTGCCTCAAATATCTGGAACTTGCTGCAGATAATGGAGATTCCCCAAACTATCTTAAAGTTTCGCCTATATTTAGATTTTTACACAAGGAACCCAGATTTGTTGCTGTTCTTGATAAATTAGGTCTTCAGAATCCATCCCTATCTGTTAGATAATTACAGACATTATTTACCAGTGGTTCATTATCCACTTCGTAAAGCATAAGCACTAAATATTCCTTGACTAGCCCTCCGCATTCTGTTTTAGAGACCGTTTGAGTTTGAAGGGTTCGCCCTAGACGCAGTCTGCGAAAGAGGTTATGACTAGCCTTCTGCTCTAAATCTATGTTTTTACCACTTCGGACGATCAACTTTTTCCGAAAAATTAAGATGAAGATTTTTTTAATATTAGTTAGAATTCTTAAGCGTTTATTAGTAACTACTTGTATATTTTCACATAAGGCACCAGATGTATTATTTGTATTTACTTGGTTTAAAAACCACATCTATTTCATCTCAAAGACTTCGCAATTATGTTTTTAGTTAAGCTAATCTTATCTTTTGAAACAATAGACTAAGTTTTGACCAAATAGAATAAGTAATTGGTTAAATATACAACCCTCCCTTACATTGTCTCTGTTACCTTTGAATCCACTTATTTCTCTTAATTTATTAGAGTAATGCCATGAAAAATAACACCCCTATCCACATTGGAAGTAGGAGCCTAATTAATCCTTCAGAAATCGTAATCCTTAAAGCAGACGTAAATTATACTTACGTATATCTATTAGATGGAAGTTCCATTTACTCGTCTACTACTATAGGTATACTCGAAAAACGATTACAGCATCTTAACTTCTATAGAACGCACCGCTCCACGCTTATTAATGTAGATTACATAAAGTGGCTTGAAAGAGACCCTGAATCAGAAAAAGCCCTTCAGATAAGGGTTGATTTTCATTCAGAAACAAAGTTAATTGCTGTTCCTGTAAGCAGGAGAAAAGTAAAATACTTTCTCTCAATGATTAATTGAAATAATACAGAATACTCACTTTTAAAGAACCCTTATGATGAGAACAAATACTTTAAGACTTGTACTGCACACCACTCTTTTAAGCTACACTAAGGCAACTTTTAGCCAACAAATAGAAATTCCACTAATAGGTGTGTATGGATTTTTAGACACATTAAGAATTTCAACCAATGATGGAAATTTAGGTGGTTCTGGCAAACATATTGGAGTAACGGCAAGTTCTGACGCAATTTGTACCGGTAATCCCATCACCCATACCGCAAATTGCCCCGTTACCACTTCTCCTGTTTGGTATACGGTAGCTGTGGGTGGTTTTCCGGCTGCCATTGGGGCATCGGTTGTAGTAAATCCTTCAGTAAATACCACCTATTATGTAGGGTGCGAAACACTGGACTATAAACGTGACTGGGTGGCTACAAAAATGGTTTTGGTAGGAAATCCATCTACTGTTTTAAATTTGACTTCAAGCCTATCCACTAACTCGTTACAGGTAGCAAATACTACCTTAACGGCCAGTAATAAGATAATTTCTCCGGTTAGGGTAACCTATAAAGCGGAAAATTCCCTAACTTTCTATCCAGGTTTTGAAGTGAGTCATGGGATTAATTTTCAGGCACAAACCGGTGGATGTAATTAAAAAGAGAAATTCTCTTATAAATCATTAGTTAAGCATGAAACAACAGCTATCCAATTTATTCGTACTATTCTGTTATTTTTTTGTAGGTATGGCTTATAGTCAGCAAGACGATGTTGCTATAGCCAAAAACTATTTTGAAAATAATATTGAAAAGTATAAACTGGCCAAAAGAGACATTAATGAAATGGTGGTTTCCAGTGCGTATGTATCACCCACTACTGGCTGGTATCATATTTATTTTAACCAAACATTTCAGGATATTGAAGTTTTTAAAGGAATGCTGAATATCGCCATGAAAGACAATAGCGTAATTCATGTAGGAAATAGCTTTGTAGAAAATCTGGTTTCAAAAATGCCCAATTCTTTAAATTCAAAGCTCATTAGCCCTCAGGAAGCTCTGCATAAAGCGGCTGCCAGTCAGAATTTAATTACGAGTGCCTTAGAAGATGTAAAAACCCTCAGCATTGAAAAACTGGTATCAGGCAGCACAAATAAAACTACCTTTTTTGATAGCAAATTATCTAACGAAAACATCGAGGTAAAACTCTATTGGTTTCCTGGCGAGAAAATTGATGATAAAAAAGAGCAGGATATTAAACTCGTTTGGAGTGTCAGGTTTCTTACCAAAGATTATAAAAATGGATGGAATATCCACGTTGATGCGGGCTCAGGTGAGATAGTACAAACATACGATGAGGTAATACATTGTGATTTTGGAACGCCTCATGGGCATCTGCATGATGAAGTTTTACACCGGTTAGACACAGAACACAGCAATTTCGCCCTTACAGACAGTAGTTATGCCGTTTTTGATATACCGCTAGAAAGCCCTAATCATGGAAGCAGGACAGTGGTAGAAAAGCCTTACACTCGTTTTGTACCTATGAGCACCGGCCCTGGTGGTACAAATGGCTGGCATAATGACGGCTCAGCAGACTATACCACCACCAGAGGGAATAACGTATGGGCTCAGGAAGATAATAACGGAAACAACGGCACCGGAGCCAGCCCGGTATCTTCCACGTTAGAATTTGATTATCCGTATACGCAGGCTACCGGTACAGCTCTGGCAAATCAGAATGCCGCCATCACGAATTTATTTTACTGGAATAATCTCATTCATGATGTGCTGTATAAGTACGGGTTTGATGAACCCAGTGGGAATTTCCAGAAAGATAACATGGGCCGTGGTGGGCTTGGAAACGATTTTGTGTTCGCAGATGCTCAGGACGGAAGCGGCACCAACAATGCCAACTTTTATACTCCTGCCGATGGCTCAAACGGCCGTATGCAAATGTATCTTTTCAGCAATGTCAACGGGTATCAGCCGGATTCGGATTTTGATAACGGCATTATTATTCATGAATACGGTCACGGCTGGTCAATAAGGCTTACCGGAGGTCCGGCAAATTCCGCCTGCCTTCAAAACGGAGAGCAAGGCGGCGAAGGCTGGAGCGATTATCTGGGGTTGATGCTCACGACTAACTGGGCTTCACTTACTCCCACTCTTGCTAATGCCAATATTTCCAGAGGTGTTGGTACGTATGTTTCAGGACAAGCCACTACAGGCAATGGTATAAGGCCATATCCATATTCGTATGACATGACCACTGTAAACAGTGCAGTCACTTATGGTAAAATTGGGGATCCGACCTTTCGATCTCCCCACGGTATCGGTTCTATCTGGGCCACCATGCTCTGGGACCTTACCTGGGACCTGATCGAGCTGTACGAC
>CAZBAV010000138.1:0-6210 GCA_964489955.1 uncultured Lacihabitans sp. | reverse complement strand
GGTAATTACCTTTTGTTCCATACAGATGTAAAAGCATATAAATCCCGTTCTACTATTCGGCAAGTTTTAGATCTCCTTTCTGAAAACACATTTATACAGGTTCACCGGGCTTACGTGGTCAATAAAACCAAAATAGATAAATTTAACCAGAAGAGCATGGTGATTAAAAATATAGAAATACCTGTTTCTAAAAATTACTTTAATGATGTCATTTGATAATACCCGTGGTACTATTTCTATCTTAAAGTCTGCTGTACCTTACGATAGTGGTTTGTAATTTATAAGTGATTATTAATTCTTTTTGCAAAACCTGAAACAAAAACGGCCGGCTCAAAGAAACGGGTTAGTTTTTTATACTATTAAGGTAAAGTTCGGGACTATTAAAGCAACCTGTTTACGGTCATGAGATTAATAAACACTTCAATCAATCGTTAGAGGCTAAGATTTCCTCATTTGCTGAAAATAGTTGTATCAAAAGAATAGATAATACTTGTGCCATCTATTCTGTTACAGGAAAGAGAGTAATACAAACCTATAAAGGCGGATGACCTTTAAAAGTGATAACTATATTATTGAATAATCAAATTTGAGACGAGAATAATAGTATTTAAAGTTAGTCTATCAGAGTGTTGAAGAGCATGGTGTTTGTGCTTACTTTAGGATGGGAAAGTATCTGGCCAGCTGATTTTCAGCCGACCAGATACGATAGAAGAAGAGTAAGCTGCAGTTATAAAAATATCACGATCTTACATCTTTCCTCATAAAAAAGAAATAGGCGAAAGCAAAGCAGATGGTTGTTGCTGAGACCAATCCTGTTACTTGCGGCCATACTATCATAATACTTTCTTTTAACGATAGTGGAGAAGGGATAGCTCCGGCCATCTGTTCCATAGATAAAGGGCCGAGACTTCGAACTGACGGCATGAGCAAAGTAGTAGCTGCATCCGTATACAGCTGTCCGGGAGCGAGTCGTAACAGCGATAGAATCAGATTGTTATAAGAAACTATTTCTTCAGGAGCGAGGTACCCTTTGGGTAGCAGCATGCTGACAACTGCATTGATAATTATCTGATAGAAAACGGTAAAAAACAACCATATTCCGATGGCAACAAGTGCAGATGTGGCCGCGTTACGGAGCCGAACAGACAAACAGATAGCCAAGCTTAACCATAGACCTACGTATAAAATATTAAGCACAACAAAAGCGAGGATTCGCAGCACTTCTCCGGGTTCCAGCGGTACTCCCGTCAAAAGCATACCTCCACCCATCATTAACAAAGACAGACTAATAAAAAGTACTCCGGTTACCAGTAATGCTCCACAGAATTTAGCTAACAAAAGGTTGTCACGATAAACGGGCTGAGCAAGTAAGCGTATCAGTGTTCCATTATTCTGTTCTGTATTTATGGCATCGAAGCCCAGAGCGATTCCTAATAAGGGCCCCAGAAAACTCATAAATGTATAAAATGTAGGCAATGTTCCGTCTGAAACCGTCAGAAGTTTAAGATATACAAAATTGCTGTCAGAGTCCTGAACATTCGATACCGCCTGTCTGATATGGCTGAATGAAATATACAGTGTTCCCAGAAATACAAGTATAATCAATATAAGCATTACAATAAACCGCCAACTGCGGATATGATCTGCCACTTCTTTTTTCACCATCACCGCAAAGGGTCCGGAACTGACCGACTGCCATTTACTTTTTTCTTTTCCCGGTAAAAAATTATTTAGATAAATTGAAAGACTTTTCATTTAAAAAATTCTGATTAAGATTGTTCTCAAAATAGCGATGATAGATTTCGTCCAACCCATACTCCTTTTTATATACACCGGTCACATTCAGATTATTTTGCACAAAAAAACGTACAATATCTGGTGTAATATCTTCGCTGCAGGATAACTCTACAGTGCAATCTTCAATATTGATATTTTTAATATTTGGGTTTCTCGATAATTCTACCAGTCGGCCTCCCATCTCATGTGCTGACTCTCTAACAGAAACTGAAACCTTAAAAGATTCTTTGTTGAACAGGTCACTGGCAAGATCTTCTATATTTCCTTCAGCCAGTAACTTTCCGCCTACAAAAATTCCGACACGATCACACACCTGCTGTACCTGCTGCAGGTGATGCGATGACAGTAATACTGTAAGTCCCTTTTGTCGGCTCAGGTGGCGGATCAGGGTAAGAAATTCTTTTATTCCACTAGGGTCTATCCCCAGTGTTGGCTCATCAAGAATAATAATTTCCGGTTCTCTCAGTAATACCTCAGCAAGTCCCAGTCGCTGTTTCATACCTCTTGAATAAGCCCCTGTTCTTTTGTACGTTTCTTTTTCCAGGCCTACCAGTTCCATGGTCTGAAGGGCACGTTCATGTAGCTCATTCTCCGGTATTCGGTTTAGCCTGCCAATGTAAAGCAGGTTTTCAAGAGCTGACATTTCATCATAAAATCCCAGACTGTCTGGCATATATCCCACCTTTTTTTTAACGGCAACAGGCTGTCTTGTTGCATCTATTCCACAGACAAGTGCTTTCCCTTTTGAAGGCTCACACAAGCCAAGCATCATGAGGATTGTGGTAGTTTTTCCGGCACCGTTAGGACCCAGAAGACCAAATATTTCACCCTGCCCGACTCTTAGATTCAAATTATCTACAGCCTTCACAGAACCGTAGTGTTTTGTCAACCCTACCAGTTCAATGACAGTTTTTTCCATATATAAGATGACTTATCTTCTTCCGTATTTACGAATGAGGTTATAGACGATTGCTATGGCCAGAATAATGATTAACAGGCCTATCCAGCCGGACAACACGGAGGTTTTTACCGTCATACGAAAAGACGCACTGGCATTGGCATAACTGTTTCTAGCGGTAAAAGTTGTTAAATAGTCCCCTGCGATGGTTTTATCAGGAACACTCAGCGATACAGTTATATTCTGTGTCTTACCCGGTTCTAGCCGCTGAATTTTCAAAGGTTCAAATGTAGCTGTCCATTTCGAAGGGGTTTGAGCAGTCAGCTCCAGTTCGTCAAGAGGTAAAGTTCCCGTATTTGTAAGAGTCAACACGAGTTTTTTAGATTTCCCTTCTGTAATTTCATCGCTTAATCGTCCTGTAGGTGTTGTGAGCTGTAACTCATAATTGCCTTTCACAACAGCCTCAAGATCCAAAAGAAGCGACTCCTGGTTTGAAACAGCTGTTACCGGAATTTTATACTTCCCCGGTTTAGCGGTAGGAGATGCCATAATTTCAATTGAAACTTCCAGCGTTTTACCCTGATCTACTTTCAGTGCTGTAACCTGATTACCTTCTGCCCTGAACACAGCATACCATCCTGATGGCAACTGAGGTTGCAATTCATACACTTGCTCCTTAGTAGAGCCATTGTGCAGAGAAGCACTGTAGCGAAAAGGAGTCTTGACTTCCGACTCAATGTTCACAAGCCGGGCTGTTAAAGAAGAACCATTTTCTGCTTGAGTCCTATAAGGATGAAAGCAAATCGCAAACAGAAATAAAAAAAGAATTTGGTAAGATGAGGTAGAAAAACCTCTTGAATAATTTTGTTTATAGCTAAAAAATCGAGCTAACATAAGATTAACAAATAGTTATAATTTATTAATAGAATAATAGCAAGGTAAACATGTTTAACTTTAAATACTTGCGACGCAAATATAAATAAAACACAAAAAATGATGCAAAATTTTCTTTAACAAAATTTAAAAATGATACGCTCTTTACGACTTTATTATTTAATAAGAGGGAAAAAACTATATGCATCAGGGAAAAACTTCAACAAAAAACACTGATTAAAATTAAGATATAAGACTATAGAGTGCTTTGGTATTATTGATTCAATGCAATATTTTGATTTAAACCCAATATTTGTTATTTCTAAAGTAGATCACTTTAATGGTAGGTAAAACTATCTTTGGGCGGCACACAAATTATTCTTGTTTTGTGCGTAGTTCTGTTGAGTTTTCATTTAAAAAAAATCTCCGCCCTAAATTTAGAACGGAGACTTTTTAACCTTAAAAAATATATTAATATCTTCTATCAAAAGAGTTATCTCTTCTGGCTCTTTCTTCGGCTACTTTAACTACAATTGTCCTGCCATCTAAATCACTTTCATTAAGATTAGCAATGGCTTCCTTGGCTTCTGCCTGGTCAGCCATTTCCACAAAACCAAAACCTTTGGATTTATCTGTATAGTTATCCATGATTACTTTAGCGGAACCTACAGTTCCATATTCTTCAAATGCTTCTCTCAGAGAATTTTCATCCGTGTTGAAGCTTAATTTAGCTACAAAAATGTTCATAATAAAAAAAAATAATAATTAGAAAATTAGAGTAGCCCTATCGACAGGATTTGAAAATGTAATTCAGAAGAAAAATCTTGAAAAGCTATAAACGAAATACTCTTTTAACCTTACAAAGGTAGTTGTTTATTTTTATATAATTTACTTTATTTCAATAAATTATATATTTTTAATTCCTTCGCAGTATAATGAAAAGACCTTAGAGAGGAGTTTCTAGTAAATAGATTTTTTACTACTCTAGTGAGGAATTAATTTCCTGAGCGTCCATACGCTTACCTTTCAGTAGTATGTTATTCAGGCTTTTAACAGCCTGCAAACCCTCACTATACTTTCCCATGGTCAGGTATGCATAACCCATTGAATTTCCCTGCAGACTGGTTATTAAACTAATATCAGCAACATGCCCAAACTTTCTGAATAAAAGAAATAAATCACAATCAGTCACTGAAGACTGGAGGTTTCTTATTAATATTCTCATATTTAATGTAAGACTAAGAAAAAAGATAAAGAATTAAGTATAATTCGACAAGTGTTCTTACAGAGATTACGCCTTTGAAATTCTGAAATGTATTGCGAGTGCAGAACTAAAATGTATAACTATAAGGAGGCTCAGTTACGAACAGAATGGTCCTCTATCTACTTTCTACACAGCTGGAGCTGGTGGAAAAATCAATTAACGAATGTAAAGATACAAAATATATTTCACTTTATACTTCTTTTATATTACCTCTGCTTCTCCATTTTAGGAAGCCCCTACATGAAAGTGTCCTTATTTTAAATCATTTATATGGATTTTTATGCCGAGGTCTGCTTTTCATGTGTGACAGGCTGTAATGTTTAAAGGCAGAATTATAGGAGTAAATTTCTCTGTTGTAAATTTGATTATGGTTTAAAGATATGTATAATAATTCGTAGAGTTTTTTGTTAAATTATTGATAATTCTGTTAGAACAAATAGTACAATGTTCAAATTTTTAAAAATTCTACTTTATATTTGTAGTTACTAAAACACAGACAAAAAGATCTGTTTTAGTAAGGAGTTTGCTGGCAAAATTATCTTCATTTTTTCGTTTAATTTACTATTTCTCGATAATAACTTTAGATTTCATCGTAAACTCATTTTTAGTTGTAAACTTTTTTAATGCGTTAAAATGAAGTCGTCAGTTAAGTTCAATACTGAAAACACTCTGTTTTCAAGATTACTTAAAAATAGGGTAAACGAATATTTTTCAGTAAACAATAAGAAAAAAACAGGGGGCCATAGTTTGGGTATAAAAGCCGCGATATTGCTAATTTCACTCGTTTCTCTTTATGTATGGCTGGTATTTTTTACTCCTTACTGGCCGGTTGCCATTTTGTTATGTGGAGTTTTGGGAGTAAACCTGGCCTTAATAGGTTTTAATATTATGCATGATGCGGGTCACGATACCTTCTCATCCAGCAAAAAAGTAAACAATATATTTTCTTACAGCCTGAATTTACTTGGGGGAAACATATATCTCTGGAAACTCAAACACAATATAGCCCATCATACTTATACTAACATTGAAGGCGAAGACTTTGATATAGAAGTAAAATTTATGCGTCTTCATGAAGAGCAGCCCTTTAGGGCCCATCATCGCTATCAGAAGTATTACTTCATTATTTTATATGGTATTTCATATATAGCCTGGATATTCTATCAGGACTTTGAAAAGTATTTTAGAAAAAAACTTAGTAAATCATCTGAAACGTTCAGGTTACCTGTAAAGGAGAAAATAATTTTCTGGATAAGTAAAGTGATCAATCTTCTGGTTCTGATTATAATACCGGTGTATAGCCTGGGCTGGTTGGCGGCTTTGGCAGGGCTTCTGATTGCAGGTATGGCGTGCGGTTTTTGTTTAGCAGTGGTTTTTC
>CAZBAV010000137.1:0-6263 GCA_964489955.1 uncultured Lacihabitans sp. | reverse complement strand
CTTAAACCGTGGTTTTACCTAGGGTTTACCAAGGTATAACAGAGGGTATACCTAGCTAAACCCTATTAAAATCTTTATAATTAGTTAGCTAAATCATCTTTGTAACTTAGCTCACTTACACGTAAGTATAAATTAATGCTATGGGGAAACTTATAAATGGAACCCATAGAGCGGCTGGGAAACATAGGCTTAATGGCCAGTATATTGTGCGGATGCTACCTGCTGCCATTAACTCTCATCTACCTGTACATGTTTATGCTTCTGCATTTATATTATGTAATGAGAGCCTGTCTACCTCTACGCATGTAGGTTTATTGGGCTAAATACAATGTTTAGACTTCCCATTTTAAGTGTGGCTTAAGGAAGAAGCAGGCCTGTATTATCCCTTCTTTTTTAGTAATGTATTTAGTTTGCTTGCGGCGTTGAAAAGTTTTGGGCTTTCGTTTTGCCGGCATCATTGTGAACCTATTTTGCTTTATCAGATTAGTGGCTCGGCTGTATAAAATAGGTTAAGCAGAGTATCGTATGGACGAAGACTCTGCTTGAGCAAAAATATATAAGTAAACCGTCAATAAAATATGTAACTTTAGCAGATATGCCTATTTTAGAGGCAAGAATTATGAGGGGTTACGATATTGATGTGGAAAGATAATTGGTCAGGAGACCAATGTACACTTCTGCTTAGTCTGGAGACTAGTCAGAGCAAGGCTATCTGCTCCGCTTATATCCCCAGTCATTAATATTGAAACCGCATAAGAAAAGCGTGAATTACCCAAGCTTTCGTTCAACAAAAACTTAAGCAGTAATTCCGCTTTGCTACTTTGCGGTTTAAGCCCTTGATGTTATCTGTAGCCCATTTTAGTTTTCCAAATATCCAACAGCATATTTTACCCAATCAGTTACCGTTTTATCAAGATAAATATCGGGCTGAATTCCAATATTATCAATGGGGTAATTTGGTAATCTTAGAGATTTGTAGGTAGGTAAGAGTAAACGATAATTATCGCAACCAAACCTGAAAAAATAGGAGTTTGCATAATCCACAACTCCAGAGGTTGGTATTCCTATTACCTTAACCTTTTTGCTTTGCTTTGCCTTTAATAAGAAGTTCTCACCGGCACTAGCTACTTTGTCGTTGGCCAGAACAATAATTTGTTTCGGGCTTTTATTGGCTATTTGAATGGTATCTATGCTGACATTCTTATTTTCTATATTGATAAATTTACCTATATTGTTTTTATAAATAGCAAGACGTCTCTCCATTTCATTAATCTCGTCTCTATTTTTTTCCGGGTCTTTTGCTATAAGATTATTCTTGTAAGTAGTAACACCATCAATCAATCCTTGAGTTGATAGAAGTTCTATGCCAACGCTTCTTATAGGATTGGTGGCTATTAAGGGTAATAATTTTGTGTAAGCACCATCTGTTCCACCACCATTATTTCTAATATCAATAATAAGATTTTCACTATTTTCGATAGCTATTATATTGTCTTTAATTAGTTTTTCAATACGCTCAACGTAAGGATAATTAAAGCTTGATATTCTAATTAAAGAAGATTTTTCTGTTAATTTTTCGAAGTAAAAGCCATCTAATTTATTTATTCTTTTCGTAACTTCTACTGAATCTATTTTTTGGTTCGGGTCTTGTTTTATAAAAGTTGATTTTAAATTATTGATGTAAAGAAGATTATCTTCATACACATTATAGGTGTCTTTAAACGAAGAATGGTCTGAAAGATAATAGGTAACATTCTCTTTTCCATCTAGTTGAAACTTAATCTCTTTTGGTTTCCAATTTTGATTTTTAGTTTCTATAACAAAGCCAGTGTATTGATTTTCTACTGTTTTAGATATGCCTACAGTATAATTTTCATCTTTCCATATCCCTTCCAATTTATCTGCTGACTTCTGGATTCTTTTTTTAAACTCTGAGATATTTATATCCAGTTGTTTTGGTGCCTCATTTTTGCCCGCATCTAAAGGTTTATCTTGCTCGTTTGGCAAAATCCAAATATGTCTGTCTTTAAAAAAAGTAACATATTGCTGAAGGACTTCCAGACATTGCTCTCCATTTACTTTTTGGGATTTAGCAGTCAATTCTTTCTTTAGACTGTTGTAAAATAAGCTGTCTTTCGTTTTTTCTGCAAATCCGGGATATTCATTTTCTATTTTAGAAACTAAGTTAGTTAATGCTGTTTCGCAACTACAGTTTTGCTGTCCAAACGATAGAGTTGTGAAAAACAACGGAAGTAAGTACAAGAGATTTTTCATTTCAAATTCAATAAAATTATCCTGCAAAGGTATTTTACGTTTTGTTATCAAAATTGTAAAAATCGTTCATCCTTATTTTTTATTATATATCCAAGTCAGTTCATCTTGTTCCACAGAAACTTTATCCATCAATTGTATTGGTGAATAACCAGAAAATGTTTTGAAATCTTTAATGAAGTGAGCTTGGTCATAATACTCGTTGTTATATGCAATTTTAGTTAACAGGTTTTGTTTATTAAGAATTTGATCTAAAACACTTCTAAATCTAATAGTTTTCAAATAAGATTTAGGACATTGACCAAGATTGTATTTAAATAAACGGAAAAGTGTAGGTGTGCTTATTCCCAATTTATTGGCTAAAATTTCTACATTCAGACTATTATCATTATATCTGGAAATTAATTGTAAAGCCTCTTTAAGTTTATTAGGCACTACATGATTTATTTTTCTTAAAAGAAGTTCCTCAAGTTTATTGGTTCTTTCCAAGAAATCTTCTTCATCAAAAATCTCTTCTAAAATATTGGTATTGTGAAGAGAGAAAACTTCTTCAAAAACACCCTCTGAATTCATCAAATTATCGTAAGATTCAGACGAAAACACTCTTAAAGCCGAAGGATAAAAGATTATACAAATTTGGTCCAAAGGTGAATTTATTTCGACTTGAAAAGGTGTTTTATGGAATCCATAAAATCTGCTTGTGAAACTATTATTTCCTTTTTTTACAATGCAGTTATTATCGTTTAACCGATTGAAGTAATTTATAACGTTTTCCTTGTAAATAGCAAGACATAAATTATTGTTTGGGAATGTTGTATAATTCAAACAGCAATTATCAGATTTTCTAAAAAACAGAAAATACTGCACATATTTCTGTAAGACACTATTTTTAGGTTTAATAATTATTGATTTCATTTTTTAGACATCGTTTGTTTGGCGTTACAGATAACTCGTAAATTGACGAATTTTCGGAAGCCATTTATAAGCGACTAAAAATATGTAGTTCGTTCAATATGAGTAATTTAATGCAATATATTCCTTTCGAACTGTTCCCTGTTTGGGTATTATTTTATTTACGAAACAATACTAACTACGAAGCATTTAACCATCAGCAGAATAAAATACGCTCGCAGAACTTGTTATAATGATTCATTATATGCGATATAACTAGTCACATAAATAAAACACTTAAAAATAGTACATTGTTTGTTAATTGGTAACAAAAACGCCCGGCTCAATCAAGCCAGGCATTTCTAATTTCTAAATAAACCCTATAATAATCTTCAAGTTACGTTAACTACGTAACTACCTATACTTTACTATTTTTTCTCTAGTGCAGCTATATAACTCCACTGTAGTTGTAGAATTTTATTATCTTTTTCTAGCAACAGATTCTTCATTTTTAGGGCAGCCTTTTACTTTTGAAGGTCTTCTTTTTCTTTCGTATTCCAGCTAAAGTAGGCCAGTATCTAAAAAAAAACAATGCCAGACCTCTGAATATATCTCTTTTAGATTTAGGAAACCTTTTTTTAAGAATTGTATAAAAAAGACTCAACTCAAAAACGAATCAGGTCTTTCCCGTTACTAAATCCACACAACTTTGTATAAAGATAGTCAAAAAACAATAAAACTTAAAAGTGGTATCTGATTCCTGCCAACAAACTTATTGAGCGGTTGAGCAACAAAGTACTCTCTCCTATCTATGCATAACCCTGCTTTCTTCCGAAAAGATACAAGAATCTGTAATCTCCCCAAATATAGCCTTTAAGAAGAGGAGGATTAGATAATATCACGAAGTGAATTCTGCTTAGCCAAATTTTTACTTAAACCGTGGTTTTACCTAGGGTTTACCAAGGTATAACAGAGGGTATACCTAGGTAAACCTTATTAAAATCTTTGTAATTAGTTAGCTAAATCACTTTATTAGCTAACTTACTTACACGTAAGTATAAATTAAACTTATGGGGAAACTTATAAATGGAGCCCATGGAGCGGCAGGGAAACATAGGCTCAATGGCTAGCATAATGTGCGGATGGCACCTGCTGCCATTAACCCCATCTACCTTTACATGTTTATGCTTCTGCATTTATATTATGTGATGAGAGCCTGTCTACCTAGATGCCAAATAAGTTTGGAGTGTAGTTAAAGCTTTGGTCTTCCGCTTTAGCCATGAAGGTTTTATAGCGATACAGAGAGCAATGTGGATTCCAGTGCCCATCTGTACCTTGTAGGTTCCTGCATTATTATAGGTAAGAGCAAAATGTCCCTGTCTTGCATTAGAAACAAAAAAACCTTCCGGACTACAAAAGCTTACATTTCCTTTAATAAGTACGAAGAGGAAATGCTGAGGAGAATCAACTTCGTAAGAAAATCTAACGTCTGTTTTATTATTAAACTCAAGAAGTTCTACATAAAAGGGTTTGAAGTTAGCTACCTGTGAGCTGAATTCTATATCCTTAAAATCCTTGTAAAGGATGGTTTGAGCTTTAGGTAGTCGGAGAGAACTCCATTTAGGTCTTTTGTTATCTTCTAGTAGCAATGGATAGTTAAAATCGAAGTGGTAAGGAATCTTCATACTGGTTTCTTTTATTCGGAATCCGCATCAGATCCTAATAAAATACTGTTTTACCTGTTCCCTTGTCAAGCTTCCTTGGGAGACTGATGTTGCCCTGGATTGTTTACATTACTAATGCGGATTCCGGGTTTAAATGGTTATTTTTAACAGGGTTCTATCAGAACAGAATAAAATCATTTACCGCAAGTCTACAGCTGCGGAAAGTAGGGCTCATTCGGGGTGTGGGTAATTGGGGTTAGTGCACATATTTACTTAATTATATCTTTCATTCTAGCGTTTAGATTTAAAATTCATTCTGGAATTGCCGGCTTGTCGTTGATTTCTTCCGGATATAATCCGGTTGTATAGTAAACCATACCATATTTGCAAAAAAAAGATAGGCTGTCCAAAATGGACAGCCCACTTTATCACTTCTAACAAACTCAGGAAAATTTAAGGGGTTCTATTTTCTTCTCGTTACTTTCACAGTTACACATTTTACGCCTTCCGGACATTTAGTTATTACACACTCTGGTGCCATTATCTGAATGGTCTTCGGCGTAGGGCATCCTGCTTCAGTTATCGTTAGCGTTACGTTTCCGCTTAGGTTAGTAAAGGAACCAGCCGATGAAACCACCACTGTACCTGCATTAACTGTGTGGTTAATGTTATAGGTACCATTACTGTTACAAGCCAGAGAGTAAGAGATACCCGGGTTCTTGTCATTACATGGGTCAACAATCGGGCAGGTGAAGCTTGCTGGTGAGTAAACTGTAATTATTCTAGAATCACAATCAAACATCTCTGCGGTAAGCGTTACAGCAGTTCCAATAGGAATGTTAGTTACAGCGTTACTTTGTACTGTACCTGCACTAGCTCTTACAGGAGAGTTAGTGCTGAAACTTACCGAATAGAAACCGTTATTTGCATTACAGTATGTTACCGGAGTACCTACATTTAGAGTAACTTCGCCACCGCATGACGTTGGTTTTGGACAGACAGGACGATTTACACTAATGGTTTCTGATGATTCCCCACAAGCGTTAGTAGCATGAATAGCCACTTCACTAACATGTGATGGTACATTTACAATTTTACCGTTTAAGGTAGCCTCAGCCGGTACTACTACCGTACCGTTACTACTTACGCTAAAGCTCCAGCCCGTAGGGGTGCAGCTGATGTTACCGCCAATGCTCAACACCGGTTTTTCACAGGCCACACACGCCGGTGCCGTTATCTGGATAGTCTTAGAAGTCGTACAGTTCGCTTTTCTTACGGTAAGTGTTACCATCCCGGTTATGTTAGTAAAGCTACCTGTAGATGAAGTGACCTCTGTACCCGTTGCATTTACATAGTTGATATTGTAACTACCGTTACTGTTACAAACTATAGAGTAAGAGAGTCCCGGGTCTGCACTGTTACATGGATCCACTTCCG
>CAZBAV010000136.1:4716-6385 GCA_964489955.1 uncultured Lacihabitans sp. | reverse complement strand
CCGCCAGCATAATCAAAAGCACCAGGAGAATTCTCATAATGGTTCATTAAATGCAATATAACTAACTATATAAATATAACACTAAAAAATTGCAGATTATTTATCTAGTTGTCATAAACAAAAAGCCTGAGCTATAAGCTCAAGCTTTTGCAAATAAAGTTTTATAGAATTTTATACTGTATTATCCTCTATTCTTTATATTTTTGTACAAACTCATTAAGGATTTTCCTCCCTCGCCAATCTGAATGATCAGATTGGGGATGGCTGAGTGGCTGAAAGCAGCGGTCTTATAAACCGTAAGCTGTAAAAGGCTCGAGGGTTCGACTCCCTCTCCCTCCGCTATTTCGGGGAGTAGACATATGTCTACTCCCAATTAGGATTTTATTTCTATTCCCGCCAGTAATAATAAACTTTCTTATTGCCAGTCTTATCATGATGTTTAAGAAGATTCTCTTCTGACATTCTATACAGTTCTTTCGCTATTGTTTTTTGGTTAAAGTCCTTTTTATAGTTGTTTAGAATATGCAAATAAACTTGACTAGCCCTTTTAGGTTCTTTGATAAATGGATCATTTATTAAGATGTCTCTTAAAAAGCGTGCAACTACATTGCTATTTTTCCGATCTTCAAAATAGTTTGGATTTAAGGAATTGTCAGTGTAGAATGCTTGGAGATTTTGAACATCTTTAATTGGCTTTAATCTCAATAATTTTTCTGAAAGGATTGCTTCAATACTTATATCGAAAAATGCGGAGATCTTTTTTAAAGAGTAGGTGGATATATTTGTAGAACTACCCGTGATTTTTCTGACCGTATGTACGTCTAATCCAGAGCCGGCTGCTAAACCTTCAGGAGTTAGATTGTATCTTTTCATCAAAGATTTTATCTTCTCTGATACTATGCTAGCTATTTTTTTATCTACGTCGTTCATAATGAACAAATAGACTTCTACTTTTGGAGACAATTGTGAACTTTTACTTGCTATTTTGTCTTTTATTTACTAGCTTTGAATTGAATAGAAAATAAGACAGGTATTCAAGAGTCTTGCGGTCACATTCTCACGCCGTAACGCAAGTCAGTAGAAGAATACCCATGTCTATTCTTGTTTGCGTATATTTGCGTCAATAAGGTAGATGTGGGGTCTACTGTAAATCCATGTTGCGTAAGGCGTGAGAAACTTTAAGTGGCCATGGTGTGTAGGCTCCACATTTGTTTGTGGCCTCATCCCCTAAGCAAGACTCGTAAACTATACGAGTTATGAAACAATTTTCTTTTACCCCCAACCTAGCCAAGGCTGTAAAAAGCCACAGGGCAGTGCTGTGCCCAAAACAGTTGTATAAGAATATTATCAGGCCTATGGCGTAGCCCCTTGACAGCTACGCTGGCAGATTTCGTTTTGTCAAAACTCATCTGTGCTCGGGGTGACAATGAACCTGTCAGACACAGCAAGCCTAAAGTACTAAATGTACCCTCCTTGAATGGCTGTACAGCGTTTAGATTTTCCTGCAGGGAGATCTAAATGTGAAAACTACGATGCCTAGGAAAATCGTGACGTATTGTACAGTCCACCCTTTTTTGTTTCGTTTTTTGGGTGAGCAAAAAATGAATGTGCGGCCCCCCCAAAAAAATAGGGTGGGTGGTGTGGGGATTGGCAGAGATGTCTTGAAAAG
>CAZBAV010000136.1:619-4706 GCA_964489955.1 uncultured Lacihabitans sp. | reverse complement strand
AAAAGAGAGGTAAATAGCTAATAAAGAAAATATTGAAGAATAAATTTTCCGTGACGTTTTGGACAAACCATCCTTTTTTGGTTACTTTTTTGGATGAGCAAAAAAGTAATAGCTACTCCCCCCAAAAAAAATAGGGTGGGTGGTGTTTGGATTGGCAGAGATGTCTTGAAAAGGGATTGGACGACTTGTTCTCGTCAGCTACGCTGGTAAGGTTCGGATTATCATCCTCAACAGCTTCGCTGGCAGATTTCGTTTTTGTCAAAACTCATCTGTGCTCGAACTGACATTGACGCTCGAGTGACAGCCCCTCGACAAGCTCGGGGTGACAATGACGCTCGGCCTGACAGTGAGACTCGAACTGACGAAGATGCTGTACTTGAAAGAGTACCTTATTGCGACAGATGCTTTAGCTTCTGTCAGAAATTTCATCACTTAATACTATTAAAACTATGAACGTAAAAAAATGCGTAAGGGCATTGCTATGCCTATATTTTACACTAATCATTTCTATAAATGCAGTAAACGGGCAGGAACTAAAAGTAGGGGATATCCTCCCGCCACAGCTCTGGAGTATGCCCCTACAGGTCATAAATCACCCGCAGGGTAAAGAGACCATGACCCTGGAGGAGCATAAAGACAAACTTATCATTTTGGATTTCTGGGCTACCTGGTGTAGTCCCTGCATAGCCATGCTGCCTAAGCAAGACAGCCTGCAAAAGCAGTTTAAAGACCAGATACAGATACTGCCCGTAAGCTACCAGACAGGGGAGGAGGTAAGCACCTTTATGGAGCGGTATGAGAGGCGTACGGGCAGAGAGATAGCACTACCCAAGGTAACAGATGAGCAAAGGCTGCATCGAGCTTTCCCGCATACGGCTGTGCCTCACTATGTGTGGATAGGTACAGACGGGCGTGTAAAGGCCATTACGGGACATGATGAAATCACCGCCGGGAAGATAGAGGCTATGCTAAGCAGTGCTAAGCCGGCATTAAGCACCAAAACAGACCCTAAGCGTGTAGCGTATGATAGCAGCAAACCCTTTCTGGTAAACGGTAACGGGGGAGACGGCAGTAATCTCATACGGCAGTCGGTACTGACGGGGTATACAGAAGGTATTAAAGGTGGATTCTCTATTAAGCTTGACAGCTCAGGAAGCGGTAAGCTATCGCTTATGAATGTGTCACTCAATAGATATTATCTGTATTCCTATGGTGCTGATTCGGTATGGTTTGGCCCAAGCAGGATAGAGCTGCATATGAAGGAGCCGCAACGGGTTTTTTATAACGATTCCCTGGGTTCTCTGGAAGAGTGGCGGCATAAGTATGCACATTGCTATCAGCTTGTTATGCCGCGAGCTTCCCGCTTACAGCTGTTTAATGCACTGAGAGAAGACCTGCACCGCATGTTTCCTGATATTGTAGCCAGCATTGAACCTCGTAGAAAACTATGCTGGATCTTATCCCGGATACCCGGACGGGAAATACCCCTAGCTAGTGAGGGGGCGTATATATCACGCATGGAGCCATCCGGCTATACGCTTCAAAACGCCAGGCTTAAAGGCCTGGTCTCCAATATGAACATATTTATATTACATGAATCTCCCATTCCCTTACTAGATGAAACGGGAATTACGGAGAAACTCAACTTAGAAATTAATGTACCGCTGAGCGATATGGCTTTAGTAAGTAAAGACCTTGAAAAATACGGGTTACGGATTACGCAGGAATACCGGGATATAAACGTATTGGTTCTCAGAGATAAAGAGATAAAGCAATGAGGATAAAATCTACTTTACTAACGGGTATGCTCATTTTAGGAATGATGTATCCGGCTTTAAGCCAGCAGCGGGTATCGGGGAGGGTTACGGATGTGTCTGGCGGCCGGCCTCTTGCTCATGCCCTCATTAAAATTCTGGATTCAGACGTGGGTAGTACAAGTGACTCTCTTGGCAAGTTTTCAGTAGTGGTTACGGGGCTCCCGGTTACACTTCATATCAGCCATATAGGCTATGAATCTGTGTATTGGCCGCTAAGCCATATACCGGCCAGCCCGCTGGAAATCCTCTTACGGGAGAATACGAGTGAACTAGAGGAAGTAGTGGTCTCCACGGGTTATCAGCAGATTCCACGGGAGCGGATGACGGGTTCCTTCAGCCAGGTAGACAGTAAGCTCTTTAACAGGCGGGTATCTCCTGATATTCTGGCCAGACTGGAAGATGTAGTACCCGGGCTGGTTTTTAACCGGCGGCACGGGGCCAACAATATTTCTATCCGGGGCAGAAATACGCTTAACGGAGACGGGCAGCCCCTGATAGTGCTAGATAATTTCCCGTTTGAAGGAGATTTGTCTTCTATTAACCCCAATGATGTAGAAAATGTAACGGTGCTGCGTGATGCTGCAGCCAGCTCTATCTGGGGTGCCCGGGCGGGAAACGGGGTAATTGTAATCACCACCCGAAAGGGGGGCTACCAGCGAGCCCCTGTGCTTACTTTTAATGCCAATGTGACCGCATCTGAAAAGCCGGATCTGTATTACCAGCCTCAGATGAGTACGGCTGCGTATATAGATTGGGAGCAGTATATGTTTCAGCGAGGGTTTTATAACTCCTTTTTAAACAATGTCAATAAAGTGGCCTTTACTCCCGTGGTGGAGTTGCTTTTTCAGCAGCGGGCCGGTGAGGTAGGAGAGGCAGAGGCTATGCGGCAGATAGAAGAACTGAAGGGCCGGGATGTAAGAAGAGAGCTGGAGAAACACCTCTATCAGAATGGCTTAAACAGGCAATATTCTCTGGCTTTAAGTGGCGGAAGTGCCCACCAGAAATATGCGATTTCTGCAGGGTATGACGGGATGCTGGCCGCTACAGTAGGAGACAAAAGAGAGCGTGTGACGCTTAACGCCAATCATACCTACGGGCTGTTTAATAACAAACTGGAGCTCAGCACCGGGGTGTATTATGCTTCGCAAACTCAGGAACGTAACTCGCCCGGGCAGCTGACCTATACCAGTGTGCGGGGTGTGCAGCCCTTGTATCCTTACGCCCGTTTGGCAGATGAGGAAGGAAGGCCACTGCTTACCGAAAAGAATCACCGTCTACTCTATGCCAAACAGGCGGTGGATAAGGGTTTACTGGACTGGACGTACAGTCCGCTTGAAGAAATGCAGCGATCAGATAATACTACACAGACCCGGGAAATACGGCTGAGAGCAGGACTTACATATAAAATACTTCCTGCCTTACATGCGGAGGTGTCCTATCTGTTTCAGAACAGTACGGCTTCTGTGAGGGATTACTACAGTGCAGACACGTATTTTGCCCGTAATCTTATCAATACCTATACGCAGGTGGGAAGCAATAACAGCCTGACCTTTCCTATTCCCAGAGGAGGGATACTGGACAGGAATGTAAGCACCGTGGCGGGCCATAGCCTAAGAGGGCAGCTTAACGTACATAAAAGTATAGGTATAGGAGAACTGGACGGCATTGTAGGTGCGGAGTTAAGAGATCATCATACAGAGCGTGTAAACTCCCGCTGGTATGGGTATGCCGATGAATACGCCACGGCTGTGCAGGTAGATTATTCCCGATATTTTACTTCTTATGTGAATCCCGGAACGAGCCTGATCATTCCTTCAAATGCCACACAGGCCTACCTGATAGACCGTTATCTTTCTTATTATGCCAATGCAGGGTATAACATCAAAAAGAAATATATGCTGTCCGGCAGTGCCCGGCTGGATCAGAGTAATCTGTTCGGGGTGAAAACCAATCAGAAGGGGGTGCCTTTGTGGTCTGCAGGGCTGGCGTGGGTGGTGTCATCTGAGCAGTTTATGAAAAAGAGCCTTTTTTCTTACCTGAGGCTGCGGGCTACGTATGGCTCCAGCGGCAATGTAAATAAAAGCCTGTCTTCTAAAACCACGGCAGCCTTTTCACCTACAGATTTTGTTTCCCTGCTGCCGTATGCTACTATACAGAACCCGCCCAACCCTACGCTGAGGTGGGAGAAAGTAAAGATGCTGAACTTCGGGCTGGATTTTGAAACCCGTGGTGGCAGATGGGGCGGCTCCCTGGAATATTATCGTAAAAGG
>CAZBAV010000136.1:0-609 GCA_964489955.1 uncultured Lacihabitans sp. | reverse complement strand
AAGGGGTCTTGACCTGTTTGGGCAGGTACCGTACGCTCCGTCTACGGGTATCAGTACATTCAGTGGTAACGTGGCAGAAACCAGAGGGCAGGGGCTTGATCTTTCTGTAAACATAAAGGCTGTGAGGGGTAAGAATGTGCAGTGGGACATCTTCACACTTTTAAGTTATGTTTCTGACAAGGTTACGGACTTTAAAGTAGAATATCCGGCAAGGAGTTTTGCACAAACGAACGAGACAGGCGGAATGGCTCTGGTGGGGAGGCCTCAGTATGCTCTGTATAGCTACGCTTTTGCGGGTTTGGATCCCGAAAACGGAGATCCGCTGGGTTACCTGAATGGAGAGGTTAGTAAGGAGTGGGGAAGGATATTCCAAACCACGGGTGTACAGGATCTGCGATATCACGGGCCTGCACGCCCTACACTGTATGGGAGCATACGGAATAATCTGAGCTGGAAAGGAATAACACTCTCGGCCAATATCAGCTACAGGTTAGGCTATTATTTCAGGAGGTCTTCTGTAAACTATACTACCTTGTGGCAGGGTTTACCGGCTCACGGGGATTATGAAAAAAGGTGGAAGCAGCCGGGTGATGAACAATTCACCTCCGT
>CAZBAV010000135.1:0-6619 GCA_964489955.1 uncultured Lacihabitans sp. | reverse complement strand
CAGGGAAAAATAGTAAAGAAAATTACAGGTTTACAAAGGCCAAACAATGTTGATATAGCTTACGGTCTAGATATTAACGGAACACCAACAGACATTGCCGTAGTTACAGAGAGAAAAGCAAACAAAATAAGAATTTATAGTCTGCCTGATTTGGTAGAGATAGATAATGGCGGCATAGAAGTTTTCACGGGTGAAGAAGAACGAGACCCAATGGGCGTTTCACTTTACACCAAAGGAAATGATATCTATGCTATAGTTGGCCGTAAAAGTGGCCCATCAGGGAGCTATCTTTGGCAATACAAGCTATCTGGAAATGCAAACGGAAAAGTTACAGGAGAGGTGGTTAGAAAGTTCGGAAACTATTCCGGCAAAAAGGAGATAGAAGCCATAACGGTAGACAATGAAGCAGGCTATGTGTATTATTCAGATGAAACCCAGGGTGTCCGTAAATACTATGCCGACCCAGAAAAAGGAAACGAAGAGCTAGCATTCTTTGCCCAAAAAGATGCTAAGCGTGACCACGAAGGTTTAGCCGTTTTTAAGGCCGACTCTACCAATGGCTACATTTTACTTTCGAACCAGCAGAATAACAGTGTTTTGGTTTATACCCGCGAAGGCTCAAACGGGAATCCCCACGACCATAAACTTTTGGCTGACATCCCCGTTACAGCCATAGAATGTGATGGTCTGGAGGTTTCGGGCTTGCATTTCAATGAGCAGTTCCCCGAAGGGATCTTGATTATGATGAGTAATGGAAAAGTTTTTCATTTCTATGACTGGCGAGAGGTGAAAGCTAGAATAAAATAATTCAATTCGATGCAAAGCCCGTTAACGGGCTTTGTTCGTTTTGGGCATATAGTAATCGTAACATATTTGCTGAGGGCTACCCAACTTTGCAGCTTATTCATTAATTTCAGGGCAAAAAACAGTTGTACATGCGTATAGTCTTCACTTTGCTCTCCGTATTAAGTATAGTTTCTTGCACCACTACCAAAGAAAAAGTTATTTTCAATGGTAAAAACCTGGATGGTTGGACACCTAAAATTCACCACCATGAATATGGCGAAAACTTTGCTAACACCTATAGAGTAGAAGACGGTATCATAAAAGTGCGTTATGATGGTTACGACGCATTCAATGAACGCTACGGTCACCTTTTCTATAAAACTCCTTACGAGAACTTTCACCTGAAAATGGAGTACCGTTTTAATGGTATTTGGCGTAAAGATGCCCCTTCATACACTCACCTAAATTCGGGTGTCATGTTTCATAGTCAGGATCCCAAAACTATTTTAAAAGAGCAGGATTGGCCTATTTCCGTAGAAATGCAATTTTTGGCTGAAGAGAAGCCGGGCGTTCCCCGCCCCACCGGAAATATGTGTTCTCCCGGAACAGATGTGGTATTCCAGGGCAAAAAAGATCCCCGCCATTGTATCAACTCTTCTTCTAAAACATATAAACCCGATGAGTGGGTAAAAGCAGAGCTTATAGTGTATGGTGATTCCCTGATACAGCATATTATAAATGGAGAAGTAGTTTTAGAGTATAGCAAACCTACCATAGGTGGTGGAGTGGTAAACGGAGCAGACCCAAAAATTTTCATTCCAGGTAAGCCCCTAACATCGGGTTACATTGGCCTTCAAAGCGAAGGGCAAGAGATTGACTTCAGAAACATTTCTATCAAAAAGCTGAAGCGGTAAAACCATGGATAATCAAGTCCGAATTATATATTAGAAATTTTAGCGAAACTAAATACTACAAAGTAGAAGCATAATACCTTTCAAAAGCATAGTCAGTTATGGTTTTGAAGGTATTATAGCCTAATACATAATCCGAATTGGCCACAGACTTTCTAAAACAGATTTGCGTCTCCCTACTATTCCCAATAGACAAGGAAAATACCATTTATCCTGTAATTCTTCCTCAGATACAGTACAGCATTGGATAAAAGAATGTATCAAATACCTTTGTCTTATCAATAAATTATATCACTTATGATACATAAAAGCTATATTACAACGCTATTTATTTTATTTACAGCACTAAACTCTATGGCACAGATTACCGGAGCATGGAAAGGAACGTTGGATGTCAGCGGAATGAAATTAGACATCATTTTCCATCTTAAAGAAGAAGCAGGTGTTTTAACAGCATCTATGGATGTTCCTCTTCAGGGAGCTACAGGTATTCCGGTAGAAAAAGTAAGTTTCGAAAATTCAAAACTTACACTAGGAGTAACGGCAGCAGGGATTGTTTATGAAGGCAATCTGGAAGGTTCTGAAATTAAAGGAAAATTTAAGCAGGCTGGACAGGAATTCCCTTTAAATCTAAGCAAAACTGAAATTACAAAACCGGGAGACCTTTCGCTACCTTCCAGCCCGGAAGACATCAAAAAGCTTATAGATGCAGACAAAGGAAATTATAAGTACTCTGTGGTAGATTATTTCCAGAAACCTAAATCTTCGGGCTTTCAATTATCCCCAAATGGCAAGTACCTATCGTACAGAGAGAAGGATTCTAACAATAAAAACCATGTTTACGTAAAGGAAACAGCTACCGGAAAAATAACGAGGGCTATTGAAGAAAAAGATGACCTTGTGCGTGGTTATGGCTGGATAAACGATAACCGTCTGGCTTACTTGATGGACAAAGGCGGAGACGAGAACTTCCACGTTTATGCAGCAAATCTGGATGGCAGCAATACCATGGACCTTACTCCTTTTGAAGGCGTAAAAGCTGGAATTCAGAACATGTTGAAAGACCAAAAGGACTTCATCATCGTGTCTATGAATAAGGATAACAAGCAGATAAGTGAGCCTTACAAAGTAAACGTAAACACTGGAGCATACGAAAAACTATTCTCTAATGATGACCCTGCCAACCCTATTATGGGTTACAATTTCGATAAAGACGGAAACCTGAGAGCCTACACAAAAATGAAGAACGGGATCAACACCCAACTCTTCTTCAGAAATGAGGGTGAAAAAGATTTCAACTTAGCTTTGGAGAGCAACTGGTACCAGGGATTCAACATTGTATCGTTTAACTACGCCACCGAGAACCCGAATGATGCCTATGTACTTTCGAACTTAGATAGCGACAAAACACGTATTATTTTATACGATTTCAAGACTAAGAAAATCCTGAAAGAAATATTCTCTAACAAGGATTTTGACATATCGGACATAGCACTTTCCAGAAAAAGAAACTGGGAAATTGATTACGTAGGGTATGAAGGTGAGAAAGCCGTTATAGTACCGGTAAGCAAAACATTCAAGCAAGTTTATGCAGACCTTGAGAAAGAGTTTTCGGGTTACCAGTACAGTGTAATTGGCCGTACAGATGACGAGGATAAACTGATGGTTATTGTAACCAGTGATAAACTTTACGGAAAATACTATCTGTATGATAGCAAAACCAGGAAAGTGACTTTCCTATATGACCTGATGCCACAGCTTAAGGAAGAAGATATGGCAGTAATGAAGCCTATTTCTTTCAAAACTCGGGACGGACTAACCATCCATGGTTACATTACACTACCAAAAGCGGCACTAGAAGGCAAAAAAGTACCTATGATTGTAAATCCACACGGGGGACCACAAGGAATCAGAGACAGCTGGGGTTTCAATCCTGAAACACAATTATTTGCTAGCCGTGGCTATGCTACTTTACAAGTAAATTTCCGTATTTCGGGTGGTTACGGAACAGAGTTCCTAAAAGCCGGATTTAAGCAAATTGGCCGTAAAGCAATGGACGACGTAGAAGACGGTGTTAAATACGCAATAGCTCAAGGTTGGGCAGATGCTAATAAGGTTGCCATTTATGGAGCTAGTCACGGTGGATACGCCACTTTGATGGGGCTGGTAAAAACGCCTGAACTTTACAGATGCGGAGTAGATTATGTGGGTATTTCCAGCATCGAAACTTTCTTTGAGTCTTTCCCAGAGTATTGGAAGCCTCTAAAAGATATGGCAAAAGAAATCTGGTACGACCTGGATAATCCGGAAGAGGCAGAAATAGCAAAAGGTGTATCGCCACTTTACCAGCTGGATAAGATAAACAAACCGCTTTTTGTGGTTCAGGGAGCAAATGACCCAAGAGTAAAAATCGGAGAGTCTGACCAAATCGTGAAAGCACTTAGAGCAAAAGGCTTTGAGGTTCCTTACCTTGTAAAATACAATGAAGGACATGGCTTTAGCCACGAAGAAAACCGGATAGAATTTTACCAGGCTATGATGGGCTTCTTTAATCAGAATCTGAAGTAAGAACTTCAAAAGTATAGACCTTAAAAAGCCGACTCCAAAGAGTCGGCTTTTTTATTAATCCAGGATCTGCATTAGGAATTAAAACCCACAAATAAACCCGTCATTCCCCTCATTTCACGATCAATAAAAATCTCAAAAAAAAGGGCAAAATCAGATTTCAAAACACATTTTCAGCTACCTTTGGTACGGAAAACTCAAACAATAGAAAAGCCATGAATACTTTAATTTGCAAATCCCTTTTGGGGACTTTTGCCCTAATTTTTGTGTTTGGTAAGCTCCACGCCCAAACTTTCGGAAAAGGAGAAGTCCATGGCGTAACTGTAACCGGAAGCTCTAATTCCGCAAAAGCAGGAAATACCCTTAAGTCAACAGGATTTTTACCCAACGAAAAAGCGGCCTCACGTTTTCTTTCTCAGGCTACTTTAGGTACAAAATGGCAAGAAATAGCCGATATACAAAACCAGGGAATTGAGACATGGTTAGATCAGCAGTTAGCCCTACCCTACTCTTTTAATTTACAGAATTACGTACAGGGCATACACCAATACATGGTAGATTCACTCAATGCCCGTAACAATACGGCAAGCAATACATTAGCCAACACCTTTATAGACGACTGGGCCTTTGATATAGCTTGGTTTCAGGGAATCATGACGGCTTCAGACCGTCTCCGATGGAGAATAAGCCTGGCTTTAAGCCAGATATTTGTTACTTCCAGGGTATCGGCGTTTGATAATAATCCTTACGCTTTGGCTAGCTACTATGATATGCTAAACCGCAATGCCTTTACCACTTATCGCTCTCTGCTGGATAGTATAACTTATCATCCTACCATGGCCGTTTATCTGACTTATATGAACAACCATGCTACGGATACCACCGATGGAAGACAGATTTACCCCGACGAAAACTATGCCCGGGAAATCATGCAGCTTTTTTCGATAGGGCTACACCAGCTCAATGCCAATGGTACAGAAAAAAAAGCTTCGAACGGTAACCCTATCCCCACCTATAATAATGAAGACATTGCCGGTTTAGCCAAGGTCTTTACGGGTTTATCCTGGCATAATAGCCGCTATCTGGGCGAAAACAATACCAATCTGTGGTCATACACACATAAGTTAAAATTCTTCCCCATGGATTCCAGCGACAAGTACCGTCGCCCTTGGGTAACCAATCCCAGGATTGTATCCGGTCATGAGCCGGGTCCCAAAACTTTTTTGGGGAGTACCATACCCGCACGGCCTGTAAGCCAAGGCCAACAAGACATAAGCGATGCCTTAAATATCTTGTCAAACCACCCGAATGTGGGTCCATTTATAGCCCGTCGGCTTATCCAACATTTGGTTACCTCTAACCCTACACCAGAATATATAGGCAGAGTCAGTGCCATATTTAATAACAATGGCTCAGGAGGAAGAGGTGACTTGAAAGCTGTAATCAGAGCCGTTTTACTTGACACTGAAGCACGAGACTGCTGCATAGAAAAAAAACAAAATGATTTTGGGCACCTTCGCGAACCTCTGCTCCGATATACCAACCTGGTACATGGCCTGAACCTGCAGAGCAGCGTAGGAATTTACAGAAATGTCATGGAAGATATTTATAACCGTTTGGAGCAGAGGCCCCTGAATTCTCCGTCCGTATTTAATTTCTACCAGCCTGACTATACTCCGGATGGCCCTATACAAACTGCAAAAAAAGTGGCTCCTGAGTTTCAAATGCTAAACTCTTTGTCATACACCAAATACTTAAATGGATTGCACCTCTGGATTATCCAAAATGATCCTGTACAATATTGGAACATCTTTACAGGCGAAACCACTAAGACCAACCAGGATCCTTCTTTTGACCTGAGTCCGGATTTTGTGCTGGCTAGAGACAACCGACTTACCGAATTTCTGGATAAATACAATCTCATTTTAGCACAAGGTCGCATTTCTACCCAAAGCATAAACCTAATAAAAAATACGCTTATGCAAATGCCCATGAGCTTCAATACGGAAGGAATCCCGGACAGTACTTTGGCAGACAGAAGACTCAGAATGGGTATTTTTTTAATCATGATGTCACCGGAATACGTCATAAACAGATAAACTATCAGCAGCATGAAAAGACGTGATTTTCTGAAATACACTTCTTGTGGAGCCATGGGAACTACTACTTTGCTAAGTTCTCTCACAAGTCTTGGTGCAATGAATGGCCTCACAAAACACAGTAATGCTACTGGTGATTACAAGGCTATAGTTTGCGTTTTACTAGCGGGTGGCATAGACTCCTTTAACATGCTGGTACCCACAGGCACGGGCAGTGGCGGAGATATAGGATATACAGACTACCAGGCCTTACGTACA
>CAZBAV010000134.1:0-6689 GCA_964489955.1 uncultured Lacihabitans sp. | reverse complement strand
ATTCAGAACAGAGTGTTTCCTCGATTGGACTAAGCTGTCTAAAATAATGTAAGCAACGTCTCGTATGGACGAAGACTATGTTTGAACAAAATGCAACTTCCTCGCATAGGATTCCTGGAAATGTATTAAAGGAATATCAAAGCAGAACCAGTATAATAATGTAGAAATTGAAGGGGAAATGAGGCTTAAAATAAAAGAAGACGAGTTGCCCCGCCTTGATGTTCTCACAACGGAATAATCCTTATTGTGAATTGCTTTCAATACGAAATTACAACTTTTAGTCAGTATTACTACAAAAGAGTTAAAATATTTTTTTGTAGTTGACTAAATGAGTATATTTATATATTTTAGTAAAATATTTATTTAAGAAAAGGTTTGAGAAAAATTCCATTCTTATTTAACGATAATAAACCCTTAAACAGCCATAATATGAAACACATTCTGGGCCTAGATATAGGCACCACTTCTCTAGGTTTTGCACATGTAAGTGAAGGCCAAAGACCCGAACAATCAGGAATAATACAAATCGGTGTACGTGCTAATCCGTTGACAACTGACGAGCAGACCAACTTTGAAAAAGGAAAGCCTGTTACGGTCAATGCCGACAGGACTTTAAAACGAGGTGCAAGACGCTCACTGGATCGCTACCAAA
This sequence comes from uncultured Lacihabitans sp., assembly GCA_964489955.1. Taxonomy (GTDB): domain Bacteria; phylum Bacteroidota; class Bacteroidia; order Cytophagales; family Spirosomataceae; genus Leadbetterella. The sequence goes on along the minus strand of CAZBAV010000134.1, from coordinate 6,037 downwards.
TGCGTAGATCAAATCTGATTGATGCTTTACAGAGAGCAGGAATAATTTCAAAAGATTCGATACTGGCTGAAGATGGTAAGCAAACTACCTTTGAAACGTGGCGACTTAGAGCTAGTTCTGTGAACCAAAAGATAGAAAAGCATGAACTGGCCAGAGTGTTTCTGGCAATCAATAAAAAAAGGGGGTATAAAAGCGTTAGAAAAGCTAGAAATGAGGACGAAGGAAAGGCTGTTGATGGCATGGCTGTGGCAAGAAGACTATATGAAGAGAACCTCACCCCAGGCCAGCTGGCTTATCGGTTATTAAAAGAAGGTGTGAGGACAATTCCAGACTTTTACCGTTCTGATTTACAAGCAGAATTCGATAGAGTATGGGAGTGCCAAAAGCATTTTTATCCGGAAATTTTCACCACAGAACTTTATAAAGAATTACAAGGAAAAGGTCAAAAAGCCACTTCTGCTATCTTCTGGACGAGATGTAATTTCAATACCGCAGAAAACAAGGCAAAGTCACGCGATGAGAAAAGATTACAGGCATATAAATGGAGGACTGAAGCCATAGAGACAAAATTAGAGAGAGAGGAAGCCGCTTATGTTATGGCTGAAATTAATAGCAATCTTAGTAATTCGAGCGGATATTTAGGAGCTATTTCAGACCGTAGTAAAGAGCTGTATTTTAAGAAGGAGACAGTGGGGCAGTATCTTTATCATCAGCTACTGAAAAGCCCGCACACACGCTTAAAAAATCAGGTTTTTTATAGACAAGACTATCTGGATGAGTTCGAAGCCATCTGGAAAGAACAGTCTAAACATCATCTAGAATTAAGCAATATGCTTAAAACGGAGCTACGAGATATTATAATTTTTTATCAACGTAAACTTAAGTCTCAAAAGGGGCTGGTGAGTTTCTGCGAGTTTGAGCGTCATGAAAAGACGATAAACGGGAGTAGGAAAACTGTTGGGCTTAAAGTAACTCCCAAATCTTCTCCTTTATTTCAGGAGTTTAAGATATGGCAGGTTTTAAATAATGTACTTGTACGTAAAAAAGGGAGTAAAAAACGTGTTGCTAAAAATGTCCGAAACCTCGATGATGGGAATCAGGAAATATTTGCTTTTGATCTAAATGCTAAACAGATTCTGTTTGATGAGCTGAATTTGAAAGGAAATCTAAGTTCTGGTAGCATATTGGAACTTTTAGGGTATAGTGCATCCGATTGGGAGTTAAATTACACACAGCTGGAAGGTAATAGAACTAATAAGGAACTTTACAACGCCTACCTGAAAATTCTGGATAAGCAGGGCTATGATGTCAAAAGTCTGTTAAAGGTAAAGTCCAATAAAGATGAGGTAGAACTAGATGATGTGGCTGTGCCTGTAGCAGAAATCAAGAAACTTGTAGCACAAGTTTTCGAGAGTCTGGGCATTGCTTCCGGTATTCTGGAATTTGATGCGGAAATAGAGGGAACATTATTTGAAGAGCAGGACTCTTATAAATTATGGCACTTATTGTATTCTTATGAAGGAGATGACTCACTCAGTGGCAATGAAAAGTTATATGAGTTGTTGGAAAAGAAATTCGGATTTACCAGAGAATATGCTCAGGTACTGGCCAATGTTTCACTTGCTGATGATTATGGGAGTCTGAGTAGTAAGGCCATACGGCGGATATTCCCGCATATCAAAGAGCTGCATTATGATAAGGCATGCGAAATGGCAGGTTACAGACATTCTGCAGCATCACTAACCAAAGAGGAAATAGATAACCGACCGTTAAAGGACAAATTGGAACTATTGAAAAAAAATAGTTTGCGGAACCCGGTAGTAGAGAAGATCTTGAATCAGATGGTCAATGTGGTTAATTTGCTTATTGAGAAAAACAGAGCTGTGAACCCGGATTTTCGATTTGACGAAATACGCATAGAGCTAGCCCGTGAGCTAAAAAAGAATGCCAAGGAAAGAGCGGAGATGACTGCGAATATCAACGCTTCTAAAATTGCTCATGATAAGATATTCAAGCTTTTGCAAAGTGAATTTGGTGTTAAGAATCCTACCCGAAATGATATAATACGGTATAAGCTATATCAGGAGCTTAAAAATAATGGGTATAAGGATTTATATACCAATACCTATATACCAAGAGAGATTTTATTCAGTAAGCAGATTGATATTGACCATATCATTCCTCAGTCCAAGCTGTTTGATGACAGTTTCTCAAACAAAACCGTTGTATTCAGAAAAGACAATCTGGATAAGAGTAATAAAACGGCTCATGATTACATAGAGAGTAAGTACGGTGCCGATAAGTTGGATGAGTATAAATCACGTATTGAGATACTTAATCAGATATGGTCCAAAAATAAGGAAGAGGGGATTTCAAAAGCCAAACTTCAGAAGTTATTAAAGCAGGAAAGCGAAATAGGAGACGGATTTATAGAGCGTGATTTAAGAGATAGCCAGTATATAGCCCGACAAGCCAAACTAAAGTTATATGAAATTACCCGGTCTGTAGTGGCTACTTCCGGAAGTGTTACCGATAGGCTAAGGGAAGACTGGGGACTGATAAATCTTATGCAGGAACTCAATTTTGGAAAGTTTAAGTCTTTAGGGCTAACCGAGCTGGTGGAAAAAAAAGACGGTTCTTTTAAGGAGCGAATTATAGATTGGTCTAAGCGTAACGATCATCGGCATCATGCAATGGATGCTTTAACGGTAGCTTTTACAAAGCATAACCATATTCAGTACCTAAACTATCTTAATGCCAGGAGAAACGAGAGTCACAAGTTGCACCACAATATTGTGGCCATTGAAGCTATAGAGACTGAAGTACGCATAGATAATGAAGGACAGAAGAAGCGGGTCTTCAAACTGCCTTTTCCTGACTTTCGGCAGGTAGCTAAAGAACATCTGGAAGGTGTACTGATATCGCACAAAGCAAAGAACAAAGTAGCGACTAAAAATATAAACAAAACACAATCTAAAAGTGGCGAGAACAAAAAAGTGGAGCTCACGCCAAGAGGACAGCTGCACAAGGAAACAGTTTATGGGAAATATCGATACCCTGTAAATAAAGAGGAGAAAGTTAGTGGGAAATTTAATGAAAGCACTATACAGAAAGTAAGTAACCCTGTGTTTAGAGAATTATTACTGCAGCGTCTGGTGGAAAACGACAACGATCCAAAGAAGGCATTCAGCGGTAAAAATGCTTTAAGCAAGAGTCCTATCTATATAGATGGTATACAAACTATGCCAGAAAGTGTAAACTTAACATGGCTGGAAGAGAACTATTCGATTAGAAAGGAAGTAACACCCGAGAACTTTAAAGATGATAAGAGTATTAGTAAGGTTTTGGATCAGCGGGTAAAAAAAATCTTGCTAGAACGTTTAGAAGAGTTTGGAAACGATCCAAAGAAAGCATTTTCCGATTTGGAGAAAAGACCTCTATGGCTGAATGAGGCCAAAGGTATTGCTATTAAGCGGGTCACCATCTCAGGGGTGAAGAATGCAGAATATTTACATCATAAAAAAGATCATCTGGGTAATGAAATGCTCGATAAGCAGGGCAGGCCTATTCCTATAGACTTTGTGAGTACTGGTAATAACCATCATGTAGCCATTTATAGAGACAGTATGGGCGTTCTGCAAGATAATGTGGTTTCCTTATTTGATGCTGTAAAATTAATAAATGCAGGAGAACCAGTGGTTAACAAAACACTTAATCAGGGAATGGGCTGGCAGTTTTTATTCACAATGAAGCAAAATGAATACTTTGTATTTCCGAATGAAAGTACGGGGTTTAACCCCCAAGAGGTTGACCTCATGGATTCTCAAAATAAGACGCTGATTAGCCCTAATTTGTATAGGTTACAGAAGCTATCGAAAGTGGAGTATGGAAACTCTGCTGTGAGAGAATATGTTTTCAGACATCATTTAGAGACCAGTGTGGAGGAGAAAAAAGAACTGAAGGATGTAACTTTTAAAAACATTAAAAGTCTGGGGTATCTTGAAAATGTACTTAAAGTTCGGATAAATCATTTAGGAGATATAGTAGCGTTGGGAGAGAGGTAAGTTACTTTGGCAAGTTTATTGTTGTATCGATTTTATATTCAACTACTTGTCATGATAAAACGAAGTCTTTTTTTTAGTAACCCGGCCTATCTTAGTCTGAAAAACAAACAGCTGAATGTAACCTACCCTGACTCCGATAAACCTCTTACAATCCCTGTGGAAGATATCGGAGTCAGTGTACTTGAAAGCCGCTAGATTACCTTTACCAGCGGACTCATTACAGCTCTTCTAGAAAACAATGCGGCTATAAATTACGGGTGATGCTAGTCATATGTCAGAGAGACTGATGCTTACACTAGAAAAGCATTGTTACGAATATCTGAATTTTCCAGTTTGAAAGCAATTCACAACCAGATAGCTATTTTAGTACCTGCTACCAGTGTTGTTACGAATATCTGAATTTTCCAGTTTGAAAGCAATTCACAACTTCTGTGGCCGTGATTCCCATCATTGGTAGGTTGTTACGAATATCTGAATTTTCCAGTTTGAAAGCAATTCACAACGTTTTCTAGTCTCGAATCTCGTGTAAAAAGTTGTTACGAATATCTGAATTTTCCAGTTTGAAAGCAATTCACAACAGCTGCCGACATTGTATTTAGACTCTTCTCGTTGTTACGAATATCTGAATTTTCCAGTTTGAAAGCAATTCACAACACAGGGAACTAGTGGCCGTGAGGTGATAGCGTTGTTACGAATATCTGAATTTTCTAGTTTGAAAGCAATTCACGACTGAAGGGCGAACAGGAACTAATCAATAACAGTTGTTACGAATATCTGAATTTTCCAGTTTGAAAGCAATTCACAACAGGAGGAGTTAAGCGATTTTCAAAAGGGAAGTTGTTACGAATATCTGAATTTTCCAGTTTGAAAGCAATTCACAACTTTAATGATTATGTTATGTACGTAAGAATATGTTGTTACAGATATCTAAAATTTCCAGTTTACTTTATTCTTCTATACATATCTTTGGTTTATTGGTCGTAGGGTATTAGTCTAATAAGCCAGACTGCTCATCTCGCACACAGTCAGTCCTGTATTCTAGTGGTCAGAAGACCTTCGTGTACTTATTCTTAGACTTTTGTCTAAGGACAGCAATAAGGGCACCAACTCTTTTCATTATTTAATAAATCCTTTTGATAGTCCTTCAACCATCCTTTACCTGAGGAATTCGTGTTCAACTTTTCTAAATCGCATAAGAAATCTTTTTGTTCTTGAGTATTTACCTCCTTAAAGTAGGCTAAAATCAATTGTCTTTCCATCAGCTAAAAATACAATAATCGCAAAAATATCTTAGGCTAGTTTTAGGCTTATTTATGTTTTTAAGTATCTGTAAATAAGTTATTTGTGATTTTTCAAAGTCGTGTTTGGGAATATTTTTTGTGTGGATTATGTACAAAAAACACGCGATCACTTAAAGCAAATTTAGCTATGGAAAGTAAGTACATATCCAAGAAGTTGATAAAGAGTGGCTATCGTATTAAAGCTTGTAAAGTAAGTCCAGATACTAAGTCAATTTTGATTATATTACATACCTATGATAAGGTTTACGTAGAGAATTCAGGAGATTTTGGCGTGAATGGTCCTAACAAAGATAAAATAGAGGCTATCCTTTGTCATGAAAGTGTCCTAAAAAAAGCGGGAGAGAGATGCTTAGTCCTAATAAAAAAAGCATTTGAACATCTTGTCTCTGCTATAATAGGCGGCATAGTAGGAAATAGAGCAGATTCAATACTGAGTAGTTTATTTTAGGATACGCAAAAGGTTAGTGAAGACCTAAGAATTATCAGACGGACGACTGTTGAAAATATTTTGATAGGTATATAACAAATTCTAATCTTCTTAGACTATTGGAGTGCGTAATTTGAAAAAAAATGAATTAGTTTTTATTATCTAAGCTTAATTTTTGGTGATATTATACTTTTCAATTCTGATAATTACATCTTCATGAAATTTTAAAGCAGTTTCATCTTAGG
>CAZBAV010000133.1:0-6871 GCA_964489955.1 uncultured Lacihabitans sp. | reverse complement strand
GAAAATCCATTTGTCTCCTTCTTCATTTTTCATCTATCTGGTTAAAAAAATAATCGCTGAAGCAATCTAGAACTAAGATGAATTGGTGACCCCGTCAGACTTAACTACAATCAGTTAGACCTGAAATAACTATTTTTCTTTTCCTACTTTTTTGAAAAAAGCAGAATTAGAAAGTAAAAATAGGCAAAACGATTAAGATTCAGTAGTAATTAGGTTTTTGGGGAAAGTTTAGTTTGGTAAAGAAGACTATAATTTCGCGTTTTCGGACTGCAATTGACAAATTTAGGTTACTAAATCGTTACCATTCTCAGTAGAGTAGTTGGTTTTATAAAGGGTTATAATTCAGCTTTTTGCGTCATTATTCATGTTTCCTTGTAACTCATTGTAAGTTAATTTTAAACTTTGAACAATGAGGTTATGGAAAAATCAAAAAGGTCAACTTTTACATTACTGTTTTATTTAAAGAAAAGCAGTCCTAAGAAGAACGGTAATGTGCCTGTCATGGGACGAATTACAATCGACGGCAAAGAGAAAGCATTCAGCACCAAATTAGATGTTGTCTCAAATAACTGGGATTTAAAGCATAGTAGAGTCTCAGGTAAGAGTGCTTTAGCATTAAGTCTAAATCAAAAATTGGACAACATACGCTTGCGTATCACCAATATATATGACAACATGCTTAAAGAAGAAGGGTTTGCCACTGCTCAAAAAGTGAAACTGGTGTTTTTAGGTGTGGGTAGTATAGAGGATGGTATTCTTAGGGTCTTTCAGGAACATAACGAGCAATTTGAGAGGATGGTTTTAAAGAAAGAACGTGCCCAAAATACACTTGATAAGTACATTGATGTTTACAATCATCTAAATGAATTTATAACAAGTAAGTATTTTAAAAAGGACATGGCTTTTAGGGAGCTGAACGCCGATTTTATGCAACAATTTGAAGATTATTTACGCTTTGATAAGGATTGTTGTCACAATACGGTTTGGATATATATGATGCCGGTTTTAAGAATGGTACAAATTGCCATCAAAAAAGGGTTGATACGAAATGTTCCCTTTGAGGATTACAAAATCAGTATGAAGGAAACAGACCGGGGCTATTTATTAAGAGAACATGTAGAACAAATCATTGACCATATCCCCTCTCAAACAAAATACGAGCTGGTAAAAGATTTGTTCATTTTCAGTTGCTTTACCGGTCTTTCATATATTGACATTAAAAATCTAAAAAAGAAAAACATTCAATCTTTCTTCGATGGGCACCAATGGATCATCAACCGAAGACATAAGTCTAAAGCGTCATCGAACGTTAGATTAATGGAAATTCCGAAACGTATCATAAAAAAATATGCAGGAATAACGCGGAATGACTATGTGTTTCCGGTTCCTTCTAATAAAACCTGCAATAATCATCTAAAAAAACTAATACAAGAAGGAGACATCGTTTCCGAAAATAAAATAACCTTTCATACTGCAAGACATACCTTTGCAACCATGTTTCTTACCGAGGGTGTACCACTTGAAAGTTTAAGTAAAATGATGGGGCATAAAAACATTTCCACCACACAGATTTATGCAAAAGTCATCAGTCAGAAAATCAGTAAGGATATGGATTTAGTGGCTCCTAAATTCAAAACAATGGAGGATGCTTTTCTTGTCAAAATGGAGAGAGAAGAAAACACATTTTTGGATGGAAATGAAATTGAATTTCAATTTGAAGTAGAAATTGTGGATTAAGTAACTGATAATTTAGATTTCAGACAGAAGCAGGGCATTGTCCTGCTTTTTTTTATGTCTTGTAAGCAGATTTAATGGCATCCAATTAGTAGTTCTACACACTTAAAAAATAACAATAGCCCTTTTCCTGCCTCATTTTCATTCTTAATGTGCCCCATTCACTTCCCATTTTTTATACAAGGATTAAAGTAGGCCAGTATGCTGTATGATTTCATTTCAGGAGCAAAGGTATTTCCGTGTTCTTAACGCAGGCAAAAGGTCATGCAAGTTTTGAAAAAAATCTCCACCCGTTGGGTCGTATTTTTTTCAAAAACCTTGTGCCTTCTAAACACGAACCTTTTATGCTCATGAAACAAAACATAGCGTACTCCGGCTCTTTACACGAAAAAAAAATGTCAGCAATGGGAACACATAAAATTAAGAATGAAAAAAAGGTGAAACAAAACAGCACCTCCTCTCATTGCCGAATAAGAAAATTTCGAAATTCATTAACTCAAAAATCAAAGATTATGAACATCATAGGACGGCTAACAAGGGATGCAGAAGTACGCACCCTACCAAGCGAGAAACAAGTCGTAAATTTTTCAGTAGCGACCAACGACAGCTACCGAAACAAAGAAGGCGAACAGGTAGAGCAAACAACTTACTTCGATTGTGCTTACTGGATTAGTGCAAACGTGGCAAGATTACTTACGAAGGGTACTTTGGTAGAACTCACAGGACGTGTAAGTACGAGAGCATGGGTAAACAAAGAGGGTGAAGCGAAAGCAGGATTGAATTTCCATACCTCACAAATCAAACTTCACGGAGGTGGCAACAGAGCCGAAACCCTACAGGCTACAAATGAAACGGAAAACAACAAAGCAGCGAAAAAAGTAACTGTAGACTACCTCCCATTTTAACAAGAAGTATTCAATCATTTATCAAACATTAAATTTCTAAAGACATGGCACATAATCTGAATTTTAACGAACACACAGGCAAATATTCATTTTTCAGTGTAAAGCAAAAGGCATGGCACGGACTGGGGCAAATTGTGGAGCAATACCCTACAAGCGAGGAAGCCATCATACATGCAGGACTGGATTACGAAGTAAAAAAGAGCCTTCTATTTACCAAAGGATTGGGCATTGTAGAAACAGCTGACGGGATAGAAATGGGCAGTAGTGAACTGGATGTACCTAATTACTTTGCCAATATTCGGACGGATAACAATGCCGTATTGGGCGTGGTAGGTAAGGATTATCATATCGTGCAAAACAAGGATGCTTTTTCATTTTTTGATTCTATCGTGGGTGGTGAAGGCATCTTCTACGAGACAGCAGGAGCGTTAGGACAGGGTGAACGTATATTTATTACCGCCAAACTGCCTGACTATATTCGGGTAGGCAATGGCGATGATATCGTAGAGCAATATATCTTCCTGACCACATCACACGACGGTAGCGGAAGCATCACAGCAGCGTTTACGCCCATACGTGTAGTTTGCGAAAATACGCTCAATGCTTCACTAAGAAACATGACGAATGTAGTGCGTATCAAACATACTTCAGGAGCTAAACAGCGGATTGAAGATGCTCACAAAGTAATGGGACTTGCTAGTACTTTGAGTAAACAATTAGAGGGTATTTTTAATGAATGGACAAAAGTAAAGGTTGCAGACCAAGAGGTCAAAAAGCTGATTCAATTGGCACTTTGCCCAAACAAAGATACGCTTGAGCTTATCAGAAAAGGTGCAGAAGATGAAATTTCCACAGTTTTTAAAAACACGGTAGAGGATGCTTTTGGCTATGCCATGATGAGCGACACTCAGCAAATGGATACCACCCAAGGCACTTTGTTTGGTGCCTACAATGCGGTAACGGGCTACTACCAAAATGTGCGGAACTACAAGAGCGATGAAGCCAAATTGCAGAGCATCGTAATGGGTGGAACGGCTCAGCTGAAATCACAGAAAGCATTTGAATTATGTTCAGCCTTTGCAATGGAGGGAGCAAGTATTCTTAACCTTAATTAATTACAAACGGCTACCGTCTTTAATGACGGTAGCTACAATTCTGACAGAATATGGAAAAGACAGCTAAAAACATGGAGGAACTGACCAACGTAGCAAGTAGGAAGTTTGAAGAAATGCTTGAACAATTGTTTGTACAGATGCACGAAATAGCTCAAACCCGTAGCGGTGATATTGACCCTATGCAGGTAGTGGAAATAGGTGAGCTATCACAACAGATGGTCAAATTGATAGTGGCTCAGGTTTGGCAGAACCTATGACAGAAAAGGGTGTAAATGGAGCGTAAAATCATAAACAGATTTCAATAATGAATACCAATTTTTTTAATCAGATACAAGCTTTAGACTTTACAGGCGTATTGCAACTGAACATTTCCAAAGGAGTGGAAAACAACCTAATTGTTTCTGTTTTGCTTAACAATGAGCAATGCGGAGATAATGCAAAAAAACTCATTCCTCCGCTCACATTCAACGCTACCGCAGAGGAATTTGATACGGGTTTTTTTGAGCAGATTACAACACCTGTTCAAGCCGTTTCGGGTTTAATGGTAGATATGGAAAAGTTCCTGAAGCAGTTAGAGGAAGTCAAAAGAAACTCTGCAATGGAAAAAGAAAAGGGCGATAAGGAGAAGAAAGAAAAGGAAACTCTGGACAAAAAGTATAAAGATGATTTAGCAAAGGCAGACGAATTGGAAAAGGAAGGCAAGTTCCGTGAGGCATGGATGAAGCTACCTAAACCCTCAGAGTTTCCTGAATTTGCGGAAACCATCCGCAAACGCCAAACGGAGCTGTCCAATAAGTTTTCTACACCGAGCCTTTTCGATGCAACGACACAGGCAACGCTCGAACCAACACAATTGGTACAAGCTACAGATGATTACCCGATTGATGATTCGGTCACAACTGATTATTAACCATTAAAAACGAACATGATGTTATTAGCAACGCAATTACAACGAGTATTTATATTGACCGACAAGGGTAAGGAAATCAAACTAACCGACCCTGAACCGAGGTGGAGCGTGCAGGCAGTATTGAATTTCTATTCCAATACGTACCCCATTCTAACCACTGCAAAAGTATCTGTACCGCAGATTAAGGATGATTCAGTAGTGTACAGATTCGAGAGCGTAATGGGAACAAAAGGTTAAACCAACACAGTAAAACAATGACTTATGCAGCGACATACCGTATCGGGAACATTTCAGATGCCCAAAGAAACCAAACAAAAGCAATTGCACCGTCAGTTAAGCGAGTTCGCAGATTGGATGCAGCGACCGAAGGACGCAAACGAAATCCAAAAGGACAAACGACAGTCCGTACCAGTATCCATGCTGCCAATGGTTTTTTAAGGACTTGCTTTCTGCCAAGACTCGAAGAAACAGAAACCGTACAGGCTTGTAGGAATAATGCCAAAATGGAAAGGGATTTTTACAGCTCCCTTTCCCAATTGGCAGAGCATTACGGTATCACTCCAAAACCAACGCAGTCTTTGGATTATCCCTACAATATCGCATCGGCTTTAAAAGATGCAGAAGAGCAGCTAAAATTAAAGGTTAATGATTGGGAAGAAATAAGACTGATACAGGATAGTAAGAAAACCTATTTCACGAGTGAGGAACGATATAACACAGGTGCAACCCTATATTATATTCCCGTAAAACCTCTATTTCGTTGGCTGAAAAACCCAAAACGGAAAAAGACAGCTCAATTGCTTTTATCGGTTTGCAGTTACCTGTACCACTTTGCAGACATTCCATACTACCGACAGGAAAGCAGTTATCTGTACTGGATGTATGAAATGCATAAAGATTGGGTAACGGAGGACGATTGCGGAGAAGATACAGAAACCTATCTCAGTGAGTTTTTACAAGCTGAATGGATTGGCGACTGTATGGAATCGAAAATTTTTAACAATGCCAATCTAAAGCATTTTAAAGACCGTTTAAACCGCTTTAAACCGAAAGATAAGATTGATGCGGATTGCCTAAAAGTAGCACAGGAAGCCTATGCCATTTATGAGCAATACCCCAATGCAACTGTCTTCCTTAATGCCCGACCCAATGGCGAAGCGAACGAATACGATATGGAAAACATCATTTCCATGGAAAAATATGTGTCATTTTGTGCAGATGGAACAGGGTGGTTAATGGATAATGTCGTTGAATCCGTGAATAATGAGTTGCAGGAATACGGACAGATGGAAGAGCCTATTATTATCAAATCATTTGACGGTAGAGAGAACACCGCAAATACATTGCAATTTGAGAACCGCCTTTTACCGATGATGAATGAGTTAGTCTACATTTTAAATAACTATTAAAAAAAATAGCCATGAAAGATATAACACAGGATTTCGCAGCACTCTACTATCCCAAATCAGCATTGGTCTTTTATCAGACTACAGGAGTGAGTAAAGATACCTATGTAGAGCATTTTGATATGGATAAAAACGGCACGCCCATTAATGCACACCCTTTGACCATACAGGAAGCCAACCGACTGGTAAAAGCTTTGAAAACTGTCCAAGAGGAAAAAGAACCGTTATTGAAACCGAAGGGGATATTGAGTAATCAGGTTTTATATTTTGAGCCTACGGGTAACAAAGTGGTTTGGTTTACCAAAGCAAAGCAGAGGGAAATGTATTTTACCCAAAGTTTGGGAATACCGAAAGGTATTGCCCATATACCGCCCATGCTGTGGGTAGCAAGTCGAAACGGGTTATCCGTTTTCGCTTTGACAAGTAACAAAAGACCCACTGAAAGAACACAGCTCTGCAACGCTCCATTTTTCAATGTTTACCAAGATGGTAGCGTATGCATGGGTACGGTAGAGGTATGTATAAAGAAAACCGCTTCCTTAGAAGAATTCACCAAGGAATGGGAGGGCTTTTTCTTTAACAGTTATTTCAGTCACTTGATGCACGGTTATAATCCAATAAATGGGAACTGTGTTAGTCTGTGGGAGAATTTAATAGCGACAGGCGAAGTCTTTCCTATGCAAGTATTGACAAAAAATAATCTAACCTTAAAAGACATATTGCGATGAATAACGAAAAAGTAAAAGTCCATTTTGCGGACAATAGTTTAATAAATGCAACCAATCCCATATCGGTAAACCT
>CAZBAV010000132.1:0-6952 GCA_964489955.1 uncultured Lacihabitans sp. | reverse complement strand
CGTGACCGATACCTACCCACCATACGAAGTTGGTGATATCCCATGCCCAGCCTACAGTCTTGTTAAGACCCCAAACTCCTAGACCTTCCCACCAAGTTCTGGATACCCAGTAACTTCCGTACAGAAGTACAATAACAGAAATAGTAAAAGCTACTTTCCATTCCTTGGTAGGCTTTGACTCAACGTGCCTACAAATATCTTCCGTAACATCGTGGTGGGTTTTACCTCCCGTTACTAAACTCTCTCTTATGGGTGAAACTACTGACATAATCGTTAGTTAGGCTTCTATTTTAAATTTTTTAAATACTTATATACTACGCTTTAAAATCCTCTTTGTCTTTATTGCGGACTTTAACTAAATAACTCAGCTGCGGTTGCACGTTTATTTCTTCCAACATATGGAACGCTCTTCCTTCTTTCTCTTCGGCAAGAATCTGAGAAATCTTAGACTCAGGATCGTTCATGTCACCAAACGTAATACATCCAGTAGGACAAGAAGAACCACACGCCATTTTAATATCTCCATCTTTAAGAGGTCTTTTTGCCTTTTTAGCTAAAAGTTTACCTTCTTGGATTCTCTGCACACACATTGAGCATTTCTCGATAACCCCTCTAGACCTTACTGTAACCTCAGGGTTAATAACCATACGGCCTAGGTCATTGTTAAAGTTGAAATCGAACTCATCGTTTTCGAAGTACTTGAACCAGTTGAAACGTCTTACTTTGTAAGGACAGTTGTTAGCACAATAACGAGTTCCCACACATCTGTTATACGCCATTTGGTTAAGACCTTCTGAACTGTGTGTTGTAGCCAATACCGGACAAACAGTCTCACATGGAGCGTTACTACAGTGTTGGCACATCATTGGCTGGAATACTACCTCTGGATTCTCAGAAGCTATTTCCATAGCTTTGTAACCACTTGGGTTATATCCGGTTTCTCTTGGTGCATCCGAGCTATAATATCTGTCAATACGTACCCAGTGCATTTCTCTAGCACGAGCAACTTCTGCCTTACCTACTACAGGAATGTTATTTTCTGCTTGGCATGAAACCACACACGCTGCACAACCTGTACAAGTGTTAAGGTCAATAACCATACCCCAGCTGTGGTTTTTCTTTTCGTGACCATTCCACATAGAAATACTGTTAGCCCTTTTAAGACCTTCAGATGTAGAAATCATTGGCTCGAACCTACCTGCTTTAGGGTTCTTTACGTATTCACTTAAAACGGTTTCTTGTACTACAGACTTACGCCCCATGTATGTTTCATGGGTTTGTGTCTGAGCCAAAGTATAACCGGTTTTTGTTTTTTCAATTTTCACATTGTCTGCCCATCCGTTCTTCTCTCCTTTCGATCCCTTAAGAAGAGGAAGTACATCTTTACCTACATTGTTGCCAGCTTTTCCGGCTTTCGTACGCCCATAACCACGAGCTATAGCTACCGTACCTTCTGGCTGTCCTGGTTGTATAAGAACTGGTAATTCGATAGTTGCACTACCAACAGTGACATTTACCCAATCTCCCTGCTTGATACCTAATTCTGTAGCTGTTTTCAATGAGAAGGCAGCTGTGTTCTCCCAAGTAACTTTTGAGATAGGATCTGGTGTTTCTTGTAACCAAGGGTTATTAGCAAATTTACCTGTACCTATCGTAGTGTTTTCGAAAACGTGTAACTCCAATCCTGTGCCTTTGGCACTAATAGACTCAGCTGCTGCTCCAGCAACGTCACCAATGAATGAAGCTCCTACAGATTCTGCAACACCTGTCTGGAATACACCATCATGTAAAGCTTGAATCCAAGTCTTTCCACTTAAGATATTGGTTTCCCAGTTAGCCTTAAGGTATTGGTGATACGTTTCACCAGAACCCAACCACTTAAGGAAACTTGCTTCTGCCTGACGAGATTTGAATATATTAGAGATGGTTGGCTGTACTAATGAGTAAAACCCGGTTTTAGGATATGCATCTCCCCAGTTTTCTAGATAATGCGAATTAAGTGCAATGTACTTACAGTGAGATGATGTCTCATCTTCTTTGTCGCTTATTGCAACTGTTAGTTTTGCTTTCTTAAGTCCTTTTTCTATTTCTGTACCTTTGCTGTGGTCATACACAGGGTTGGCATCAACAAAAATAACTGCATCAACAGCACCCGAATTTAGGTCAGAAACAAACTGGTTCATTTCTGTATCATTACCTTGACGGTAATTTACTGTGTTACCGAAATCTATGGTATTACCTACGTTACCAAGTAGTGCATTTAATGCGTTTACTACAATAAGTGTAGAAACATCACCAGAACCACTTACTACTAAGCTTTTTCCAGCCGCTTTAACTAGGTCTGTAGCACATTTATCTATAAAGTCGAAATCTGTTTTAGCTACATTAATAGAAGAAGCACTGCCTAATTTTGCTGCAACGCGGTTATACAAGTTAGCAACAAAAACGCCTTCCTGAGACGGCTTATATCTTCCTCTGTAGTCTGCATTTGCACCAGAAAGAGTCATTGTAGGCTCGTATTGGTAGTGTCTAGACATGGTTTTCTTACCGTCTTTGCCACTACTTACCTTTCTGTTAACAACCCATCCTGCATTGAACTCACCTGGGCTAATCCAAGTACCCAGGAAATCTGCATTAATACCTACTATAACATCTGCATTTTCAAATCTGTAGTTAGGAATCACAGCTTCTCCAAAGCTAGCCTCATTGGCTTGTACCAAGGCGTATGATGAGTTTGCATCATATTGCACTAATTTGGCCGAAGGATACTTCGCAGCAAAATCACCTAATACTTTCTTAAAAGTAGGCGATAATATAGTGTTTGATACAATCCTAATATTAGAAGCAGAATTTAAACCTGCTATAATTTCTTTGTCTAGGTTTTCCCATGAAATTTCTTTACCCCCCTTTTGTGGAGTTCTTAGCCTATCATTATCATATAGGCCTAGCAAAGAACCATGTGCACCGATGCTCACGCATCCGCGGGAAACACCAGAAAGCTCGTTACCTTGAATTTTTATAGGACGCCCCTCTACCGTTTTTACTAAAACGCTTGCGTAATCGCCACCTTGTGTATAGGTCGTAGCGTAATAGTTTGGTATACCAGGTTCTACATCTTCTGGCTTATTCAAGTACGGAATAGTGTGGCGTACAGGAGCATCACATGCCGCTAGAGACACTGCTGCCATACCAAAACCTAGTACTTTCAGGAAGTCCCTTCTGTATGTGCCTCCGTCTACTTCCTCGAGATTGAATTCCCTATCAGCGTTTTTAACAACGTTGATATCGTTTTTTAACTCTTCAATACCTTTCCAATACCTCTTGTTAGTATCCTCCATGAGTATAATTTAGTAAAAAATTCTTAATTAAGTTAAAAGGTAATTATTAATAGTGACATTTGGCACATTCCAAACCTCCGATATCCGCTACTTTCATTGGCTTAGACGACTCTTTCTCGTGTGCCACCAACAATTTATCATAGTAAGCATTACCTTTCGAATTTACATCTGTCTGACGGTGACAATCTATACACCAGCCCATAGTTAATGTAAATCTTTGTTCTACCACTTCCATATTTTTGATATCTCCATGGCAATTATCACAATCTAAACCGGCCACAGCTGTATGCTGAGAGTGGTTAAAGTATGCTAAATCTGGCAAATTGTGTACTCTTACCCACTCTACTGGAGTATCAGTTTCTATTGCTTTATAAATTTTCTGGATTTCTGGTGACTCCCTCTTTATTGTGTTATGACAATTCATACAGATACTAGAAGAAGGAATACCAGCTTGTTTGCCTTTGTAAACCCCTGTGTGACAGTACGAACAATCAATTTCCATATCACCAGCGTGTAACTTGTGCGAGAAGTTAATTGGCTGTATAGGAGCATATCCTTGGTGTACACCAATACTGAATAACCCATCCAAGGTAGCTTTTGTACCCAAAATGATAAATAACCACACCACCGCAGAACGTACTGTGGTATTGTTAAAAATAAGCTTTAGTTTATCGCCTAATGTTGGACCATCTACTTCTTCGGAAGCTTGACCATCTTCTGGCTTAGAAAGGCTGTTAAGTAGTTTGATAACGGCTAGAAGTGCAAAAAGCACCAACACCATTATTACCATCAAAGTTACCAAGATAATATTGAAGAACTTACCACCACCTGTTTCTTGGGCAGCTACTGCTGTACCTTCACCCGCAGCTGCAACAGGAGCAGCTTCGTTTGCTTTCTTTACATAAGCTAAGATATCAGAAACTTCTTTATCCCCATAACCTGGAAAAGCCGTCATCTGAAGCTTGTTAAACTTAGCGTAGATTTCGTTTGCGTATTTGTCTCCACTCTGGATTACCTTATCAGGGTTTTGTATCCAAGCTTTAATCCACTCAAAACTTTGTCTATCCTCAATTCCTTTTAGTCCCGGTCCAACAACAATTTTATCTGTAGGAGCGTGACATTGCTTACAGTTGTTCTTAAAAAGGGTTTCTCCAGCCACGGGGTCTCCACTAGCACTTGCTGATGAACTTTCTGCTGGTGCTTCGGCAGCTGCCCCCTCGTCCTGAGCATACGAGCTTACACCCAGCAAAAATACAAAAGTGATAAGGAGTGAGAGTTTTCTCATAATAGTAAGTAACATATATTAATATACAAAATATTGCTATTTCTTCCAGACTGCAAAACTAATGTAGGATTGATGGGGAACAAAATTAGGAGTATGAATTTTTGGTGTGCTAAAAAATTTAGAACTATTTTAAATAAGATTTAAAAATTTGATTATAAGACAATTAACTGTTTTTGTTTATCCGCCCAAGAAGTGGTCTCCGGCGTTGGTACGATAAAAAAGCAGAGAGGGATGAAGTGCTAAGTCTGCTAGTTTTCAAGAGGTTGAAATACATTCCGCCTGAAAAATTGGAATAATCTAATTTTCGAAATGCAAAAAATAGAAAAATGAGAATGCTCAGTTTTTAACATGATGTTACCACTAAAGAACTCGTCAACCGGAATTTGACTAGCTATTTTACCTGAACAAACGATTTTGTCAAAAATCACTAGAAATGTACCAATGGTTTATTGTAAAAAATGATCAAGAAGACATTTGTACTATTCCGATGTATTTAGAACTTACCATGCATGAAAACAAAACTAACAACTTTAGTCGCATTTGATTATCAAACTATGCCCCACCAAGATATGGGCAACAGTTCCACCTACAAAACCCTCTACAAAATGAATACTTTAGAAAGTGCTTACGGTTGCAAAAGAACACTGTCGTTTTGCCGTCACAATGATTTAATAAATTGATAAAATAGAACCTGAAATCATTCCTTACTTATCTGGGTTATCACCGGGCTAAAGATTACTAATTTCTTTAGAAAATTAAAGAATGAAAGAGATAATATACAAATTAGACACCCCAACAGACTTAGAAGAAGCAGATAAAGTTGAATTTCTAGATTTATTAATACAACAAGGGAAGATTAAACACCCTACGATAGAGAGATTAAACCAATGTCCCCTACTGTGCACCTGTAAAATGAACGGCAAAATGATATCAATAGGTGCAATTAAACCAAAAACAGCAAACGTCTTCGCTTCCGACAAAGCCGACATGAGCAGTATTGAAAACAATTTCCCTTTAGAACTGGGATTTTGTTTTACCCTCCCGGAACTCACTAAAAAAGGCTTTTCTTCTTCCGTTGTAAACCTTCTTCTGGAAGAGTTCAAGGGAACTAATCTAATGGCCTCCACAGAACTGAGGATAAATAACCCTATGTTACAAATCTTAAAAAAGAATAGCTTTAAACACTTTGGGAAACCCTGGAAAAGCACAATTCACGATGGTACACTTGGGCTCTTTCTTAGGTTTGCCGAGTAAAATGGATTTAAGAGCAGGTTTCATAATCGTTTCAATGAGTTTTTTTATTAACTTTAAAAAGTAGTGAAACACTTAAAATAAGATTATGGCATTAAGCTTAACATATTATCTCACAGTATTAGCTATAAAAGTAAAAGGAGTAAAGAAGAGCTTTAGCAAAAACCCCGTGGACTATCTAAGATTAAGAAAGGATAATGTTCCATATCCAAAAGGTAGTTTTTATAAGGCGGAAAATGTTATTCTATCCCATATTGGAGACACTAAAGTAACAGAAATCAAAAAAAGCCCCGACAAACTCCTGGTTTTTGTGCACGGGGGAGCTTTTGTTTCGGGACCTGTGCAGCACCATTGGGATACCGTAAAAAAGCTATCTAAAAGGACAAATTTTTCCATTTGGCTCTGTGATTATCCTAAAGCACCAGAAAACAAACTAAGTACAATTAACAGGAATATTGATGAAGTTTATAGGGTAGCCAGAAGCAGGTACAAAGAGGTGGTGCTCATTGGAGACTCTGTTGGCGGTACGCTTATTCTTACCCTGACCCAAAGACTACTTAAGAAAGAAGAAGAACTACCTTCTAAATTAATTCTTCTCTCGCCCGTAGTAGATGCGTCTTTCACAAATCCGGATATCCATCAAGTAGAGCCAAAAGACCCCATGCTGGCGAAAGTTGGTGTGGTAAGTGCTAAAATGATGTGTATTGAAGATGAAGATTTAAAAAATAAAAGCGTATCTCCTCTCTACGGTAGTTTTGCGGGTTTCCCACAAACACATTTGTTCCTGGCAGAATACGATATTTCCTATCCGGACCAGCTGCTACTTTACAAGGAACTAGAAAAAGAAAAGATAAACATGACAATACTTATTGGAGAAAAAATGCCCCACATCTGGCCCCTCCTACCAATCATGAAGGAAGCGTCGGAGGCTTTAGATAAGATTATAGAACTTTTAGTAGATTAGGGATTAAACAAGTCAAATTAAAACAAAAAAACACTTACATTACTGCAAGTGTTTTTGGTGCTCCCGAAGCTGGGCTCGAACCAGCGACCCTCTGATTAACAGTCAGATGCTCTA
>CAZBAV010000131.1:0-6954 GCA_964489955.1 uncultured Lacihabitans sp. | reverse complement strand
AGCGGTATACACATCTCCTGCTAAAACAGAGGCTGCAGGAATAACCAGAGGACTGGTGGTAGCACCAGCTATTACCGTTCCGTTTTTATACCACTTAATAGTGCCACCGTTAGGACAAGTAGTAGTTAAAGTAAGCTGCTCACCTGAGACGGGCGGGTTCGGGACCGGTGTAACCACCGGAGCGTCAGGCTTGGCTTTGATTTCATTAGAAGGACCACTCTCTATGCCATCTTTTACGCATTTTGCAGTATATACAGCTCCTGCTAATACAGGATTAGGCGAATACGTAGCACTTGTAGCTCCTGCTATGGCCGTGCCGTTATTGTACCACTGAACTGTGGCTCCGCTTTCACAGCCTGTAGCGGTTAGCGTAGCTGGCTTACCCACTACCGGAGGCGTAGTTGAACTAATCTCCGGTGCTCCTAAGACATAAAATGACGCTGTGGTAGATTTAGTACTAGGAACGGTACAACCCACCGGATTAGAACTATTGGTAGATGTAAAAGTCACATTTACCATACCGCCATGTAATAGCGTTAAATCTCCTGTAGTAGCTCCTGTACCTGAGGAAGGACTTACAGCTGAAGCAGGAGTTACCACCCAGGATATTTGTCCTGGCATACCGCCATTAGCTGAGAAGGAAACCTTATCTCCCACTTTTGCATTAGATACGTCAGTAGTAGGTATAATAAGCAGGGACGATGGCGGATTACAAGGGTTTGTACCTACGGCTATAGTAGCTGTTGCAGACATTTGTATGGCATCACAGTTACCATTTCCTTCATTTATTACACTATACACTACCGTATATACACCGGCATTATTAAAGGTAATATTGCCCGTAGAGGCACCGGTACCTGCTGCAGGGCTCACGCCTGTTATAGGAATAACACGCCACTGGATACCTGTATTAGGAGTTCCTCCTGTTAGTGTCAGACTGGCAGTACCCCCTTTTTGAATAGCGGCAGAAGAAGGAACCACGTTTATTGAACCCGCTGATGGAGCAGGACAAGCAGTAGGTAGTGGAGTAACCACATACGTATTACTGGCTGTAGTAATGGTAGGCACGTTACAGTTTGCACCACTTTTAGTTAGCGTATAAATAATGTTATACTGGCCTGCCATGGTAAAGGTTACATTTCCTGTACTTGCTCCCGTACCACTGTTTGGTGTCACGCCCATAGCAGGGAATATGGCCCATGTAATTTGGTCAACACTTTCGTTTCCGGTTAATTCAAATGAAACGGTTTCACCTGGTTTAGCAGCTACTTTTGAGGGAGTTACCACACCCGGTGTATTGATAGTAGCACACGGTATTTCCAGCTCATCTACTTTACCTATACCTATGGCCGTAATACCGGCTATCATGGTGCCGCTTAGCGTACCATCTTCTGTATTGGCAGAAGCTCCTGCTGTAGCTAAGGCCACCCATTTAGTGCCGTTCCAGCCTACCAGACGTAGGTCCTCGGCCTCTGCAAAACCTGATAGATCCGGTATAGATACCGTTACGGTAACACCTACCGCTGAGCCCTCTAAAACCACCCAGTCCCATTGCCCGGCGGTGCTTACTTCTTTTATATCACCGTCTACCGCGGTAGTACTATGTGTAGCGTTATCTGTAGGGTCTGTAACCGTACCCGGGTTACCAGCAATCCAAGCTGTGGCAATGTTCACACCGCTGGTAATAGTACCACTGGTAGTAAGGGTACGTAAGTCTGTACCGGTGCCTACCGGAAACGTAAAGCCCTGATTAGCGGCAGTAACGTAGTGTTTTACGTAGCCGTTAATGTTATGGGCATCATCTGCACCAGTATAGGTGGCTGTGCCTACAGCAGAGAAGTAGCCCTGCGGGCTAGTGCGGGCCGTAGACCAGAGCGTGCTGGTTTGTAAGGATAGCGTACCGTGGTTGGCAGCCTCGCCGCCTGCGGGTACGTGATTACCGGTCTGTGCCCAGGCCGAGGCCGTGAGGAGCACCCAGCACAGCACCAGCAGTAGTGATGCACCCAGCGTTACCCGGTGTTCTTTGGATATTTTTTTTAACATAATTGATTAAAATTTTGATTGTTTTTTGTGTCTAAAAATTTCTTTTATTATCTCTAGACACGAAACTGACTTGCCTCGCTACATCGGAATGCATCTTTTAAACGACTACATTATGTTGTATTGAGTTGATGTTTTCATATAATTTGACCACACAATAAAGGTTTAAAACTCTTCAATAAGCATGAATTCTTTATCTCCATCAAGAAGCATGAGTTCTACTCTGTAAACTTTAGTTGAGTCAAGATCATAGACTCTGTAAGTATTTAATTCATTCGCTAGAGGGGTACCTAAGGGAAGGTCAATCCAAGTTTGAGTATTGAGAATAGGTTTTGACACTAAAACGCCATATCCAGCAGGTGTATACACGAAGTTCTCCACACCAAAAATTATTACGTTTCGTGTACCGGGACCATTAAACATAATTTGCCATTTTCTTTTACCTCCTGATGGTTCAGTGATTCGAAAGGAAAAATCTCCTGATGGTGTAGCTAAAACAATACTAGAACTTGCTGTTACTAATCTTTGTTTTGCAATGGCAACACCAACAGTTTCGTTTTGAACGGATAAGTAGTCCCATTGAGGGGCTGATGTCGAGCCATTATTTACATATATTCCATTCACCCCAATAGCACCACCAATATTATATACTATTAACCCTTTTGCAGGGGTTGGAATAGTAATAGCATCAGTAGTACTTACCAATGCAACTCTAGGAGGTAAAAAGCCCTTATTGGTAGACTCTATTTCCAGAGCTGCTGATGGATTCAGGGTGGTAGGATTATTTCCTACTTTTACCTGAGCGTTTGCCGCTATAGCCAAGCTCAGAAGAATAAGGATTTGTAAAATGTTTTTTTGCATGTTTTATTTATTTGAAAAATTAGTGAAAGATTTAATTATTGTACTCAGGAGCAAAAAGTCTCTCTGAGTAATGGAAATGATATAGTTTTGTTATTTTGTATATCAGGTATACGTCAAAATAGAGGTCTATCTGCCTGGACTATCTCTTATGAATTAGTATAGAAACTTTTTGTACTTTCCAGTCTGTAGTAAATGGAGTGGCACTAACTCTACCTAGGGTTAAAACAAATTGTTCTCCTGCTTCCATCCAGCGTACTCCCGAGATTACTCTGGGGTTCCAGGTAGCACTGCTTATTCTTATGGTTCCTTCCTGTATTGCAATGGATGAGCGTATTGTAAATATTTCACCAAGGGTTCCAACCACTTCCAGCGACATATTGTACTCATAAAAACCAGGTTCTGTAACGGTGTATATACCTGTGGAGGCATTGTAATTTGCGGCATCGCCCGAAACAAAAGTTACATTCGGAATAAATACGGCCCCTGTAGGTTGTACAATGTTAGGGTTGTAGGCACGGAGAACCAATTCTGCAAGATTTGCCTCCTTAGCGGTTTTCCATGAAGCTTTACCGTCAGCATCTGAAGTAAGTATCCTTCCTGCACCCTGTGTACCATCTTTGATAATTACTTTAGCTGAATCTTTTGTGACAGTAAACTTGCCTCCGTTAGTGACCTCCACTTCTAAATTAGAGTTTGTACCAATAGTAGTAGGATTAGCTCCCACCTTTACCTGAGCCGTGGCACTGTTTAGTGAGGCCATTGCCAAGCCTATGGATACGAGGATGATGTTAATTTTTTTCATTTTGCGAAATTGATTTACGTATTAAAAATTAAGAGTGTCTTATTGTTTGGTGTTAATAGACTTAAAGGTTTGTTCTTTGATGGAAATAGTGCCATTATTTGTGTTGTTTAAATATGGTAAAATGTTATTTGTTACATGAGTTTGTGTGCAAATAATAATCCATTTAGTTATTAGTAATCAAATAGTTAAGGAATCTTCATGGTTAGATAGTTCATGTGGGATTTTAATAGAATAATCTCGATTTTTTGTGTGGTAAGTTTAGATTCGTCTCTACAGAGTGACTTAGGCTCTCTGTCAGGGTGACTAGGGCGTCCGTCAGGCTAACTGGGCGTCCCCGAGCTTGTCGAAGCCCAAGTAGCGAATAGCCGCTACCTATAGATTCCTCAGGACGGGCTCAGCTCAGGGTGATGTGTGGTGACGTTGTCAAGCTGAGCTTGTCGAAGCCCGCTGGCATCCCCGAGCTGTCGAAGCCCGCTGGCGTCCCCGAGCTTGTCGAAGCTCAAGTAACGGATGCCGCTACCCATTGATTCCTCAGAACAGGCTCAGCTCAGGGTGATGCGTGGCGATGCCGTCTGCTAATTAGTAGTCGCCAAGCGTAACTGCACCTATAGCATTTATACTTTAGATTCCTCTTCTAAATAGGTCGTTTGCATCATTAAAATGCAAGTAGAAGGTAAGAGTGGAAAAGCGACTATAAACGAGCCGGTTAAATCTGGTAATTTTGCAGACAAGAAATAGACGGGCTTTCCCGACGCTTAATCACCACAATTAATTCACACTAACTTTTCTGGTTTGTGATACTAGATTGTAGTATTAACCTGGGTTTGATTATTAATGTATTGTTTATAGTATATAACACATAGAAAAGGGTAATTTTTTAGTAACCTCAGTTCGATTATTAATGTATTGATTTATAACAAAAAAACACATAGAAGTATAGAAAAAGAAAATACTTTTTTTGAGTAAGTATAGACAGCTAAAGCTGTTTACATATACTGAAGCTAGCCTTCAGTACTATGTATACTTTATTATTACCGATACTTAAATCTATGTGGTTTTATTGAACTCACGTTATAAAAATAACTTCTGAGTTTTTACAATATTTATAATCACGAAAGGTGGTGGCAATAGATTAAATCCTACAGGACTTTTGTGAAAGATTTTATGAGGTTAGGCGAAATAAGTTAACAGGTAATATGTTACGGTGTTAGAGTTTTCTGACACCGTACTTTTTTAAGGTGTTCTGCCTTTTATTCGTAAGCGATGTTATGTACGCATAGTATATGATACACGTATCAGTGTGGATGTAAGTATACAAATCTCCCATTTAAATTAGCCAAAATCCTATTTTATACTTGTTAAGTTGATTTTTAATCTGCTAACTTTTTCATAGTATTCATAAGCTTCTTGTTAAGAGAATTGTTAAATATCTTGTATTTAGCGTTTTATGTATTTAGTATTTTGGAGCTAAATTTACTTTTTTTAAGGTTTCCTAAAAAAAGTATACTTTTGGGTTATTCAATCACAGCAACTTTATTACTAAGACCTATTTCTTCGTGTCCATAGCCTTTCTATAAGCCAATACCTGCCATACCTTATTATACGTTAACTTTAAACTATTTAAATAATGTTAAAAAAGACCTGTTTTATTGTGGAAGATAACGAAGAGGATAAGAATCTCCTTTTATCTTATATTGAAAAGACACAATTTCTAAGTGTGGTAGGGACAGCCGCCACCTACTCTGATGCCGTAAGTTTTCTTCTTACTCACCCGGTAGATATTCTTTTTCTGGATATTGAGATATCTGATAGTAATGGCCTGAACGGGATAGATATCATTAAGACCCTCACGCATCAGTCGGCCATAATCATCACCTCTAACCATGAAAAATTTGCTGTAGACTCTTACACGCTGGGTAAAACTACAGATTATTTACTTAAGCCTTTTGAGCTTAACCGCTATCTGATAGCTGTAAACAGGGCACTTTCTAATGTTGTTATGCCTTCACCTTTTCCTCTACTGAGAGACAAGATTGTATTCTTTAAAATGGGTAGAAAGTTTCAACGATTTAACCTGGATGAGATTCTGTATTTTGAAGCCTACGGTATTTACTTAAAGGTGTATACGGATGTAAACAAAAAACCGTACGTCATTAACGAAAGTCTTATAGGAGTACTGGATCATCTGGATAAGTCCGTTTTTATTCGGGTACATAAGTCCTTTGTGATTAATGCACGCAAAATTGAGTGCTTTGATTCCAATAGTATCTTCATAGAGGGCTTTCCGGTACCTTTGGGCGTCTCATATAAATCAAAAGTAGACTACCTGGTTAAGCTTTTTGCTGATCTGGACTAACCTTAAACATCCATTTTTATAAAACAAAATTTTACAAAATAGTAGAGAAAGAAAGTAGCGGGAGATTCCTTCAGGGTGTTCCCGGGTTTCCTGAAGTCCGTAGCATTTGTAAGTCCCCATAGTATTAACCGTTCAATTCTTCGGCAGGCTGAGCCCCTCGACAAGCTCAGGATAGGCTGAGCTCAGGGTGCCGCCTTCCACCGTTTGAGAGAAATGTGTGGTGACGTTGCTAAACCGACTTGTGGCAGTGTTGTCTTCTGAAGATGTCCGTCAGGCTAACTGGGCGTCCCCGAGCTGTTGAAGCCCTTAGCAATTACCCAATAGTATTAATCCTTCGACAAGCTCAGGGTGACTCCTTGCATCGTTATAGGGTGATTGGAAAGCTGTCAGGCTGACCTGTGGCAGTGTTGTATGCTGAAGATGTCAGGCTGAGCTTGCGAAGCCCGCTGGCGTCCCCGAGCTGTCGAAGCCCTTAGCATTGTACACCCAATAGTATTAACCCTTCGACAAGCTCAGGGTGCCGCCTTGCAACGCTTGAGGCTGACGTGTCACAACGTTCCTTAATGCCAGAGAGCGTCCATCAAGCTGACTAGGATTCCTCAGGCTAACTGGGCGTCCCCGAGCTTCGAAGCCCACTAGCGTCCCCTAACTCTCGTACCCTCCCAGTAACGAAGCATCAAGTTGAGACACTTTTGGTCAACTAGTTTTAACTAGGCAAACTCATTATTTTTAACAGGCAGCAGAATAGTTACTTCTGTGCCTATAGCTAGTTTACTTTTAACCGTAATTTTTCCGGAGACTTTTTCTATCAGCTCCTTAGTAAGTGATAGGCCCAAACCCGTTCCTCTTTCACCTGCCGTTCCTTCTGTTGAGAGAGGGAAATTAAAAAGACCGG
>CAZBAV010000130.1:0-7059 GCA_964489955.1 uncultured Lacihabitans sp. | reverse complement strand
TTATACCGTAGAAATAAAAGTGCCTACCAAACCAAAGTGTGTAGCAAAAATTCCGGTAACATTTACCCTTATCAAAGCTGATGAACCCGAAGACCCATTTGGAAATGATGAAGACGATTTATTGCCTGTAAACCCCAAAGAGGACGACCTCTTACCGGTAGAACCCGGCAAAAATCCTAAACCAGATATACCGCGTATAGAAACCGATGTAGAAAGAATAGATGATGAGGATGATCTGCTTCCTGTAAATCCTAAAAAAGATGACCTATTGCCCGTAGAACCGGGCAAAAAGCCCAAAACGAATGTTCCAAGATTGGAAGACAAAGCCAATGTACCCCGCATAGAAGATAAACCCAAACCCAACGTGCCCCGTTTAAACAACTAAACCTATAAAAACATGGAACAACATACATCACATCAAACAGCCGATGGCAAAAGCACAGCCATCATTGCATACATTACATTGATCGGTTTAATCATAGCCTTTGTACAGAATGCCGAAAAGAAAAACGCCTTTGCCGCCTACCATATCCGCCAGAGCTTAGGGCTGATGTGCACCGGATTTGCATTAGCTATCGTAAACATCATCCCGGTCTTAGGATGGCTCATCTCTATCATTGGAATGCTCGTCCTCCTCATCCTTTGGATTCTGGGACTGATGAATGCTATTAACGGGAAAGAAACCCCGGTGCCTGTTTTGGGCAATTTATACAGCAAATGGTTTTCAGGCATTCAATAATTTTCAAAACATTAAAACAAGTAAAGATGAAATCAATAAAAATAGCAACCACCACAGCGATGCTTTCTCTTATTCTTTTTTCCTGCGGAAACAACGATAACAAGCAGCAGAACGGCAACGACATTAATTTAGATGCCGTTATTAACAGCAAATCCACTGATCCAAATGCCCTGCGTGATAATAAATGCCTCTTAGACTATCAGCAAAAATACGATGCCCTACTATCTGAAAGTGATGTTATTGCTGCTACCGGATTTTCGGGCAAAACCCCGGAAACCAAATACAACAAGGTTTTGAAAAACCCCGAACACCACGAGTTTGTGTACAAATTTAAAAATGGAAGAAAAGGTAAAGTAAAAGGCATTGATATGGAAATGGAACTGCCGGATGTGGTAGTTGTACGCTCCATAAAGCCGATGTCACTCACTACTTTTAATCAGAGCTACAGAGAAGTTACAGATGAACAAATGCAGGTAGCAAAAGATGCATTAAACGACATAGCCGAGGGTAATAGTGGTGATGCCGATGCCGATGCAGCATTACAAAAAGCAAAGGAGCAAAATGTAAGCAAAGAGCAAATTAAGAAAACAGGTGGTGGAGTGATGGATGCAATTAAAGACGTTTCCAAGGGGTACAGAACAGTAGAAGGTGTGGGCGATGCCGCAACATGGAATGTTGTTACCAACGAACTAATTGTATTGCAAAATGGAGTAAAGTTTGAAATCAGGACTGAAATCAGTAACGACAATGAAAAGAATAAATCCGCAGCAATAAAACTGGCTGAGATAATATTGAACAAGTGTAAATAATAGGAACGAATATCAAACTTCTTCCATGTAACCTATCACATATTGCGGAAGAGGAATACAAAAAACATTTTTTTTAATATTTAATAAATTTTTATGAGAACTATAAGTTTGTTGACATTAATCCTAATTGGTTTTTTTTCCAATTCATGTGGTAAAGGCGTTAATAGTGATCCCGAAAATGACGCTAATACCAAAAACAAATTATCGGCTAAGGTAAACAATAATGCCTTTGTTACAGAATATGTTACGGCCGCAATCGTGCCGGATGGTACTAATTCCACAATTTTGATAAAGGGGGGGGGAAGTTCGGACAAAGAATTAGTTCAACTCTCTTTTTCCAAAGAATTGGAAGCCGGAACATATCCTCTGGCATTACCCTTAAATGCAAAACACAATGGCTATTATTATAACGAGCTAACAGGTTTTAAGCAAAATGGTTATGCCGGAAGTGGCTCGCTGATTATTACAGAACATAATAAAACAGAAAAAGGAATAAAAGGAACATTCTTCTTCACTACCAAGCCCGACTATCCTGATGGAACCGCTGTAAGTATTACCGATGGCAGCTTCGAAGTTTATTATTAACATAAATTCGGATAAGAATTAGTAAATGTAATTCCTATGAAAAATATATTTCCCCTTCTGGTCTTGTTGTTTTCCGCTATGTCATGTAAGAAAAATGATGTGGACAAGCCGGAAAATAGTTTGTCAATAGAATACAAATCCGGCACAGTGGTGGTTGAGAAAAGTCGGGAAGAAGTAGTGGTTTCCGCTAATGAATCCACACAAACGTATAAACTTAAGAAAAGTGCTTTTGATCACGCCCCGCGTGCAGGAGAAGTGATCCTTGTACCCGGGGAGATTATGCATAAAGTAAAAACAGTGCTTTCGGCAGGAGATTATTATGAAGTGGTAATGGAACCGGCCGTACTAACCGATGTCATTGAGAACGGAACCATCGCCTTTGAGATTGAACCGGAATGGGAAGACGCATCTTCCCTAAGAATAGAAGGAAAAGAAATGTTGGGCAGGGGGGCTAAACTCTCTGCCCAACCTATTGAATTTAATATGAATGTGAGCGGAGTAGATCATAAGATTCTTATTGAACCTCAGATGGAAGGAGGCAGGATCAACTCCTGCACTTTTCGATTCCAAATGTCAAAAGGGAACAGCACTGCTTTTGAGGCGGTAGGTACGGCATCATTGCCCCGCCAAAAGACCCATATTACTATAGAAAATGGCAAGTTGAAAGAATTCAGGTCGGATAACTCGGGACTGGATGCCGAATTTAAAGTACGGATGGCTACGGCTGGAGGAAATTCGGGGGAACATAGTTTGAGTCTTCCTAAAATGGCACTTACCTTTCCTATTCGTACTATTCCTACTCCCGTGGGTCTTGTACCTAACCCTATTCCAATGTCTATAGAAGTGGGAGTTCAATTTGTTTCGCAAATGACTTTGCAGGATCCTATGTCATCTGCTACCGCGGAGAGTTCGGTTAGTTACAGTGCTAATGGAGGTTTCGAGTATAATGGTGCAGGTGTTAGCTCCAGCGGAGACCTTTCCCAGAGCGATATCCGTGACGGGAAGTTCGATTCAGCTGCAGGTATTGGTATGCCTGTAGATCTTCAGTTTGGTATAGCCTTCCCGAGAATCTCTTTTAACATTATGAGCCAAGAGGTAGCATTCGTGCATGTAGGTTATACCACAGGTTCTCGGCTTAAATGGGGTCCTTTGTGCAAAAGCGGCTATTCCAAGGTAGTGGTAGAGGGCGGATACAAACTAGCGGCTCTTGGTCAAACTATTGTTGAAGGGAAAAAGACCTTTAAGGAAATGGAGAAAAGAGCGGGAGATTGTGATTAGTTTTTACCATGTCAAAATCACTTGATATTGGGGTAGAAACATCCATGTAGGTTAATTAACAATAAAAAATCAGGGAATGACAAGACGAACCATAATACCTGTAATTTTTTGTGTGATGCTTCCGCTTTTCGCGGCGGCACAACAAAAGAAAACGAAGAACACTGTCTACAACTTCACCGAAGCCTGGGTTTGGGAATATACCAACGCCTCCGGTAAAACCAGCGAAATGGTGCTTTATCGTGAGCCGAAATCAAACTACTGGCTGCTGACACCAGAAGCATACGGCAACACAGACGAAATGTGCGATTGGATATTGGTACAGCCGGACGGCACCTGCTATTTTGCTTATAAAGATGCAGAATTGGGTAGCGGTGGCACATTACTGAAAATGAAATTGCATCCTCAAAAAGGGAACACTATACCAACCTATTGGAAGGCTACAAACCAGTACAAAAAATTTGGTAATACAGCAATGGGCTTTCCTGTTTTCAATGGAAAAGAATATAAAGTGAATTACCTTAAAACCAATGAGCAATCTGTTTTTTATCTGGCGACTACAAAAGCAAATTTTGCAGCCCTTTCTCTTTTCAATGAATTGGATATTGATGCAAAGCTTCCTGTTCGTTTCCCTAAAGACATCCCCGGCAATTATGTAGTACTGAGCGAAAATAGCAGTGGTGCAGGCTATAAGTTGCAGTATCAGTTCAAATACCAGTCACACACCGATTATCATATAAATTTAAGAGACTATATGATAAGAAATTAAATATCAGTCAAATAGTTTTATTATTATGTTAATGGATTTGTTATAATGCGTTTATTTGCAGAATAATAAACCTGGTTGTATGTACGTACTATTGGCCGATGATCATACTATTGTATTGGATGGATTAGAATTGCTACTATCCACTTTTGAGTTTATTACTAAAGTAGAAAAAGCAGTAGATGAAACCACTTTAGATGACATTCTTGAAAGTAATTCTCTACCGAATGTTATACTTTTAGATGTCGCTTTCGGAGCATCTGATGGAAGAGAAATATGTAGAAAATTTAAGAAAAAATATCCAGAGATTAAACTTATAGCATTGACAAGTTATAGTGACGTTTCAACGGTGAAGTCTTCAATACAAGCAGGTTTTGACGGCTATTTACTAAAATCAGAAGACAGACAAACAGTAATGCAGGCATTGGAGAAAGTGGCACGGGGCGAACAGTTTTTCAGTCCACAGGTAAGAAACACCGTTTTTCAGCAGAGCGTCGCTAAAACCAGAGCGTCTTTGACCAAAAGAGAAGAAGATGTATTACGATTAATATTAGATGAGAAAACCACCAAAGAAATAGCTGAAGAACTCTTTATATCTGAAAAAACGGTTGAGAACCATCGGGCCAACCTCATGCTGAAACTCGATGCAAAAAACTTAGCAGGATTAGTTAAAAAGGCTATTTCAACAGGCTTAGTATAAAAACGATACGAAATGAAAAAAATATATCTTTTATCCATTTTGGCAGGTACGCTTGCATCTTCGTGCGATAAGTCCGAATCAGAGCAAAACAAAAGCACAACGATATCCGGCCAGGACAGTGTTACCATAAATACGGCATTTGTTCCGCCTTTTACTAAGGCAGATAGCATCTACACATCCCTGCGAGGTAACTTCGGGAATAATGAGGATGCTCAGGACTTCCTCACACTTAATTATGGGAAAGCCTTAATTATGACAGGCAGGCTTGGTAAGGCAGATACGCTCATCAACACTGCTGTATCACGCTCAGGTTTTGATACGACCAGCCTCGCAAATGCCCGTTATGCTAACCTGCAGGCAGCTATACAAGCCTATAAGCAGAATCAGGAAGGAGCCATAAGCTACTATAAAAAAGCTATCCAGTTGTTTGAAAAACATAATGACCAAAAAAGTGCCGCGTCGGTAAACTTTAATATTGCTAACATCTTTCTTAGCCGGCTTAATTATCCCATGGCGTATCAGTACAGTGCCGAAGCTACAAAAGGCTTCAGTGCAATCAATGACACCCTCTACTACCCGAGTGCCTTAGCCGTGAATGCAGTGTCTGCTATTTTGTTGGGCAAAAAAGAAGAAGCTCAAAGCACAGCCTTGCTGGCAAAAGAAAGGAGTGAAAAGTATAAAAATCCGCTGGGGATAGCAATGTCCGGCTATGCTTTAGCAGAAATTTATATGTACGATAAAGCGTACGACGCCGCCATCGACGAGTTTCAGAAAGTAATTCCTCTTGCACAACAATTACAGCAAGTGACGGTTGTTTCGGCAGCTTCTACCTCCCTGGTTAAAGCCTATATTGAAAGTAAAAACTACGATTCGGCAATAGAAGAAGCGAAAAAGGCAATTGAATTTTCAGCAAAATTTGGCTACCAAGATGTCTCTTACGCACTTAACCGATATATTTCTCAAGCATACCTTCAAAAAGGCAATGAACGAGAATCACTGCAGTATCTTCGTAAAGCAGATGAACATTTTAGAGATGAAGTTGTAAATAACGACAGGCGTGTAATTGGAGAGCTTCTGGTACAATACGAAACAGAAAAAAAGGAAAAACAGATAGCAGAACAGGCTTTGGCAATTCTAAAGAAAAGTGAACAAATCAGGAACTGGTCTATCATTGGCGGCTTGCTGTTTTTAGGAAGTCTAATCTATCTGTACCAAAGCAGGAAATCTCAAAAACAGAAAATGGCACTTTTAAAACAGGAAAATGAAAATGCAATATTGAAAGCCATAATGAGCAGTGAGGAACGGGAAAGAAGAAACATCAGCAGCACTTTACATGATAGCGTTGCCGCAAAACTAGGTGCAGCCAAAATGAGCTTACAATCCATACCGTTTCTAGCTGAAGAAAGAAAAAACGAACAACTTGAAAAAACCGCTCAGCTTATCAGCACCATACATGCCGACGTTAGAAGTGTTGCACATAATCTCCTACCCGTTACTTTAGAAAAAGAAGGATTGATACCTGCCTTAGCAGAGTTTGTGTCGGAGATTAATCAGCTTCGGTTGTTAGAAATCACCTTTGAAAACCAATTGCCCCCTGACTTTACCTTGCCCAAAAGAAATGAGCTGGTTTTGTACCGCATTGTTCAGGAACTTATAAATAATGTGGTGAAGCACGCTAAAGCCAGCCAGGCAACCGTTAAACTATCCGAAACAGGAGAAGAACTCGAAATTCTGGTTTCTGATAATGGGATCGGTTTTAGTTCAAACCAGGAGAATCAGGGCTTATACAGCATACGGGAAAGGATACACATTATTGGAGGGTATTTTAGTATAGAAAGTAAGCAAGAAAAAGGCTCGGTGACCAAATTGACACTAAAAAGAGTATAGCAGTGTTTCTTTAAGTTCTTCTTCCGATCGTTTTGATTGTTTTAATTAGATTTCTGGGTTGTACCCAGAAATCTCTAATTTAATTTTGTCCTGTTTATTGGAGGGAGGTCAATTACACCCTACACGAAGGGTTCTTCAAGAGAACATGATTAGTGTTTCGTACGTTTTTTTTGTAAACTTGAACTTTAGTGCTAAAAATGCCGACCTTCAGCAATCCCTAAACGTTAGGGCGTAATGCTACCAGCGACCGTACCAATCTGAACAGTTAGAAAAATGGACGACAATAACGACACTAAAC
>CAZBAV010000129.1:0-7071 GCA_964489955.1 uncultured Lacihabitans sp. | reverse complement strand
TTCCCGCTACTAAATCCACACAACTTTTATCTTAAATATTTTTTAATCGATTACCGATTTCAATAGTATCTCGTTCTTTGTGATTGCAAATTTAGAAGTTTTTCTTTAAACCCAAAAAATAGCAGTCATATTTTTTTTATTGGTAATTAATTGGCGAAAATACGGAAAACGGCTTTTCTCTTCACAACAGCGTGGTTTTTAGTAATATATGTTTGTACATTTGTTGCTATTGAATAAAAAGACAAAATAATATTTTTTAAAATCTGCATTTTAGTAGATGAAATGTTCTTTTTGAGCGATGAAATGCAAAGTGTTTTTCATACACTTTCTGAAATTTCGAAGTCATACTTTGTAGTATTAATACGTACAAAAAGCTCACCAAGAAAGCCTGCTAAAAACATTTGGGATCCCACAATGCTTGCTGTCAGAGCCAGATAGAATAAAGGGTTATCTGTGACATTGCGGAAAGGTGCTGCAGTATAAATACTATATATCTTATTTCCAATAAGGATTGCACTTATTAAAAGTCCGCCAACAAAAAACAAAATACCAAACAAGCCAAAAAAATGCATAGGGCTTTTACCAAAGCGGTTTACAAAAGTTATAGAAAGAAGGTCCAGGAAACCATTTAGGAACCTTTCAATACCAAACTTGGTATGGCCATATTTTCGTGCTTGGTGTTCTACTACCTTTTCTCCAATTTTTGTAAATCCATTCCATTTTGCTACCACAGGTATATAGCGGTGCATTTCACCATAAAGCACTATGTTTTTGGTTACTTTACTGTTGTACGCCTTTAAACCGCAGTTCATATCATGTAGATGTATGTCATGAATGAGCCGAGTTGTGGCATTAAATAATTTGGTTGGTAGCGTTTTAGTAATTGGATCATATCTCTTTTTTTTCCATCCAGACACCAAATCATAGCCGTCTTCTTTAATCATACGGTATAAATCTGGTATTTCGTCCGGGCTGTCCTGCAAGTCTGCGTCCATAGTAATAACTACTGGGGCAGAAGCTTTATTGAAACCAATCTGTAAAGCTGCAGTTTTTCCATGGTTCTTCGAAAAACGGAATCCTTTTACTTCTGGATTATTTTGGGCAAGGGTAGTAATAACAGCCCAAGAGTTGTCTTTACTCCCATCATCTACAAATAATACTTCGTACGAAAAATTGTGGTCGTCCATTACCCTTTTTATCCATGAATGTAGTTCAACTAAGGACTCATCTTCATTAAAGAGGGGTATTACTACAGAAATATCCATTTTTTTGGCTAAAATTTTAAATAATAATCTTTAAGCAGTGCAGTAAAAGTACTACTATAATTTGCGTTTTCATATATGCATAGTACGGAAATAGCAGGGTTTACACTCCTTGTTTTTCTGAATTCCACTATTTCCCTGAAAACGGGTTTGTTCTCATTGTGTTTTATCTGATAAGTGGTGTGGATATACAATCCGTGGTCATTACATACACTCCGCAGTTTTTCCATTTCCAGCGGAGGGAGTAAAACCCAAAATGCTCCTTCTTCTTCCAAAAACAAGAGGGTAAGCGTGGTAAGCTCTACTAAGGTGAGGTTAGTAGAGTGGTGGGCTATGTTCTTCTTTTCATTTGGCGAGGTGAGTTGGTTCTCATAAAATGGAGGATTACTTATGATGAGGTCATATTTTTGCTTAGAGTTCTTACTGAAATTTTGGATAGAATCTTTGTGTATCTCTAGTTGTTCACTAAAAGGGCTTGCCAAAAAATTCTTCTCTGCATCAGAGTAGGCCCCGTCATCAATCTCTACAGCATCTATTTTTGAGTTATGAAACCTCTGGGCAAGCATAAGTGCTAGAAGGCCGGTGCCTGTACCAATGTCTAGTATATGTTTCGGGTTGTTGGCTTGAATTATGGCTCCAAAAGTGCAGGCATCGGTGCATACTTTCATTGCCGAATTCTCTTGGTGCACTGTGAACTTCTTGAATCTAAACATTACTTCCGGCCAAAATCTGCTGGGTTTTCGCCCCACCATTTTGTTTCCCACTTAAGAATCTGGTTGGCAAAAGAATTGGTTCGTAACCAATCCTCTCCACGAGCCAGTAAATCAAAGAGGATGTCATTTCTGCCTGTTCTCTCCAGCTTTGTGTTTGCTTTCTTTGCTTTTACCCAAGCTATTGCCGTTTTGGAGTCAGAAAAAATAGGGGCAGCGGAACCATGTTTTTTTAGTAAGGCCAGGGCATGAACGATGGCTAAAAACTCTCCTATATTATTGGTGCCGTCAAAAAAAGGTCCCTTATGGAATATCTTTTTGTTTGTTTGTAAATCTACTCCCTGATATTCCATGTCGCCGGTTTTGGTGTTCCACGCAGCATCCACCACCCATGCAGGTATGTTGGGTTTAGGGGATTTGCTTTTTTTTTCTGGAGGGGCTACAGCCGCAAAATAGTTTTTCTTTAGTGCAGAAGTGGCCTCTTCCAGTGTTTTGAAAGACTTGTATTGAGCTCCATCAAAACCTTCTACCTGGGCTTTGCATGTTTCCCAGTTGTCAAATATTCCTGTGGTTTTCCCCTTCCAAACTGCGTAATACTTTTTAGACATTCAGTATTTGCTGAGTTTTACATACATATACGTAGTCAAACTGTGAATTGAAGTCACTGTCTGTTAATCTGCGTACGGAGAAATCTACGTCGCCAGCATAAAATTTTCTTACTTCTTTTAAGCTTTCTATATTTTTTTCGATAAATGGATGTTTTGCAATCCCTATTGAGGTGCCAAACTCCAGAATATCTGGCTTAAACATAAGATTAAGTGGAATAATGTACTTAGACCCGTTTAAGGCAGCACAAACTGCTATGGGTTCATAGTCTTCACTGCTGCCAAACTTACCAAACTGTATTTTAGCCGTGTGGTATTCCTCTTCATTTTCGCCAAACAATATAGCCAACTTTTTACGTGGCTTAGTTTGGTTGTACTGTATGTTTTGGGTGAGGGAGTCCAAAATATTCCTTAATTTGAACTGGCTTTTTCCAGAATTTAACCTCTCTATCAATGACTGACGGATAAAATAGGTTATAGAGTCTGTAATATTTAAACCTACTTCTGCCATCTGCTTGAAGATGAAAGAGGTAGGAGACATACCCGGGATAGTATTAGGATCATGTAATATTACCTCGTCGTCTTTGGTAATGAAGCCGTCAATTCTACAAATAACAGACATGGAGGTAGCTTCGAAGGCTTTTAGGATTTCAGTATGTATTTTCTCTAAATTCTCGTTAGAGGTCTTTACAGGTATCCTTTTCTTACTAGCAGTAGACTTGTACTTAGATTTAAAGTCAAAAGTAGGGATATCTCCATATACTTCGGCAGGAGGAAGAGCTAAAGCTTTACCTGCGTCGTTTTGTATAACTCCACACGAGAATTCAGTTCCTTCTATGAACTCTTCTATAAGAATGTATTCTTCGGAGTTTATACTTGCTACAGTTACTTTTTCGCTGTCTTTTAAGGCTTCGTCCAGTTTGATCAGCAGACTTGCCGGATGGGATATTTCCTCTCCATTAACTATTACTGGAAACCCTACACCCTCATCAAGGTTGCTTAGTTTTTCCATTAAGTTCTTTTTTCTTCTAGGAGAAAGCTTTTCCCACTCTTTTTTCAGGAACGTGGTTTCGAAGAAGCATTGAGCCACAGCTTTGCTAAATTCTTCTAAACTTCGTTTTTTAACAATTGCAACACCTATAGATGAGCCTTGATGGGGGGCTTTTATAACTAAAGGGAAACCTAATGATTGTATAAGGTTTGAGAATAATTTTGATTTATCACTGTTTGCCCAAGTAGTTTTAGAGATAGTCTGAGATTTTTTCTTCTGACTACCCACAAAATTCATTTGTTTGTTTTGAAACGGCTTGTTAATCCCAATACCAGAAGCCAGGATTCCGGGTCCAAGATAAGGAAGGTTTAGCCATTCCAAAATACCCTGTATGTTACCGTCTTCGGCATATGGTCCATGCATGACAGTAAATGCAAAGTCGATTTCTCTGGGTAATTCCTCTATTTTGATTTGAGTACCTATTTTGTAGATCAGCTTATAAAGTTGGGAGTCTTTAAGCTCTCCGAGAGATTCTATGTAGATTTTGTATCCGCGGTTTTGGTTCCGAGAGGGATAAAAACTACGAATATCCTCTTCGTATAAAACCTTTTCATCTACTTTAATAAAGTTTCCAAGGCTATCTACAAAAATAAGTATGGGGTCAAAGTATCTCCGGTCAATATGTTCGTATGCAGTCTTCCCACCAGCGAAAGATATTTCCCTTTCCCTCGATTGGCCACCAAAAAAAATCCCTACTCTTAGTTTCTTTATCATATTGTAGTTTACTTTTTAGGAGAAGAAGTGTGTATTTTCTAAATACAAAAAAAGTTGCCTCCAGAACACTGGTTAGGCAACCTATGCTATTAATATTCTTATTAAATAGCTGTATCTACTGCTACATTGATAGCTTCTACACCTTTTATCTCAGGAACATTCTTTAAAATTGCTTCTTCCAAACCCGCTTTAAATGTCATTGAAGACATAGGGCAGCTTCCGCATGAACCAATAAATTCAACCTTTACAATATTGTCACTAGTAATTTCAAGAACTTTTACATTTCCACCATCAGCTATTAAATACGGCCTGATGCCATCAAGGGCTTGTTCTACTTTGAGCGTAAGTTCTTCCATCTCTCTACTTAAATTATTCCTACAATAATACAAATATTTTTTTTAATTAGTTTGCCTCGTGCCAAATAATTGGGTGTAATATCCTTTTTGGATTCCTATTCCCATTTCTACAACTTTGTCATCCATGAGGTTTTTGCAATGTGTTGGGCTGTTTTTCCATGCCAAGACAACTTCTTTTGGGCTTGGTACATAGCCTTTTGCATAAAATATGTTTTCGGCAAAGCTTCTGTAGATGTATTTATTCTCCTTGAGGCGGTCTGCCGGGGTCTTTCCGTTTTTTGCTACATGGGCAAAATAATTATTTTTTTCCATGTCCACACTGTGCTTATATGCGGTGTTCTCTAATATATTATTCCAGACAACCTCATGTGTGGGTTTGTAATATGTGCCACCACAGTCACATCCTTCTTTTCGTATATTATTTACTTCTTGGAGGAACTCTTGCTTCGTTTTTTGATCAATATCAGTAAATAGTAAGTTTACTAAAATAACTAAAAGGTACATAGTGTTCTTTTTTAATTAATAACGAACAAATAGGATAATTATTAAAAGAAAATGAAAACCCAAAAGGAGGGTTTTCATTCTAATATTTCTCACAATATTTATAGAGTTAATCCTGACATAAAGCCTATTTAGTGATTACCTTTATTCTAGGGCTGTCTTCTCCCACACCGCCAGACACTGCATCTATTCTTATTCCATTTATTCCTTTTGCAGTAAGCAGTCTTTTTATAGCAAACGCTCTCTTATTGTTAAATGGTGTATCTCCAGAGCCAGAAAACGCAGTTATTTTTATTTGTAGTTTCGCATTTTCTCCCATTAGTTGGGCTATGTTGGCTACTACAGGCTGGGTTTCCGGAGAAACACCAGTAGAATCTGCTATGAACTTTATTGATTTAAAATCGAATTCTTTACCAGGGGCCTCGGCCATGTTGTAAACATACTCTTTGAAGGTGTCAAACTCCGATGAAACACCCGGCTCTTCAGTGGCAAGAGCTTTGCCAGTACTGTCACTAACAGAAGAGTCCGCCTCTATTTCTAGGGTTTGTACGGGGACTTCGGATTTTTTAAAAAAATCAAAATTTCCGTTTTGGGTATAATAGTAATAGGCCCCACCGGCAATCGCTAGCAAAATAACTACAAACACCAAAATTTTTGGGTTAATTAAGCTACCTCCTTCGTTTGTATATCCATCACCGCTGTCCTCTGTCGTTGTTTCTGAGATGGTAGTTGGCTCACTTTTTTTAGCAGAAAGAGGACGCATGTTCATGAGTTCATGCAAACCCAATGAAGGAATCATTTTCTCTAACAAGTTTTCCGGTATGCGACTAAGAAGCTCTTCGTGATGTTTCCTGAGTAGTACTACCAAACTATCTTTATCTAGTTTGTTTGTTTCTATTTCTTTTCCCAATATTTTCACCAAAACCACCGCAACAATGCCGGACGCTGTGGTAGTACTTGCTTTACTAGTTCCTGCATAAGAGCTAATCATGCTCAATAGAGGACTTTTATATGCCGGGAATATTTGAGAAATGATTTTCGAGCCGTCTGAGTTTATTTTTGCTAAAACTTGATCTTGTGAAAAAATACTAGCCAAATTTTCTGGTACATTAATCTTACGGTAGTTTTCTAGGAGCTGGTTATATAGCATACCCGAACTCATGTCGCTAGAAGTTTTCCTTATAAGTCCGGCCAAAAGAGTATAAGATATCCCTTTTATTGCAAGGCTTAAGTCACCGAGGTTATCCGAGTTATGAGATTTGAATTTTTCTACAAATTCTTCATTTACAATCTCATCAAAATTCTCAAATAGATTCATATATATATTTAGAAGTGTATACCAATAGTTAAGCCTGCAAAATTACAAAAAGAAATGAACTTTGCAGTAAGGGTTGTTATAGTTTTGCGAAAAAATGCACTTAGATATGCCACTTGATTCTTGAAAATTGAATGCTTTGCTAGCCAAACCTCTATTTTTTTACTAAATAGTTTTATTGCTTGTATACGGGAGGTAGTAGCCGGTCAGTTTGGCAGCATATTTTTTATAATTTTGTGTTTGTAATAGTTGTTATAAGTTTAATTAGAAGGTAATCTATAATGGAGTTCAGGACAATATTAAGTAAACCAGAGTATCCGTTTAAACTTACACATTCTGGCAGTATCTTAACCATGGGGTCATGTTTTGCAGATGTGGCAGGGACTTTTTTAGTAGAGAATAAGTTTTTTGCAGAAGTTAATCCCTTTGGTACGGTTTACAACTTGCAGTCAATCTGTAACTTGCTTGCTTATACTTTAGGTAACAATGAGGTAGAAGATGAAGGCTTTGTAGAGCGTGACGGCTTATTTTTCCACTATAATTTCCATTCAGACTGG
>CAZBAV010000128.1:0-7197 GCA_964489955.1 uncultured Lacihabitans sp. | reverse complement strand
CATTTGGAGCATTTTCATCTGAAAAGACAGCTGAAGAAATTGCAAAGGAAATTAAGGAAAGCAGGAAATTCAGAGACAAAGATTTAAAGCTTTAAAAAGTATGCAATATTTACTTGATACAAATATCTGCATTTTCTTTCTGCGTGGTAAACTCAACCTTAATGAAATAATAAAAGAGAAGGGGATTCAAAGTTGCTTTATCTCTGAACTTACCATTTTTGAATTAAGATACGTATCAATTAATGAATTTTAGTGATGTTTTTTGACAAATATCAGCTGAATAATTCCTGATTCAGTTTATAATGGTAGACTTACCGGAACCATTAGGACCTGCAAATATCCGGAGACGCTTACTCATTTGTCAAGAACTAATTTGCGGGAAGCTGTTCCGGCAAATTCAATTTCTTTTAATTTAGTAACCCGGCCATCTCCTTCTTTTCTTACTATCCAGCCTGCTTCTGCCACTACTGTATGTCCCACAAGTTTCATGGCATCCTGAGCTTTTTGTCTGAATGCAAGCTTTGACTGTCTTGCTACTAATCTTTTAGTAATATATTCTGTCTGGCTTTTATCTTTTCTCATATATTCTGAAATTGTAATAAGTAAAGATACGAAAATTGGATAAGAATATAAAGATAATTTAAAGTACCGTGACAGCATGTGTTAAGAAGACTCAGAGGTAGAATCTACGTTTTAAAGAAAAGATGATACCGCATGTGAAGGAGTACTTGGTAGCTTAAAATCTTCATTTTTTTGCATTTATGTTGTACTGAAAGGTATGAGGTCGTTCAGGATTCATCGTCAGACATGCTTTTGTTGACACTTTGTCCATGCTATAAGTGGCTTTTTTCAAGTACTCCTGCTGTCCTTCCTGTTTAAGGACAAGTGTATAAAGATCTCCTGACGGCCAAATGAGTTGACTATTTGTTTAAGGGAGTCTTCGTCCTGACAAGAGTCCTATTTATACTGCTGAGCCACTAATCTGGTCCACAACGATGCCTGTAAAACAAGAGCCAATACGCACTACAACAACCCTACATACGTAGAGGTAGACAGGCTCTCGTCACACAATATAAAAGCAGAGCATAGACATGTACCGCTAGATGGGGGTTGATGGCAGCAGGTAGATGCACCTGTGCATGACCCGCAGCCATAGCAACTGCGGTTTGTACCATTTCATTGTGTATCTCATCCTGATAAAGCAGTGTTGCTTTCAGCATATGCTCTATGCTTTAATTTATAACTACGTGTAAGTAGATTGGCTAATAAAGAGGATTTAGTCAACCAATTGCAAAGTATTTAATAAGGTTTAGCCTCGTATACCCCTGGTAAACCCGTGGTTTACGTAAAATAAAGTAGATACGGTGTTATGCCGGAAAGTGGGTTTTATAAGGATGAGTTTTTACTTTAAGAAACACCTGAAAGTCCGGGAAACAGTTACCCTTTCCCCAAATTCCAGATTGTATCTGGTTATTTGTATTTTTTATATCCTCATTGGCGTGAGTGTGCCGTACTATGTGTTATGCATCTGAGAAAGGGACTGTCGGGAGTACTCCACCATGTTGAGTGGTTGTTTCCAAAATGGAAATAACCAACTTTTCATTAAGCACCCCTTCTTCAAAAAAAAAATTAAGATGTTTGCTTATGGCTGGCACTTGCACCGCAAAAAGCTCAGCCATAGCTTTTTGGATAAGCCAGCCAGATAACGATCCTTCTTAGAATAACCTCATCTTTCATCGAAAACTGTTCCGAGAAACTAAAGGCGAATTTTAAAACTCGACTTCCATCTTTGTTACTTGCGAAGTTGGTTGTTGATGAGGCAGGATAAAATAAGTATATAAAAATAATAAAAAATACTTATTATTACCAAAACGTAAAAATAAGAATATTTTAATATATCTATTTTGCTATATTTGTTCAAATAAGAAAATTTATGCGTAATTCCAGGCTTATTCCTACAGATAAAATCATAGAGCGGCTACAGTATGAAAACCCATGGTGGTCTACTAAAGAGATTCCTATGGTTTATAAAGATATGTCCAGGCGTTTGTATTTTGATTTGTTCTACCCGTTTGTCAGGGAAACAGATATTCGCAGAGCGGTGGTTTTAATGGGCCCAAGACGTGTAGGTAAAACGGTCATGATGTTTCACACTATTGATCAGTTGATTAGCGAAAACATAAACCCGCAAAGTATTTTTTTTGTGGGCATTGATAACCCCATTTATGTTAAT
This sequence comes from uncultured Lacihabitans sp., assembly GCA_964489955.1. Lineage (GTDB taxonomy): Bacteria > Bacteroidota > Bacteroidia > Cytophagales > Spirosomataceae > Leadbetterella. The sequence goes on along the minus strand of CAZBAV010000128.1, from coordinate 4,964 downwards.
TTGACTTTACAGGAAATCTTAGACTTGTGTAAGAATTCTGTAAAATCAGACAATCTGGAGAACTGTTATATTTTTTTTGATGAAATCCAGTATTTAAAAGATTGGGAACGCCACCTTAAGGTTTTAGTAGATAGCTATCCCTATACAAAATTCATTGTTTCAGGTTCGGCAGCGGCAGCTTTAAAATGGCATAGTACAGAAAGTGGGGCAGGAAGATTTACAGACTTTATGCTTCCCCCCCTCACTTTTCAAGAATTTATACATCTTAAAAATAGAGGGCATTTGATCCAAAAAAGCACAATTCAATATGGCGATAAGCAGATTCCGTATTGTTTGCCACTAAACGTGGATGAGTTGAATGATGAATTTGTACAGTATTTAAATTTTGGGGGTTACCCTGAAGTGGTGTTATCTGAGAAAATTCAAAAGGATATGGGCAGGTACGTAAAAAATGATATTGTAGATAAGGTATTGCTACGTGATCTGCCGAGCTTATACGGTATTAAAGATGTCCAGGAGCTCAACCGTTTTTTTACCTATATTGCTTATAATACAGGGAATGAGTTTAACTATGAAAACATGTCTAAAGAAAGTGGAATACAAAAAATAACACTCAAGAAATATTTAGAATATTTAGAATCGGCTTTTTTAATAAAAGTGTTGAATAAAGTAGATATCAATGCTAAGCGATTAAAGCGAATCACAAGTTTTAAAGTATACTTAACTAATCCGTCACTGAGGACTGCTCTGTTCTCTCCTGTTAAAGCGACTGATGATGAAATGGGAAATATGGTAGAAACTGCGATCTTATCTCAATGGATGCACCGGGGAAATTTGGACTTGACGTATGCCCGCTGGAAGGAGGGGAGAAGTGAAGGTGAGGTGGATTTGGTTTTGGTTGATGATAAAAGGTTTAAACCTGTTTGGGGCGTAGAGATAAAATGGAGCAACCGGTATTTTGATAAACCGAGTGAGCTAAACAGCTTAATTCAGTTTTGTAAAAGCAACGGTTTTACTAAATCTCTGGTTACTTCTATTGGTGTTCAGGGAGTGAAAAATATTGATAAAAATCTTATTTTTACGTTTTTACCAGCGGCTGTTTATGCTTATAATATAGGAGAAAACACACTGAAGATTAAAACTGACAACGAATAGCTTTTATTTTTCTAAGAAAGTCTTTTACACGCTTAATTAAAATATCAGGATGAGGGATTTTACAGCTTTATTCACTAAAGTATTTTCAGGTTTCTGATAATTTTTTGAGAATAACGTTGCCATCAAGTGAACATGTTACCCCGCAAGTTGAAGAGTTGTTGTCGATAATAAGTGAATTGAATTCAAGACAAGAGCTGCAAGTGAGCTCCTCCCGGTGAAAATTAACGATTAAAACCTTAACACAATTTAAATTTGATTAGAAGACCAAATGACACCTGTGCTTAGTCTGGTGAGTAAGCACAGCAGCGGTTCTTACTGTAAAATAAATATATTCTTCTTTCGCCAATATCACTTTTTTCGTCGCTTCCTCTTCCTTAAACATCCCATTTCTCTTCGTCAATAACTTAAAGATTTTTGCAAATATCTTCCCTAAAAGAGCTTATATCTCCTATTAGTTAAAAAATCTTAATCAGCTGCCAATTAACTATTTTTAAGAGTCTTGCCTAGGTTTTACAAGCTAGTTTTACACCAGAAAAATGCACGTCCTTGTGTTGTAACAATTCCGATAAATGAAAAACATTTTCTTTTTGATATCATTATTAAGCTCATCCTTAATTTATGGGCAATCCAATTTAAAAATCAGCGGTAGTATTCAAAACAAAAGTAATCCTGAAGATAAGTCAGTTGTTGATGTTTATCTTTTTGATACGAAGAACAACCTTGTAAAATCAATGCTTAGTCAAGGTGGAAGATTTGAATTTGACCAACTCATAAAAGGAACCTACTACCTCCAAATAGTTTCGGATGAATGGGTACAAACAGAGAGCCCATTTGTATTAGAGGAGAGTAAAAACTTTACCATTATCTACAATCCTAGAACGTATACTTTACAAGAAGTTTCTGTGGTAGGCAAAAAGAATAATTTCATTATTGAAAACGGAAACATTACTATAGATTTGGTCAGTTCTGCACTCAATACTTTACCGACTTCCATAGAACTGCTTTCAAAATTACCGTTTGTAAAACTTGATGCCAACGGAGAAGGTTTGAGTTTTGTTGGCAAAGGGACGCCTTTACTCTATATTGATAACCAACGTGTTGATTTTAGTACTTTTACTGGTGTTTCTGTAGAAGATATTAAATCGGTGGAAGTAATCAGAAATCCGTCTGTAAAATACGAATCCGAGGGCAGAGCCGTGATAAAAATAAATCTTAAAAAGAGCAGAAAAGAGGGAAGTCAATTGACTCTTACTGAAACAGCTATGTTTCGGAAAAGATTTAGCAACTATCTAACAGCTAATTTCCAACAGAGAAAAAATAGAATAGAGTGGAAGCTAAATGCGGCATATAATCAAATCAATCATTGGGAAAGTAATGGCTTTAACTATTCAGTGCCAATGGAAAATATCAGCTCCAATTATATTATAAAATCTATCACAAAGCGTCCGCAAACAATTTTCGGAGGCAGTATATATCAAGAAATTAACGAAAATGATTATCTCACCTTTTCAGTAAATGCCAATTTTAGACCTGACAAAGGAGATAATAATACGATTACAGATTATTCCCAAAATGAAGTTTCGGACTTTATTAAAACCCTCACCCAAGCAAACGGAAACAGGACAACCATCAACTCCATTTTTAATTATAACAAGAAAATACCCGGAATTAATGCCAATATCTTTACTGGTTTCCAATTTAAGAGAGAGAGTAAGGATGTAGATTATAACTTCTTTAACAATTACAATGATTCGGGCTATGAATTCAATCAGTTAAGAGTCCAATCTTACGGTGGGAATGTGTATTCGGGAAGAATTGACGCAGAAAAAAAACTTGGCGAAAACTATCTTTTAGAGGTGGGAGGAAGCTTAACAAGTGCAGAAACTAAAATCAGTAACATTACTGATTATCAACACCATCAGTCCGTAGAGTTATTCAAATTCAATTTTAAGGAAAGCAATGTAGCTTCTTATCTAAACATTGGGGTGAATGCAAAAAAATGGCAATTTAAAGGCGGAGCACGTTTAGAAACCACGAATGCAAAAGGGTATGATGAAATAGAAAACCTGACCAAAATCAAAAGGCATTTTATAGATTGGTTTCCTAATGCCGAAGTGAGTTTTAATAAAAGTGACCAAAATACGTACACCATAAATTTCCGAAAAAGCATTACACGTCCTAATTATAGCGATTTGTCTTCTGGTGGTTTATACGGAAGCCCATATATTGAATATGTAGGAAACCCATATATAATTCCTACTTATACCAATACTCTCTCATTTAGTGCAGGTTTTGAAAAATGGTCTATGAACGCATCTGTTTATTCTGCAAGAAACCCAATGGGCTATACCTTGGTTTACGATGAAAACCTGAATATTTCAAAATTTACCATGGTTAACTTTGACAAAGAATTGGGAGCAAACTTGGGCGTGGATTTTTCATTTAGGGGGAAGAAATGGCAATCTCAAAACAGTACTTCTATAAATTACGACAAAATAGAGGATCCTCTAGCGGTAATGAAAAACTCTACACCCTACCTGTACGTTTCAAGTAATAACAGTTATGGTCTGTGGAAGTATTTAACCTTTTTGCTGGATGGCTCCTTCATTACAAAACGTATTGAGGGCTTATATGAAAACAATGCCATATGCTTGATAAATCTGGGTTTAACATCAACTATTTCTGATTTTGATTTTACCATTCGCTACAATGATCTCTTCAGACAAATGGATTATGTACAAAAAATGACGTACAGGCAAGTGGCATCAACAGGTACATTTTATGGTAATACACCCACCGTATCTTTTGCCGTAAAGTATAATTTTGGTAAGCTAAATAGCTCTAAGTACAAGGAAAATACAGTGAATGAGACTTCTAGTAGGTTGTGAAAAAGATTTTAGCATACCAATACCCGCTCTCCCTTTACTTTAGCTCCAGAAAAAGAATTGAAAAATAAGAGGACTTAGGTTAATTTTATCATGGTAAATTTTCCTACGCGGGAAACAGCTAAACCTAGCCGCTCTGCAAGCTAAGCCTCTACGAAGTTTAGGCCCGCTATTATCTTGAAGAAACCTGTCCTTGCGTATCAGCAGCCCCTTCCCTATGCGATGGAAAGAGAAAAACCGGATATCACACAGGTGAATGTAATCGTAGGTTATGCCAAAACGAAAGAACATCTGGATTGGTGTGAATCAAACGGAATCTATAACTTCAGGGTAGACAGTACTACCTCTAAGTTCCTGACCCAAACGGATTTTGTATCGTCCCGTTATCCCCTTCTTAGAGAGGCCGGAAAAGACAAAGCAACCTTACTCTATACCCTGAAAAGCACTTCTCATGAAATAGGATCAAAAGAAACATTGGTTCAAAAAGAGTACCCCTCTGAGCCCAGCAGCGATCATTACTTTATAATAGAAATAGAACCTTGTAAAGACTGGGAAGACCTCAGCGTTTCTTTTAAAGATTTTGAAGAATACCAGGTTATCAAAGCAAGGCCTCGTGAAAAGCCGGGCCTACCGTTTGTGGTTACGCTGGATAAGGTGCTGAGAGGGGAAAGATAAAAACTAAAAGTGAAAAACGGAAAGAGAACAGCTAAAAGTGAAGGGATTTAGAGGGGATAACTAAGCTTTAGGTTTAGCAGAGGGTGTGTAAATGATTTAGTAGTGATAGCTATTTCCTAAAAGTTGATAACTTCCCGCTTTGATTTGCATAATTCCCGAATAATACTTAGTTTTAAATATTATCATGAACAGAACCAGTTGGTAATTTTTCATGATAAATAATTGTTTGATGTATATAAACGTAGTATA
>CAZBAV010000127.1:0-7323 GCA_964489955.1 uncultured Lacihabitans sp. | reverse complement strand
ACCATATACCGGATCGTTAAATATTTTACGTTTGTTTACCAATATCAATATTCAATTTTGTACGCCCAGGCATAATCGCATGGGTTTGTTTTCGGACTTAAAGATGGGGCTTGTATAGTAAGTTTAGCTCCTTTTTGAACGTGTTTTACCCTGGCATCAGCACCCAAAAGTGATATTTTCTTAGGTTTCCCAGGTAAGTCTACTTCTATTTTATCTTGCCACTCAGTAGTTATGAGGTAGATATCACTTCCTTTTTTTGTGAAGAACACTTTATCTTTTTTCGGAGCGTTTGGTAGTTTCCTTGTACCGTAAATAGCCTCTCCGTTCACATCTAACCAAGCACCTATTTCAGCCAGTCTTTCCTGCATAATAACAGGAATGCCGCCATCTGCACGTGGCCCTATGTTAAGAAGTAAGTTCCCACCTTTGGATACAATTTCTATTAACATGTGCACCAGTTTCTCGCTGGAAAGATAGTTTTCTAAATTCTCGTTACGACTATATCCAAAAGACTCTCCGATACCCCGGCATTCTTCCCAAGGTTTGTTTATTTCTATCCCTGCAATGTCTTCTGAGTACTCTGTGGCATAAAAAGTCCCATACTTATTACGGGTATCATTTCCCCAACGGTCATTAATTACTATATTATCTTTTACTTTAGATTCATTAAACAACCAAGCCATAAAGGGTTCTACTTTCCATTTTGCAGTAGGATGATCCCACTCTCCATCTCCCCACAAAATATCTGGCTGATACGTTTCTACTAAATGTTTCATGTGTGGTAACATCCGGTTATCAACATACGCATTTAGGTCGGTCTGGTAAGTTGGATTATACCACTCGAAAAGCGAGTAATAATACCCCATTTTCATATCTTGATTACGTACACTTTTTGTAAGATCCCCAAGGAGGTCTCTTTGTGGCCCCACATCACCCGCATTCCAGTTCCATGATAATTTATCCGGCCAAAGTGGAAAACCTTCGTGATGCTTGGACGTTAAAACTACATATTTTGCACCCGCATTTTTAAATATTTTGGCCCATTGATCGGGATTAAAGAGCTCGGCTTTAAAACTCTTTGTAAAATCCTGATAAGGTGCCCCGGCATAGTTTTTTTGATGAAAATCTAAAAACTCCTTGTGGATTTTCAGGTCTTTGTTGTTTAGTCTTTGCCAATACCACTCTGAGTATCCGCTTCCAAAACCATCTGCATTAGACAAAGTAGCCCAAGAAGGAACAGAGTACAAACCCCAGTGTATAAAGATACCGAACTTGGCATCTTGGAACCAACTGGGAGCCGGCCGTTTATCAAGACTTTCCCAGTTGGCCTCGTATTGGGCCTGGGTTGTAAAAAATGTAAATAGAAGGACTAAAAGGTTGATTGTTTTTTTCATTTGTTTAGAAGTTTTAGCTATCTGGTCTTAAGCATCAGCATGGGACACCTTTATCATGAGCTTTCCCAATACTGAGTATCGACAGTTTATAACTATTTCATGTGAATAAGTTTATGTCTTGGCTACTGGATTTAGTTAAAATAACTTTTTGTTTTGATGATCTCTCCCTTTCCCGGCTCGGTAGTTACAGAGAATACAAAACCCGGGTTTACAGCATATGATCCATACTCTCCATATTTATTGAGGGCAATAAAACCAACTTGAAAATCCTTTGCTTTCTCAGGATTTATTTTAACCAACCTCTCTATAGCCAATTTACAGGCTTCCTCAGGAGACTTCCCCTGCCTCATAAACTCCACTACCAAATGTGAACCAGAGATTCGTATTACTTCTTCGCCCTGTCCTGAGCTGGTAGCCGCACCAACTTCATTATCTACATATAAACCCGCACCTATAATAGGCGAATCCCCTACCCTGCCACGCATCTTGAAACCCATACCAGAAGTAGTACAGGCACCAGACAAGTTACCCGCCTGATCTAAGGCCAGAAGAGCCATGGTATCATGGTTAAAGTCACCGTTTTCTAAACGGGCAGGTGCAGCTGCATTACTATTCTTTTGGAGAGCTTTATTTTGCTCCAATTCTATATTCTTGACTGGTTTGTATTCCGATTTCTTTAGCCATTCGGTGTACGTTTTCTGAGCATCAGCAGACAGCTCTTTGGGCTCGGCAGTGAAACCATTCTTTAGTGCAAAATCTCTGGCTCCTTCTCCCACAAGAAGCACATGCGGGCTATCTTCCATTACTTTTCGGGCTACAGAAATGGGGTGTTTTATATCCTCTAAAAAAGCTACTCCACCACAGTTCATTTTGTCATCCATGATACAGGCGTCAAGAGTTACATAGCCATCACGGTCCGGATTTCCTCCTAAACCAACGCAACAATTGATTTCGTCTTCTATATGGATTGCCCCTTTTTCTACGGCATCTAAAGCCCTGCCATCTTCATTTTTTAAAACTGTAAAAGCAGCCTCGTTTACGGGTATACCACTATCCCAGGTACTGATTACTATGGGCTTCTTTACAGTTTTGCCCGGATTGGTGCAGGCCTGAATTAAAGGGATAGATAAAAGAGATTTTACTAAGAAATTACGTCTATTACTCATGTATTTAAGATTGGGTTATTGTTCCTCAGGAAAAGGTAAATATATAAAACCTGCAAAGTCTCCATCTAGTACAAACAAGCAACAGTACTCATCTGCATTTTTGAAATTCTCCGAGAAAAGCTCTCTTGATTCTTCCCCTATCATGCCACGCTGGACAAATTCTTCGAAGAAACATGCTTTGTACTCATATACCGTCTGGAAGTCTTTCTTTTGGAATAGGGTTACACCTAAGTCTATTTCATTTTCCGTTACTACAAAAACCGGGAATTGACTATACCCCCTCTTTCTGATTTGGTAAGAAGATTCCTTTAAATGGTCTGCAACTTTTATGAAATCGGAAGACACCTTGCCCATTAACCTTTTGTTCACCTCTGGTGAGTTGGCATCATCCATTAAGGTATTTTCATTACTATGATTTATCATAATTGTCTATTTAACAGGTATATATCTATCAGCTTATAAAAGAATCACAATTTCCCCAATTACTTTTAAACCAGGACTCCCCTTTACAATCATTTATTTCAAAACATCTTTACGCTACAATCCTGCCGAAATAATTAATCCCAAATCTTTGTACCTAAGATTAAACCTACGGGCCAGGTTAAGATTGGTTACACTCCCTTTATGCGTTACTACGCCCTTCATAAACCATTTATTATGGAGTATCATGGCATCGATTCCTCCAACGTTGGCCGTTTTTAATAACAAAGGAGAAAAAATGTTGCTTAAGGCTATACTTGCAGTATGGGCAAAACGGGAGGCTATGTTCGGTACACAATAATGTATAACATCATATTTTTTAAAGGTAGGCCGTTCGTGGTTAGTTAGCTCCGAAGTTTCGCAGCATCCTCCTGTATCAATAGCCACATCTATAATTACAGAATTAGGTTTCATTTGGCTTACCATATCTTCAGATATAACCATAGGAGCAAAACCAAACTCGCTCCGCAAAGCTCCAATAACTAAGTCGGCACTTTTTAAAGCCTCAGCTAAGTTTTCTGAATCTATTATAGAGGTATAGACCCTTGCACCTACTGCATATTGTAACCTACGCAAACGGTAGGTTTGGCGGTCAAACACCTTAATATTTGCCCCTAAACCTAATGCCGAACGCACTGCAAATTCCCCAGCGGTTCCCGCCCCTACTACCACAACATTGGTCGGTGGTACCCCAGTAATCCCACCCAATAACACACCTTGTCCCTTATTGGCACTACTCAAATACTGAGAGCCGATAAGTATGGCTGAAGTACCCGCAATTTCACTTATAGTTCTGATAACAGGAAACTCTCCCGCCTTATCCTCAATCAGCTCAAAACCTACCGCTGTTATTTTTCTTTCATTAAGCTCCTTGAAATACTCCACTGATAAATTTGGTAAATCTATAGTCGAGATAACCGTAGATCCTTCTTTCATATACCCAAACTCACTTTTGCGGGGAGGCTCTATTTTTAAGATAATATCGTTATTTAAAACCTCCTTATGACTGTAGACAATTTCTGCACCAGCCTCTGCGTATTTATTATCAGGGAAGTTTGCCCCTTCTCCGGCCCCGGTTTCTACCTGCACCTGAATATTGTTTTTTACCAATAAAGCTACCGCATCTGGGGTTAGCCCAACTCGGTTTTCATACTTCGACAGCTCTTTTGGCAAACCAATACACACAGATTTTCCACCACTTTTTATAGCCAAAGGTGACTCCTTTGGTGTAAGAGCAGACTGCATAGCCAATTCTTTTACGGTATCCATAGAATTAAAGCAAACATGTAAGAGGCAAAAATACGGAGAAAATGCGTTCTAAACCCGCCAGCCGAAAAATATTGTAAACCAATACTTCATATTTGTATTCATGTACACTAATATGCACCTTACAGAGATATCTAGACGATAGATTAATACTCTAAAATTTTTCTTTTATCAGAATAGCTTAAATATCTATTAAAGGTATGTTTTGTAAAACCTGCCCTTGCTCAGTCTCACAAAACGTGTCTGTTTTTTACTCCACAGAAAAAAGCCTACCTTATTTTGTACAAACCTTAGAAGAATTAGTCATCATAAGTAGATAGTTCCTAAGCAAAATGCAACATTTCTATGATAATGAAAGAGCATTCTGGCTAACTGAATCCATTGCTAGCCTTTGAGCCGCACATTTTTGGCAGGTGATTGAAGAAGATTCGCTTCTCCTTACATGTAATATTTCTTTAGCCTTATTAAAGCTTCTACAGGTTCTGTAACCAGGTAGGTAATACCTTTCTCCTCTGCCAATCGTTTACGGATATATGTGGCGGAAATATCAAGCAGTGGGGCTTCCACAAATTTTACTTTGGGATGGTTTTTATAAGGATGTTCAGGCGTGTTAGGCCGTGGATAAACATAGAGATTAAAATACTCCAAAATCTTTTCGTAATTCTTCCAGTTCTGAAACTGAACAAGATTATCCTCTCCCATAATAAGCACAAACTCATGCTCAGGGTACTTTTCTCCCAAAATGGTGAGAGTATCTATTGTATAGCTTGGCTTGGGAAGACTAAATTCAATATCTGAAGTCTGTAAACGGAAATTATCCGCTATGGCACGCTCCACCATAGTTAAGCGGTCAAACTCATGCAGGAGGGAATTATTCTTTTTAAAAGGATTTTGTGGCGAAACCACAAACCACACACGGTCAATATCTGTACTGGTAGCCATGGTTTCGGCTATAATGAGATGTCCCACATGTATGGGGTTGAAAGAACCAAAAAAAAGTCCAATTTTCATACTTTCATTGGCTTTTCTTCTATCTGTAAACTATCCGAAACAAAACCCGTATACAGTTTTTCGGCTTTTACTTGTGCTTCTTCCAGGTTATCATTAACCAAAACTACATCAAACCGATCCTGAAAAGACATCTCAAACTGTACTTTATATAGTCTTTTAGAGAGGCTTTCTTCCGTTTCTGTACCTCTGCTCCTCAGTCTTTCTTCTAAAACCTCAATAGATGGCACTTTTACAAAAATAGCAAGGGCATCATCCTGAAAATACTCTTTAAGCTTTAAACCGCCCTTTACATCTACATCAAAAATAACGTTCTTTCCCTCAGACCAAAGTCTTTCAACCTCGCTCTTTAGCGTACCATAATATCCCCCGGGATACACTTCTTCCCATTCTACAAACGCCTTCTCGCTTATTTTCTCCTGAAATTCTGCAATAGATAAAAAATAATAATCTTTGCCATGTACTTCATTCCTGCCCCGCTTATCACGGGTACATGCTGATATTGAAAACCCTAGGTTATCATGGCACTCTAGAAGATGCTTCACCAAGGTGGTTTTACCGGAACCCGAGGGAGCACAAAATATAATTGCTTTACCTTTCATTTTTGGTTAAAAAAAAACCACCTGAGGGTGGTTAAATGTCTTTAATTCTATTCTTTGTTAAGAAACTGAGATAAGCTCTTGGATAACTTTGGCTTTGATAACTACGCCTATTAAAACCAAGGTGGCTATACCAATCTTCAGCTTCAACTCTTGCACAATCTTATCAGGACAACACTTCTTCTCTACTTTATTCTTAAGGCAGTCCTTAATTATTTCTTCCAACTTATCAGCTTTGTCGCAATCCTCCATATCAGATTTTGCCTCCTCTAAAGTTACCTTGCCATCTAGAACAGACTGCACTATCTCCCTGCATTTGTCTTGTTCTTTACCTACCTGTGTTTCCGAGCTAGAAGCCATTTTCCATAATGTTTAATTTTTTGATTACCTCAGTTCCTTGTATCCCATGGACTTTGCATAAGAACGTAATTTCTCTTTCAATAAGTTCCTTGCACGGTGTAATCTTGACCTCACAGTACCAATAGGTATGTCTAAAATCTTGGCCATTTCTTCATACGTAAAGCCTTCTATATCGCAAAGTATTATTACTGTACGGAAATCAACAGGAAGGCTATTGAGGGCCGTAGCTACCTCATCTCCTATCAAATCTTGGACTGCTTCTATCCTAAGGTCAGTAGTGCTTTCGTACTCTGCGTCCTCTGTAGAATTGTACACAGTCTCTACTTCTTGATAGTCTACCTTAGAAGGCTCCTTACTCTTTTTACGGTAATCATTAATAAAGCTGTTTTTCAGAATCCTGAAAAGCCACGCTTTTGCATTTGTTCCCTGCTGGAAGGAGTTAATAAACCTAAATGCCTTCATGTAAGTATCTTGCAGAAGGTCATTGGCATCGTCTTCGTCGTTTGTCAGACGATAGGCAAAGTTATACATGGAGTCTATTTGTGGCATAAACTCTTTGTCAAATATCCGATATTTTTCGTCTTCGGAATATCTGGGCTTAGTAAGTTCTAATTCTTCTTCCTCCATGTATCTGTATGGTTTGTGCAAAAATACAGGTTTTTTTTCGTTGCCAAATTTTGTTTTGGATAAAAATGAACTTTTTGGGGATGAAAGGGCCAAACTGATGCTTGAAGCGGCAAGCCTAGAACAAAAATTAACCAGTAATACTTTTTTTTTCACCCTCGCATCTTCTTTTCTTATTATTGGATTACCTTCCCTATCAAAATTAATTTATAGACTATGAAGAAAAATCTTTCTTGGATACTACTACTGCTTTTTTCTTTACCGGCTCTTTCCCAGAAGGTACATTTCGAAGTAAGTACTCCTGACCCAAAAAATGGAAAGTTCCACATTAAGATGGAATTGGAAAAACCAAGCTCTACCTGGCAGGATTTAAAAAATGCCCGCATGGATGACAGGCTACTACCAGGTACTAGATTATGCAAAAAA
>CAZBAV010000126.1:6791-7463 GCA_964489955.1 uncultured Lacihabitans sp. | reverse complement strand
ATTTTTATAACGGATAAGAATGGCTATAAATATAGGAGCACCCAAAAAGGCTGTAATAATTCCTATAGGTAACTCGGTGGGAGCCACAATGGTACGACTTATGGTATCGGCTACAAGTAATAAAACACTACCCAGAATAGCAGATAGGGGCAAAATTACCGCGTAATTCGATTTGAACAAAAGCCTAAGAATATATGGAACGATAAGTCCGACAAAACCAATACCTCCTGAAAAAGCAACGGATGTACCTACCATAAGTGCTACCAAAACCACTATTTGTTTTTTTATCTTCTCCACATTTACCCCGAGATGTTCGGCATCTTTTTCGCCCAACATCATAGCGTTTAGAGCTTTTCCTTTGGTAATAAGTATACTATACGACACTAGCATAACAGCACCCAAAATAAGATTCTTGCTCCATGTAGCCGCACCCAAACTTCCCAAATTCCAAAAAGTAAGATCACGTAATTGATCATCCTTTGCTAAGTAAATCATAAAACCTGTTATGGCAAAACAAAGGGCCGTTAAGGCTACCCCAGAAAGTAACATAAGAGCTACATTGGTTTTGCCACTAGAGGTGGAAATTTTATAAACCAAAGATGTAGTAGCCAAAGCTCCTATAAAGGCACCAACACTTATTAAAGAAAAATGAAGATATTCTGGAATAAATGC
>CAZBAV010000126.1:0-6781 GCA_964489955.1 uncultured Lacihabitans sp. | reverse complement strand
AGATAGCGAAAACTTCTAGCCAGAAATTATATCGGAATAAATGCACGAAAAAAAGCACCCAAAACTATGGAGATGGCCGCCATAAGTGTAGCTCCTGCTGTAATACCCATAACATCGGGCATGGCAAGTGGATTTTTAAAAAGTCCCTGTAAACAAGTACCCGAAACCGCCAAAACACTACCTACAAAAATGCCCATAATAATTCTAGGCAAACGGATTTGACCTATTACATATGCATCCGTAGGATTTACCGAAGCATCCCCCGAGATCATTCCCCAAAGCAAACCTAAAACGGAAGACGTATTAAATTTATATACACCCGTATGCAACGATACCACTACTAAAACCAGTAGTAGTACCAATGCAATAAGGATGTATATGGGCAGCTTGTTCTTCAAATCTCTTATTTGGCAAACTTAGCCAATTCTTGGTTCAGTAAAAGAGCGGCTTCGCCCACTCTAGGACCAAAGTTAGAAAGCAAGCCCCCATCTAACGCTATAACCGCTTTGTTTTTTCCTGCATTCGTTTGAGCAATACCAGGTACAGCCAAAAGACCTTCTACACCACCCAAGCTACCGATACCAGAGGTAAACAGAAGCAAAACATCTGGATTACCCTGTACCAAAGCTTCTGGCGTAAGCGGCTTAAAGTCTTCGAAACCTTTACCTGCGTTTTCTCCACCGGCTATTTTGATAATTTCTTCAAAAGGCGTTTTCTCACCAGCCACTTGTAGTGTACCTGCACCGCGGGCATAAATGAAAAGCACCTTTGGTTTTGTTTCAAAAGTCTTTATTTGTGCTATATCTGCATCAATTTTATCAGTAAGCGTCTTAGTATCTTTCTTACCCAGGATACCTGCAATTTCATTAATAAGGTCTTTTGCTCCCTGTACAGAATATGTTTGCGTAAGAAGCTTAGTTTCTATACCAGAATCGTTAAACTTACCTTGCAGTTCAGGATTAATGTCTTTTTCTGTGGCTAATATTAAGGATGGTTGCAATGCCACCACCGGCTCTATTGTAATACCCCTTACATGACCAAGGTCTGTTGCCGTAGTTTTAACGGTTTCGGGAAAAGTACTTGTTACATCTACCCCCACAATCTCGGCCTCTCCACCCAAAGCAGAAATGGTTTCGGTAATGGCCCCGTTAAGTGAAACTATTTTTTTTACCTCCTCAGATTCAGAAGCACTTTTATTACAAGAAGAAACGGCAACGATACCTCCTAGCAAAAAGGCGAAAATGGATGCTTTTTTCATTAACTGTATTTGTATTTAATCTAAATAAAGACAAATCTAGATAGAAATAAAAAAGGTGCAAAGGTTTTTAAGAAATAAAATCTCCTGTTGATTAAAAACAGGGCAATAGTGCTGTTAAAAAGACTGTAGTCCGGGCAAATAAAAGTAAAACCCTTATTAACATTCACTTAAACTCAGAATCCTCACTATCTTACTTACTACAGAATAATAGGACTTTGCAACCACCTCAATATACAGAAGTTCTACGTCTGTTTTGTTCCGTCAGGTTTCGCTTAAATATCTAACCTGGTATACCCTTTATTTATTCATCTCTAACCATTTCCAGATTCCATACTGGTGAGTTAAAACTATTTTCTTACCGTGCTGGGGCTGAACTACAAAAAGGTTTCCAAGAGGAAACTCCATGACTAACTGCAATAAAATACGAATAACGCCTGAATGCGTTATAATCAGCACTTTCTGATCATTATGCTTTTCTTGGATTTCTTTCCAAAAGTCATCTATCCTCTCTCTTAGCATTAACAAATTCTCTCCATTAGGCGGACAAATATGGATAAAATCGTCATACCAGGGTTGGATTTGTTCCAAAGGGATGGCATCCCACGCTTGCATTTCCCAAACACCAAAATTCATTTCTTTAAGACGTGAATCTTTTTGGTATACCAGCTTAAAAAAATCTGCCAGCAGTGTACATCTACTTAGCGGACTACTATAAACCGCATCATAGTGAGCGTCTATCTGCACTTTTCCTAAATCCTGTTCCCATTCTTCACGCAAAGCCACATCGGTTTGTCCAAAACAAACACTGTCTGGCACAGCCACTTTGGTATGTCTTATAATGTGAATTTCCATACCAATAATGCGACTAAGTAAATTACAACTTCAGAAACCTGCTGGATTGCCCCTAGGCAGTCTCCAGTGTAACCACCAATGTGCTTTTTGAAATAAGCGGCCAATGCCATTTTTGCAAGGTATGCAATGGGAAGTACTACTAAATAAACCCAGGAATTAAAAGCTGCCACAGATACTATAAGTGCAACAAAACCAACAAACAAGGCAGAAAACGGCAAAGCTTGGTCTGCTACGGGTTTGGCTTTACTGCTTTCTGTGTCACGCACATATTGGTGGGTATAAATAGTGGTAGCTGCAATAAAACGGCTGGCTGCATTAGCAAAAATGAAAATGAAGATTATAAGACCAATCGGTACCGAATAGGCTAATTGAACCAAACTTTGGTATTTTAGTAAAAGTATGAGAACAATACCCACCGTGCCATAAGCTCCAATACGGCTGTCTTTCATGATAGTAAGTATTTTCTCTTTCCCGTAACCGCCACCGAAGGCATCGCACACATCAGTGAATCCGTCTTCATGAAACGCTCCTGTAAGTAACACACCCGATATGATGGCCAAAATGATGGCTATTTCATTTCCAAAGAGCAATTGACCAAAATAAAAGACTACTGCATATACACCACCCACAATAAGGCCGGTCCATGAATAGTATTTCTGCGATTGGTTCATGATTTCATTACTCCAAGGCAGGTGAAACGGAATAGGAATGCGGGTGAAAAACATCACTGCCGTACAAAAGTAAATCCATTCTTGTTTTAGTTTATGCATGTTTTTTACTCACTTGGGCTTTATCAAAACTGTCTATTGTAAAAGAGCCAAAATAGAACCGTTATTGTTCATTTAAAACCGACTCAACCAGAACTTCCACAAAGCAGTATTTAGCATAACATACATATTATGCTATCGGTAGTCGTATTTAAACTTAAAGGATAATGAACAAATTGAATGACCTTTTTTTAACAGCTATTCGATATCAAATATACCACATTAAGATTCTGCGAAATGTTTTTTTAAGAAACAACTGCTTACTCTATACCCGACAGACAATTACTGCCAATACTTGCAGTAAAAACAGCTCCGTTTTCTGCTTTGAATCCCGGTAGCAAAACTATTTCCCGACTTGTTACTAGAGTAACCGCACTTCCGCTATTGATATTTGCGTTTGACAAGAGCGTATGACCCGCCTGATAGGTTCCCGATGGCAAAGGTTTGTCTGCCAGAAGCCGCTGGCTGAGACAATCATGAAGAGGATGAAACTCATAAGCACCTATTTCTCTGGCTGAGCCTTGTTTAGAAACATTTCGAATGTCGCTCAGTAAACTCCCGGATGGTGTTACGGTACCTGCATTTATTGCAGGGCTGTTACCGGCAGGAACAAGACCGTCATCAAAAGTCTTCCAGATATTATCCGAACCAACGGCATTTAATACATTGGCAAATTTAGGGTCGATATTTCCATTCGTATTAGGACAAGATATACATGGTGAAATGCCGCCCTCAAATATGGATTTTTCGGCGTTTATGATGGCACTTGAGTGCTTTCCTAAGCCTGTTGGAGAAACTCCATCGTTATTTCCCCAGAAAATGGAATTATTAAACGAAAATTCCGAATCGAGGTCGACATAAATGGCCTCTCGAGTGGGTGCATTTGAAATATTGCCAGATACTGTACAATGGTTAAGTTCCAAATTTGATTGAGAAATAAAAAATGCACTTCCCATGCCACCTAAAATACCTGAAGTATTACCGTGGAAAACACTGTTTTCAGCATAAATATTGGATACTGTACTGTAAAAACCTCCTCCAAAATACGATGTTTGATTCCTCTCGAAAATACATCTTTTTAGTTTGATGCTGGAAGAGATACTAAGAAAATATGCTCCTCCGCCACTCTCTGTAGCTATATTTTCACTAAAAAAGCAGTTTTCAAAATCTAAATCAGTATAAGTAATATAAATAAACAAGCCTGCACCATACTTTGACCTGTTTTTGATAATCTTTATATTACTTAATGAAAGTTCGCTAACTTTTGAGATTATTCCTCCTCCTTCGTCGTATTTCAACTCTCGTGATTCCACATTAATGGAGGAAGAACCCGAACTGGTATAGTCTCCTCCGTTTAAAATGGTGAAACCATCTAAGCCTGTAAGGTTTCTGTCAGACACCGATACGATCACGTGCCTCACATTGTCCGTGTCATCACCTATAGTATTGATATCTCCATCAAGTCTGGTTTCATGGGTATTAAGAAACCTTTGGTTAATATTAGTCTCTGTACCTACAAACCCACCAAATAATTTTATGCCGTCTTTCAGATGAAATGAGAAGTCTCGGTTTGACGAACAACCAACACAGCCAGTAGGGTAAGCCGTTGGCTTATAGGTGCCGGCAGCTACCCAAATGTGGTTTCCTTCTCGTGATGTAATAAGAGCGGTTTGTAGAGCATTTACTCCCCTAAATGCATTTGCCCAGGAGGTGCCATTGTTTGCTCCTGTAGTGAGAGACCCGTTTACATATATCAAGATAGGATTAATGTCATGATTTTCATAAGCACCAATATCAGCAAAAAAACCATCGCTGTATCTTAACGGATTATCAAAATGCCTAACCTGCCCTGTAATATCAGTGCCAGATACTGGTGTTCCAAAAGCCGCCTCTATCGCCGGACTGGTGACACTAAGTTCAAGCCCATCATCCGCAGAGCCCCAAATATTGTCAGGGCCGTCTGGGTCTAAGCTATTTTTGAAAAGCGGATTTGCATTTCCATTCGTGTTAGGGCAGTTTGAACATGGAGAATTCCCATTCTGTACAATAGAAGATGATACCACAGGTGTACTCCCATTATTTGCAATGCCGCTGAAAGTCGGGCTCGTATTGTTCCATATGATTGTATTATGAATTTCGGGATTTGAGTTGTCGTAATTGTACATACCGCCTCCGGCACTTGAAGCTATATTATTAGCTATTGTAGTGTAAATTACTGAAGGCGTGGAAATATTGTGATTATAGATTCCGGCTCCGTCTACTGCGGAATTGGCTACAAATATTGAATTCCGAATGCTGGGACGTGAAGAGTTAGAGTTGAGCAACCCTCCGCCGTAAGTTGCATAATTGTTTACAATACTACAATTTACCAACTGTCCGCGAGAAGAAACAAATATCACACCTCCACCCCAGTTTCTGTTGTAGCTGCGTGACAATCCAGTTCCGGAAAAAGCCGTAACAGTAGAATTACTATTTGCGTACCCATTTTTTATAGTAAAACAGTCTAATGTAGTAGTTGGAGAGTAGACACCGACAAAACTGACTACGTGGTAAGCGTTATTTGTGTTTATTCCGTCGTTGGTCAAATCACCCGACAAAACACTTTCTCCTACTCCCAATACCCGTTCAGTAATACTGGACTCCGTTCCGGCAAATTGCCCGTAAATTTTAACACCACTTTTCATAAAAAAAGTATAATCCCTGGAAGAGCTGCATCCGGAACAGCCACTAGGGTAAACGGTAGGATAATATGTACCATGCTTTACCCATATTTCGTCACCATCTGATGATGCATTAATCATTGCCTGCAGGTCGTTGGAAGAATTTCCCCAAGACGATCCTGAAATATTGCCTGAGCCGGTCTGTGTTACATATCTTGTAGTGGCCAGAAGCGGAGTACTTAGTAAGAACGTTAAAGCAATAAATGCATAGAATATTTTGGGCGTTTTCATTTTTTTACTTTTTATAAAATTCTTAAAACTGCTTATTTAATAAGAAATCAAAAGGCTATTATCTAGCTTCAGTTTAGGTAGATTAAAAAGCATTGCTAAAGCAAGCCCTAGGTAAAACCCACTACTACTTTTCACCTAAAACCAGAATATTAAGATAGACACGACGTAAGTCGGTCTAAACAAAGTACCTGTTTTGGAATGATTATACGGTTTTTCAATGCTGCAATTTGTCCTTATTATTGAAACAAAGTAATACTTATCTAGCATTTTACGGAGAATCATAAGTAATGATTTCGTGTATAACAGGTTTGATTGTGTGAATGACAGAAGTTTTATTTTCTGGTGGGTGGTTTCTTGAGTAATTATTATTGAATTGGTATTTCCAAATTATCCCTAAGTGCTAAAAACACACTGTTCCTTTTTGTGTATTTTACTACATAATCCAGATTTACGATGGGCAAACTCCTATAAATCTGTAAGGGTAAAGTTTCTTCTCAGAGTCAGATAAAGAGCAGAACGCCAATATGTTCTTTGTTTTTGGCAAGACCTACGTATCTGCATAAGGTAGCATGCTCCAGATATAAATTACCGTGCAAAAATCTCAGTATATAAATCACCCATTATAGGCCTGTCCAGAAATAGTATTTTTATGACTGGTTCATGATTCCAGAACAGATGAAATAGAATTCGAGTGTAAAACATCAAGGGTGGAGTAGAGCAAATCCACTCCTATTTCAGTTTATGGATGTTTATTACTCACTTGGGCTTTATCAAAACTGGCCATTTCGTTTATGAAACCCACGGCACTTTGTACCAATGGATAAGCCAAAGCACAACCCGTGCCTTCTCCCAAACGTAGACCTAACTGCAAAATAACCTTTGCATTAAAATGCTCCAATACTTTTTGGTGGGCTTGTTCATCTGACTGATGACAAAAGAGACAATTATCTATA
>CAZBAV010000125.1:0-7492 GCA_964489955.1 uncultured Lacihabitans sp. | reverse complement strand
GGCTCCTGAAGGTACCACAGGTGCTGTATAAGTAGCTCCCGTACCTACCTGGCTACCGTTATTATACCATTTTACATCTCCACTACAGCCTGTAGCCGTAAACGTGGCTGGTTGACCTGCGATAGGCGGACTAGGGTTCACCGAAACCACCGGAGCTCCCGGTTTAATCTTTGGAACAATAGCATTAGAAGCATCACTCTGAACGCCGTCTATACTACATTTTGCAGTGTAATTGGGTGCCGGAGTGGTGGGAATGCTGGCCGTGTACGTTGGCCCTGTACTTAAAAATGTACCATTATTGTACCAGGATACGGTACCCGGGCATCCTGCAGCCGAAAATGTAGCGGTATTGCCTGCAATAGGACTAGCAGGATTAGAGCTGATGACCGGAGCTTCCGGTTTACTATCGGCTATGATTTGTGGAGAAGGGTCACTTAGTATATCGTCTTTTTTACATCTTGCTGTATACTTAGCTCCCGAAGGCACTGAGGTCACCTGATAAGCCGCCCCCTGGTGTACTTCTACTCCATTATTGTACCAAATAGTCTGCCCGCCTGTACAGCCGGTAGCCAATAACTCTGCTGGTTTGCCCAAAGCCGGAGGATTAGGACTAGCTGACACGGTTGGGGCATCCGGCTTAGTAACCGTACCTATGGAAGTGGAGTGGTCACTCTCTACCCCGCCTAAAGTACAGGTAGCGGTATAATTAGAGCCTGCCGGTACAGACGGGATAGTGTAAGGATTAGCGGTAGATACGGGAGTGTCATTATTGTACCACTGTACAGAACCGCTACCACAACCCGTAGCCGTTAAAGTAAGAGGACTGCCTGTCAGCGGCGGGTTAACATTGCCAGATATGGTAGGTGCCGGTGGTGGTAGCTGTACATTAGGAGTTATGGCAGCCGTATTGTTTACCGTATTAACATCTATATACTCTCCGGTTACTGTGGCGGTATTGGTGTGTCCACCACTGCGGTTTACTATAGCTCGTATGGTCATAGTGGCAGTAGCCTGATCACCTAAATCTCCTACATTCCAGTTTGGAGCATTCCAGGTACCTCTCGGTATATTTACGGCCAGAACCGTATAACCCGCCGGTACTACATCTGTAACCACTACGCCTTTGGCATCCTGAGGACCATTATTTTTAGCAGCTACTGTAAAAAGTACCTCACTTCCTATTACGGGATTATTGTTATTAACTGTTTTTGTTATCGAAAGGTCGGATTTGCAATGCGATGCAACGTAAATATTATTAACAAGAACAGCGTCAGTACCTGGTAGGTTTAAATTTGCAATGAACTGTAGTTCACCTGATGTGTTAGTGGTAGGAATTAGTATTTCTACAGCCATATTACTATGAATTCTTGCCTCTACTCCACTATATGGAATAGCGGTTGGATTGGTAACAATTATAGCACCGTTCATGGGTGTAATCCTCATGGGGTTTCTCTCTGCCTGAAATCTACCATATGTTATACCTCCATACGAAATATCTAAACTAGATCTTCTATTAGGACATCCTGAAGTACAAAGTATGCGAGCGAAATTAAATGTAATTTTTACATAACCATCAGGATTAATGTAAACATTATTAATATTTTGTGTGAGAGTTGCTCCCAATCCATTATGTGCAATCCCTCTTACCCAGCCTGGTGATGCGGGAGACCATGTGTTAACAACCCCAGATCCAGACGCAACAACCGTCCAGCCAGTAAATCCATTATCAAATGTACCGTTAGTTACTCCGTTTGTAATACAAGGAGTAGTCTGTCCGTACGAAAAAACAGAACTAAATAGTACAAATAGCAAACTCCATAAAAAGTGACAGCTCCGCAGAGAGTGTCCGGCATCCCCCCGGTTATAAAAGAGGGTCTTGGGTATAGTGTTTTGTTTCATATTATTATTAAATTATTGACATTGTAGATAATTGTGTTTAAAGATGACTGAAGTGGCTTTTCTGAGAATTAAGTCCCACATTTAATGTGACTATGGATACGAGGATGATGTTAAATTCTTTCATTTGTTTATCTAGTATAGATTTAAAAAAGTTACGTCCGGCTCAGGAGCCGCTGCAAAAAAGTGCTGCAAAAGGAGTGCTAGAGACGGATAAAAGAAAAGCTGATTACATCAGCGTAAGGGTGTGGACATGAAAGTATGAAATACTAACATCAGCTACGTGTTTAGGTATATGAGTGTAATGAGCAACCGCATGCTGTCAGCCTGAAGAGGCGTCCCCGAGCTTGTCGAAGGCTGGTAAAGTAGTTTTAGAAAATCAATACAAATATCCAGACGAGGCTTCGACATACTGAGCTTGACGAAGTATCAGCCAGACGGGGCTGAAGTATCATCCAGACGTGTGTTGCCTGGCGATGTCTGACATTATTCCGGATACTGTCAGCCTGACTAGGCGGTCAGCCCGAGCTTGTCGAAGGCTAACAGATGGCAGGTAATTAATTTACAGTAAGATCGGTATAAATAACCATACTGAGATCAGCTTGTCCTGAGCCCGACCGAAGTATCAGCCTGACGTAGAGGAAGTCTCGACCTAATGTGGGAACCATGTCCGCTTGACTAGGCTTCCCCGAGCTTGTAGAAGGCTAGTAAAGTAGTTTTAGAAAATCAATACAAGTATCCAAACGGGGCTTCGATATACTGAGCTTGCCGAAGTATCAGCCAGACGTAGAGGAAGTCTCGGCCTAGTGTGTGAGTCATGTCCGCCTGACTAGGCGTCCCCGAGCCTGTCGAAGGCCAGTAAAGCAATTAAAAACGTGACAATCAATGTTAGAGGCGGGGTGCCCCCAGCTCAGCCTGACGTAGAGAAACTAAAAATGAAACGGTGTCAAATTATCTAAAATCATTCGACTCCACCATTCTGTCCTCACTTAATTCAGTATCAATCACTCCTGACAGAATAAGTGTGACCTCGGTACCCATCCCTTCTTTTGAACGGATCTCAAAGTCCATATTTAGTTTGTCTGCCAGTTCTTTACTTAAGCTGAGACCCAGTCCCGTACCCGCTTCTCCCATAGTACCCCGTGTGGAGGACGGGAACTCAAAAAGATGCTCCAGCCTTTCTTTTGATATTCCTTTACCTGAGTCTCTGACAGTAATTTTCAGACCATCATCTGTATCGGTCGTAGTAATTTTGATAAATCCGCCCTCAGGAGTAAACTTGATGGCATTGCTGAGTACATTCCGTAATATGATCTGCAGATAGGACTCGTTTGACATTATTGAATTATTATGACCATAAAGTGTAATAAGCTTTATATTTTTTTCATCTATACTTGTCTTGAACTGAGTAATTAGGCTGTCAGTAATTATTTCTACATCTGTAGTGTTAAGAGCTGGGATTTCGTTTACAATCTGAGACCTGGCCCACTCCAGAAGGTTATTTAAGGTTAGTTGTAAGCCACTGAGTGACTTTGCTATACCCCGATAAGCCTCATTAAGATGATCTCCATAAGCCTCCATGTAGCTGATGAGTGTGTTTACCGGACTTCTGAGGTCATGGCTGATGATGGCAAAGAGTTTATCTTTGGTTTTATTGGCCTGTTTCAGGTTTTCTCTTTCGGCCAGAAGGCTTTTGGTCGTACTGGCTAGCTTTCTAAAGGTTTGAAAAAGGAAACTAAGTAATAAGAATAAGACAATCGCAAAGGCCAAAATTATGTATTTTAATCTTCTTTGTTCTTCTGTCTTGTGTTTTTGCAATTCATAGGTCTTCTGTTGTTTTAATATGGTGGCTTCTTTATGTTTCAGATTAAGTTTGGCCTCCAGTTCTATTATAGCCTTCCGCTGGTTTATACCCTGTGAAGAGTCTTTTAATAGTACATGCTCTTCCAGGTATTTGAGAGCATTAGGATAATCCCCTAGTTTTTTGTAGGTAAGATAGAGGTTTTCAGTGGTGCGTACCTTGAAGTCGGCCATTCCTGCCAAAACCGCCAGACTATCGGCTCTCTTAAGTTTGACCAGAGCTGTTTTGAGGTTATTGGTTTTTAAGTTAATTTCACCTTCCAAAACATCTATATTCTTGGTTTCCATATTGAGTTTTTTTGCCAGCTCTCTAGCCTCCTTCACAAGTGGTTTTGCTTTGTCATACTCTTTAAGCAATGAATAAGCGTAAGCTGTCTGGTGGTTTAGCTCATACTTATGAAATAAGTCTGTATCTTTTAACCTCTTGAGTCCTTCAAGGCCCATCCTTACAGACTCTTTCGCTTTATTGGTCCTTCTGTACAGAGCTTGAACAGCTATGTAATAAGTAATCGAATCTTTGTAGGTTTTCCTTGATTTGGCCAATAGTGAAGAATAGTGCAGAGCTTTGGTATATTCTTTCATCTGTGTATAATACCTGACAAGGTTACCGTACATGGCGGATACCCCCTTATGTTTTAAATTATCTGTAGCTTTTAAGTATTGTTCTAACTCAAGTAGTTCCGTTACGGCTTTAGTAATATTACCCATATCACCATAGATAGCCGCTGCATTTATCTTTGTAGTAATATAGGCATTGTCATTAGAAATGGCTTTAGCTATTCTGGCGGCCTCTTTTATATTTTGTAAAGCCTCCGGCAATTTCATTTCCCTCAACTTCGCAATTCCAAGATAATTGAAATAAAGAAATCTATGTTCCGATATAGGGTAAGCCTTAGTCATAGAGTCTATTTTGTTAATATAAAACTTTGTGGAGTCTAGATTTAATAGCCTAAACTTTGTATGAGCACTTACATACGATTTAAACTCCAGAGAGTCTATGGGCTGCTTCTGGCTGTAGGCCATAAAAGAAAAGAAAATACCGATGACAGTAAAAAAATACCTCACTGAAGATGATAGATTAATGGGTGATAAATCAGTTATAAATAGTGTAAAAGAGGGCTTTCAAAATGAGATTTTGACAGTATACGGATAGGAACACTGAATGAGTGGGCAAAAATGCATTACCATTTCTGAATATAATTCGACTTTTAGTGAAAAATTACATTAACGACACTCATGGCACGTGAATGGTCTTTTTTGTTACATTAGATGCACTTAAAGTTTCTCGTATGTTTTGAGACAAAATCATAGTGAAAAGTAGTTTTAGATTAATAATGAGCACTTTAAATAGAAGTACTACTGAAGCACTAGCACTATTAGAATCCCGATTCTAATCTTAAGTCTGTATATTTGATAGTATTCAGTATGAATGCATTGTGTAAACTTATAAAGCCCATTAAAGTATGAACCGAAAAACCTGTGCTATTGTAGATGACTGTATTGAAGACTGCCAGATATTACAAACTTACCTGGATCAGATACCTATTTTAAAAACGATAGCGGTACTCCATACCTACTCAGAGGCCTTATCATTTTTAATGACTCATAATGTGGATATTTTGTTTATGGATATTGCACTTTCAGATCCAAACGGGAGAAGTGGTTTTGATATCATAAAAACCCTGCCAGTGGTTTCTGAAGTTATCATTATCTCCAGTAATCTTAACAATGCGGTGGAATCGTATAATGTAGGAAGCCCCGCTGATTTTATTCTCAAACCCTATAGCTTTCAGCGGCTTCAGCTTTCGTTAAACAGGTTTATCAGTAAATCAATCATAAAATCACATAATAGTATTGACTACAGTATTTATTTAAAGGCCGGACGTAAGTTTCAGCGATTTGATACACGTGAAATAAACTATGTGGAGGCTTACGGACTGTACGTAAAATTATATACAGGTGCAGAGAACAAAATCACAGTTATAAATGAGCGTTTGGGAAATATGGTTCCTATGCTGGGCTCTGATTTTATACGGGTTCATAAATCTTTTGTGATTAATCTGAATAAGGTGTCAGAGTTTGATATCAATAATCTTTTTGTTAACGGGCGGCCTATTCCTATAGGAAGAACGTATAGAGAATCCCTGAACCAGTTTCTACAACTCTTTGGAGAATTAAATTGAGTTTGAGATGACCACTACGAAATCAACTTCAATCTCTTCAAATATTCCATGAAAAAGCTCAAGTTTTGTATGTCTGGGTCCAACTTAGTTTAAATAGTCTGCCCTTACCATACAGCCTAAGCCGGTTAAGATAGTAGCAGAACAGTACCCCATAGGTATATTTAGTATTAATCCGAGTGCGTAGGATAAATAGAGTTAGGAAATATGTTTTTATTAAAGTGGTAAGTTTTTGTTAATAACCTGAGTTCGATTAAAACCATATAGATGCATAGATCTAAATATCTGTAAATCAGCAATAATAAAGTATACATAGAACTGTAGCAAAGCTTCAGTATATGTGAACAGCTTCAGCTGTCTATACTTACTCAAAAAATTATCTTTTTTTTCTATGTTTCTATGTGTTTTTCACTGTTAATAAACATATTAATAATCGAACTGAGGTAATACATGACTCGTGATATTCCCATGAATGTAAATACGTTATTTGTTAAAAAAAAGATAGGCTGTCCAACTGGACAGCCCACTTTATCACTTCTAACAAACTCAGGAAAATTTATGCTATTTCTACTTTCTTCTTGTTACTTTTACGGTTACACATTTTACGCCTTCCGGACATTTAGTTATTACACACTCTGGTGCAGTTATCTGAATAGTCTTAGAAGTAGCACAGCCTGCTTCTCTTACCGTTAAGGTTACGTTACCTGTAAGGTTGGTAAATGAACCAGCCGATGAAACCACCACTGTACCTGCATTAGCCGTATAGTTAATGTTGTACGTTCCACTGCTGTTACAAGCCAGTGAATACGAGATACCGGGATTCTTATCTGTACACGGATCTGTAGGACAAGTGAAACTTGCTGGTGAATTAACTGTAATCACCTGGCTCGGACAAGTTGCGTTGCTCGCTGTAAGTGTTACGGCAGTTCCAATAGGAATGTTAATCACTGCATTTCCTTGTATGGTTCCTGCACTTGCGGTTACGCTACCGTTAGAACTGAAGCTTACCGAATACACAGCACCAATACCTGTACATGAAGTCACAGGTGTACCCGCATTTAACGTAATTGGAATCACACATGTAGCCGGTGTAGGACAAGTAGGACGATTTACACTAATGGTTTCTGAAGCCTCCCCACATGCGTTAGTAGCATGAACTGCCACCTCACTAACATATGATGGTACATTTACAATTTTACCGTTTAAGGTAGCCTCAGCCGGTACTACGACCGTACCGTTACTATTTACGCTAAAGCTCCACCCTGTAGTGGTACAGTTTATGTTCCCCCCGACGCTCAACACCGGTTTTTCGCAAGCCACACACGCCGGTGCCGTTATCTGAATAGTCTTAGAAGTCGTACAGTTCGCTTTTCTCACGGTAAGCGTTACAGCTCCGGTCAGGTTGGTAAAACCACCTGTAGATGAAGTAACCACTGTACCTGTTGCACTTACATAGTTGATATTGTAACTACCGTTACTGTTACAAACTATGGAGTAAGAAAGTCCCGGGTCTGCACTGTTACATGGATCCACTTCCGGACAGGCATTGGCTGCAG
>CAZBAV010000124.1:0-7510 GCA_964489955.1 uncultured Lacihabitans sp. | reverse complement strand
GCCTTTCGGTATCTCTTGGGTGTAAGCCAATGCTAGGCTCATCTAAAATGTACATGGAACCAACCAAAGCACTTCCCAGAGAGGTGGCTAGTCTGATTCGCTGGCTTTCTCCACCAGAAAGACTGTTGCTTAGTCGGTTAAGCGTAAGATAGCCTAAGCCTACACGCTGCATATAGTCCAGGCGGTTCTTGATTTCTATTAAAATACGTTTAGAGACCTGGTTCTTATGGTTATCTAAAACGGTATTATCAAAGAATGCTGCAACCTCATCTATAGGCAAAAGAACCAAGTCTATTATAGATTTATCCCCTATTTTAACATAGGAAGCATCTTTTCGTAATCTTGAACCTCGGCAGTCCGGGCAGGAGGTACGGCCACGATAACGTGACAACATAACCCTATATTGAATTTTATAAGATTGTTCCTCTAGCATCTTGAAAAACTCACTTAGGCCTGTGAAAAACTCATTGCCATCCCAAAGGAGCTGGTAAAGATGCGGTTCTAAATCTTTTATAGAGCGGTGAATCGGAAAATCAAACTTGATTCCGTTTCTGATTAATGGAGTTAAAAACTCACCCATTTTTTCGCTTCGCCAAGGTGCTATAGCCCCCTCGAAGACCGAAAGGTTTTTATCTGGAAAAACCAAATCTGGGTTAAGTCCCATTACGTTTCCAAAGCCGTCACAGGTTTTACAAGCACCGTAAGGGTTATTGAATGTAAATAGGTTAATTGATGGCGTTTCAAAAACAATACCATCGAGCTCGAATTTATCGGAGAATGTTTTTTCAATATCTCCCGTATCTGCTTTTATGGTTACCTGGCAGATGCCTTCACCTTCAAAGAAGGCAGTTTGCACCGAATCCGAAAGCCTAAACTGTGTGTCTTCATCATCGGGATGAATAACGGCACGGTCAATCAGGATTTTTACCTGATCTGCAGTTACATTAAATTCAAGTACATCTTCTATGTTTACTATTTCGCCCTTAATTTGTATACGGGTAAAACCTTTTTTTAGGAGTAATTCTAGTTCGGTTTGTAAACTACGGTCTTCTTTCTGGATTAAGGGTGAGAATATCATCACCCTTGTATTTTCCGGGAAAGAGAATAAGTAGTTTATCACATCCGTAACCGAGTCTCTCTGTACTTTTTGGCCGCTTATGGGAGAGAGAGTATCTCCAACTCGTGCGAAAAGAAGCTTAAAATAATCATAAATCTCCGTGGCTGTGCCCACTGTAGAGCGTGGATTTTTAGAGCCCACTTTTTGTTCGATGGCTATTGCAGGAGATATTCCTTTGATATAATCTACCTCTGGTTTTTCCATGCGGCCCAGGAACTGGCGGGCATAAGAACTAAGACTTTCTACATACATCCGTTGGCCTTCGGCATAAAGGGTATCAAAAGCCAAAGAGGATTTACCACTACCAGAAAGACCCGTTACCACTGTAAGGGAGTTTCTTTTTATGGCTACACTAAGGTTTTTGAGATTGTTTACCCTAGCCCCTTTTATGATAATGTGATTTTTGGGGTCTAGTTGGTCCATGGATGCTTCTTTCATGTAACAAAATTACAAGGATTTACACTTGTTTTCGGAAATTGGGAGGGAAAAATTATAGCAATGTCGTGTTGCTAATTCTGTAGAAGATCCTCATAGTAGTTACTTTTGTTAGCTAATTAGGTTTTTGCAGATGTTTGTGGAAGTCGCTTTTATCAGGTGAAGACGGTGATCCGTCATTATCTGATTTAGGTGGGATATGTACATGCTAAAAAAGTCTTTGGAAATAAATTTTCACCCAAAGAAGAAGATTTGTGATTTTACAAGGAAGAGCGAGATAGCCAGCCAAATACCCCGTAACTTTGCGAGATGGATAATTATGCAGTAATATTTGATATGGATGGGGTTATAGCCCATACTAATCCTTACCATTCTTTGGCGTTTCGTGTGTTTTTCGAGAAGCGTGGTCTAAATCCTAGTGACGAGGAGTTTAAACTCCATATGTTTGGTAAAAGTAATAGTTATATCTTACGGTATTTCTTAGGTCGCGAAGTAGTGGGAGAGGAGTTTAAGCAAATGGAGGAGGAGAAGGAAGGTCTTTTTCGTGAGATTTACAAAGAACATGTAAAGCCCGTACCTGGATTTCTTGAGTTTTTGGCCGATTTGAAAGCTTCTGGTTTTAAAACCGGAGTGGCTACATCTGCACCAAGGGCAAATTTGGATTTGGTGATGGGTACACTTGGGTTTGAGTCTTCTATGGAGTCTATACTAGCCAGTGAAAATGTTACCAAACACAAGCCAGATCCAGAAGTATACCTTAAGTCTGCCCAGAACCTAGGAGTAGATCCAGAAAGATGTTTGGTGTTTGAAGATTCTTTTTCGGGAGTTTCTGCGGGTAAGAACGCCGGTATGAAAGTGGTGGGTGTACTTACATCTCATATAATAGAAGAATTGCCTCCTTGTGACTTTTATATCAATAATTTTACGGAAATCAGTGCGGCGAAAGTGACTGAGTTACTGAAGAATTAAAAAGGATTGGAGGTTTAAAGAGGATAGTTATTTCTGATGAGTGGGTATCTGGTTCTTAAATTCAGGTATTTAGATGTCATAAGACCTTTGTTTGGGAAGGAGACTAAAAAGTGTAAAGCTTAATGGGATTTGAAATCAAACCCTGCTAAAACTTTCTATCTTTGAACCATGAAAAAACCTGAAATATATTTACTGCCCATGCTGCTGGCCGATGAAACCCACCAGCAAGTGCTTACTCCCTATAGCATTGAGGTAATTAAAAGCCTTAAAGTATTTTTTGTAGAGAATATTAGAACTACCCGCCGGTTTATATCTTCGCTTAAAGCTGGTATCGTTATAGACGATCTCAAGTTTTATGAGGTAGATAAGAACACCAAGTTTGATAAGATATTTGATATCCTCCTTAATCTTAAGCAAGATGCTGGCATCATTTCAGAAGCGGGCTGTGCTGGTATAGCAGATCCCGGAGCCTTAGTGGTGGAGGCTGGTCACCAGTTAGGTTTAAGAATAAATCCTTTGGTAGGACCTAGCTCTATTCTACTGGCACTTATGGGGTCTGGTTTTAATGGACAGAATTTTGCTTTTCATGGATATTTAGGGATAAAGGAGGGTGAAAGGGAGGCTGAATTGAGGGTTTTGGAGAAAGAGGCTCTGAAAGGCCAAACACAGATTTTCATGGAAACTCCGTATAGGAATAGTCAAATGGTGGCTACTTTATTTAAAGTACTTAACCCCAAAACCCGCCTTTGTATAGCGGCAAGTTTAACTTCGCCGGAGCAATTTATAGAAACTCGTAGTATCCAATCTTGGAGGCAAAAGGAGTTTCCTGATATTAATAAAAAGCCTGCAATATTCCTATTAAACTAATAGGGGTGAAAATATGGTATTTTTTTGGGTATTTTTTGGATTTGCCGAATATAATCTTGGAATTTGACCTTTTGGTAAAAGAAATTAAACTTTTTCTATCCAGAAATCTCCGTATTTTTGCACCCGATAAATTAAAAGATTATGAAAAAGATAGCGGTTTACACCTCAGGAGGAGACGCTCCAGGCATGAACGCCTGCATAAGAGCGGTGGTAAGGGGTGCCATTTACCATGGACTACAAGTTTACGGTATTAGAAGAGGTTACAATGGAATGATTTCTGGAGATATTTTTGAAATGACCTCCAGCTCAGTAAGTAATATAGTGCAGCGTGGCGGAACTATACTAAAGTCTGCCAGAAGCAAAGAGTTTACAACTCCCGAAGGGAGAAAGAAAGCTTACGATAATCTTGTATCACATGGTATAGATGGTTTAGTGGCTATTGGCGGTAACGGTACGTTTACTGGTGCCGAGGTTTTTTATAATGAATATCAACTACCTACAGTGGGCTGCCCGGGGACGATAGATAATGACCTATATGGTACAGATTATACTATTGGGTTTGACTCCGCAGTAAATACTTCCCTGGAAGCAATAGATAAAATTAGGGATACGGCGGACTCGCATGACCGAGTATTTTTTATTGAAGTAATGGGCCGTGACTCTGGCTATATAGCGGTGCAGTCTGGTATAGGTGGAGGAGCAGAAATAGTTATGGTGCCAGAAACACACACTCCGCTTAAGAAGGTGGTGTCCTCACTAAAGGATGGCTGGAGACGCTCTAAGTCATCATCCATAGTAGTGGTAGCAGAAGGTGACGAGGAAGGTCACGCTACAGAAATTGCCGGTAAAATTAAAGACCAAGTTGGTGATAAGTTAGATATCAGGGTAACTACACTAGGCCATGTGCAGAGGGGAGGTTCTCCAACAGCGTATGATCGGATTTTGGCATCGAGAATGGGTTTAGCAGCGGTAGAGGGTCTTATGAGTGGTCAGAAGAATGTGATGGCAGGTATTGTAAACAATGAATTGGTTTATACGCCATTTATTGATACTATAAAAAAACAAAAGCCTATACATGACGATTTACTGAGAATGGTACACATTTTGAGTATATAAAAGAATATTGGTCTTAACAAATAGTTAAAAATTAGACAGAAGCGTAAACTTTTGTCTAATTTTGTTTTTATACAGATTTAATAAAATTCTTAAATGAAAAAGATTTTTTTCACCCTTTTAACTGTTTTGGTAGGCTTTAGTACGCTCATGGGGCAGGATAAAATAAAGCTTACAGTAAAAACCGCAGTCCCGGATACTTCTAAATATGTGTATTTGGCAAACTACAGGGGTTACAAGCAATTCATTAAGGTAGACTCGGCGAAGATCCAAAAGGGACTTTTGAATTTCGAGAGCAAAGAAGAACCCTGGGGTGGCGGTATGTATTTAGTTGTTTTTTCATCATCTAAATACTTTGAGCTACTTGTTTCGGGTAAAGAGAAAGATATTTTCATGGAGTTTGATACTACCAATTTCATACAGTCAGTAAATTTTAAGAAGTCTCCTGAAAACAATCATTATTATGCTTTTCGCAAGTTCATGAATGGGAAAATGGAAGAAGCTAAGGCTTTGCAGGAACCGTTCAAGGATGAAAAAGATGAGAGTAAACTGGCTGCATTCAGGGTGAAAATGGGTGCTTGGCAAGAAGAGTTAGATAAAGAAATTAAGAAAAGGGCTAATGAACATCCAGATTATTTTTCTTCTAAAATGATAAAAGCCGGCATGGATCCGGAAATACCCCAAAACGTGCCGCCATTGCCCGATGGAAAGCCCAATAATGAATTAATCCTGCAACTGTATAAGGCAAAGTATTTTGCAAATTTCGATTTTTCGGATGAACGTATGGTTAAGACTCCTTATCTGGAATTAAAACTCGAGAAGTATTTTGATAATTATGTGTATCCTAGGCCGGATTCGCTTAAGAAAGAAACCAGTAAGATTTTGGATCAATCGTTTTCTAATGAAGAAGTGTTTAAATACACTCTTTCTTACTTAACCCAAAAATATGCCAATACGCAGGTGGTGGGTATGGATCCAGTGGTTATACATTTATATGATAACTATTATCTGAAGAAAGCAAACTGGATTAGCGATGAACTCCGTACTTGGTTTAAAGAGAGAGTTGCGGTAATGAAGAACGTGGAGACCGGTAAAGTTTTTCCTAACTTACTACTTAAAGATTTTAATGGTAAAGAATATAGGTTGGATGCAGAAAAACCAAAGTACACTATTGTATATTTCTATGATCCGGGTTGTTATCATTGTCAACAAAGTGCTCCCCATTTGGCTAAGTTTTATGCAGAGAATAAAGCAAATGGTGTGCGGGTTTGGAATATAGCTGCACCTGGTGATAAAAAGGCTGCAGAAGAATTCGTGGAAAAATATGGGCTTAAGGACGTTCTTAACCTCTATGATGAAAACCACAGATATGATTTCAGAAATCAATATGATATTGTTACTTATCCAACTTCCTATATCTTAAATAGTAAACTAGAAATAATAGGAAGGAAGATAGGAATTGAAGAATTACCTAACTTTTTGGAGTTCTACGAAAAAAATAATAAAGATTAAACTTTAGAGGCCTAGGTAAATCTTAGGCCTTTTTTATTAAGAAATCTATAGCCAGACCATAGCCAGATAGGCCTAAACCAAAGATTCCCCCTATGCATTTTGGGCTAATGTATGAATGCTTCCTAAACTCTTCTCGTGCGTGTACATTGGAGATGTGTACTTCTACTACAGGTGTTTTTACTCCGCCTATAGCATCTGCCAAAGCCACAGATGTATGAGTAAGCCCCCCAGCATTTAGAACAATGCCCGAATACGAAAAACCAACCTCATGAATTTTATCTATGATAGCTCCCTCATGATTAGACTGAAAATACTCTAACTCTATGTTTGGGAACTGGTTTTTTAGTACTTCATAATGTTGTTCAAAGGTTGTATATCCGTAGATTTCGGGCTCTCTTTTTCCAAGGAGATTTAAGTTTGGGCCGTTTATTATTATTATCTGCACTTTAGTATTTTTAAGATTATATGTATTTAATAAAACTCCAGATCTGCTTGTTTTTTAGGTAGTCTAGGTTTTGTTCGTTGGAATACGCCTCTCTTTCAAAACTTATATTTCTGTAGGCAGTGTCTAGGTTTCTAAACTGCATTATCCTTAGCAGCCATTCAAGCAAATACCAGATATAAAAAGGCAATATAAGCATTTCTAGTTGCTGTTGTAAATGTATTTTTTCGTGGTTAATAATAACAGGAGAAGGCTTCTTGCTTTTTGTGAAAACAAAAGGCCACAAGGCAATACCATTTATAGCAGGGAGTTTCAGGCCTTTGATAAGTATCATAGCTTAGTCTTTGAAAATGGCAATATGTACCCTGCCATTGGTGTCAATAGAGGCCCTGTACATTCCTGTAGAATTAAAAGGCATAGCAATATTTCCTTCTTTATCTACAGCTATTACTCCACCTTCGCCCTCCATTTTAACTAGTTTTTTCAATACCACTTCTTCTGAAGCCTGCTTTAAGCTAAGTCCTTTGTACTCCATCATGGCAGAAATATCATATCCAACCACGGCTCGGATAAAGAATTCTCCATGGCCCGTGGCAGACACGGCACAGGTAGCATTGTTGGCATATGTCCCCGCTCCAATAATGGGAGAGTCCCCTATACGGTTCCATCTTTTATTGGTCATGCCACCTGTTGATGTAGCTGCCGCTAGGTTTCCGTTTTGGTCCAAGGCCACAGCACCCACCGTACCAAATTTTTCTTCACCCTGTGGTCGAAACAGGAAACCAGACTTCCCATTATGGTCCAGTTCCATTTTTTGCCTTTCTTTTGCTTTCTGTAGTCCGTCCCAACGTGGTTGAGTAAAGAAATATGAAGAATCAGCAAATTCCTGGTTTTGTAATTTTGCAAATTCCTCTGCCCCTTTTCCTGCAAGTAAAACGTGGGAAGAGTTTTCCATAACTTTTCGAGCCGTTTTTATAGGATTTTTTATATGAGATACGCCCGTTATGGCTCCCGCAGAAAGGTCTTTACCATTCATTATTGAGGCATCCATTTCG
>CAZBAV010000123.1:0-7545 GCA_964489955.1 uncultured Lacihabitans sp. | reverse complement strand
GGTGTTCCTTTTTATTAGTTCCACCATTTCTGGGTAGGAAATCTCCTGTCTGAGATAAGATACCACCTCTTTATAGCCTACAGTCTGCAAGGCGTTCGTATGGGAATAGGGCATTAGGTTTTCCACTTCTTTAACCAAATTTCTTTCCAGCATAAGGTCTACTCTTTGGTTTATCCTGTCATATAGTTCTTCCCTTGGTCTTTCCAGTCCAATCTTTATAATATTAAAGTTGTTCTTCTTTAAAGACTTTTTCTTAAACGATGAAAAAGGTATTCCAGTACTTATGCATACCTCCAGTGCACGTACCACCCTTTGGCTATTGCTTATGTCTATTGTAGCATAAGTTTCAGGATCTTTTTCTTTAAGAATTCGCTGTAAGCCTTCCAGGTCTCCGCTATTAAGCTGTTCCATAAGGGCTTTTCGGATTTCTTCTGGGGCTGCGGGCATATCATCCAGACCATGTAAAACGGCTTTTACAAATAGTCCTGTGCCACCAGTCATTATTGCTAAGCTATTTTCTACAAAATAGGTTTTTAGTAGATTATCCACGTCCCGCTCGTAGTCGCCTGCACTATACAGGGTGTTAATAGAGAGAGAATCAACAAAATGATGTACTACTCCCTGCATTTCTTCAATAGAAGGTTTTGCCGTTCCAATGTGCATTTCACGATATATTTGGCGAGAGTCACAAGAAAGTATTTCTGCCTTATACAACTGTGCAAGTTTTACGCACAAATCGGTTTTCCCTACGGCTGTAGGCCCCACTATTATTACCAGATTGCCTTTCACATTGTTAAAGTTTCCAACAAAAATACATAGTTTTGTATCCAATACATACCCATTTGGTTAAACTAGCTTTAATAGGCTCGGGTATATTTCGGGATTTCAACTGGACAAATATGGATTTCGGCATTTTTGTGGTGGCTTTGGTTGTAGGTGGCATTGCCGCTTGGCAAGTCTTTAATTGGATGTACGGGAAAAAGCTTACTAGCAATAAGCAAGAGAGTATAAGGGTAGAAGCCAATGTTCTTTTGGAGCGTATAGAGCAGGTTTTTAAGGTGGTTTTAGCAGAAGGATACTTTACAGAGATATACGATCATAATTCCAAGAAAGATTTCTGGGGGTTATTTAAAACCACTAACAAAGCTCTCATTATTGCAAAAGCAAAAGTGTCTGTTGGATATGACTTTTCTAAGATGAAGTTTAGTCGCAATCCAGATACCCGTCGCTTAGTGATAGAAGAGTTTGCCCCAGCTGAAGTACTATCTATAGATACCGACTATAAGTTTTACGATATAAACCAAGGCTTCATGAACCAGATGAGAAATGAGGATTACACATCTATTTTGTCTGAGGCGAAAAGAATGATGAAGGAAAAGGCTGAGGAAAGTGAGCTGCCGGCTATAGCCGCCGCTCAGTTGCAGGTGATGATGAAGCAACTGGCAGCCTCTATGAGTTGGGAAATGGAAATTGGAGAATTACCTGTGCAGAAAACGACACCGCAATTGCAAGAAAAAAATATAGCATGAGATCAACCATAGACCTTTGGATGACCCGTTTGGGCTATTTCTATATAGTATTCCCGTTTTTATTGTTTACCTCTTTATGGTTAAATACCATTGCTGCTATTGTTTTTAGTGGGATAATCTTGGTTAGTTTTGTTTTTGCTGTGAGACTAATAGACCCCGAACAGTTTATTCTTATTTCCCGAAAAACAGTTTTTTGGACACTGGTAACTGTACTGGGTTTAATTTTTTTCTCGGGTATTGGTACGTATACGTACCAAAATGACGACCACCTGTACCGTAACGGGATGTTCCGTGATTTAGTAAACTATCCATGGCCAGTTATGTACAAGGTAGAGGGTTTTGGAGACCACTTCCTGGAGGGAAAAACCACCATGATGACCTATTATTTGGGTTATTATCTCCCTGCTGCCTTGGTAGGAAAGTGGTTCGGTTTTGAAGCTGGAAAGTTTGCTTTATATCTTTGGAGTGTTCTGGGTATGCTTTTGGCTCTTTATTTTACAGGTAAATTTCTTAAAAAGTTTAACTATAAGGTAGTACTGTTATTCTTGTCGTGGGGTTCCCTTTTCTTTATTGGGGCATTAATAAAATATCCATTGGAGAAATTCGGAGAAGAAGGTTATTATCTCTGGGCAGGGATGCGGCTTTATCCAAGCAGTAATTTGGGTTCTGTTTATTGGGTGTTTAACCAGTCACTGACTGCCTGGACTATTATGCTCATTATCCTTAATAATATCAATCCCAGGAACATACTGTTTCTCCATAGTTTCGCTCTTTTTCTCAGTCCTTTCTGTTTTGTTGGCTTTATTCCCTTTACACTTTACATAATGTGGAAAGAGAAACACAAGTTTAGGAGTGCATTAGATTGGCTAAAATCGTTCTTAAGTTTCCAGAATATTGTAGGCTCTTTGGCGGTTGTACTGCTTACATACTTGTATCTGGCCACTAACCAGGCGGGGCAAAAGTTCCATTATATTGCTTTTCCCGGCATAAAGATTTTTGTGGCATTTATGGTGCTCTCTTGGGGTATATTGGCATTTTTGCTGTTTCCAAAATATGCCAAGGAACCCTTGTATTGGATTTCTATACTCGTTATAATACCACTTCCCTTTTTTCAGCAGGGTAATGGTATAGATTTCCCAGGAAGAGTAGCTATGCCCGCATTTTTAGTTCTCATGCTCTTAGCTGGTAAGATGCTTATTGAAGAAAAAAGAGGTTTATTCCGCTGGGCATTGGTAGTTTATTTGTTTGTATCAGGTGTGGTGCATTCGTTTATTGAGGTAGGGCAGTCTGTGTATAAAACGGCCTATGCTAACCTTAGTTATAAGACCAATCTGGACCAAGTATTACAAGATTCAGACAATCCAAAACTTAAGGAAATAGGAAAAGACCTGGAAAGCATAAAGGATAAAGATGTACTTACAAAAGATCAGTACGGAACTATCCTAAATCCACAGAATAACGTAATTTGGAACTACATGGCAGACACAGAGCACTCCCTTTTTTACAGATATTTGGCAAAAAAGCAGGACTGAAAAGAGTATTGCCTGAGCTTTTTTGTAGAGTAATCTTATATTTTTGATATTAAGAATTCTTAATGTAACAAGCTTTTCTCTTGTAAATGGGATAAATATATCCTAATTATTGGAGAATCTTGTCTTTAAAATGGTGATATAGTGTTTTTTATGGGATTTTATTTTTATTTGTATCTCATTATTAACTATTTACCCATTCTTAAATCATGAATAAATTACTGATACCCTTAGTGATTTTATTGGGTTCTCTTTTGTACAGTTTGTTTTGGAATACAGATTACCGTAGGCCAAAATGTAAGGACATGGAGTTTAAATCTTGTTGTGGGGGAGATAAAGATGCAGTGCTCCCTGTAGACGATTTAGTGCCTCCACCGCCACCTGTAGAAAAAGACACTACTCAAGAAAATCTTACGCCTGTAGAGCGTACATTGTTTACTCCACTAGATGTATATTTCCAATCGGGAAGTGCGGGGATTATTCGTACGGAGGAGATTGATTCCTGGCTTGCTATGGCAAAGCAGTATCTGTCTGAAAATCCGGGAGAAAAATTAGTATTGACCGGACATACAGATAGTGACGGCCCTGATGCTTTAAACCAGACTTTGTCAGAGTCAAGAGCAAGTAAAGTAAAACAAATCCTTGTATCCGAAGGTTTTACAGCTGGTAATCTCGTGACCGAAGGCAAAGGAGAAACGGAGCCAATAGGAGACAACGCTACTGTAGAAGGTAAACAAAAAAATAGAAGAGTATCAATTAGATTAATAAAGTAAAACATTACATAATATGGAAAATCTTAAATGTCTTTTTTCCCAATTTCCGTTAGATATATTTCTTTTCTTATTGGGCTTAGGCTTACTGCTCTGGTGGCTATTGGATATGTTCCTTAAAAGAGGTTTGAAGTCGCATACAGAAGAGTTGTACCACAGAATTTCTCTTCTTGAAAGTGAAAATGGTAAATTAAAGAGAGAGTTTTCGGATCGTACAGCATATCTGGAAAGTGAGCTTGAAGCTTGTAGGAAATCTAAAGTTGCAGCAGGTGTTGTAGGTGCGGCTGCAGGTGCGGTGGTAGCTAGTATTGTAGAGAAACCAAAGGAAATTAAAAAGGATGATCTGAAAATAGTAGAAGGTATAGGCCCGAAAATAGAAGAATTGTGTAATGCAGCAGGCATTTATAGTTTTGCAGAATTGGCTACTACAAGTGCCGAACGCCTTAAAGAGATTCTGGACGAGGGTGGTTCACGTTTTCAAATGCATGACCCGGGTACATGGCCGGAGCAGGCTGCATTGGCTCGTGACGGTAAGTGGGATGAGCTGAAAAAATGGCAAGAAGAGCTAAATAAGGGTAAAGAAGAATAAAACCTGAATTAAATGAACGAGAGCCGGGAGGCTCTCGTTTTTTGTATGAGCAGTTT
The DNA here is from genome assembly GCA_964489955.1 of uncultured Lacihabitans sp. Taxonomy (GTDB): domain Bacteria; phylum Bacteroidota; class Bacteroidia; order Cytophagales; family Spirosomataceae; genus Leadbetterella. The sequence continues at coordinate 3,072 of CAZBAV010000123.1, read as the reverse complement.
TTTTATATAGAAATGGCAATAGAAGAAAGATTAAAAAAGATAAGCACGTTTGTGTTTGATGTAGATGGTGTTTTTACTGATTCAACCCTTTTGATTAGTAAAGATGATGTAATGCGTACTTTCAATATAAAGGATGGTTATGCCGTGCAAATGGCAAAGAAGAATGGTTTTAAGCTAGCAGTTATTTCAGGGGGAAAACAAGAGAGTATTGTGTCTAGGATGAACAGTGTTGGTATAGATGATGTGTTTATTAAGATTGGAACAGCCCAAAAACCAAGTTGCTTCAAAGACTATCTGGATAGCCACAATTTACAGCCGGAAGAAGTGCTTTATATGGGAGACGATATCCCCGATTTATTACTTATGAAAGCCTTTCCTGTTTTTTCGTGCTGCCCTGCTGATGCCGTACCCGAGGTACTAGCCGAAGCAAACTACATAAGTCATGCCGTAGGAGGTAGGGGAGCTGTACGCGAGGTAGTGGAGTTGGTAATGAAGGCTCAAGATAAATGGTTAAAAATATTTTAGGCGGGTCTATGACCCGCCTAAAATATTTCATACTGGAAACTATTGCTTTTTAGTGTCGCCCAATCGTGAAAACTGCCTACAATATTATCTATTCACCTCATTTGCAACCGCTTCAGTTTTTAGTTTTTCACTATTCACTTTTAGTTATTACAGTTTCTCCACCTTCTTACCATACCGGTGAGACACCTTAAGTTCTTCATTTATTTTGGCAATTACCACATCATAACCACGGGCACTACCACTTATTTTTTGGATGGCATTGGTGTTTACCACTATTCCGTCTCCTAAAATCTCGAACTGTGGATGGCTTTTTAACTCAGCTAAGACTTCCTTTTCTAGAATGTTAATGGTAGATTTCTCTACACCAAAAAAGTTTTGGAAGTAAAATTCGCTTAAACCACCAGAGCTCTTTACATATATAAGTTGGTTTGGGATAAGGTTCAGATTTGCCCCATTACCTTTAAATGACAAAACATTAAGAGGGTTGTCTGAACTTACCACACTTTTATGCTTGAGATCAGAATTTTTATCAGAAGCTAATCTCTGGAATTTAGAATCCAGAATATTATTTTGAATTAAAACCAAACCAATAAGTGGTAAAACAGAAATGCCAAAAACAAGAACGGCATCCATAGGAAAAGAAGCTAAGCTTTGGGTGCCTAGAAAATAAATTACTCCAAACGATACAAAAAAAGACATTATTAACAGCTGAGTAAGCTGCTTGCCAACAGTCCAGCTTTCTTCTTTGTAAAAATCTCTGGCAATTGACGGGAATACAAATTGGGCTAGAAGCATCATACCCAAAGCCACTCCGGCAATACCACCAAAAACACTGCTGGTAGCTTCTTTTAAGCCAAACGGCTTGAAAACAAATGCTGCTAAGGTCACCAAAATAGAAACCACAACGGCGTGTATTAGCCCCCGCACACTAAGTGTGGAAGAATGGTGAGGCTGTTTAAATACCTTTAAGAAAGACATAAATTAGTTTATTATAATCATTTACAGAAACTGACCCAAGATTGGTTTTTCGTCCTAAAATTAGGTAAAAATAGATGGTTTCAAAAACTGTACCAGCCTTGAAAGAACGTTTTTTGTTAAAAGACTTGTTAATAATTATGAAATAATTACGTTTTTTTGCTGGTATATTTTATTTCACGTCTTAACAAGAAATCATTTCGTAACAAAATAATGAGAAAAACATTTAGAGCAAGTCTTCTTTTAGCTATAGTTTTTATTAGCAGCATAGCAAAAGGTCAGGAGTTAAAAACAGCAATTGATTCTTTGAATTATGCTATCGGTGTTAGTTTGGGTAGCAATCTTAAGGATCCCAATATCCCAGTCAATACCGAAATTATATTTAGAGCTATAAAAGATATTTTAGGAGATAAGGCGATAATGAACCAGCAACAATGCGGAGAATCTATTAATTCTTTTTTCTCAAACATAAATGCAAAGAAAGCAGAGGAGAATGCAAAAATAGGCAAAGAAAATAAAGATAAAGGCGAAGCGTTTTTATTAAGTAATAAATCTCAGCCTGGTGTGGTGGTGCTACCTTCCGGACTACAATATGTAGTAATTAAGGAAGGAACGGGAGAGAAACCTAGTACTAGTGATAGGGTTAAAGTACATTACCACGGTACCACTATAGACGGTAAAGTTTTTGATAGTTCTGTAGACCGTGGAGAACCGGCCACTTTTGGTGTAACCCAAGTTATAAGAGGATGGGTAGAGGCTCTCCAATTAATGCCAGCAGGTTCTAAGTGGAAAGTGTTTGTTCCTGAGAATCTAGCTTATGGAGCACAGGCTCCGCCAGCTATTGGCCCTAACCAAGTCCTGGTGTTTGATATTGAGTTGTTAGAGATTGTAAAATAAGGGGATACCCTAATCTATTCTTTCCTTAGTTTGGGGAGAATCAGAATATGTAAATGAGCTAAAATTATGAAGAAAGCAAGCGTGTTGATAGTACTATTGGTTGCAGTAAGTTATCTGGGTTGGTCTCAGGCAGACACACCTAAGTATAATTATGATCCTGTAAAGCCTGATACCATACAGTATGAGATACAGACCAAAGTAGCGAAGTTTCTTAACGATTACCACTACAAGAAATTTGTATTTGACGACACTCTTTCTTCTAAGGTTTGGGATAACTATCTGGAAGGTTTAGACGGCTCAAAACTATATTTTACCCAAGCAGATATAAATGGATTTGAGAAGTATAGATACACCATAGATGAGGCTTTAGTACAGGGCGGACTTGATGGAGTCTTTGATGTATTTAATTCATTTAGGACCAAATACAAGAAAAGGGCAGACTTTATACAAGACTACCTAAGTAAGCCTTTAGATTTTAATACTGGTCTTAGTATTGTTACGGATAGGGATAGTTTAAAGTGGGTTTCTTCTGAAGCAGAACTAGATCAAGAGTGGGAGAAAATACTTTTGAACCAGGCAGTTAGTCTGAAACTCGCTGGTGATAGTGACTCTACTATAGCAGTTAAGTTAAAAAATCGTTTCTCGGTTTTAGAGAAAAGGATTGCTTCATATAAG
>CAZBAV010000122.1:4831-7574 GCA_964489955.1 uncultured Lacihabitans sp. | reverse complement strand
GAGAAAAGCTCCTCTGCATTTCCTGCACCTACGCTTCCACCATAAAGTATAGAAATATTATCTGCCACGGCTTCTCCATACTTTGCAGCTAAATGCTGTCTTAAGTTCTGGTGCATTTCCTGTGCTTGTGCTGAGCTTGCTGTTACACCCGTACCAATTGCCCAGATAGGTTCATAAGCAATTACCACCTTTTGCAAAGCCGCTTCATCTAAGTGAAAAAGGCTGTTTGTAATTTGGTTTCTCACAAAGTCAAAGTGTATGCCCGCTTCACGCTGAGCAAGGGTTTCTCCACAACAAAAGATAGGAGTTAAGCCCTCTTCCAAAATTGCATCTACTTTTTCTGCGATAAAGGCATCTGTTTCTGCAAAATATTCTCTCCGCTCTGAGTGTCCTATAATTACGTACTTTACACCTACAGACTTTAACATAGGTACAGATACTTCTCCCGTGTAAGCTCCAGAACTTTTAGGATAACAATTTTGGGCTGCCAAAGCTACTTTTGACGTGTCTATTAATTGCGAAAAGGACGACAAATATGGAAAAGGAACGCCCAACACTACTTGTACATTTGGGTTTGTGACTTCGTCTTTAACCATATTTACAACCTCAGAAAGAAGGATTTTTCCCTCTTCAAAGGTTTTATTCATTTTCCAGTTTCCCGCTGCGTATTTTTTTCTCATTCTATAACCATATTGTGGTAAACATTCTGTACATCATCGTCCTCTTCCAGTTTTTCCAAAAGCTTCTCTACCTCCGTAGCATCAGCCTCGCTTAGTTTTTTGGTATCGGTAGGTATTCTTTCAAAGTCGGCATGAAGAAGTTCATAGCCTTTTTCTTCAAGAAACTTTTGTAAAGCCCCATAAGCGGTGAACTCCCCGTAAACATTTATTTGATTGCTTTCTTCATCCAAGAAAACGTCATCTGCTCCAAAATCTATAAGTTCAAACTCAAGTTCTTCTAAATCTAATCCTTCCTGGTTTGCAATTTTAAAGATACACTTCCGCTCAAAAATAAAGTCAAGCATCCCATTTGTACCCAGGCTACCTCCGGTTTTGGTAAAATAGCTACGTACATTGGCTACCGTACGATTATTATTATCTGTCGTACATTCTACCAAAACGGCTATTCCGTGAAGTCCATAGCCTTCTAGTACTATCTCTTTATAATCTTCCTGATCTTTAGATGAAGCACGCTTAATGGCATTGTCTACGTTTGTTTTAGGCATATTAGCCGCCTTGGCGTTTTGTATCACGGCCCTCAAACGGGAGTTAGACATAGGGTCTGGCCCTCCGGACTTAACCGCCATTACTATATCCTTACCAATACGGGTGAAAGTCTTAGCCATAGAACTCCACCTCTTCATTTTGCGAGCTTTCCTAAACTCAAATGCTCTTCCCATAAAAAGTAAATTTTTCAGCCGCAAAATTAAAATATTTGTAGGTATCTTACACTACCTACACCAATATTTTCCTAAAGTGAAGTTTTAAATTTTAACACACTTAATACTATGTGTTATCTTATTGACTCTTATTCTTAACGGGTATACGCCAGGAGTACCCTTTATTGTAAGGAGCACATTAAATTGACCCGCTTTATAGTCTCCCTCATGTAACTTTGCTAATTCCCTCCCATCTGGAGAAATCTGTGTAACAGTAACTTTTGCGGGGTAGTATAATTTAAGGTTAAGATAAGTCCATTCTTCTGTTACGGGATTGGGAAAAAGTTTAAACTCGTCCATTTCCAGAATAGGCTTCTCGCCTACTAAGGGTTGTCCTGTATCCGGATCTATTATCACCACAGGCTCTTTGGGCAACTCGGGAAGGGTATCATCTTTCTTTGTGGCTTTCAGAAAACCTGTCCCGTTTATATAATTAAATTTCTCCCCAAAAATAGTACCCGCAAAATCGGTTGTCTTTCCGAACCAAGTAGTTAAAATTTCGAAGTAAATACTCCTAAAATCCGTTGAAAAACTGTGGTTGAAACCATCCATTAATGGAAAATACCCAAAATATTCACCAATAATCTCACCTCTTACAGCCTCTCCAAATGTAAACATAATACTAGAAGTACCATGATCTGTTCCCGCACTCCCATTTTCATAAGGTCTACGTCCGAATTCAGAAGCCGTTATTCCCACCACCTTTTTACTGTGTCCCAGCTTATCTATATCTGACTGGAATGCACTCAAAGCCTCACTTAACTCCTCCAATAGCCTAGAATGCGTACCTTCTGCCCCACCTTGGTTGGCATGTGTATCATAACCTCCTTGTTCTACAAAGTAAACTTTTGTTTTTAAGCCTCCATCTATGAGGCGGGCCACCAATTTCAACTGTTGCGAGAGTGTAGCGTCACCATACGTCTCCGTATTTTTACCCGCATCAAAAGCCTTTTTTATTACTTTCGAGTAGTTGCTTACTTCTACTCCTACGTTATTTACATAGTCAAATTCACTCTTATAATATTCGCTAGCTTCTATATCTATTTTATTACTTTCTACCAATTGGGCTTGGTAATACATGTCTTCTGCACTCTCTAATACAATGGACTTCTCCCCCGTTTCTCCCAAAAACATTAGGGAAGGTGATTTTCCAATTTGCACACAATAAGGGCTTTCTGGTTTCTTTTGGTCAGAAAAAGTATCAAAATACCTTCCAAGCCAACCTGTAGGTAGTGGCGTGGAAGTACTTGCAGGAGCCAAGCCACTTAACCAAATATCTGTAGACCTAAAATGCGAAAAATCGGG
>CAZBAV010000122.1:0-4821 GCA_964489955.1 uncultured Lacihabitans sp. | reverse complement strand
GGATTGGGATAGCCTAGTCCACTTAAAACACCTAGCTTACCACTTTTATACATGCCAAGCATACCCCCACCTACGCCTTTACTTAGACTCGGGTGCATGGCTAAACCCTTTTCCTGGCTTATTGGGGTAACTCTGTTTCTAGGAATATGAATTGTGGGTCTGAACCGGTTATAATACATATCCCATTCAAAGGGTGTAATGGTGTTTAAACCATCATTGCCACCAAAGAGCTGCACCACCACCACAATGTTATCGTTCTCACCCGAATATAAGGCGGGTTGGAACGCACTAAGACTCATTTTATCTACATTTAAAGTAGATACAACTCCCAAGCCCAACGACGAATTCTTTATAAAGTGTCTCCTTCTCATCCCTACTTAAGATAAATAAAACTCTGGTGCCTTAATTACATTCTCCAACAGCAATTTCACCCTTTGTCCTGCCGTATTCTTATCATTCCTTATCCCAGCCCATTCTTGGCTATTTGAAGCTAATATTGCCGAATAAGCAGCAAATCTCCTGCTATCTACAGCCCGGCCGAAGAAAACCTCAAGAATCCTGCTTACCAGTTTTCCTAAATCACCTGAATTGTCAATTTTCTCGGCCCAATTGGCAAAATCTGTATTCGTATTAAATCCAAAAATCTCGTGAACATAAAACGCTGTTGTAGGCATACTTTTAGTAGACACCCATGACCTATAGCCTTTCCATCCTCCTACATTGGGTGGATTAAACAATTCCATCCCCAAAGTAGACATTACATTTCTAGCATAATTATCTACGTATTTAAAATGACCAATCATGTTTATAATTGTATCACCAGGAGACTTTAGCTGTATTCCTATATTATTCTCATGAAAAAAATGACGACTTTTAAGAAGAGTTTTTAATACTGGCTCAAACTCAAACTTATTCTCAATAAGCTTGGACGCTAGCTCTCCAATAATTTTCTCATCGGTTTTATCCGCATTAGAATACACAAAATAGCGGTAAAACTTTGTCATCATGAATCGGGATGACACAGTGCCCTTCTTATTAAGAATAACCTGGATTAGTTTCCTTACAGACTTTTCAAGAACATTTTGCTGGGTAACTTCAAAATCTACCACAAAGTTTTCTTCAAAAAACCTCTTTGCATTTTTATCAAAATGAGCAGGATTAAGATATCCTTTATTAGGTGTCACTGCATCATCCGTAAAATATGACATCTTCCACCCTGTAAGAATTTTAGCTGCTTCCTTTACATCCGTTTCCGAATAGTTTCCTACACCTAGAGAGTATAGTTCCAAAAGCTCACGAGCATAATTTTCATTAGGAGATTCATTAATATTATCTAAGCCATTGAGATAAACTAACATTGCTCCATCAATGGTAATCTTCTCAAGTATCTGGTAGAAGTTCCCTGCAAAATTTTTCCGAAACAGGTCATTTTGCAAATACATAGGTATCGCTAGAATACTCTCACAGCTGCCAAACTGGGTAGTAAGATGATTATGCCAGAAAAATACAAGCTTTTCTAAAATGCTTTCCGTATCGTTCTTCATTTGGGTCACCCACCAACCTCCAAGGTTATAGTTATTCTCTCCCCTGTGCTTGTTTAGAAGTTCTTCAGCCTGCTGTTGGCTTGAACCACTTAAGTTAATAGGATTACGCAAAACATCGTTTACAAAAGGCAACGGGGTTGGACTTTTCTTCAAATGTGCATTGGCAAACAACATATCAACCAACTCCCCGGCAGTTTTGCCAACATACTTATCGATTGTCAGCGGTGACGCAACAAAACATGCACGGTGGAATAAATGTGCTACCTGAGCTCTACTAAGAGGCCCTGTCTGTTCTTCTAACCCGGCATCTACCGCTGCCCTCTTTAAGGGACCACTAAAAACATCACCGAAAAACCTTCTTCTGGATACCACCGCCATTCTATTCGTTTGATTAATCCTGTACAAAATAGCTAAAATAAGTTAAGAAACGCAAAGTCATACGGCTGGCAAACTAGGCAACGGTAAAAATCTTAATCCCTTTTTTAGATAGAATATATCACATTTTTATAATAAAATTTTAATTAAATGAAAAAAATATTTAATTTTGTTAAACAACAAGTAAAAACAGGTATTCCTAAACGAAACAAATTAACTATAGACTTTAACTTTAAGTAATTATGCCAGTACTATTTCATGAAAGACAAAGAATAACCTTTTTTTGGGGCAAAACAATAGCATTAGCCGTTTTCGGCTTATTAACTGCTGCATTTACAAAACAAATATTATTGGGTTCGCCTTTTGGCACCAAACCAATGGGAAACACCACTTTAGCTGTTTTATTCTTATTAAGTTTCGTCGTACTTTTAATAGTTTTCCTTTCTACAATGGTAACTACCATCACCAAGGAACGCATAACTGTAAGTTACTTTCCTATCATCTTAAGGGAGAGGGCAATTTCTTGGAACGATGTAAGTCTGGCTTATACTAGAGAATACTTACCAATAAGTGAGTATGGAGGGTGGGGAGCCTTCAGAGTGAATGTTAGCACCGCAAGAGGGCTAGGGCAAAACAGAGCAATAAATGTAAAAGGAAACCACGGTTTACAACTTGTACTAAAGAACGGAAGTAAACTTTTAATCGGGACGCAAAAACTGGAAGAATTGAGAAAATTAGAGCAAGTAATGGACTAGAAAAACTTAAACCCTACATGCGTATGAACTTTAAAAGACAGGCATAATTAATATCCGACTAGCGATTCTTTCTGTGGCCATCTAGCATTCGTAATTCTTTTATTATAGGTATCCTTTGAAGTACCTTTCTAAGGCAAGAAAGTCCTCGAACTTTCACTCGAGGACTTTCTTGTTAAAATATCGGACCATCTACCACCGACCCCAATATAGTTGCTACATAGGCAATCAAACCAAACAGAATAACTCCTATCCCTAATGCTATCCAGAACACCTTCTTTTTTCTATTTACAAGCTGTTTCGATATATCTTCCGCAGGAAGAGGTATATTCCTATATCTCCTATCCAAAAAATAGTCCACAATTCTGAATGGAAGATAGACGATACATATACCTATGATTGCCTTTACCAGAATATTAGACTGCTTAAAATAATTAATAAAAGGCAAATCATAAAATGCTCGTACACAATATAAAAGTGCACCACACAAACACATATAATAGCTTGTAAATACCACCAATAGTTTATCCTTATAATATCTATTTGGATTACCTGATTGCTTCCGCTCAAGTATATATGCAAAGTCCCTAATATCAACTAACCATTTATCTATCATTTAATTACATTTAGGCGTATTTGCCGTGTCATATATTGCTCTTCTTACAAATTAAAAAGTGTTAAATATTTCTTGGTAATAAGGCCACAAATAAAACAATATTTGGCAAATCCCATTACATAAAAAACGAACCAACCTTCATAAACAATACCTATTTGAGCTCTGCATACAATGTGAATTTATGACCTGTTACTCCAAAAAAAAGAAGAACTTAATGAATAAGTTTTTGGGGATTTCAATCCTTTATTTGGCCAGATACGGTCTTGCAAATCCCTAACCATTCTTAAATCTAAACTTGATGAATAGTACAATGCACCCTATCATAAAAACAAACCCCAAGAGCAGAAAAAAATACGTGCTAAGAAGTTTTCTTCTGAACACTTTTGGAGTAATATCCTCTTTACTAGGTAATGGATCAGCAAACACTGTCAGCAATTTGTTAAATCCATAAGCAATAAGTCCGCAAATAAAAATCAGAAATATAATCGTAAAATATCTTTCCCAACTAGAATAAGATTTATGCTTTGCTAAATAAACAAATAAATGATCTGGCATAAATATACCAAACAGCATAAAAAAACCCATAAAGTAACATAAGAGCAACGAAATAAGCCCTGACCAGTAGGACAATCCAGATGACCTATAATTTGAATTTATATAAGTATAGTCTCTTACATCTGTTAAGAATCTAATCATAATACGCATAGCTACTAATATCAAAAATACTGTTCTACAGCACTATCTCGTCAATTGTTAAAGCTATACTTGCCCCTAATTGCCCTCAAATAAAGATACAAATAAGCTGGCTAATCGCAAAAAACTTTAATGCTTTAAGTAATTATTCCACACCCCTTCCAAGTTCTAATCGGATTCCTAAATTTTAGCAACAGAACCTTAACCGTTCTTGAACCTAAACTTGATGAATAATACAATGCACCCTATCATAAAAACAAATCCCAAGAACAGAAAAAAATACGTACTCAGAAGTTTTCTTCTAAACACTTTTGGGGTAATATCCTCTTTACTAGGCAAAGGCGAATCTTTAGAAATGTAATGAAATCCTCTTGCAAAGAAAATAGCGGGAAGACCAACAACTATATAATTAACAATCTTTTGAAAGCTTGAATAAGAATTATGCTTTGCAAGGTAATAGAATAACGAATCAGGAATAAAAACACTAGACAACAAAAAAAACCTAGGTAGTAAAAAAAAACCAATCCAAAACAATACAGCCAATAGTCAAAACTCTTGTACTTATAAAATGCTAAGATATAAATATAGTCACGAGCATCAGTGAGGGTTTTCTTCATAAGCTATTTTTCAAAGTATAATTGAAAGATACTAAAACTATAGTAAACATCAATAACGATCGCAACAACAATTACAATCTTGACATCCTTAGTTCAGGGCTAAAATGCAAATAACAAGCACTCAAATTCTCCACATAAAAAAAAACCACTTGGTTCCCTAAGCGGCTTTAATAAATATACGGCGGGAAGGTCTCTTGTTTAGCGGACTCTCCCTGCAGATCATT
>CAZBAV010000121.1:2361-7992 GCA_964489955.1 uncultured Lacihabitans sp. | reverse complement strand
TCTTCTTCCATCTTGGCATGGACGGCCTCCACGACGACTATAGCATCATCCACCACAATACCAATGGCCAGAACCAGAGCAAAAAGCGTAACGAGGTTGATAGACATCCCAAACATCTGTATCACAAAAAATGCCCCTATGAGCGAAACAGGAACCGCCAGAATAGGAATAAGGGTAGAACGCCAGTCGCCCAGGAAAACGAACACCACCAGAGCCACCAAAATAAAGGCGTCTCTAAGCGTATGTACCACCTGTTCAATAGACGCATCAAGAAACTTAGAAACGTCATAACTGATTTTATAATCCACACCAGGAGGAAAGGATTTCTTCATCTCATTCAGCTGCTCTTTTACATTGGCAATCACCTCATTGGCGTTGCTTCCGTAGGTTTGTTTAAGGACTATGGCTGAAGAAGGCTGACCATCCAGATTAGAATAAATATCTATGAATTCACTTCCCAATTCAACCTTGGCTATATCTTTTAAATGAATGGTTTCTCCGTCTGACTTTGCCCTCACAATCACATTTTCGTATTGTTCTGGTTCGTTGTATTGACCCTTATAGGTAAGTACATATTCTAATGACTGTGCCGCCATACCTGAACTTTGTCCCAATCGGCCGGGACGCCCAATGATACTTTGCTCTGAAAGAGCGTCCATAACTTCTTCACCCGAAATCTTATAAGCACGCATCCGATCTGGATCCAGCCAAATACGCATGGCGTACCTACGACTACCCAAAATATCAGCACGGGCAATTCCCTTTACCCGACTTATTTTAGGTATCATATTCACGGTGGCGTAGTTATATAAGAATTTTTCGTCCATGCTTTTATTGGTGCTGTAAAGGTTTACATACATCAACATACTCGGCTGTATGGGCATCACGATTACGCCTTCGTTCTGAACCAGCTTAGGTAACATGGTCATAACTTGGTCTACGCGGTTTTTTACCAGCACCATAGCTTCATTAGGGTTTGTACCCGGTTCAAAAACCACATTTATACTTGCTTCACCCGCACTGGTGGCATCGGTAGCAATGTACCGCATACCCTGAACTCCGTTTATGGCGTTTTCCAGAGTAACTAAAGAGGATTTTACTAATACATCTGCACTTGCTCCGGGATAAGCCAACGTAACACTCACGGTGGTAGGAGCTATCTGTGGGAACTGCGAAATGGGCAATTGCTTTATAGCTAGTGAGCCCACAAAGACAATGATGATCGACAGCACAATGGCAAAAACCGGCCTGTGTATGATTTTACTAAACATGATATTTTACGGGATTTATTCGGCGTGTAAACCTAAACTTGACATCACTTTGGATGCTTCCAGCATTTTGAACTTGATTTTTTCGTTTTCCTTCACCAGCCTCACGCCTTCCAGGAGAATTCTGTCGTCCTTGTTAAGTCCAGATTGTACAGCATACAAGTGTGGTAGCTCAGCTCCTATGGTAATTTCGCGTGCATTTGCCATTCCTTCTTTGTCAATCACAAAAACATAGCGTTTGTCAAGGACCTCAAACGTCGCTTTTTGAGGAATGAGAAGTGCATTCTTCATTGGTGTAGTAATTACAATACTACCTGTTTGTCCAAACCTCAGCAATGCTTGTGGATTAGGAAACGTAGCTCTAAAAGGTATGTTACCCGTCTCGCTATCAAAATCTGCTTCTATGGTTTCCACAATTCCGCTATGATCAAACATTTCACCATTGGCTAACTTAAGACCCACGTGCTTCAATGTATTTTTGTTGCTTTTATTCATAAGAGACAAATATTCGGTCTCCGGAACATTGAAATACACCCACATTTTGCTGTTGTCAGAAAGTTCAGTCAGTAGCTCCCCTTCTTCTATATAACTTCCCAAACGTACCTTGAAACTATTAAGCATTCCATTAAACGGAGCCCGTATTTCAGTAAAGGCCAAGTGAGTTTTCATTAAATCTAAGTCGGCCTTAGCTTTATTATATTTTGCCTTTGCCATAGCCAATTCATTAGGCGAAACCACATCCTTTTCTACCAATGTTTTGGTGTTTTTCATCTCTATTTCAGCGTATTCGGCTTCTGATTGAGCTTTTTGTACTTCTGCTTCGTAGAGATTAGGCATAATCTTAAACAAGAGTTGGCCTTTTTTTACGGCCTGCCCCTCATCTACAAATATTTTTTGTAAATAGCCTTTTTCCTGAGCTCTTAACTCAATGTGATTAATGGAGCGTATCTGACAAACATAATCTCTGGTTACCGTGGTATCTACCACCACAGGTGTGGTTACCAAAAACTCTTTTTCTTCTTCTTTGCTTTCTTTTTGTGGTTTACAACCCGTATTGATACATACGATGGTTACACTCAATAGAGTGAGAATCTTCTTTAACATAAAATTCGGAGTATTAAAAATGAATAAGTATACGTGTAGCAAAAGCACAATATCTTTACTACAGTACGAAAGAAAAACTAGGCTTAAGCCCAAGGAGTTTTATCACAGACGGAACACACGGATAGCCTTATAGATGGCTCCGCCAGAGTGCTCTACTAAGAAAGGTTTGTTTAGAGATAACCGTCTACTTAGCAGATTAAAGAGTGAGTTTGTATAATTTTTAAGCCCAAAAACCTGAAAAGGAACATCATCTATCCAATCTTTTTGGAAAGAGTTTTGGGTTTGCTCAACTATTTCGTAGCCAGAGGATTCTCTCTTTTTATGGTGGTAGTCACTTGAATAATGACTATCCTTTTGAGAGGTCGTTGAAGATACAGAAGCTGTTAAGTCATTAGAGGCAAAGTCACTATCTGTCATGTGTATGGTTACATGACCCAGTCCGCATAGTATTAAAAATAGCGGCAGAAATAGATATTTACCTAGACGGCTCTTCATTTGCGAGCAAAGCTATAGAAAAGTTAAATCCATTAGCAAGGAGATATTCCTAAAAAATTCCAGATTCTTTCCAGAAATAAAAAGATTTATATTCCTTAAAGGTTCTGTTCTATTTCTTTTCTTAAAAAAATAAAATATGGAAAAACAGAATCCTATAAAATGATGTTTGGAAAAAATGAGTAACGTGTAAGTAATAAGAAATAAAATTCTATTGCAATCCACTCCTAAAAGACTTCAATCCATGTTATGAAGTCCCTATTTAATATAGAAAAATCACGGCTTGCCACCCTGTAAAAAATCTTCTACATTTAGAAATCCATAGAGCTGAGCTCTAAAGCGTAAATCGATTTTGAGACAAACCTTTGCCTTTTTAGACTGAAGCCATTAAACAAAAAAAACGAGTCTTTCGACTCGTTTTTTGGGAGGCTAATGGGGTTCGAACCCACGGCCTTCGGAACCACAATCCGACGCTCTAACCTACTGAGCTATAACCTCCATGTTTCATTTGGGATTGCAAAAGTATTTATTTTTTATCAATTATCAATACTTAAACCCATTTTTTTTTCATCGACCCCATGATTGCATGATTTCTCTTATAAAATGCTGATGAATACCCGGGAAAAACAGCATAATAAATACCACACCCCATAATGCTCCCCAAAGGTGTGCCATATGGCCTATATTATCCATTTGCTTCTTGTCCATGTAAATAGAGTAAGCCACATAGATAATAGCAAAGATGTATGCCGGAATTTCAACAGGAATAGGGAAAATCATCAACTTGGATGTTGGCATAAACAAAATACAGGCAAAAAGAACAGACGCCACCCCTCCAGAGGCACCTAAAGAATAATAATTGGGATTGTTTTTATGCCGTATGATATCAGGGATACTTGAGAAAATGATACCACCTACATACAAGCCAAAAAAGTAAATCTTACCTTGTTGCCCAAAATTAGCATCAAAAACATGCTCCATGTTTTCACCAAACATGTAAAGTACATACATATTCAGGAAAAGATGCAGATAGCCTCCATGTACAAACCCCGATGTGAGCAACCTGTAATACTCATTATTCCTTACCACTGAGTAAGGGTGGTTGGTCATTTTGTATTGAAAACCAACATTATTAAAGCCATAAAGACTAATGCCCACAGTAAGCACTAAAAACACCAAGGTTATACTCATTTCTCCCTATTTTTAATCATGTTTGCGATGTTACGTAAAATATCTTTCTTCTCTTCTTTTATATCCAAAGTGGTTATTTCTTCCAGAGCTTTAGCAAAATAGGTATCTGCTAGAGCGGTACCTTCTTCCCTAATGTTTAGTTGGTCAAAAATACCTCTGACAGCCTCCACTTTCCCTTCAACCTCCTTTGTGCTAAACCACTGTTTAAGTTCCTTCCCCAGCTCTGTTCCTTCTGACTTTTCCATGGCTCTAAGTGCTAACCACGTTTTTTTATTCTCAAGAATATCGCCTCCTACTTGTTTCCCAAATTTCTCAGGGTCGGCATATACATCCAATACATCATCCATCTGTTGGAATCCCAAACCTAGGTTTACACCAATATCATACAGCTTTTTACTTAGATTATGATCTGCTCCCGACACAATAGCACCTAATTCCATAGCAAAACCCAAGAGAACGGACGTTTTCAAACGAATCATTTCTAGGTAGCCATCCTTTGTGGTGTCGTTTTGCTCCGCAAAAAGCACATCTAGCTGCTGGCCTTCGCATACTTCGGCAGCAGTGCGGTTAAACCGGTTCAAAGCAGTTTTCAAGTACCGTGCATCTGTTTCGGCCAAAAGAGCATACGCGGCCACCAGCATTACGTCACCAGAAAGTATAGCTGTGTTTACATCCCACTTGGTATGGACTGTGGCTTTTCCCCTTCTTAATGGAGCCTGGTCCATGATGTCATCATGCATCAAAGTGAAATTGTGGAACACCTCTACAGCCATGGCCGGCTTTAAAGCAGTTTGCCAATCTTCTGTAAAAAGATGAGCTGTAGCCAAAGTAAGAAGCGGACGTATCCTTTTCCCACCTAAAGACATAATGTAACTAATGGGTTCGTACAATTCTATTGGTTCGTTTCCGTATTCGTATCCAGAAAAAGCCGCAGTAAGGGCATCGTGGTATTGCTGCATCAAAAAGTCTTTTTACAAAATTAGCCCAAAAAGCTATTAACAGGACAACTGCTACTTAGAAATGTGCTAAAACAGGAAGATATTTGTTTATATATACTGCTTTCCCATATTGGTATAATTACCATCTAGGATAAAACATCCATTGGCTATATGTCAAAAAGAACTTGCTTATCTCTGTGTATACCGGATTATTAGCCAATACAAAGGATAACTAATGGCCAAGAATATAAGAGCAAACTGCGAGCTACGCATATCATTACCAATGGCTCCTATAAAGAAAAGCACAGAGCAAATCACCAAAAAATAGGGAACCACAGGATAGCCAGGCACTTTAAAAGGTCTGGGTAAATCTGGTTCTGTTTTCCGCAGCTTGATAAGCGATGAAAAGCCTGCTATATAACTTATCACAAAAAAGAAAACAGCTATATCTGATAAAATTTCGCAAATATCCTTACCCATAAGTATAAGGCCAATAGATAAGCTAACCGTAAAAATCATAGCATAAGCAGGCGTACCGGCTCGGTTTACTTTTTGGGCAAAAGAAGGAAAAAGCTTATCCCGGCTCATAGAAAACAGTACCCTTGGCGAAAACATCACTTGTGCGTTCATAAGACCCA
>CAZBAV010000121.1:0-2351 GCA_964489955.1 uncultured Lacihabitans sp. | reverse complement strand
CCACCCGGGCAGAGCTCTCGCCAAAAATGTACTTTATGGCATCAGCTGCTGCCAACTTAGAGCCTGCCAAAATATCTAGAGGTATCACATACAAAATAGCCACATTTACTAGCAAATAGATGCCTATAATAACCAAAATACCATAAATCATGGACTTGGGGAGGCTTTTTACGGGGTCAACATTCTCTTCTGAAAAGTAGGAAGCCGTATGCCAGCCATCGAAAGTGTAAAAAATAGCTTGTAGAGCCACTATGATACCCACAAAAAGAGCGGGACGTTGTACTTTCTCTGTGGTGGCAACTACAGAAGAATAATCTAAGTTCCCCCCATAAATAAAGCATACCGCCACAAAAGCTAGTAAGCCCAAGGCTTTAATAAAAGAGATAATCTCCTGCGATTTACCAGCACTTTTGGTGCCTGTTAAATGGAACAAAACTAAAATCACTATTAAACCTACTGCCACCAATTGCAGATACGGTTCCGTTTCTGGGATAAGCAAAGCAATGTACTCACTCACGGTATATGCTCCAAAACCCAAAGCGGTAACTGTGCCGAGCCAATTAGAGATGCCTGTAAAAAAACCAATAAAATTACCAAATGCCCGTCTGGAATACACATACCAGGAACCGGCTTCGGGCATAGAAACGCCTAACTCTACTGCACATAAAACCCCTAAGAAGGCATAAATACAAACGGCCATCCAAACCAACATGATAATAAAGGGATCTCCAATTTGTTCAGCAATGGCACCTGGTTTACGCAGGATTCCTGTACCTATGGTGCCACCTACCGTTACGGCCACACCAAAGCCAATACCGAGGAGCTTGAGGAGTTGGTTCTTTTCTTTTTCCATTGGGGTTAGGGTTCTATGTTTACAAAAATAGCCCCATTTGGGGCTATTTTCAAAACTTTAACTTCTCTGCGTTGAAATCATATCACTCAGGATTTTCTCACCTTCCAAGAGATAAATATCATCTTGCTTATCTTCTTCCTTCTGCGATTTAGCCAATTTCTTCATTGATTTCTTGTTTCCTTCTTGCTCTTCCTTCTCTTTCTTTCTCACCTCATAGTTAAGAGAAAACTCTTTACGGGCTCTTAAAACATTATACTCATCCAGCTCTTGTAAAAGTTCCTTCAGCTCAGGGTCTGTCTTTAATCTCTTCTGATACTTCTCAGTAAGTTTTGTAACCAAGTCAGGCGTAATCATGCCCACTTTTTGGAAACTTACCGGTCTTACCTCATCATATGGCAAGGCCCTTGCATTGGTACTCTCTCCCATTTCATCCACTTTAAATGGTGACGGCAAAGCAATGTCTGGCTGTACTCCTTTAATTTGGGTACTTTGCCCGTTTACCCTATAAAATTTCTCTACGGTAAACTTCAATTGTCCAAAACCCACTGGGTTCTTGTTTGCGACACCCACTGTAGGAGATTTTTTAGGGGCCGTCCTTGCAAAGTAATTATCAAGAGGAACCAGCTGCTGAACTGTACCTTTTCCATAGGAATTTTCGCCTATTACCAAACCACGCTGGTAATCTTGTATTGCTCCCGCAAAAATCTCAGATGCCGAAGCACTAAAACGATTTTGTAATACCACCAAAGGTCCGCCAAACACAATACTCTTATCGGTATCACTTTCTACACTACTAGGGGCAATACTACTCTTTCTTTGTACTACAGGACCATCTTTTATAAACAAACCTGTCAAGTCCACAGCCTCAATTAGAGACCCTCCCCCGTTATTACGTAGGTCTATGAGAACCCCATCTACTTTTTGTTTGTTAAAATCTTCTAATATTTTCCGTACGTCGGCAGTAGTACTTTGGAATTCTCCACCTGAACGTGCATACTCAAAATCCCTATAGAACAAGGGAATATCAATTATCCCCAATTTAAAGTTTCTCTTCTCGTGCTTTAAATCCACCACATTACCTTTGGCAATACCGTCTTCAAGATTGATTTTCTCTCTTACCAGATGAATAGTACGCGGAGTAGAACCCAATGGAGCAGAAGAAGCCAGAAGCTTTAACCTCACTACAGACCCTTTTTTACCCCTTATTATCTTTATGGCATCATCTACAAGCCAGCCTACAATGTCCTCAAACTCCCCATCGTCACCCTGTGCCACAGCCACAATGTGATCATCTACACTTCCTAATCCGCTCTTAAACAGTGGACCACCTGGTACAATACTTTTTATGGTTACATAATCTCCTTCGTTCTGTAAAGACGCCCCAATACCCTCTATTGACTGCGACATAGAAATATTAAACTGGTCGGCAGTAGACGGAATCATATAGGTGGTATGCGGATCTAAATACTCTGCAAAAGCATTCATAAAAAATTGGAAC
>CAZBAV010000120.1:0-8037 GCA_964489955.1 uncultured Lacihabitans sp. | reverse complement strand
AAAATCAGTAGCTTAACAAATATACTCTTGAATTCACTGATCCACAGTGCTAAAGAAAGGCATTTTTATTTTGCGGGGATATGTATATTCACCAAGTCATTGAGTCCTACTCTCCCCGTCTTCTTGACACAATCAAGAATGATAGTTCGAAGATTGCCGACGTAGTTGTGAGGGTGTATTGTGGTATACTGATTACTATTGTTACTTTAGATTCAAGTAATTGGAGCACTACTAATGTAGAACAGACAACACTCCTGAAAAAACTTGTTGAAAATGTAAATCAATGAGCGAAAGAATATTAAAACTCCTTGAGGAGACTAAACAGTAGACATTTGTAGGATTCCGGGTTTAATTAGCTATTTATAGCAGGGGTATATCAGAACAGAATACAGTCATTTACCGCAGTCATACAGCTGCGGTAAGTAGGGCTCATTCGGGGCAGTTTCCCGATACGATATATGAAGTTAAATAATAAATGCAGGTATACAATTATTTATTTTTTTTATAGGGTTTTAAGATAGTACAGGGGCGGGATATAAATGGCTAGTTGCAGATAAGATGCGTTTTATACTTTTTTAGATTTCTGCCTACCAGGGAAATTGCAAAACATGAAAAGTAAAATGACGTATGGAGTAAAGGAAGAGGATTCCGGAGAAATTTAAGCAGAGTTCCAAATCAACTCTTTGGAGATGTGGGTAGAGCGGTATACTATCCTCTCCTCCCAAAATCCGGGAGGAGAGGATAGTCTCATTTCAGATAATTTAATATATCTACCTGCTGGTACTTTGGACTTCTTTTCAGCCACATATTAAAAAAGGCGGTGTGTGTGGCTCCCATAAGTATGAATACGCGGTCGTCACTATTGAGTTTAATTTGGTTCATATTAGAATACATCACCAGATTTCGGTGGTAGAATTTGGCTGCTTCTTCGGCCCCCTCGTGGTTACCTTCTGTAGAAATATGGGTAAGCATATCTGCGTTCACATTGATTAATATGTCGTGATATAAGGGATGGTTACATAGTTTCAGGTGCTCCAGCAGCGTCATTTTGTCTTCCGGAAAGTCTTTTTCCAGCTCTTCCATCATACCCATAAATTTCATGTAAGTTTCCGTGTCTTTACCGTTTTTGAGCTGATGGCCTATGGCATAATTGTAGCCTTCCTTGTAGTCAATTCCGTAGATACGTTTCGTGCCGGACAGCCTTCCTACTTCATAGGCAAGGAGTTCAACCTCATCTGGTTTTTCGAACTTCATTTTGGGGTTTTTCAGGTATTCGGCATAGATTTTCTCCAGCGTTTCCTGATATTTAGGTGTACTTTCTACCAGAATGACCGTAGGCTTAAATGCGGCTATGGCCTTTGCTATCTCATGCACCTGTCTTACGTTCTCCGGATTGTGCTCATCAAACTCGGTACTCCGGGCATCTGATGTGTATCCCATATGGAAGGTGCCCATGTTTAGTACCGGTATTGCCTTGTCAAATTTAGTCTTGATTTCCTGTGCTTTTGCCGTAAGTGTTAAGAGAGACAGCACGGCTAAAAAATAGTTTTTCATAATTTGTAATGATTTTGTACTGTGCAAAAGTTGCGGGTTTGCTTCATAAGTCAAAAAAATATCTACCAACCCCCGCATATAATCTACCAACCCGAAACTAAGTTGAGAGCGGTGTTTGTACTTTTACAGAAAAAAGGAAATGAAAATCTTTACGGTAAGAAAGGAGGTGGCGGCTCATGTTCTTTTCTGGCTTATTTATTCGTATTTCTTTCTGATCAAGCTTGATAATGAAGGGAAGCTTGTCGCTGATTTTTCCTTTTTTATAGGCACCTGGATGCTGGTTTTTACGATTACTTTCTATTTTAACTATCTGCTTGTACTTCCCTTTGTTTTTAAGAGTTTCAGTTGGATGAAGGTCATCTTGGGAATTCTAACGGCTTTGAGTCTTTTTATTCTGCTCAGGTATTTGTTAGAGCAGGTACTGGCAGATTATTGGCTGGGTAAGATCAACTATCCCCGTGGGGTTGATCTGCTTTATTATGCGTTTGATAATCTTTATTTCGGAAGCCAGCCTGTTATTATAAGCAGTGTTTTCTGGATGCTTGTTTCGTTTGTACGTCTTTCTGAGGCTAATCTGCGTATGGTAGAGGAGCAAAAAAGTACAGAAATAAAATTTCTGAAAGCACAGATTAATCCCCATTTTGTTTTCAATACGCTGAACAATATCTATTCCATGGTATATTTTAAATCGGAGAAGTCGCTGGAAGCAATTGAAAAGCTAGGTAATATTATGCGTTTCACCACTTATGAATCGCAAAAGGACACTATTAACATAGAGGACGAAATAGCATACATAGAGGCTTACATAGAGCTGGAGTCCCTTAGGCATCCGCAGCAGAATTTTGTACGGTTGGATATTTCTGCAAAATCATCCGGAGCCGTCAGGATTTCGCCCTACATTTTGTCGCCATTGGTAGAAAATGCATTGAAACACGGACTCATCTCAGAGGGTGACCCGATCAGAATAAGACTGAATTATGATGATGAAAAGCTGATTTTTTTAGTTATAAATACCATTGGAAAACAGCAGAAGGATCAGCAGGGCGGGGTAGGACTGGATAACCTGGAGCGGAGGCTCGCTCTGTATTACCCGGGGAAAAGTAAGCTGGAGTACACGAAATCAGACGAAGTTTTTACGGCAAGCCTTGAGATAAATTTCCTATGAGTATATCTTGTGTAATTATTGACGATGAACCGCTGGCGGTGCAATTACTGGCCGATTACGCCTCGAGAATTCCGGAACTAAATCTGCGTTTTGCGGGAACAGACGCTTTAGAGGCCATAAAAATTCTTGACACAGAAAGTATTGATCTGGTTTTTCTGGACATTCAGATGCCGCAACTCACAGGGATAGAACTCATGGAGCTGGCCGGTAAGAAACCTAATTTTGTCATTACCTCTGCTTATAGGGACTATGCTTTGGAATCTTACCGCTTCCATGTGCTGGATTATATTCTGAAGCCCGTTACTTTTAATAGATTTAAACAGAGTGTAGAGAAGTTTTTAACCTGGACGAACACCTTTCAGGTAAAAGAACCGAACCATTTTCTTACGGTGAAAGCAGACCGTAAGCATCACAGAATTTCTACAGCCTCTATTTGGTATATAGAAGGGCTGAAAGACTATATCCGTATTCATACTGATGATGAAAAAATCATTGTGCTGGAAAACATGAAAGATATTATAGAGCAGCTTCCAGACGGTGATTTTATGCGGGTGCACCGATCGTATATAGTGGCTACAGATAAGATCAAGGTTATAGAAGGAAACAGGATACTGCTTCACAACAATGTATATATTCCAATAGGGGAGACTTACAGGTCTTTAGTCACCAGACTGTATTAGCCGTGTTCAGAAAACGTCGCGTTTTAGCTCAGGCTAACAGGAGAAGTATGACGTATGCTTCTCCAGAGATCGTTTCCTTTTAACCCGAAGTGTGTATTATAGAGAGACGAAATGCTACAAAATAGATGCCGAGAAACGCATAGGGAACTCGGCTTTCGGAGGTATTAAAGCTTATATGCAGTAGCATTTTGGCACAGTAGATACATGTCCGGGGTAAAAGTTATAGAATGCCTTTACAGGTTTCTTGAACAAAAAAATTAAGTTGATCATTCAGAGATTTATTTATGTCAAAGCTTGGGCAAATTGAAGCATCCAAGTTTATCCCGAAGTAGCTCTTATTATACCTCTATAGTTACAAAATCTCTCGACTATATATTCAGAGGCTCAAATTTACAGTTACTGACCGTTTTAGCTTTTTTTCTTGCAAACGTAGATACATCATATACATATTACATGACAGAAAATAGACTAAGATGTTGAAAGTCAAGACAATATTTTGACGGTAAAAATTGAATGAACTTTACCGTTTAGTTACGGTATCTGTGAGTAGAGCCTCCAGTTTTTCCAAACGTTTTTTCAGCTCTGCATTTTCACGCTCCAGTTTTTCACTTTTAGCAAGTAACTCCTCTGTAATATATGCTAACTTTTCACTTTCAGTTTTTAATTTTTCATTGTTCACTGTTAGTTGTTCACTTTTAACTTTTAACTCCCTCGTTCGTTCTTCCAACCCTTTTATGGCTGCAAATGCCACGCCGTCAAAGTCTGCCGTAGCTATGGTGGTGTGATTACCTATGGTGCCGTATTTGTCCTTACCAAAATGCTCATAAAAGTCTTGTGCCATAATACCCCAATGGCGGTCTGTAGTATCGCCTTTGTAGTTCCAGGTACCCACCCGCATAGCCGCCACACTGCTCAGTACACCTTCATGATTGGCAGCAATAAACCGCTCTTTTTTTGTGCCGTCTGAGAGACTACTCCAGGAGGTACCATTAGGTAATACGCGAACGCCATTCGTATTATTGGCGGTAGTGTATAAATAATACCCGTTTCTAAAGCGTGCATAAAAGGCATTGTGACTACTCGCATTTAAAATTATAGCACCATTATAACTATCACCAATAATAAAACTGCCCTACTTGTTATCAGTACTAACCCTGCTACCCATTGCCGTTGTAAAATTGCCACTTGCAGTGGTGAAATAGCCCATAGCCGTGGATATATCACCACTTGCAGTAGTGGAAGCACCTAAAGATATGGAGTTATCGCCCCTTGCAGTAGAGTAATCACCCATGGCTGTGGAGTATTTACCCCTAGCCTTGTTCATATATCCTGAAGAAAAGGAATGATTGAAGTTGTTGTAGGAAATACCATTAAAGGGCTCGGAGTAAATGGACTCCAGATTTGATCGAGTTATCTGCTCATACAATAGCTGAAAACCTGGTGCGGGTGGGTAGCCAGAGGAGATTTTGAAATGAATATAGAAACTTTTTTCCGAAATAAGAAAGGGTTTACCTGTTGCGTAATTTGAAGTACCATAAATAGTCAATATCCTAGATTTAAAGTCTTCCAGATTTGTTGAGGTACCAAATATTATACGAGTAGCATTATTTAGTTGTAAGGTCTCAAAGGTGAGTCTAAAACCATGCGAAAAACTGGGAGCGTTCAACCTTATATAACTGGCGTAATTGGTATTGGTGAGGTAGTTGCCGGTACCCCCTGGGTCAAGAATACGGCCTGCCTGTGCAGTAATGTTTGGTAACCACTATAGGGCATAATTACCTGGGCTGCAGGGGGGCTTGTGGTAACGGTATAGGGCCGGGTAAATAGTAAACCGCCCCGCCTTGAATTTCTAAATCAGCCGCAGGCTGAGAGGAGTTAATACCTACGCTGCTGCACTATTGTTATGACTGTTATTACCTGAGAGAGTCCACGGGCTGCCGCCTGTAGCGTTAGTGATACTTACCCAGGTACTGCCATTGCAATATTGATGCGTATTAAGCGTGGTGTTAAAGATAGTGGTACCGGGTGTTAAGATCCCTGTAGGGCGTGTGGCGGTGGTATAACGAGGGTAAACGATACCATTAGTAGTTATTTCTCCGCTTTGAGCAGAGGCTGCAAAAGTACAGAAAATCAATAAGAGAAGGTAAATGTGTTTTTTCATAAGATACTTGTTTGCTTAAAAATCAGTAGCTTAACAAATATACTCTTGAATTCACTGATCCACAGTGCTAAAGGAGCACATTTTTATTTTGCAGATTATTATGTGGGGTACGAACGTAGGTCTGCGGATTCAGAAGGAATGAATCTCTTTCTAATTATCACATCTTGAACGGCTTATTCGCAGAAGTTTTGTGTTTAGTGGGAGCAGAATAGTGTTTTCAGCGGTTTTTTTTGGCTTTTTTAATAAAGTTTTTACGCAATTTCACAACTATCTAACCCCGGACTAGCTAGGTATCTATAAGGTACTACAGCTTCTATGAAATAGTAGATTGGAGAGTAGGTTGGCTGATGTAAAATAGGGGTTAAAATGTAATGAGATAGCTATAACTAAACAGGCTTCTTAAAAATAAGAAACGCCTACTTTCTTTTAGGAATGGATGCATATTTATGGGAGCAGATTGTTTTGGAGTGTGTAGATCTACAAGACAGGAAAGGCATTGTTACAGAGTTCTCAAAAAAACAGATTGAGAGGTGAGGTAAAAAGTTGTGTTTTGCGGGGAAGGCTTCATTTTAAGTCAGCTGTGTTTTTTATTTTAGGATAGGTCTTCATCGAAATTCATTAAAACCTTAAATAAATTTTCCAGCTTGGTTTTGTAAGAAATACCTATGGGTAGAGGTTTCCCATTTACAAAAATATTATTAGAATCAAATCCCGTTATTTTGTTGATATTTACAATGTACTGTTTATGTATTCGGATAAAATTATTATCAAGATACTTGGTTATACTGGAAATTGTTTCATTGATAACTTCTGGTTGCTTTGCAAGATCAGAAAACACTTTTACATAAATACCAAAGGATTCAAAGTATAAGACTTCATTTAATAAGACTTTTTGGAATTTGCGACCAATCTTAAAGAATACATACGGACTCTGATTAAGAGCTTGGGTGAGAGATACGGTCGAGATAGCACGGTTTGTCGCTATTAAGAATCGCTCATAGTTAAAAGGTTTCAGCAAAAAATCTATAGATTTCCCCAAATTGTATGAGTCTATAGCGTACTCACTGTGGTTTGAGACAAAAATTAAAGTTGGCAAACTTGGTACTGTTTTTACAATGTCAATACCTGTTAGGCTATCGTTTCCCGATAGGTTGACATCTAGGTATAAAATGTCTACCTTATTGGTTAATAAAAAATCAACAGCTTCAGAATAGTTGTCAGAGGTGCCGGATAAAGTTAAAAAAGTAGTCTTTTGTATATAAGACAATAGGGTATCCCTGTCTTTTTCATTATCCTCAACAACATAGCAAGTTTTTTTCTTCATCGTAAAAAATAATTGAATATTTAATTTATTGAGAAATAGATGTGAGGATAGGTAGATATTATATTTATTTGTCTGAATTTTTTTTGTGTAGGGGCAAAGGTAAGAGTTTTTAAAATAAAACGTTTTTTGGTATATATGTATGGCAGTCATAAACTGCTTATCTTTAGTTTTTTATTTTTTGTATAATGTTCTGTTTTTTAGTCTGTTATGTTTGTTTTTTTATTTAGACGAGAATAGTACATATTTAGCCAAAATGACGAATATCCACTATTTATTTGCTATTTGATGATATTAATTCTAACACAAACTGATTTTCATTCTTTTTTTTAGGAAAATTGTATTTTATAGAATGATAGTTTTTCATAGAATATAGCTGTTTCGCACACACTTTTGTATGAAATGTAGTCACATTTATTGTTTGGTAATTGTTTGTTAATCAGTTTGTTATTATGAAGTTATCTACTTATTTTCTCTTCTTTAGTGTCAGGTTTTCTTTATTATTTTCTTTTTTAGTCTTTTCTCAAGGGGTAAAGGCGGCTGAGGTGGATTCTCTTAGTTTCACTAAGAATTTGAAGCTGTTCCAAAGTTTGGTACATTCAAACCTGGATAGTTCCAAATATTATCTGGATAAGCTTGATGTTTTATCACAAAACAGCTTAAAGTCTGCTTATAGATATCGGTATTATGTACAAGTAGGTGGTTACAGTAGGATAAAAAGAGATATTCCTCAAACTCTTGAAAGTTATAAGAAAGCTCTTGAACTGGCTAAGGAGTTGGGCAATAAAGAATTCATAGTGAAATCTCAGTTCAATTTAGGGTCAGTTTATGGCGAAATGAGCGATTATGGGAAGGCCATTTCCTTGTTTAAAGAGGTTGAGGCTGGCTTGGGTCACGTTGTGACAGAGGGTGTCTTATTCTCTAATCAGTTCAGAGCAAATATGGTGCAGTTTTATATCCAAACCAATGATATTCCTGAAGCTTTTAAATATAGTAACCAAATGAACGCTAATATTAAAAGTTACGACGATTATACCATGTATTATATGTCCAGACTCCAATTGTTAAATGCAGCAAAGAAATATAAAGAAGTATTAAAGTTAGGGGAGGAGGCTTTAGTAAGAATTAAAGAGGCCGATGTGCATTACCGGTATCA
>CAZBAV010000119.1:1191-8335 GCA_964489955.1 uncultured Lacihabitans sp. | reverse complement strand
TATCAATGGTACAAGAATAACAATCCAATAGAAGGTGCCAATACCAGCACTTTAAGCCTGGCCAACGTCACTTTAGCCGATGCGACCACCTACCATCTAGTAGTACATGGAACTAGTGCTTGTGCAGAAGAGACGGCCACTTCTCAGACCGTACAATTGGTTGTTAATACGCCGGTTATTATCGGAGAGCATCCAGGTGACATTACAGTATGCGAAGGCTATACGGGTGAACTAACCGTAGAAGTTAGTGGAACGATTAACGGTTACCAATGGTACAGGAACGGCCAGCCAATATTGGGGGCTACAGGCACAGCTCTCAACGTTTCATCTTACAATAATAATGATCAATTTTACGTCGAAGTTTTGGGTTCTTGCGGCAATGTAACTTCAGAGATAGCAACCTTAACCATAGTTGAAATCCCTGCAATATTATCCAGCACCAATAAACCTTTCGGAATGTGTTCCGGCGAAAGTACCACCATCAGTACTACCGGATGCGAGGGGGAGGTCAGATGGTACCTTGGAGAACAAGTCGTAGCAAATGTACCCGGTTTTACCACCCAAATTGTCGGACAATACTTCTCTCTTTGCATTTTAGAACAGTGCGGAAACGCCATTTACAGTGATCCTATTGAAGTTTTCTACGCTCCAGTTATCAATGTAAATGCCATAACCTCAAACGTATCTTGTCACAATGGGTCAAATGGTACGATAACCATCAATATTCCCGAGAATCAGGGTAATGTTACATTGCAGTGGCTATCTCCATTATTCGGGGACAATCTAAGCCAATCTGGTTTACAAGCTGGTACATACTCGTATGCACTTACTAATGCGGCAGGATGTACCGTACAAAACTCCGTGTCTATCACACAGCCGGCTCAGCCGTCGGTTAGTTCAACCCAAAAAGACGTTTCATGTAATGGTGGAGCAGATGGCAGTATAACGTTTACAGTAAGTAATGATAACCAAGAGATAAAGTATTGGGCAAATGGAAACAATTGGAGCACTAACAACATCACAGGGCTTGGCAAAGGAAATTATACAATCCGTGTAGAGGACGGCATGGGTTGTGAACTCTTACCAGAAACCGATTTCTCAATTAATGAACCAGAGGCCATATCCACTTTTTTTGTATCTGAATTAGAACCCAAAGCATTTAACTCCACAGATGGAAACATGGTAGTAGACATTTCCGGAGGAACACACCCCTACCAAATAAATTGGGAGGTGAGTGAAGGGAATGAGGTCCTAACCCACAACGGTTTCACTACAGAACAAGGAGCCTTTAGAACTCAATTGTTTAACATAGGAAGTGGAACCTACACATTAAATGTACTAGATAATAATAGCTGTAATCATAAATTTGTCAGGAGCCTTTCCGCACCCGATCCACTACTTATTGAGTTTCAAACAAAAGAGACTTCGTGTTTCGGGGCGGAAGATGGTTCAATTACCATATCTGCTACTGGAGGGGTAAAAAATGAATCCTCTCTCGGCTACGAGGTGCAATGGCAGGGAGATGCAAACCTCCCAAACAATACGTTCACCCAAACCAATCTAAAAGCAGGATTATACAAGGTTACAATCACAGATGCAAACGGAATAAGCACCAACACCACCATTGAGGTTATAGAACCCCAAAAGCTGGTAGTTTCTGCTACAAAAATAGCTGCAGACTACTGTAGTGGTAAACCTCTTGGCGAAATAGAACTCATGATCTCTGGCGGTCGTATGCCTTATCTAACTTTCTTAAACGGGAGTGCCTTAGGTACAATGCACGCAACGGGTCTTTCAAAAGGAACTTACTCCATTCTGGTAACAGACGACTCTGGCTGCGAGGCCACTACAACTGCCCTTGTGGCAGATAGTACCAATAATTTTGCAGTATCTATTGATTACACCCAACCAAGTTGTTTTGGCAATTGTAACGGGACATTACAAGCAATTGTTCAGGGAGGAATAGCTCCTTTTTCTTACAGTTGGAATGTATTTGATAGCAAAGATGCCTTTGTGCCGAGTGTTTGTGCAGACGGCAGTACTACGGTACAGGTTACAGACAGTAAAGGTTGTTCTTTGGTGTCGAATAGTGTAGAGCTAGTAGGACCTGCTCCGGTTGCCATTTCTTTGCCTACAGAAATAGAAGTCTGTCCATCACGCTCATTTGAACTTGATGCCTCATCCGTATCCTGGGGAACTAGTTTCGTGTGGACTTACCCTGATGGTACCACTATACAGGGAAGCAAAGTTCAGGCAGACTCTCTCGGCTCTTACGAAGTTAAAATACTAGATGCCAGTTCGTGTGGCGGTCTGGCGGTAATACAGGTTATCCAAAACAAAAATGTAGATATAAAGTTTACTATGCCAAACCAGGCTGCAGTAAATAAAGAAATTGTTTTAGTTGACCTCTCTGCTCCTTATCCATCCGCTATTGAGTGGCTGTTACCTAGCTCAGGACGGGTTGTATCTCAGCGTGATTTTGAAGCAAGGGTCGTTTTCTCACAACCGGGCACCTTCTATATTAAACAATTGGCCACTGTAGATAACTGTGTTTACTCTTTCAGTAAGTCAATACTCATTAGTGAAACAATAGATGAAGACGGCTTTACTCCACCTCAGAGTTATACCAATTTTGACTACGTAATTCTCGGAAATCCTGTTTTGGCTAATACTTTAAAAATAAAGTTGGATAACCAAGAT
The DNA here is from genome assembly GCA_964489955.1 of uncultured Lacihabitans sp. Taxonomy (GTDB): domain Bacteria; phylum Bacteroidota; class Bacteroidia; order Cytophagales; family Spirosomataceae; genus Leadbetterella. Next base: position 5,635 of record CAZBAV010000119.1, on the reverse strand, counting down.
AATCAACCTTTTAACATTAAAGTATTTTCTTCTTCAGGCAGCAGAACTATCTACGAAAACGAATACAAAGAGTCTCCTCCACAATACCTTGAGATTGACCTTTCGGCTGTGGGAGCAGATGGTATGGTATATGTAACCCTAGAGTCTGGAAAAGTCCGCAGAACAAAAAAAGTCCTTTTAATTAAGTAAACCCTACAAACGTTAAAACCATGAAAACAATCTACAAATGTGTGTGTTTGGTATTGGGTTTACTCCCAATGTCCTACGCCCAAACCGTGGATATTGAAAAAATATCAGGTACCAAACCCCTTAAAGTTTCTGGTGGGTTAAATGCCAGTGCTTTGTTTACGCAAGGTATGCCAGACGGCAATGTACCCTTTAATTATTTCTTATCGGGATACTTGAATTTTACGGCATTCAATGCCGTAAATATCCCCGTGATGGTAAATTATTCAGACCGTAAAGTGAATATGTCGCAAGGATACAGTTTTAACCAAATCAGTATCCATCCAACCTACAAGTGGGGAACTGCTCATATCGGAACAACCAATATGTCCTTTTCACCTTATACCTTAAACGGACATCAGTTTACAGGAGCGGGAATTGAATTATCTCCTAAAAACTGGAAAATTCAGCTCATGAGCGGTCGTCTTCTAAAAGGTCAATACGAAGACACCTTAAACACTGGTCCAACTTTCAAACGTACAGGGATGGGCTACAGAGTAGAATACAATCCTGGAAATTTTTATATAGGAACTACACTCTTTAAAGCCAAAGACCAAGCTAACTCAATTCCTGAAATACATCGAAAGTTTGGAGAACAGGTAATTAACCCGTATGATAACCTCGTACTGGGACTGCACTTTGGAGCTACATTATGGAGTAAATTGCAGCTAAACGGAGAATATGCGAATAGCCTACTCACCAAAGACAGCTCTCCGCTTTACGAGCCTCGAAAGATAAACTCATTGGCCGGGATATTCTACAAGGGCAATGCCACCACGGAGTCAAACCACGCCTTGAAGCTTAAAGCCAATTACAATATAAGAAGTACAGGTACCATCTTAGGAGTGGGTTACGAAAGAATAGACCCCAACTACACCACTTTGGGCGGATATTATTTTGTAAATGATTTGATAAACTATACAGTAAACATAAGCCAAGTGCTGGCAAAAGGAAAATACTCCATTAATGGGAACATAGGTATACAGGAAGACGATATCAAAAAGACCAAAATAAACAAGCAAACCCGCTTTGTTGGAAACCTAAACACCCAAGCCAACTTCTCAGAAAAACTGGGTATGAGTTTAATGTTTTCCAACTTTCAATCTTATAGGTTCTTAAACGACACCTATTCCAGAATAGAGAGAGTTCCCGGCCAGATAATAGATACGCTAGATTACTCATTGGTATCTACAACCTTAGGTTACAACCTTATAGGCTATCTTTCTAAAACGGAGGATAAGGAGGTCTCCTTAACTTTTAACACAAACTATATAGCCTCCGAAAACTTACATGGAGAAAACAGTTCTGTAAAGACCAATATTATAAACTCGATGGCGGCATTGATCTGGCGTTTCCCGAAATCAGATTTCAATATCCAGGCTGCTGTATCGCACTTTTACAATAGCTTGCCAGACAATAAGCTCTCTGGAATCGGCCCAAATATAGGGCTTCAAAAAACCATTTTATCCAAGCTTACGATGTCTTTAAATACAGCCATAATGCAGGTAAAGAACCAACAACCCAAAGAGCAATACGTGTCTCTCAACTCCCAGTTTGCAGCGGGTTGGGCAGTTACAGAAAATCACCGATTTAACCTTAATCTAGGTAATGTCAAAAACCAACAAAACAATTACCTGAACGGAAACATAGCCTATAACTATACTTTTAAATAGCCTGAGAATGAAAAATATTTTACGAATCTTACTATTCTTATTGTTTGTCTCTACCTCATCGCTATATGCTCAGGTTTACTATCCCGTTGTAGCACGAGTTACACAAACGCCGCCTTATTCGGCTTATCTTACAGACTATAGTAATCCTGCCCAAACCAACCTTTCTATACAGATTCAGCAAAACGACAGGGATATAGCATCACGAGCTATAAAACTAAAAATCTTTATAGAAGGTCAAGGGTTTAATATAGAAAGTACAGATGTGGTACAAGGAGCTCCATCGCTTACCCTCACCTATGGGCAGGTATACAACCTGTCGGCAGCTGAAGTGGCCAATTATTTTAAACAGTATAATCTAAAAGTTAACCCCAATCAATACAGTCAGCCTTTTTCGGAAGGAACGCTTCGATTTGGTGTGCAGGTACTGGATTTTCAGACCAACAGAGCCCTTTCTGGCGTACAATGGGGCACTCCGGTTTGGATTGCCTTGAACGAACCTCCGGTTTGGATTATGCCACAAAATGAAACCGAATTTACCCCTAGTCCTGTACAAAATGTAGTTTTCCAATGGGCTCCGCGTCACACTAACGTAAACGACGTGGAATATGAATTCACTTTAAAAGAGTTGGTTTTCAACTCTTATTCAATGGGTAATATCCAAAACGTCTTCTTGTCCCAGCCTACGTTTTATACCACTCGTACCACTTCTACTTCGTTAGCTTATAATTCCCTGATGCCACCACTGGTAGAAGGACGTGTTTATGCATACCGAGTAAGAGCAATTGCCAAACGTGGGCTACAAGAAGTAGGCCTTTTTAGGAATAATGGTTTTTCTGAGGTTCAGGCTCTATTTTATGGAGAACCTATGCGTCTCATGAAAGCACCAGTGATTACCGGCCTCACTCGAGATGAGCTTACTAATATCACTTCACTTGATTGGAAAGGAGAGGCAAATCATACAAATTTTACAGTGGCTTATCGTGAGAAAAACACAAACCAAAGCTGGATTGGACACCCCGTATTATCCATACCTCACACAAGTGTTTATACATATACATTTACAAATCTTAATCCTGCTAAGAGTTACGAAATACGCGTTGGTGCACAAGACAAATACAAGCAATCTGCTTATTCAGAATCAGTTTATGTTGATTCTTTAACTTCTAATCAGATAAAAGATGTGGAGATAAAAGGTAAGGTATTTTGGGCTTTCCAAGGCGGAGAAGAAGAAGTATCAGATAAATCAGCGATAGGAAGTAAGGAGGGGACTATAGGAAGAACCATTGATGAAAAGAAAGCTACCCAAAAGGTGGGCAACAATAAGTATCCACTGTCTAATGCCAAATTAAGTCTAATCAGTTCTGATTTACAGGATATTAATTTAGACAATATAGATTCTGCTACTTATGAATTAATCAGAACTTTTCAGGCCAATGACGTGGGAGAATATACCTACACCACCACCAACCTTAAGCTCTTAAAAGATGAAAAGGTGTTTTATATGCTTGTAGAATACGGGCCTGGTCCTTTCACTCGAGAAATATTAAAGATAGGAAAACTTAGAGACCTTACTTCTGTGATCCTACTGCAAGATATTGTTTTAAAAGCAAATTCGTTCAGATATACGCCTAAACTGATTCATGGACTTGCTAAAAATATTGATTTTGAAGACGTTAGCCTTTACAGGCTGAAGGTGCTTTCTGAGCAGCATACGTACCTCAGTAAAGAAGGAAACGTAAAGGGAAACAGAAGTGAAATGCTTCACAATAATCATATGTATGAAAAGGTGGCAGATTTCCTTGTGAGTTCTACGGTAGGAGCATTAATTGCAAATTCTTACTTTAATGATAATTACGTTTTAAGAATTAAGGAATCTGGAAAAAAAGCCATAGTAGTCCCTGTAAATACTGTTTCTAAGGTTACCGATGGAGTTATTTCTCATATTACAGACCGTATTGCATATTTATCGGTTTTACACACAATTGAAGGATACGTCAAAAAAGGGAATGAGGCAGTACACGAGGCTATAGTTCAGGCTTTCGGAAAGTCAGTGCTTACCGACCGTAACGGATACTACAGCATGGATATTCCGGATAATACCGGGAGCAGTTTTGAAATAAAAGTCATTGATCCCTTAAACGCCAACTCATTTATTAAAGAAAAGATTTCGTTTACTAAGGCCGACATTCGAAGAGATTTTGAATTGAACAATAAAGGCTTTTACCTGGAAGCCCGTGTCTTAGATGAGCAACAGAAACCGGTTTTGGGAGCAGCTGTCCTGGTGGGTGGAACTATGCTTAAAACAGACGTTTCGGGTTGGTTTAGCTATAGCGGATCAACCGTAAAACTCCCGAAGGAAATAAAAATCATACTGGACGGGTACGACGAGCTGGCCTTGCCACTGAGTGCCTTTAATAAGGTTTCTTTACCGGAAGAAACCGCTGCGGCGGCGTTTGCCAGGGAGGTTAAGAACCCGGGACTTGCTGCTTCTTATTATGATCATCACTTCACTAAACAGGGATGGATGTGTTCAGATGTTTTTTCGC
>CAZBAV010000119.1:0-1181 GCA_964489955.1 uncultured Lacihabitans sp. | reverse complement strand
TTTTTCGCTGAATACGGTGCCGTTAAGTCGGACGTACAAGTACAGAATCATTACTTTCAGAGAGAAAACCCAGTCGTCATTTAACATCGTTAATCTTAAAGATTCTGTAGAGTTTATATCCGGAAACATTACAGTTGACGGCCAGACGGTGGCTGTCTCTAAAGGTAGTGCCACCGTAAAAAATAGCAAAATTGTGGGTACGGGAGGTTATATGGGTATAGCTAAAAATCCGTATATAACGGTCAAGGCTCTGAACGGTTCTGGCCTGCCTCAAAGAGTAGAAGAGGAAATTCAGCTGAACTTTCCTGAAACAGCCAGTGTAAATGACACCACTACGTTTCTGGTACAGTTAAAAGAGGGCGTCATGTTTAACGGTGTAGTCATGGACAGCACCATTTACATAGAAGGGCTGCATGTTCCTGGAACGCTTAAAAAGCGGGGCGAAAGGCTAAATCCTGTACCCGATGTCTGGGTGGAGGTTTCAGGAGGTAGTAGAGTAAAAACGGATAATTCAGGAAAATTTAAGACGATAGTACCCGTGGGGAAAGATCTGGTGTTTGGCTTAACCAAATCTGGATTTTTCAAGACCACAAAAATTATCAGTTATGAGGAATCTAATAATCATAAATCCACAGCAAAAGAGTTTTTTATGCTGCAGATAGATACCAACAGCATTCCGGATATTAAAAAATTACATGGGTTTGATGTAATCGTAGATCGTCTGATAGTACACTCCTCAGAAGTTACCAATGACAAATCAGACGAAGAAATCCGTACTAAAGGAAACAGAACGTATAAAATTACCGGAAAAATAGTTATTACCCCCGGCGGAGAAAACCGGTTTAAAGTAAAAAATGCTACTAATTTATCTTTTAAGGATATAATAGTAAGGCTGGATGAGAAGAATTCTAAAAATGCGGTTCTGGTGTATGATTTTCTTGACTTTACCAATGCAAGCGTTAACGTCTTACTGTTTGACTATGCTCCGGTTAAAGTTACCCTGCCCACTCTTGTACCTATGGAAGGACATGAAAATGAGGGGGTAATAGGTGCGGGAGATTTTACATTTACCCAAACCAAAATGGCAGGGCTTGAATTTGGTAAGATGAAACTTAAAGAATCCGAAGAAGAAACCTACAGTTTTTTTGATCTTTTTAAAAAAGGAGAAGACAGTCAGGATG
>CAZBAV010000118.1:367-8426 GCA_964489955.1 uncultured Lacihabitans sp. | reverse complement strand
CTTATCAAAAAGGTGTAGCCATATATCCACAACCGATTAAAAAACTAACGAAAGAAAAATTTATGACAAAAGTCAAAGAGCTGTTAGAGGATGAAAACCTTTATAAGAAAGCTGAGGAATTTTCAGAACAACTTAATCGGGAAGACGGAATAAGAAAGGCGATTGAATTAATTGAGAATAAGAGCCAATAGTTTATGAATTTGTAACTCTACACTCAATTTTATGGAAGAAACAAAAAAAAGTGCCGCACATTTTTTGGATTTAATCCAAAAATCCCGCGGGGGAAAATTCAAACTCTATATAGGGATGAGTGCCGGCGTGGGGAAAAGCTATCGGATGCTACAAGAAGCACACACGCTTTTGCAGAACGGTATAGATGTGAAAATTGGCTACATTGAAACTCATAACCGTAAAGAAACCCATGCTTTGTTGGACGGGTTACCCATAATTCCAAGAAGAAAACTGTTTTATAAAGGCAAGGAGTTGGAAGAATTGGATGTTCAGGCAGTGATTAATCTGCGTCCAGAAGTTGTCATTGTTGATGAGTTGGCACATACCAACATTGAGGGAAGCAAGAACGAAAAACGCTGGCAGGATGTAATGGATATTCTTGATGCAGGCATCAATGTAATCAGTGCGGTTAACATTCAGCATATCGAAAGCCTTAACCACGATGTCAGGGAAATTACGGGTGTAGAAGTACAGGAACGTGTACCGGACAGTGTTGTTACCCAGGCAGACGAAGTGGTAAATATAGATCTTACTGCCGCAGAGCTTATCACAAGACTGAAAGAAGGCAAAATATATGAGCATGCAAAAATAGAAACCGCTTTAAATAATTTTTTTAAAAGCGAACATATTTTGCAGCTCCGCGAGCTTGCCTTAAAGGAAGTAGCTTCACAGGTAGAGCGAAAAGTGGAAACCGAAATTACAATGGTCAATCCCATAAAAAGAGAAAAGTTGCTTGCATGTATCAGCTCCAATGAGAAGACGGCAAAAAATGTCATCCGAAAAACCGCAAGGCTTGCCAATTATTACAACGGGAAGTGGTATGTATTGTATGTACAAACACCCAAAGAAAGTGCCGATAAAATTGCTTTAGATAAACAAAGGCATTTAATTAACAACCTTAAATTGGCTACAGAACTGGGGGCAGAAATCATAAAAATAGAGGGCAAAAACGTAACAAGGTCAATAATGGGACAGTGTGAACAACGGAAAATTACGACTGTATGTATCGGGAAGCCCCACCTTAACCTGTTAAAGATAGTATTAGCGACAGATACATTCAATTCATTGCTGAATAAGCTGTCAAAAGAAAATATTGATTTAGTAATATTATCGTAATGAGAATTAAAACAAAACTAACATTTGGCGTCGGGTTACTGTTTCTGTTGATTTTAGCATTAGCAGTAGTTAGCGGTTGGTACATCCATCAGCTCAAAAAAGATACAAACAACATCCTTGTTGCCAATTACAATACACTACAGTATTCCAGAAATATGCTGATTGCCTTAGAAGGTATTAGTAACGACACCACAGCAATAAATACTTTTAATGAGAACTTAATCAAACAACAGCAAAATGTTACTGAAATCGGTGAAAAGGAAGCAACCATTCTGGTGATTAAGCACTTTTCAATGCTCCGGGAGAACCCTGAAGATACTGTTTTAATATCATCCATTAGAGGTGATATTACGGAATTGATGCGGTTGAATATGGAGGCAATTGAACGAAAAAGTCAGATTGCTGATGCAACTGCCCAAAAGGCAATCCTTATCATTTCAGTTACCGGCACACTCTGCTTCTTGATTGCCTTTACGCTATTGGTGAATTTGCCTTCAGGTATTGCTAACCCCATTAAGGAGCTGACCGAAAGCATAAAAGAAATCGCAGCACAGAATTATAAAAAAAGGGTGCATTTTGAAAGCCATAGCGAGTTTGGCGACTTGGCAAAATCATTCAATACAATGGCGGAAAAACTTGAAGAATATTCCGAGAGCAGGCTCGACAAAATTCTTAAAGGAAAAAAACGGATAGAAACACTTATCAACATTATGCACGACCCTGTCATAGGGATTGATGAAACCAACAAAGTGTTATTTGCCAATGATGAAGCCCTGAAAATTACAGGCTTGGAGAAAAAAGGTGTGATAGGCAGACAAATTCAGGACATTGCTGTTACCAACGATCTGATACGAGATATTATCAAAGATATTTTCCGTTCTGAAGCCGGAAAGATAAAATCTGAACAGCTAAAGATCTTTGCAGACGGCAAGGAAAGTTATTTCGAGAAAGAAATTTTAGACATCAACATCATACCCACTGGGGAAACACAATCTCAATTCATCGGACAGGTCATTATGCTGCGAAACATTACCCCATTTAAAGAACTGGATTTAGCCAAAACCAATTTTATGGGAACGGTTTCCCATGAATTTAAAACACCTATTTCATCAATCAAAATGAGTTTACAATTACTGGAAAACAAACAGATTGGTGACTTGAATATTGAACAGAGAAATTTGGTCGAAAGTATCAAGGAAGACACCGAACGATTATTGAAAATTACGGGTGAATTGCTAAACATTACGCAAGTTGAAAGCGGCTCTATCCAAATCAGTATACAGCCAACAGAGATTTCTGAAATTATCAGCTATGCGGTCAATGCAACCAAATCTTTAGCCGAACAAAAGAATGTGGAGATAGAAATACTTCAGGACGGTAAAGTACAAACAGTTATGGCCGACGGTGAAAAAACAGCCTGGGTACTCACCAATTTGCTTTCAAACGCCATCCGTTATTCATATGAAAACGCCTCTGTCAAAATTGAGGTAAGAAATGATACCGACGATAAAGTTACATTTTCAGTAATAGATACGGGACAAGGTATTCAATCTCAATATTTAACTAAAATTTTCGAACGGTATTTTCGCATACCCGGTACTAAAAAAGAAGGTACTGGATTGGGGCTGTCCATCAGCAAAGAATTTATAGAGGCACAAGGCGGTGAAATCAGGGTACAAAGCGAGTATGGTTCGGGGAGTACATTCTTTTTTACGCTGAACTTTTTTAGTGAAAGACATTAATTTACTATCGGATCTGAGCACACATATTCTCCAGGTCTTTATCGAAGTTTCCAAATGTGTTCTAATGGAATAACACCTTTGCAGAGAAAACCCCAATAACTAGGAAATAAGATTTAAGAAAAACTAATAATCCAGAAAGTGTAAAAAAAAGACAAACATTAGCTTAAACCACAATTTACTGTAAGTTAATCTACTAAATCAATTATTTGTTTTGTTCTAAAGAAATCACCAAGCTAGAAATGAGTAGCTATTATTTAAAATTGAAAATAGATAAATTGCATATCTCCGTAATAGCCAAAAATAAGAATTGTAAACGATAAACAATAATAGCCAAACCATCTTTGCCACTGAGGTCTTTTATCAAACCATTCCACAAGCCGATACTTTTCCTGAGCAACTTCTACAATGTACATAACACTGCAACCTAATACGGCTACAAATAGGGTATTGATTTCTATAATATCAACAATTTCTGACAACGACTGCGAGCTTTTTTTGAATAGATTTCTGAAAAACGAAATTGCATCATTAAAGTTTACTGCCCTGAAAAACACCCAGGCTAACATCACCAAAACTACAGTGATCCAGTTTTGTATAACATCACCAACTCTGCCTAAAGGTTTAAAAATCACCTCCTGAATGTTTTTGGTCCGATGTCCCACTATCTGATAAACACCATGAAGTGCTCCCCAGATTACAAAATTCCAGCTTGCTCCGTGCCATAAACCACTGATAAGAAATACAATCATGAGATTCAGATACCACCTCGGAACAGAGACTCTGCTCCCTCCTAAGGGGATATATACATAATCTTTAAACCAGGTGGAAAGCGAAATATGCCATCTTCTCCAAAACTCAGAAATGCTTTTGGCAAAATAAGGCCTCTGAAAATTCTTCATTAAATTAAAACCCATTACACGGGCAGAGCCTATCGCAATATCTGAATACCCTGAAAAATCACAATAAATCTGTAAACTGTAAAAAGCAATGGCAATTAACAGAGGAAAACCCTGAAAATTAGAGACATCACCAAAGACTAAATCTGAATAAGTGGCCAGATTATCTGCAATTACAACCTTTTTGAAGAATCCCCAAAGCATTAACCTTAACCCGGAAACAACACGGGGTTCATGAAAATCAAATTTCTTATAAAACTGTGGCAGAATATTTTGCGGTCTTTCTATCGGCCCTGCCACAAGTTGTGGATAAAACATGACATAAAGAGCATATATCCCGAAGTTTCTCTCCACTTCCTGATTTCCCCTGTAAACTTCTATGGTATAGCTCATTGCCTGAAAAGTATGAAATGAGAGCCCAATGGGTAAAATAAACTGAAACAGAGGATCATAGGTAGTTTGATTTATTCTGAAAGTCAGCGAGTTAAAATTATCTATAATGAAATAATAATATTTGAATAAAGCCAGTACTCCGATATTTGCAATTAAGCTTACAGCTAAAGCTACCTTTCTCTTCTTTCCCTGCGAAAGATCAATCCATATTGCAGCGTAGTAATCAATGATTATTGTAAATAACAGAATTAAGATATATTGCCATTTAAAAAAAGCATAAAATACACAGCTGGCTATTAATAGCAGTACCCATCTAAATCTGTGCGGAAAAATAAAGTATAAAAGGGTAACGAGAGGAAAAAACAGAAGAAATTCAAAAGAACTAAATACCATTATAAATATGATTTTATATCAGTTTGATTAACTGGCCAGACGACCAGAGGTAAGTCAAAATTGAAAATAAATGAACTGATTACCTGTAAATATGCCTAAAAAGTACACAACACAAATACCAAAAATAAATTTTAAATAAAAAATGGGCGTATTTCGGGTAGATATTTCATCAATAAAAATATCCTTCAAAATTAGCACTGATATAAGTAACCAACAAAAGAAGAATTCACTGAGAGCGTACGGCATACCAAACCCGCTGAAGAAATCAAGTAAAATTATTTTCTTCAGTATAATTATAGCATTTGAAATACCGGTTGCTCTAAAAAAGACCCATGCTAATGTAACCAGTATAAAGGTAGATAGAATGGAATAGATACTACTTGAAGGGAGTTTTAGAGGGACGTACATATCTCGGATTCGTGCTAAAATCTGTAGACCAGCATGTACTCCTCCCCAGACTATAAATGTCCATGCTGCTCCATGCCACAGACCACTAATCATAAAAACAACAATGAGATTTCTATAGGATGTCATCTCTCCGTTTCTGCTTCCACCTAAAGGAATATAAACATAATCCTTAAACCAACTTGAAAGCGATATGTGCCATCTTCTCCAGAATTCAGCTATACTCTTTGATAAGTAAGGAGCATCAAAGTTTTTCATAAGTGAAAATCCCATAGTTCTGGCAGCTCCAATGGCCATGTCAGAATAACCTGAAAAATCACAATAAATTTGAAAACTATAGAATACAGCTCCGACCAAAAGAGTCAATCCGGAATGCTCTCCAGGATTGTCAAAACAGTAATCCACCATTTGAGCAAGACGGTCACCTATTACCACTTTTTTAAACATACCCCAGACCATTAGCATTAATCCGGATTTTACATTCTCCCAATTATACTTAAAATAGGTATGAAACTGTTTCAGCATATTTTGAGGACGTTCTATAGGACCCGCTACCAATTGTGGATAAAACATTACATAGAGAGTATAAATCAGAAAAGATTTTTCAGGCTTTTGCTTTTTTCTATACACCTCTATTAGGTAGCTCATAGCCTGAAAAGTATGAAAAGAAAGACCAATAGGTAACTCTAAACCAAAATCAGGTAACTGAATTTCTAATCCAAAAACAGCTAAAATGTATACGATATTATCACTAAAAAACGACCAGTATTTAAAGAAAGCTAAAACACCAACGTTAACAATGAGACTAATAATCAGTAATAATTTACTCTTTTTCGATTTACTTCTATAGATCCACAATGCTGCAAAATAATCTATGATAATAGTGGCAAAAAGAATAAGTATGTATACAGGCTTAAATACTAAGTAAAAATAACAACTTGCTATCAACAGAAGCCAAACTCTTCCTTTATGACGGAGAGAGAAGTAAAGAACAGTTACTACTATGTAAAAAAAAATGAATTGGAGAGAGTCAAAAAGCATTGCGAAAATCTGCGGAGTTGTAAATTGTTAGGATGTTAGTAAATATTTCATATCTAGTTTTCCCAAACTACTTCTTTCCTTTAAAGTGTTAATTTAGATAGCAAAGGTAGTAACTCACAGATTTAAATTCTATTGTATTGGTAACCATTTTCTGGAAACCTCTAGTTACACTGATTCGACTTTTGATTAAAAGCATTAATGCTGGAAAGTCACGCGGAGCGAATTAGTACCAAATGAAGTAAATTCATTTATTGTTAAGTTACTTCCCGAAATTACAAATAGTACTATTTCAGCATATTGGAGAAGAGGCCGTAATTGGGATAACAAGAAACAAGAAGTCTCTCATAAAACTGGATACTTTACCACTATTTCGGAAGATACCATTACTGGACTTAAGTCCAAGCATAAATTAATTTGTCAGATTCATTTTGAACTCGAAAGTAGATTGTATACCAAATTATACAGTTGCCTAAAATTAGAAACTAGTCAATTTATAGAGTAATAGTATAAAATTATAGATTAATCGCAACACAAAGGAAAAACAAAGATTATAAGCTCTTTAATTGTGGCGTTACGAACTTTAAGAACAAGGTTGAGCGTAAGTGGAATGTTATTGTTCATTCGCACTGTATATATGGGATATAACCGTTTCAGTACTTTGCAAAAAGCAATTCCACAAATTAGTATATAATGGTTGTTGTAAAATAAGGATAGAGAACCAGTGCTTTTCAATAGCCTAGCACGAAAGCCTGTTTTACATGTATTGGAATATTGTATTCTTGAAGATTATTACGATGAAATGGAATTAATCGGATTTACGGTAACAGGTACTTTGTTTGATTTAGCCAAGAGTGATTACAGGGGAGAGCTCGGAGCGGAGGCTCTAATAAGTAATGATGGTAGGGTGATACGAATAGTAGGAGATTTTGTAGCCGAAAAGTATGTAAAAACAAAACGGGGTGAGCTTATGAAATTCGGAACTTTCTTTGACGAGAACGGCGTGTTTTTTGACACAGTCCATTTTCCGCAGAGTCTTGCCCAATATCCCCTTCGGGGAGCAGGTCTCTACCTGATCGAAGGAAAGGTGGTAGTCGAATTCGGCTGCCCTTCTATAGAGGTAATCCGGTGCGGCAAAATGCCGCTAAAAACTGATCCGAGAAGTGAATAATCTGCTACTACCTGCTGCTGTAATTCTTTTCCAGAGCTCTTAAAATGTCTGACTGCTTAAAAAGGATTTTACCACCTATCTGTATATAGGGTAGAATCTTATCGTCCCGATATTGTTGCAGGGTGCGTTTGCTGATATGCAACAGCTTGCAGACCTGCTGACCGGAAAGGTAGATTTCCCCGTTCATTAACGGATGGTAATTTTTTACTATCTCTTCAATCTTGTTTCTCAATAAACGAATCGTTTCCTGATGATTAATGATTTCATGTGTATTACTGGTTAGTAAGTCCATCATTATGTGATTTATACGGCTGAGATGACTCTAGTAAAGTCAGTACATCCGAAAGTTTGTAATAATTTTTGCGGTTCAGTCTGGAATGAGGGAGTAAGCCTTTGTTTTTATAGGTCTGTAAGGTGCGTTTGGTAATGTTCATCATCAAACATACTTCCTGATTATCGAGCCATTTTTCTTCATTGAAGGTGTACATTTGAGTCTTGTTTACTACCAGTTCCAAAAGAGCTTCCAGCTCGTTTTGTATTTTCAGGGCTACGGTTTTTTCTATTGCTATTACTTCCATGTCTGTTGTCTTTAGACTTGAATTTATGAATGCATTTCTAAGTATAAGGGGATATTGTAGCTCTTGGCGTTGAGTGGCGGTATTTAACTCTTCTGT
>CAZBAV010000118.1:0-357 GCA_964489955.1 uncultured Lacihabitans sp. | reverse complement strand
GTTGTAAAATCGGGTAGCCAAAAGGCTACCCGATTCCATTTTACCTGTTAATATACTACTCACCATCCTCTGTCAAAAAAGCCTTAATGAGGTCGGAATTTTTTATTCGAAGGCTTTGCTGCCTACCCCCGTTCTTCTCAAAAATATCAATCTTAAGGACTTTATCCCCGGCAAGGGTAAACAAGTCTAAAAGAAAAACATTCTGCTGGCTGGCCTTTCCTTTGATTTCACTTAAGGGCTTATAGCTTCGAAGCGGTAAAAGTGTTTTTTCCTGAATGGCAGTACGTTTTGCCCTCTTTTTATCTACAATTTTAAAGGTTATAAAATCTACCCTGAAAGGAACATTCGTACTGTTTT
>CAZBAV010000117.1:0-8744 GCA_964489955.1 uncultured Lacihabitans sp. | reverse complement strand
TCTTAACTTGAATTTGCCAATTGTCTTTTCTTCCATTCAATTGGAAAAATAACCTTGGAAACGACCAGAACTCTATTTTGGCATTTTTAAAATAATCTCTTTCTGCAGAAACAAAAGGATAGATCTGTTTCTGTATTTCATGGATCGGTGTTTTGTCAATGGTCAGGAGTTCATCGCCAAGAGATATGTCATTGTTTGCAGAAAAGTTTTTTCGTATAAAAACTTTTTCATTCTCAAAGGCTAACTCTAAAGGAAACACTGTTCCTCCTGAATACGCATACTCTATATAAGGGCCAGCCGGATAATCTATTTCGCAATGTCCTGTATTTGAAAAACTTACCAGCCGTTGATATAAAGAGATGGTTTGTAACAGAGTCAGGGAGTCTGTAGTCAAGTTTGACTTTAGTTTACTAAACAGACTGTCGTATTTATCTTTACTTCTAAAAGCAAAAAGGTTATAATGAGTGTCCTGCAATGACTGATATAGGTAATCAAGGTCTTCTCTTACGGCTTGGTTGGATAATTTAGGAGGTGTGTTTTGTGCAAATGAAATTTTACTTAATAATAAAATTATGAGCAGGACAAATTTAAGTTTCATTTAGTTTGGGTTTAATGAGCTGTTACTAAATCCTCAGATTGAGGGTTCTTTACGATTATTGTATATATATAACTAAAAATAACTGTTAACAAATATGCTAATCATCATAAATACTAATCCATAAGATGTATTTTTTAACTTTCCTACGAGCCATTGTACACCAACAAGGAGTTTCTTAGTGGATGTCAACAAAAAGACCTAACTCAAACGAATCAGGTCTTTGTAAATCCACACAACTTTTAGATAAAGTTAGTCAGAAACAACCAGTGTTAAAAAAAGTATCTGATTACTGCCAATAAACTTATTAAGCGGTTAGCGATAAAGTACAATCTTCTATGTAGGCTTAAACGTGTTTGTTCCAAAAAGCCCCTTTTTGCCAAGAATACTCGAAGAGATCTACAGAGAAAATGTGAATTAGGAATGGGGTGCAGAATGATAAAGGCTAATAATCATAACCTCCCGCCTATATCATCATAACCTCGTTATTCTGGTGCACTGTATCAGAGCCTCAGAAGGTCCGAAGACCTCTGAGAGCAGGTGACAGGTTTTATTTTTTTGTGTAGTAATTCCAGGTAGCTTTTGTAATGTCAGCAATTATTTTTTCAGTTTCTCTACGCTCTTCTGTAATATTTTTTAGGTAGATAGAAAGAACAATATGATTTCCGTTCGGAAGTTTGAAAATTCCAACGTGGTTCATTGCTGCTCTTAAACCATTCTCATTTGTATCCGAAATTCCGGTTCTATGGGCCAATTCGGTTCCTTCTGGAAGGCCCGCTTTCATCCAGGTCATTCCTCTGGAGCATTCTACCATGATTTGATAGAGATATTTTGTTGTACTCTTTTTGAGGATTTTTCCCTTGTAGAATTTTTCCAATAATTCAGTGCTTGCTAATGGGGTTGTTGTGTTGACGTATAAGTTTTCCCAAGTTCGCATTTCCTGTTCGTTTACTTTTATGGTAAAATCTTTTATGCCTTGTTTATTGATGAATTTCTGAACGGTTTCTGTACCACCAATTAACTCTAACAGAATATCACAACCATTATTATCGCTGTGTGAAACGGTATATCTCAATAATTGATCTAATGTAAGGTACATATTTCCATTCGGGTAATCGTCTCTCATTGGGCTCCATGTGTTTTCGTGCAAATCTTCTTTTTTTATGAAAAACTTCTGTGTTAAAGAAAGTTTTCCTTTGTCAACCAGACTTAGTGTAGCCAAGCCAATATGAAATTTGAACACACTCATTAATGGTGCGTTCAAATTTCCGTTGATACTCAATGTATCTTTGTTTTCAATCCCTTTTAGTGAAACTCCGATAGTTGCATTTTTTGTGGAGATGATTTGATTAAGCTCTTCCCGAAGTTCATTTATATTTTGAGCAAATAGTTGAACTGAAAGCAGTGAAAAACAGAATAGGAATATTATTTTCTTCATTATGAGGTGATTACTTTAACCATTTTTCAATGGTGTTAATAAATACTTGTTGCTGGTCTACAAAGAGATAATGCGAACAATTTTCAATGCTCTTGAAATTTTGTTTTTTCACTATTTTCTCCAGGTCATTTAGTTGTTTTTCAGAAAATACCCCGTCTTGTTGTCCATAAATCGCAAACAGTTTTACCTGTTTTGTCAGCTTTTTTAAAATGGGTTTTGTGTCAATATTATTCCTGCTTTCATTTTTATAGAATAAAATAGGAGCATTGTCATTTCTGATGTTGTTTTTACCAAATTCACTTCGTTCGTAATTCTCTCGAAGTTGGTTTGCTTCCGCTGTAGGAAAAGGCATTTTGAAATAATTATTCTTGCCCGCAACTTCATAACATTGCTTTCTGTATTGAGCAGAATTTTTAGGGAGATGCTCAATTTTAGAAATTTCCGAAAGCATCAGGCTATCTTTTTGTTCAGTATATCTTTCTCTGGTAGTTTTTAAAATGTGGTCATACGTTTCCTGTTGAGAAAACAAAGCACCGGCAAGTATCAGCGAGTTTACTTTTTCAGGGTTTTGCTCCGTAAAAAGCGTTCCAACTAAACCACCAAAACTATGAGCAATAATAGTTGCTTTTTTGAGGTTGTAACTTTGATAAAGTTCATTCAAATCCTTAATCGCTTCCTGGTAAGTAAATGTGGCACTGGTGTCTATAGAACGCCCCTCGCCCCGTCTGTCATAAACAATTACGTAAAACCCTTTTTCTGCTAGTTTCTGTGCGGTTGTTCCCTCAAAAAGTGTTGCGTTTCCTCTCGGTCCACCATGAATAAACAGGATGGGAGGATGCTCAGGCTGTCCATAAGATTTCGAGTAAATGTTTGTTTGAGCATTTGCTATAAATGACATGATGCAGCAAAGCAGAAATAGTGTTTTTTTCACAGCGGCTATTTATTTTAAAAGGTTACTTTCTTTAACTATTTTTCTGATTTCCTGCTCATAATAATAAGCAATATCAAAGTTATCGTTGGCTTGATTTTCCATCACTATTACACTTGTTTTGGTGGTTGGATAATATAAATTAACCGCCGTAAACCCTTCGCTTGGATGAAAACCGGTGTGGCCAATTTCGTAAATGTCTGCTTTATCATTAATTCGTAAACCATAGCCGTAACCAATCGGTTTTTCTCCAAAAAGTGAGTGCTTGTTTTTAATAGAATAGCTTGTCATCCGTTTGTAGGTAGCTGGTTTTAGTAGTTTGCCCATGTGTAAGCATTCATTCCATTTGGCTAAATCCGGTGCCGTAACAATTAAATGACTGCCCCAATATTTATCCGGTGTAAAGCTGATTTTTTCAAATTTCTTTACCGTTCCGTCCTTTTGTACCAGTCGTCCTTTCGTTAAAAACGGATGATTGGCCTCGTTTGGATAATGGCTATTGTTCATTTTGCATTTTTTGAATAAGGCTGTTACCAATGTCTCAAAACTTTTGCCACTTTGTTTTTCCAAAACCAATCCTGCTACATAGTAACCGATGTTTGAATAACTAAAATCCGTTCCCGGTTTAAATTTCAATGGCCTGTCCATACTTTCGCTGTACAACCCCGAAGTGTTGTTGAGTAAGTGATGCACCGTGACAGTGTCTGCCCAGGCATATTTAAAGTCAGGTAAATATTTACGAATGGGCATTTGTAAATCAATGGTTCCTTTTTCTACTTCTTGTAAAATAAGCGTAGCCGTAATTTGCTTGGCTATAGACATGGTAGATAATTGATCATCAATTTTCAGGGGATTGTTTTTATTAAAATCGGCAAGCCCGTATGCTTTTGCATACTTCGTTTTTCCATTTTGTTGGATAACAACCACTCCGTTAAATTCTCTTGGACTTTTAGATTTTAGTAAACTGTCAATTTTAGAGGTGTAATCGTCTTTTTGTTGTGCTGATAAATATAAACTTGTGAATAGCATTACTGTGGCAAATAATGTTTGCCTAAAAATTTGTTTCATTTAGAGCCTAATAATTGTTAATGTTTGTTTTGTTTTAGCTTCTGTAAAATTGTCACCAACTTCCAGGTTGGCAACCGTTTGTAAATAATCATATTGAGTAAGGATGAACCGCAGAAAAGAAGGGGATTTTTTTGATGGTTCAAGATAATTAACTTCGTAAATATAATTTTACAAAACACAATTTTACTTGATACAAAACGACGGATTAAGCTAAATCATATACTCACTACATTAAAATTAAAGCCCTCTGCCATTATGCTAGTCTGCATTCAGAGTGACCGTACGTACCTAAGAAAAGTACAATTATGCTAAGGTTGATTTATGGGAAGAGAGGTGAACGCAAACTTTGGCTTTTTTTGAGGTTTGTTGGGGACTTGTTCGAGGCTTCTTCGGAAAAAGGTACCTTTTTTCGAACCTTTATCGAACAAGTCTCGAAGAAAGTACGAAGAAAACCCCAAACAAAATCTGAAATTTTATTTTTCTTTCTTAGGGGATTTGTAATATTAGAAATGTCCAATTTTATGGCAGTGAACAGATTGGAGTGAACTATTAATAGTTAACCTTATAGTTTTGTTTATATTGTCAGGAGATCAATATACACTTCTGCTTAGTGAGGAGACGAAACATAGCCGTGCGTATCTGCATTATTTTCGGAGTGGTACCATCGTAGTGCCGTCTATGAGGCCCTCAGAAGGCAATTAACAAATGCATTATATCACAATGGTTTAAAGTTATTTTCATATATTGTTAATCACAACTTCTGCTAACTACCATATGAACAGTAAATACCTTAATAAATACCGCATTTCATCACACAGAAACCGGGTTGGGATTATTCATCAGAAGCCATGTATTTTATCACCCTGGTAACGCAGAATGGGGAGTGCAATTTGGGTAATATATCAGAAAGCAAAATGAACTTATCAGAATGGGGGAACATTGTGCAACAGGAATGGCTAAAGTCATTTGATATAAGGGAAGAATTATTTTTAGATGAATACATCCTTATGCGGTAGGCCGCCCCGCCCAACCACATAAACGCTATTATTGTTTTGATAGATCCGGTTAGAATATCCGAAAAGGGTGAGAAGAGCGAGTAAGTCCTCTTTACTTTTAAGATCTCCAATTACTAAAATAGCATTGGAAGAGTCAATGTCAATCTGTACCCTCTCATCAAAGTAATAATAAAAAGGTCTTTTATCTATCTGAGCTTGACAAACTGAGATAAAAGTTAGGAAAATAAGTAAATTAAAATATTTCATAATCGATTTATTTTGGTTGCTTTATAAAAATACTACCAACGGATATAGTCAGATGAGGTGAATAGGTATTTCCTAAACAGATGGGCGGATCTACTTTCTCAAATTTTTCAAAATAGAATTCAGCTCCTATAAAACTCAATTCTTCAGGAATGTTTACAATATATATATACTCATATTTATCCAACTCTGAAGATGTTTTACTTCCCTTTACTTGAGCTGCAAGAGTACAAAATCTGCCTGTAATTTTAGCTTTGTAATAGCCTGTAGGCGGAATAACTTCATTATTACAAGACTGGATCAATAGAATAATTGAAAGCAGAAGAATGAAAAAAGTCCAATGCGTTTTCATGATTTCTTATGGTTAAATACTCTAACTAGATTTATAAATTCTACAATTAAGCTCAGACAACAATTAAATAAGAAAACAAAATATTTTGTAAATAAATAGTATGTAAAACTTAGTTAATGCTGAAGTATTTCAAAAGTATAATAAAAAAATACTATATATCACATTAAAATTGTCGTTAACAAATTTAACAATATTCTAATTAAATATTAGTATAATCCTATTTTAGATTTAGTATACGGTAATAAATTTTGGATTTAAGTCAAAAAATGACTGAACTTTCACCTAAGCGTGCAATTGCACTATTAGCAAAAGTGGTATCCAGGTAGACGAGGATGAGGTTAATATTTTATTAGATTTCCAGTACCTGATAGCAAAAAAATTTAACAAGCCAGTGATAAATCTGAACCCCGAAACCTTAGAGAGAAATCGAACTCCGGAAAAAGTGCTATAGAGATATCTTAAGACGGGTTTTAAACAAAATATCCGTTCACGTTATCGATGTTTCATCCATCGTTTTTCTGTCATTTTATCCGTTCGGCATCCACCACCCATACCATCCCATAAACCCCATTTTTACCAATACACAGGCCATTTTTCTATCTTTTTAAAATGCATGCTTTAGTTTTAATAAAACTTTATAGTTATTTTTAATAGTACAATGAAACTATTATTCAACTTTAAAAGTCTTAATAGGGAAGTACGCAACTTTATTAGCCTGAACAAATGAATAATGAAACGGTTCGTGAATTTCTGGAAGACTTTAAAACCAAGATGAAAATCTGGGATATTGTTTTTATGGATGAGCGTGCTAAAAATACGCAGACACTTTTACATCTTGAGATAACGCCCGCCATGCGGAAGAAGATTATTAACGATCTTAACCCGGAAGATTATAGCGAAGGCCCTGTGCCGGATCAGCAGTTTATGGGCAATGACCTCTGGGTGTTTGGTAAAGAAGTAAAGAAGCAGGAAGTGTACATTAAGATTACTCTAGGCTATGCCCGGTGATTTGCATCTCGTTTCATACGGCAGAATACCCAATGAATTTCCCATTAAAACCAGAAAGAAAATGAAAAAGATAGAGAGTCCGTTTAGTGATAAACTACTGGACGTAAAAATAAGGGAGGAGCAGATTTCTTTCAGAAAAGACACGTTTGAGATATTATACCATTACTATGAGGATAATGGTAACCGGTTTACAACAGATGAGCTGGACGAGATAAATGTAAAGCAGGCGTATAATCAGTACAGGGAGAAGTATAATCTGCCCTTTGCGGAGGAAATAAAAAACATACGTGAAAAATACCAGCTCTCTGCCTCTAAGATGGCCGAGGTGTTGGGCTTTGGTGCCAATATTTACAGACAGTACGAGGCCGGCGAAGTGCCCAGCCAGTCTAATGCCCGGCTGATCCAGCTGGCAGATGACCCGAGGGAGTTTAGAAAGCTGGTGTTATTAAGCGGAGCTCTGGAAGAAGAGGAAAAGGTACTGAAACGGATAGATCAGCTCATAGAAAAACAAAACAAGTTAACCTATGATGACCTGATAAGCGATTATGTATTGGGAGCAGAAAGCAAGCTGACCAGATATAATGGCTATAAGAAACCGAATATAGAGAAGACCTTTGGGGTGATACAGTATCTTATCACTAAGCTGAATCCTACCAAAACGGCACTGAATAAGCTGCTGTTTTATGTAGATTTTATGCATTTTAGAGAGCATGGTGTGGCTCTTCTGGGATTAGAGTACAGAGCCATAGAGTACGGCACAGTACCCAGCTGATACGAAAGCCTGCTGGAGTACGGAGCTGAAGCTGGTTTTATAAGCCGGGAAAGATGTGCATTAGATAATGGTGGTTATAAGGAAACCTATAGTCTGGGGAATCATGTCATATCGGCCGTTTTTACTGACAAGGAAACTGAAACAGTGCGACAAGTGGCAGAAAGATTTAAGAAGTACAATGCCAGCCAGATAGTAGATGTAAACCATAAAGAAGAAGCCTGGGTAGAGAATTATCAGCAGAAAAACAGGGTGGATTATAGGTATGCGTATAAGTTTATCGCTCCTATGTCTTAAGTTAAATTCAGACTTAGTAGCTTTCTTTATGTTTATCTATCCGTAGTCAGGAAATCGCCATTCCCCTTTCGAAAAGATTTATTTTTAAATGCTCATTACTTGATTGGTCTTGCTTTGAACATTGTCTATACTTTCAAAAAATGGAACAAGGTCTGGATTAATCCACCGAATTAAGTTATAAATTTTTATCCTGATAGCTAAAGCTTCTGAACAGTCAATGCTATGTCCAGAAAAACACAGTGGTTCACAATGATTTACCCTATTTCTAAAATTCTTGATTTCATCTAGTTTATCATAAATACTTGCTCTGTTTTCAGTTGTAGGTTTATGAGGGAAAATATGAATTGGTTGGCCTCCTACTAATGAATAGTGATGGGGTAGGAAAAAGGCTAGCCAAAATCCGAATGTCTGATCAGAAATGATTTTTCCACTGGTAATTGGTATCCTTCTTCGTGTAAGTTTCCTCTCTGTATTCAGAACACTATTTCTCAAGAAGAAATTAGAGCTTCCTAAGGAAGTATGTCTCATAAAGCCTGCTTTTTGTGATACAATCCAGTCAGAATCAGTAAAATGTGAGGAAAGAATTATGTTAAGGCTGTTTCTAAACACAACTTCAAACTGACTTAAGAGAGGATGAAATGCCTGTGCCAACCGAATATTCGCATTGTAGAGCCTTTTAGCCCGGTTGTTATTATTTGCAGCAGCTCTTAAATACCTGTTGTATCTGGGTTGTGACAAATATTTATTCTTTAAATCTAGTCTCATATTAGGCAATATCGGGAATTATTTTTAAATTTGTGTCATATAGACTTGGTCAAGCCTCTTTCTTTCGTAGAAACGTAATCAAGTAAAAGATTTAAGGGAACTTTTATAGAGTTCCCTTTTTTATTTATTGACCGTCTTGTCCTGCCGCGGTTATACACATATACCATTCAATAATTTCGCTACCCATTTCTGATGATTTAAATCTATTTCATGCAATGTATTTTACACCCTAAGAACCACCAAATCCTGATTGTTCTGCTATCAG
>CAZBAV010000116.1:0-8870 GCA_964489955.1 uncultured Lacihabitans sp. | reverse complement strand
CGTTTTTCTGCAAATGTCAATAAAGCGAGCATTCAAAAGCGAATTGACACCAAATATCTGGATGTTTGGGCAAAAAGCTATGAAGAAGGCCGTGATTTAGCATTGAAATACAAAGCCGAAGGCAAAGCGATTTCCATAGGTATTGAAATGGATGCAGGTGATTTCCTTCAACGACTGCTCGATGATGGAATTGTACCGGATATCCTTACGGATCAAACTTCGGCTCATGATCCAATAAATGGTTATGTACCGCACGGAATGTCTTTTGAAGAAGCCCTCACTTTAAGAAAAGAGGATACTAAGAAATATCAGGAACTAGCCATACAGAGCATGGCAAGACACGTAAATCTGATGCTCGAATTACAGAAAAAAGGAGCAATAACGTTTGATTATGGAAACAATATACGTGCTTTTGCAGAAGAAGGAGGGATAAAAAATGCATTCGATTTTCCGGGATTTGCTCCGGCTTACATTCGTCCACTTTTCTGCGAAGGCAAAGGGCCTTTCCGTTGGGTAGCCTTGAGCGGAGACCCAGAAGATATTTATAAAACAGACCAAGCTCTTCTGGAATTGTTTCCTGAAAACGAAGGACTGAAAACATGGTTAAGCCAGGCCAAAGAACGCATTTCTTTCCAAGGACTTCCGGCAAGAATCTGTTGGTTGGGACTTGGAGAGAGAGAAAAAGCCGGACTGAAGTTCAATGAAATGGTGCGAAATGGAGAACTCAAAGCTCCGATAGTAATAGGCCGTGACCATTTGGATTGCGGAAGTGTGGCGTCGCCTAACCGTGAAACCGAAGCCATGAAAGACGGATCTGATGCAGTGAGCGACTGGGCCTTACTCAATCTACTGAGCAATGCCAGTGGCGGAGCTACCTGGGTGAGTTTCCATCATGGCGGTGGTGTGGGAATGGGTTACTCTCAACATGCGGGAATGGTTGTCCTGGCCGACGGGACAGACCGGGCAGAAGAATGCTTAAAGCGTGTACTTTTCAACGACCCTGCTATGGGTGTTTATCGTCATGCAGATGCCGGTTACGAAAAAGCAGAAGAAGTAAAGGAAAAGTTTGGGCTTTGACTTCGGACTGCGTCCAGAAGTGAAGTTGGTGGAACTCCTACGGAGTTGGCAGCAAAGGAGCGTTTTACAACTTGCTTCACTGCTGAACGAAGTTCGCAGTGTTACAAAGTTGAACTTTTTTGTTTAACTTCGTAGAGCAACACACTTTTACTTCTAGCTAACGTTCCTATGGCATACACACAGATACTTTACCACATTATCTTTCGCACAAAGTACAGCGACAAAGCTTTGGATCTGGAAAAAGCTCCTGAGTTATACAAGTATATGTGGGGTATCATTAAAAATGAAAGGCTGTGTGCTGTACAAAATAAACGGAATGGAAGATCATATACATATTCTTTGTGACTTGCATCCCTCTGTAGCCTTAGCTGATTTGATAAAGGCAATAAAAGGGAGTTCAGGAAAATGGATAAAAGAGTCAGGACTTTTTCCGAAATTTAGAGGATGGGGGATTAAATATTGTGCTTTAACTTACGCCTTTAAGGAAAAGAACATAATTACGAACTATATAAAGAATCAGCAAAGACATCACAAAAACGAGACATTTCAGGAAGAAATTCAAAGACTTTGGAAAGAACAAAATATAGAAAAGGACATCAAATGGTTTTGGGAGGAAAGTTGAAGTTCCTTCTACACCGTAGGTGTTATACTTACATTTTACCTCAGGACGTAGTCCGAGGTTTTAGAGCTACCATATGCTAATAACCAACATAAAATACCTCGTAAATGTCTGTGAAAACAGCGGACGACTTCGCGGAAGCCAACTGGCAGAACTGCCTGTGATAGAAAATGCTTATCTGAAACTCGCAGATGGCAAGATAGAAGAATACGGAAAAATGGAAGAGCTGCACCATTTTGGAGATCACCAAGTCTATGATGCAGAGGGTAAATCCGTTCTTCCTGCCTGGTGCGACAGCCACTCACATCTGGTTTTTGCTGCACCTCGTGAAAGCGAGTTTATAGACAAAATCAAAGGCTTAAGCTATGCGGAAATTGCAGCTAAAGGCGGAGGAATACTTAATTCGGCAAGAAGGCTGGCAGAAGCTTCTGAAGATGAGTTATACGAATCGGCATTGGAAAGGCTGCAAAAATTAATAAGGTTAGGGACAGGAGCTTTAGAAATAAAAAGCGGCTACGGACTGACAGTAGAAGCAGAACTGAAAATGCTTAGGGTAATAAAAAGGCTCAAAGAAGCCAATATCATCCCAATTAAGGCTACCTTTTTGGGGGCACACGCGTTTCCAGTCGAGTATAAGGAAAACCGGAGAGCGTATATCGATTTGGTTTTGAATGAAATGTTGCTCAAAATAGCTAAAGAAAATCTGGCAGATTACATCGATGTGTTTTGCGAAGAAGGTTTCTTTACTCAGGCTGAAACCGAAGAGATATGTAATGCCGGAATTGCTTTCGGACTTAAGCCCAAAATTCATGCAAACCAACTCAATATCTCAGGTGGAGTACAGGCCGGATATAACACGGGAGCAATCTCAGTAGATCATTTGGAAACAATTTCAAATGAGGAAATAGAAATTTTGGGAAGAGCAAATGCTCCCATGGCAACTTTACTTCCTACAGCTGCTTTTTTCTTGAGAATGGGTTTTCCACCTGCCAGACAATTAATAGAAAACAATGCAGCGGTAGTTCTTGCCAGCGATTTTAACCCGGGTTCGTCTCCATCTGGAAACATGAATCTGGTGGTGTCCATGAGTTGTATTCAGATGAAAATGCTACCGGAAGAAGCCATTAATGCCGCCACTATAAATGGAGCGTACGCTATGGAACAGGAAAACGAAGTAGGAAGTATTTGTGTAGGAAAACGAGCAAATTTGATTCTGACCGAGGAAATTCCATCTTTGGCTTATTTTCCTTACAGTTTTGGTGAAAATCTTATTGAAAAAGTGATTATCAATGGAGCATTTTATTAAGTATACCCAGGCTGATCTTCTTAAGTATGTAAGCACCCGTGAGGGCGAGACCAAACTTGGCGAAAACCTTAAGTGGGATAATAGAGCCAAATATGTAGTTATAGGTATTCCGGAAAGTATTGGCGTACGGGCAAACCACGGAGTTGGAGGTACAGAAACTGCTTGGGAAAGCCTTTTGTCTGCATTTCTTAACATGCAAAGCAACCGTTTCTTAAGCGGCGATAATATCCAGATTCTTGGGTATTTTGATTTTCCGCAAATGTATGATGCTTCAATAGCCGAACTCCGTGAGTATGTAAACATCATTGATACCGAAGTAAGTGAGCTCATCCAAGCTGTAGTTTCCAGTGGGCAAGTTCCCATTGTAATTGGCGGAGGGCATAATAATGCTTACGGAAATATTAAAGGAAGTAGTCTGGCTTTAAACCAGCCCGTTAACGTTGTGAATTTTGATGCACATGCCGATTTTCGTGCTTTAGAAGGTAGACACTCAGGAAATGGATTTTCTTATGCTAAAAACGAGGGCTACTTGGATAAATATTCCATTTTTGGACTTAAGAAAAACTATGTTTCTGAATATATGCTCAATGCTTTTGATGAAAACGTACAAGTTCACTTTTCTGATGAATTACTAACCGAATCCCATTTTTTTCAAGCTTTAGAAGCGTCCTCTACATTTGTTTCTGGTAGACCTTTAGGAATAGAAATAGACTTAGACGCCATTGAAAATGTACTTTCTAGTGCTATTTCTTCTGTAGGATTTAGCGTGCAACAATGTTTTCAATTTTTATTTCAATTTAAGATGCAACCTTCGGTGTGTTATTTGCATCTAAGTGAGGGAGCTGCCATTTTAAAAGACGGCCGCTCACAAACCAACATAGGTAAACTACTAGCCGGTTTAGTAGCTTTATTTGTTGAAACCCCTCGCATTTCTTAAGAAGTTCTATAAACACCGTTAATGAAAAAGCTATTATTATTACTTTTCCTTTCCCATTTAGGCTTTGGCCAACTTACAGCATTCACAGTTACAGACAGCAAAGAAGGTATTCCCGGAGCCACAATTGTTTTAAATCTCAATGGTAAAATAATTGCTGGAGCTACGGACGGTGAGGGTAAAGCCCAGATAGCTCTGGAGGCAAATAAAAAATATAAAATCAAAGTGTCTGCCATAGGTTTCGAAACCTTGGAACAAGACATTATTGCTTCCAAAAATGAGTTTAAGGTTACACTCAAAGCTTCTATGACACAACTAGATGAAGTATCTGTTACTGCTCGCAAACCTTTGGTAAGACATGAAGACGATAAAAGCATTGTTGATCCAGAAGCTCTCATACAGTCTTCTACCAATCTTATGGAAGTGCTGGAAAAAACGCCAGGTCTTTTTGCCGATTCGGACGGAAATATGTATATCAGTTCGCAAACTCCCGCCAAGATTTATATAAATGGTCGAGAACAACGTCTAGGCTCTTCCGATTTGGCAACTATACTACGCAGTTTACCACCTAATGCCGTAGAACGTATAGAAATCATTAGGACGCCGTCGGCAAGTATGGATGCTTCCAGCAGTGGAGGATCAATAAATATTGTGCTACGCAAAGGCTATAGCGTTTATGGGTCTGGAAGTGTTTCTGCGGGCTTAAACCAAGGAGATTATGGAAACCAATTTCTTAATGCGTCCTATACGAGGACGGTAGAAAAAACGACGATGTTTATAAACGGAGGAGTAAACTGGAGAAACGATTTTAGCTTTTTCAATACAGAACGTAGAGTAAATTCCAATAATCTGCTATCCTCCGATTCACGAGTTTTAAGTGAATCTTTCAATGGTCTTGTCAATTACGGAATATCAAGAGAATTGACCAAAAAATGGGATATTGCTTACGACGGACGCTTGGTTTCCGGCAAATCAGAAAGCACCAATGAAACCGCCGTATCTTCATTTTTGCAGAGACAAAGACAATTTCAGAACCAAAACTCAATCTTAAATGACGGTAAGAATTTCTATTTTAACCAGAACCTAAACTCTGTGTACAAAATAGACAGTCTGGGCTCTAAACTCGTTGTAGATTTCTCTTATGACCTGTCCAGACCTACCAATAACCAGAATTATAACAATTTATTACAGCAAGAAAACGGGCAGTTAATCCCATTAGGGTTTGGGTATGGAGAAAACAAAAGTACCTCCAACCTTTACACCTTATCTACCGATTTAAACTATCTTTTCCCCAATAAAATACGCCTGGAAACAGGGGGGAAGGTTTCGTTCCAGAACTTTAGTAGTGATGCCAGATATAGCCGTGGAGAAATGGGAATTCTAGAACCCGATTTATTCCGTACCAATTCGTTTGATTATCGTAACAGGATTTCAGCTTTGTATCTCCAAGGAACGAAAAACTGGGATGGATTTGCTGTGAAAGGCGGTTTACGCTGGGAACATACCTATATGGATGGGCATCAAAAGATTCCTTCAGATACTACATTCAAGATTAAACGAGGAGATTTCTTCCCATTTATATATGTGAGTCAGCGGCTCGGGAAAATAGCGGGTTGGGATATGAGGGCTTTTGCTATTGCCCGCCGGACAATTTCTAGACCAGGTTATACCCAACTTAATCCATTCCGCCGATACGTGGATGAATTTACGTACGAGGCCGGAAACCCCGCTCTTTCACCTCAGTTTACCAATAATTATGAGATTAACATAAGTATTGATGAGTATCCGATTTTTGCTTTTGGACAAAACTATGTGCAGGATGTGTTCACATCAGTAGTGTATCAAGATCCCGTAAATCCCTTGCTGACTTTTAGGACTTATGATAACTTATCAAAAAACAAGGAAACGTATTTTAGAGCTGTAGGTGCTTTGCCTCCTGGAGGAAAATACTTTTTTGTTGCTGGTGCCCAGTTTAGTTTAAACGAATACTCGGGATTGTATGAAGGTTTGCCTGTGGATTTCAAACGGGGGACTTGGATGTTTTTTACCTTTCATGAATATAAAATTGACAAAAGAAGCTCCATTACCATGAATGGCTTTTACCGTACAAAGGGGCAGCAACAATTTATGGAATTGAGCGACTTTGGGCAGCTAAGCTTTAGTGTAAACCGAAGGTTTCTTAACAATAAGCTTGTAGTTACACTCAATGCTACCGATGTTTTGTTTACCAATAAGTTTAACTTCCACCTAAATCAAGGAAACATGCTTGCTGACGGCTACCGCTATAGCGATAGCCGTAGGGTAGGATTAAACCTCCGATATAACTTTGGGCAAAAGAAAAGAAGCAATTCTGGTTTCAATCTTGATGTACCAACAGGAGAGTCCGGCATACAGTAAGAAAACCTTAACTGAGTATTTTTTTTGTAATCTCTAAAGATTTTAAGCGGGCTTCCGTATCAAAAACATAAGAGGTTACCATGAGTTCGTCTAATCCGGTGTCTGCTATAAAAGATGAAAGTTTTGTTTTTAGCGTTTCTTTGTTTCCCACGTAGGTGCCGGATAGCATATTGTCTACCATATTCCGTAATTCAGGATGCTGGAAATACAGTGCTGGGAGTTCTTGTGGAGGCATGAGTGGTTGTCGGTCATTGGTGACAATGCCTATAAACATTCTAATGAGACTGGTTGACAAATGTCGAGCCTCCTCATCGGTATCCGCTGCAATGACATTTACGCACGCCATAAAGTACGGTTTATCAAGAGCTTTTGAAGGCTTAAAATTCCTCTTATAAATTTGTGCTGCATTGTATAATTGCTGCGGAGCAAAATGTGCTGCAAAAGCGTATGGAAGTCCCATTTCTGCTGCCAGATGGGCACTATCTGTACTAGAACCCAATATCCAAATGGGTACTTTTGAGCCTTCTCCCGGGAAAGCCCTTACTTTTGAGCTTTCGTCAGTATTGCAGAAGAAATTTTGTAACTCACGTACATCAGCTGGGAAAATAAAAGCTGCGTCCATGTTTTTTCTGCGGATAGCTCTTGCTGTTTCTTGATCCGTACCAGGTGCTCTTCCTAGACCCAAGTCTATTCTTCCCGGATACATCGCCTCTAGCGTACCAAACTGCTCTGCAATCACCAAAGGTGAATGGTTTGGGAGCATTATACCACCTGATCCAACTCTTATTTTTTGTGTTTTACCTGCAATGTGGCCTATAAGAACCGATGTGGCAGAGCTGGCAATGTGCGGCATATTATGGTGCTCTGCAACCCAAATCCTTTTATAGCCCAAGTTTTCGGCGTGCTGAGCCACAGTTACGGTTTCATCAATAGCACTACGTGCATTTCCACCTTCTTTTATTATAGCTAATTCTAAAATTGATAGTTCGGTCATGTTTATGTAATTCTTTCAGTTACATAACAATCTCAACTGGGGATTGGTTTAAACTAAGCTACCTGCTACCCTAAAATGCTGTTTCATGTAAGCTTTAAGGTTTTGGAAACCATAGTATACTGTGGGTGTTTTTAATTCTAATTTGTAGTATGTTTTTTTAAAAATCCAAAATCTGGGTTAAACAAAAGCCCCGGAAATTTCCGGGGCTTTTTGTGTCATTAACCAATCTATTATTTTAACCACCTAGGGTCACCTATTCCTTCAAACTTCAAGTCATCATTTCCAACCTTAAAGTTGCCGCTGGCGGCGTTTGTAAAGTTAGGATTTAAAGAAGTATGTGTGCCACTTGCATCATTCTTGGCATTGGATTGCGTGCTTGCCGTAAAATTAGGAGCCGAGAAATAATTGTTCTTGCTGTAAGATAGGACGTTTGTTATTGCCTGGTTTGAGTAATAACCTTCTGTGTTAGCGAAAATATTCTTAGTTACAGTTATTTCTTGGCTAGTAAGTCTCACGTACAAGAATCTTCTGTTATTTCCATTAATAATATTATAGAAAGTATTATTCGAAATAGTAAGAACTGCTTTCACATTCGGGAAATTAGTAGAACCGCCCGCATCCATACGGAAGAAATCACGAGCAAGAGCCGAATTGTAAACCGTGTTGTTTAAGAAGTTTAACTTACTGGTATTTCCATTCCTGAAGTCAATAAAGTCACCACCATTACATTCTATTTCGTGTATTATGTTACCAGTAAAGATTACGGACTCTATCAAAGCAGCGGTGTTTACATAAACTAAGCCTTTTGTATAGTTCTTGATTTCTGAGTCTTCTATCAAAAGTGGAGCAAAGGTACCTGCAGCATAAATGAAGGTTTGATTACCATCCAAAGAGCCTGCTCCATCCAATACTACATCTTTTAGACTTAGTCCGGCTCCGCCATCTATCCTGAATACAGCACCTTTAATTACTGGCTTATCTGCTGGTTTAGCCCCTTTGATAGAAATAGATTTTGTAATGGCCACATCTTGTAGGTTATATGTACCAGATAAAAGAGCAAAAACATCACCAGCCTTGGCGTTTGCAATTATGGCTGCCAGATCGTCTGTAGGCGAAACCGCTATAGCTCCATCCAAATCCAATAAAGTGGTAAATGTAACCGTACCCCGCGTTTTTCCAGCTCTTTCTAATCGGGCGGTATACGTTGTTTCTGGGCTAAGACCAGTGATAGTTGCAGCTCCAGCGGCTACTTCCGCGGCAGTTACAGTGTGAGTAATCTCGCCCGGGTTCAAAACAATTTTATCAGCAACCTGTCCGGCTGGCCATCTCAAGATTACTTCCTTTGCTTTTAGGTCTTCGACCTGTATAGCTTGGAAAATCTGTTCTGCTGCGGTCTTGAACTTGGCACTGATCCATTTAGAGTCCGTAACACCTGTTCCCTTTGCTTTTACTCGTACTGTATATTCCGTTTCACCATCTAAGTTCGGAATTACTAAAGGTACTTGGTCTATAGTGATATTGTTCACCACCAAACTGGCAGCAG
>CAZBAV010000115.1:0-9129 GCA_964489955.1 uncultured Lacihabitans sp. | reverse complement strand
AGTTTAGGAAACTTCTATTCTATCCGTTGAACTATGAGACCTAAAAGGACTGCAAAGGTCGTAAATTCCAATTGATTTATAAAATTTATACTCTTCATTTTTTGAAATAAAAAACCCCCAGTAAAACCAGGGGCCTTTGCTTATTATTACCAATATGTATGAAGAAAATGCTAAATGATTTCCTTATGCAAAACTAGGTGTATAATGTTAACCCAAAATTACCCCAATGTTAAGTTTACTATGGTTTAACCTGATACGCATTAGAGATTTTAACGAAACGAAATGCTACAAAATAGAAGTAAAATGCAGAGAAACGCATAGTAAACTATCATTCGGGAGGCATTGAAGCTAGTATGAAGTAGCATTTGGGTACAGTATATTCGCTTATGCATATATTCCCTTGCGTTTTCAGGCTACCGTCCGTACTTTTGGTCTTTATACCCCCATTTAAGCAATGACGGAAACAAAAAATCTTATAACTGGCGTACAACAAATAGGTATCGGAGTTGTAGACGCTTCAGAAGCCTTCAACTGGTACAATAAAACCTTTGGCTTAAATATTCGACTATTTGATGACGTGGCCGACGCTAAACTAATGGTTAAGTATAGTGGTGGAAATATACGCCAACGTAGGGCAATTATGGCCTTAAACCTTGCCGGAGGTGGTGGTGTGGAAATATGGCAGTCTAAACGCCCCACCCCTATTGCAGCCAGTTTCGAGCCAAAATTTGGTGATATAGGTATTCTTGCTGCCAAAATAAAATGCCAAAAACTTAGCGACTTTGCGTACGAAAACGGGCTCAAAGCTGTATCTGGTCCAGACGGCAAACCCGTGGTTTATATGAAAGACCCGTACAGAAACCAATTACAAATAGTAGAGGACAACTCTTGGTTTAAGCCTTCAGCATCCAACACAGGAGGAATACTGGGAGCAATTATTGGTGTGCGTAATATAGACAAAGCCTTACCATTGTATAAAGAGGCACTTGGCTTAGATGATGTGGTATACGACAAAACAGGAAGTTTTGAAGATATTGCGGAGTTTGGCCTACAACAAAACCTATTTAGAAGGGTACTTCTCCGTAAGAAAAAAAATCCGTTTGGGGCATTTACAAACTTAATAGGTAATGTAGAAATAGAATTGGTGCAAGCCATTGATCGTGAACCTAAAGTAATTATGGAAGGACGTACCTGGGGAGATCTTGGCTTTATCCACCTCTGTTTTGACACCATAAACATGGACACCCTTGAGAACACACTAATAGCCAAGGGCTTCCCTTTTACGGTAGATAGTGCTAGCTCATTTGACATGGGTGAAGCAGCAGGCCGGTTTACATATATAGAAGACCCCGACGGCACTCTTATAGAGTTTGTAGAAACACATAAAGTGCCCGTGATGAAAAAATTAGGTTGGTTTATAGATCTTAACAAACGTGGAGCCCATAAACCCCTACCAAACTGGATGATAAGTGCTATGGGTATAAACAAAGTAAAGGCCAAATAAAGCCTTAAGAGGTAGATAACGGAGTTTAGACTAAATAATTGCGGGCCAGACTTGTACTTTATCAATAAATTACATATTTTTGCCCTTCGTTTTCTCAAATGCCTCCTTTTGCCTAAAGGAAGCCTCTTTGAAACTTAACTTTTTTTAATATTAATTTTTTTATTTAATGGACTTGATTAAATTTGTAGAGTCAGAGATGAATGGCACAGCTGCTAATCTTCCTGACTTTAAGGCGGGTGACACGGTAAACGTATACGTTAAAATTGTAGAAGGTACAAAAGAGCGTATCCAGTTATACCAAGGAGTTGTAATCCAAAGAAAAAACTACGGAACTCCAGGTGAGTCATTCACAGTAAGAAAAATTTCTAACGGAGTAGGTGTAGAAAGAATTTTCCCTGTACTATCTCCTTCTATTGATAAAATAGAGGTAATTAGAAAGGGTAAAGTACGCAGAGCAAAATTGTATTACCTAAGAGGTAAGCATGGTAAAGCTGCGAGAATCAAAGAATTGAAAAAATAAGTGCTAAGTCACTTAAAGATTATAAGTAATAGCTTTTTCATAATTTGTAGAAAACGTCATCTCTTTGAGGTGACTTTTTTTTTGTAGAAACCCCGAACTTTCTCCAGTTTTAAATTGTCATAAAATCACTTATCACCTTTTTAAATTTTTATGGAATTTTTCAAATACCAAGGTACAGGAAACGACTTCGTGATGATAGACAACCGTAGTATGGCATTTGATGATTCTCAAAAGAATATTGAAGCCATCTGTCACAGACGGTTTGGCGTGGGTGCTGATGGCCTAATACTTATTGAGAACCAAGCTGGTTATGACTTTAAGATGAGGTACTTTAATGCCGATGGAGCAGAAGGTACTATGTGTGGCAATGGTGGACGTTGTGCTGTGCAGTTCGCTTCAGATCTGGGTATTTTTAGTGTAAGTACTACGTTTATCGCTGTAGATGGAGAACATAAAGCTAATGTAAAGGAGGGAAACATCGAGCTCCACATGATAGATGTTAGTGGAGTAAAAGAGGAAACTGATGGTGTTTTCTTGAATACAGGATCCCCACACCTTGTATTGTTTCGTGATGATATAGACAATATTGATATTAAAGCAGAAGGTGCAGCTCTACGCTATAGCGAGTATTGGCAAAGCAAAGGGGGCGTAAATGTAAATTTTGTAAAAGTCTTAGATGTCAACTCTCTGCAGGTACGTACTTATGAAAGAGGCGTAGAAGATGAAACCTATTCTTGTGGTACTGGAGTTACCGCAGCAGCCATAGCAAGCCTCCTGTACAAGGGCACAAACAATGAGGTTTCTATACAAACTTTGGGAGGGAACCTTAAAGTTTCATTAAAAAAAGGACAAGAAATAACCAATATATGGCTGTCTGGCCCCGCAAAAAGGGTGTTTAAGGGTATTTTATAAATCTTTCACTTTTATTTATTTGGCTGAAACAAATTTTTTGTTTTAAATTGCGTCAGATTTCAAAGTCTCTCCAAGAGGATTCTTCGGTTTATACCGAATCTAGCAAATACAATTTATCTAATTTTTCTCAAAAAAAGTAACTCATTTTATTATTAGTATAGAAAACTTTATATGATAAACGTTTGTGTATCTTATATATAGGTTTTTTTATGAGCTCTTGGTAAATCCAAAAAATAACGAAACGTGAAAGAAGAAAAACCAAAAACCCGTTCAAAGAAAGTAGCGGTAGAAGCAACTGTTGAAGAGGTTAAGCCTGTTAAGACTAGAAAGCGAATTACTCGTGTTGTGAGTGACGACAGCAGTAATTTACCGGAGCCGACCACACAAAATATAGAACCAAAGGCTGAAGAAGTTCCTGTAGTTGCTTTAGAACCGGCTATTGAGATTGAAGCACAACCAGAAATAGACTACTCAGACTTAATAGAAGACATCCCAGATATTACAGACGAAGACTTAGGAATCATTGCAGATGATGCAAAAGAAAATGCTCTGGATACAAAAAGGAAGGATGAATACAGTAAAAATATAAAAAAGCAGTTCAATACGCTTGTTAAGGAGTTTGATGGGCTGATTGAAAACACAGGAGTTCTGGAAATAATGAGCGAAGGAAGCTATGGATTCCTAAGGTCTGCAGATTACAACTACCTTGCTAGCCCAGACGATATATATGTTTCGCCATCTCAAATAAAACTTTTTGGACTTAAAACAGGAGATACAATTTACGGTTCTGTACGCCCTCCAAAAGACGGCGAAAAGTATTTCGCCCTCCTTAAAGTCATAAGCGTAAATGGTAAAACTACTGAAGAAATCCGTGACCGGATTCCATTTGAATACCTCACTCCCCTATTCCCTCAAGAAAAAATCAATCTAAGTACACGTCCGGAAATCATGTCTACACGTGTGCTAGACCTTTTCTCTCCCATAGGTAAAGGACAAAGGGGAATGATAGTAGCCCAACCTAAAACGGGTAAAACGGTATTATTAAAAGAAATAGCTAACGCCATAACCATAAACCACCCGGAGATTTACCTTATCATATTATTGATAGACGAACGTCCTGAGGAAGTTACAGATATGCAGCGTAACGTAAAAGCTGAGGTTATCTCCTCTACTTTTGACGAAACTGCCGAAAGACACGTAAAGGTATCTGGCATGGTGCTAGAAAAGGCCAAAAGACTTACCGAATCCGGCCACGATGTGGTTATTCTACTTGACTCCATTACCCGTTTGGCACGTGCATATAATACCACGCAGCCATCCTCTGGTAAGATTCTTTCTGGTGGTGTGGATGCTAACGCCCTGCATAAGCCTAAAAGGTTCTTTGGAGCGGCACGTAATATAGAAAACGGAGGTTCGCTTACTATCATTGCCACGGCTCTAATAGACACGGGTTCTAAGATGGACGAAGTTATCTTTGAGGAATTTAAAGGTACAGGTAATATGGAGCTCCAACTAGACAGAAGACTCGCCAACAAACGTGTATTCCCATCTATTGATATCCTTACTTCGGGAACACGGAAAGAAGATCTTCTTATGGACAGAGAAGAACTACAAAGGGTTTGGTTACTCCGCAAGTATATGGCCGACATGAACCCTATGGAAACCATGGAGTTCTTACTATCTAAAATGAAAGGCACCAAAAACAACCAAGAATTCCTTTCTACCATGAACAGGTAATTCACTATAAAAAAACCTCAGATCTTAAGACCTGAGGTTTTTTATTTCTTATAAGTGTCCTGTTACAGTTCCAAAAAATCTAAACAAAAAAGGAGACTACAACAAGCCTCCTTTCTGTATGAAAAATCACTTCAACTCGATGGCAAAATCCTCGATAGGAGTCCTTACCTTTTTCATACTTCCTAACCAATCTCTTTCTTGATCTGCATAACCCACATACATGAGAGTCACACTCTTAAGGCCTAGTTTATCAAGTCCCAATACAGAATCAACTACTTCGTTCTTAAAACCTTCTGCAGGCGTGCTGTCTATCCTCAACTCAGCAGCTTGTGCCAAAGCTAAACCCAGAGCAATATAAGTTTGTCTGGCTGTATGAGCAAAATTCAACTCGTCTGCTCTGGTTAAATAAGATGCTTTTAGCATATCCGTATAACCCGAAAAACGATCTTTAGGCAAACCTCTTTCTTCTGCTGTGTATTCAAACATAGTGTCAATACGTTCGGCAGTATAGGTATCCCACGCCGCAAAAACCAATACATGAGAACACTCTATCATACATTCGGGATTAAGCGAACCTTCAGATAGCTTTTGTTTTGTTTCTTGGTTTTCAACCACAAAAACGTTGAAAGGCTGTAAGCCTGATGAGGTGGGAGCCAGCCGTGCTGCTTCTACTATTTTGGTAATATCCTCTTGGCTAACTTTTTTAGTTGGGTCATATGCTTTTGTAGCATGCCTCCATTGCAAATCATCTATTAATGACATTTGATTATTTGTTTAATAATATATGTATATACATACAACATAATTCGATAGTAGAATGGTTTCTAAAAGCATAGAAAAAGCTATTTACCCCGGATGAGCCGTATTAGAGACTTCTACGAAACGAAATCTCACGAAACAGAAGCACTAAATAGATAGGGTAATATAGTTTTGAAGCTTAAATGAAGCCGAACTGTGGGACAACTAATGTGTAGTCTGAAATAAACATAAAAAAGCCGTCCGCCAAAGGCAAACGGCTTTATGATATTCAATTAGTAAAATTTAATTCCAACCGCCGCCAAGCGACTTATAAATATTCACCATGGCTTGCATCTGCTGAACCTGTATATCTACCAACTCAAAACGCATATCCATGGCTTCTCTTTGGGTAAGTAATACCTCTAAGTAGTCTGCACGAGCATTTTTAAACAAATCATTTGAGATGTTAATGGATTTCTTAAGAACATCCACTTCTTTTCTTTTCAGCGTATAGCCCTTTTCTAGATTATCGATTTTAGACAAGAGGTTAGCCACATCTATATATGCTGCCAAAATGGTACGTTCATAATCATAAACCGCTTGTATTTGTTTAGCATTTGCACTTTTATACTCAGCAGTTATAGCATTCTTATTGATAAGTGGAGCTACTAAATCTCCCACCATATTAGCCAAAATAGATCGGGGTTTTATCAAGTACACCGGATTAAAAGCCTGCAAACCTATTCCTGCTGAAATGCCCACATTGGGATAAAAACGAGCTTTGGCCACAGCCACGTCCAGTTTATTGGCTGCAAGTTCCAACTCGGCTTGCTTAATATCAGGTCGGTTAGCTAGTAAATCTGCAGGTAAACCTGCATGTACCACATTAGGTTCTATATCACTAAAATCGCTGGTATCACGAGCCACATGCTGCGGATAGCGACCCACCAAGAAATTAATCTTGTTTTCTGTCTCTATTATCTGCTGATTTACTTCAAACTCCATGGCTTGGGTTTTGAGCAATTGTGCATCGAAACGCTTCACCGCCAAGTCGTTTGAGCGGGTAGAATTCTTGAGCAAGGTAGCTACATTGAGAGCATCAGACTGGATTTTTATGTTTTGGTTAATAATGTCCAATTGTTTGTCCAACGCCCGTAGCTCATAGTACGAACTGGCAATCTCTGCAATGAGGTTCGTTACCATAAAATTCTTACCTTCTACCGTGGCCAGATAGCGGGTGGCCGCCGCCTTGGTAGCATTACGTAATTTATGCCAAACATCGAGCTCCCAAGTGGCAAAGGCACCCACCATAAAATCAGGCAAAGGCTCTGGAATACGTTTTCCCGGTTTAATTTCGGCATGTTCTTCAGTAGCACCTTGTGCAGTGTATCGGGCTCCTTTATCCAATCCAATTCCCCCTTTAAGGTTTACAAAGGGCATGTATTCACCTTTACGGGCTTTGATTTCGTTTTTAGAAATCTCTATTTCCTGCATGACGATACTTAGCTCCTGGTTATGGGCCAAAGCGGTATCAATAAGTGCATGCAAGTGCGGATCTGTAAAATACTGTTTCCAGTTCATTTTACCCGAATTTTCGCTTTCTTTAGTTGTTTCCGAAAAGCTATTGGGTAGATTAGCAGATTCTGTTTTTTGCATCAAAGTAGGGGTTTTACATGCCGCTACTGTTATAAATACGAGGGCAATGCCCACGTATTTATGTATTCTTTTCTTATTCATGTCCTACTACTTCTTCTGTTAATGGTCCTTCGTGTTCGTCTTGGATTATCTTTCTGCCGTCTGCCATTTTTGCAAAAATGTAGTACAATCCCGGAATGATAATTACACCGAAAAGTGTACCGAAAAGCATACCACCCATGGCCGATGAACCAATGGTTCGGTTACCAATAGCACCCGCCCCATGAGATAAAACCAAAGGCACTAAACCCGCTATGAATGCAAAGGAGGTCATCAAAATCGGCCTGAAACGTACTTTTGCTCCCTCTATGGCCGCGTCAAGAATAGAATATCCTGCCTGCCGCTTTTGTACGGCAAACTCCACTATCAGTACGGCGTTTTTCCCCAGAAGCCCTACCAGCATGATTAAACCTACCTGAGCATAAATATCATTGGCCAGCCCCATGGCTTTTAGCATAAAAAACGAACCAAAAATCCCTATAGGAAGCGAGAGAACAACTGCTAATGGGATAATGAAACTTTCATATTGAGCGGCCAAAACCATGTAAACAAACACCAAAACCACAGCAAAAACATAGATAGATTCGTTTCCACGCAGGGCTTCGTCATATGATAATCCTTCCCAGGCAATATCGTAGCCGTTTGGAAGCGTTTTTGAAGCCGTTTCTCGGATAGCTGCTATGGCATCTGCAGTAGTATAGCCACTAGCGGGAAGCCCACGTATAGAGGCCGAATTGTACATATTGTAGCGTGTAATCTCATTAGGTCCTTGCGTTTTCTTCAAACTCATAAAGGCCGAATACGGTACCATTTCCTCTCGGTCATTCTTCACATATAAGTTCAAAACATCAGAAGGAAACCGTCTGAATTCAGGCGAAGACTGCACATAAACCTTAAAGAACTGTCCAAAACGGATAAAACCTTGCTCATAGTCAGAACCAATCAAAAGGTTCAGGTTTTCCATAGCTTTACCAATAGAAACGCCCTTTTGCATAGCCGCCTTGTTATCTATTATAAGCTCATATTGTGGGTAATTGGCCGCAAAGAAACTGAACACACCTGTAAGCTCTTTTCGTTTTTCAAGTTCTTCCAGAAACTGCTTGTTTACCTTATCAAAATCGTGATAGTCGGTAGTGGCGTTTTCATCAATCAGACGCATAGAAAAACCACCCGAAGAACCAAAACCCGGGATGGCCGGTGGCTCAAAATACTCAATAACTGCTCCAAGGTTTTTGGATTTTTCTTCCAGCTCCTCCATGATTTCGGTTACTGAATGATGTCTTTCTGACCAATCTTTGAGGTTGATAAGACACGTACCGGCATTAGACCCACGGCCTTCAGTCATTATTTCGTATCCTGCTAGTGATGTAACAGACTCCACACCGTCTACTTTCTCACATATTTTCTGCAGCTCCCTAGATATCTGGTTAGTTTTCTCTAAAGTAGAACCGGGAGGTGTCTGAATAATGGCATAAATAGTACCTTGGTCTTCGCTAGGAATAAAACCACCGGCTAAAAATTTATTTTGGACAAAAATACCCACACAGAAGAGAAGCAAAACACCCCATGTTACGGCCTTTCTGTTCACAATTTTCTTGAGCAAGTCGGTGTATTTCCCTGTCAACCTCTCGAAAAGCGTATTGAAACTATGAATAAAACGAGTGAAAAGGTTTTGTTTCTTGTCTTTCCCGTGGTTGTTTCTCAGTAAAATGGCCGATAAAACAGGGGTTAAAGTCAAAGCCACCAATGCAGAAATGATGATAGAGCTGGCCATAGTGATAGAGAACTGCCGATAGAAGGTACCCACAGGACCTGTCATGAACGAAATAGGTAAAAATACGGATACCATTACCAAAGTGATGGCGATAATAGCTCCACTGATTTCTTTCATTACTTCTTTTACGGCATGGTAAGGCGACAGATTCTCTTCTTCCATCTTGGCATGGACAGCCTCAACGACGACAATAGCATCATCTACCACAATACCAATGGCCAAAACCAAAGCAAAAAGCGTAACGAGGTT
>CAZBAV010000114.1:0-9622 GCA_964489955.1 uncultured Lacihabitans sp. | reverse complement strand
ATACGCTTCCATATACCATTTGTGAGATTGCAAATCCTGCAAACTGTGATGAAGCGACTATCGTAATACGTGTGGTTGATCCAAACCCTATCGTTGCTACTGACGATGACTTCGGAACAAGAACTTCAACTGTAGCTTATACTACACCATTAGCGATTTTCGTTAACGACAGCCTAAATAATGTTCCGGTTGTTGATAGCCTAATTACATTGAAAGTGAACGGGTCAGAGGTAACTTCAGCAGTTTTACTTACAGATAGTACCACAGGAAACCCGGTAAATACGGTAAAACTAAACCCGAACGGAACAGTAACCGTAGATCAAGGAACGCCTGCAGGAACATATACGCTTCCATATACCATTTGTGAGAAAGCAAACCCTACTAACTGTGATGATGCTACTATCGTGATACGTGTGGTTGATCCAAGCCCTATCGTTGCTACTGACGATGACTTCGGAACAAGAACTTCAACTGTAGCTTATACTACACCATTAGCGATTTTCGCTAACGACAGCCTAAATAATGTTCCGGTGGTGGACAGCTTGGTTACACTTAAAGTAAACGGAACAGAAGTAACTTCTGCCGTTTCACTGACAGATAGCAGTACTGGCCAACCAGTAAATATAGTAAAACTTAATCCGAACGGAACAGTAACAGTAGACCAGGGAACGCCAGCAGGAACATATACGCTTCCATATACCATTTGTGAGATTGCAAATCCTGCAAACTGTGATGAAGCAACCATCGTAATACGTGTGGTTAACACTCCTGAAATATCTCTACTGAAGGAGGGCGTATATGTAGATACAAACGCGGATGGAATTGCTAATGAAGGAGACCATATTAAATATACGTTTACAGCAACTAATACGGGAGAAACAATCCTTAAAAATGTTAAAATAACAGACGGTAGGATAGGTATAACGGATATGGCGGTTAGTCCGGACTCACTGGGGGTAGGTGATAGCGGAATCCTAGAGGTATTTTATGCCCTTGACTCTACAGACATCATAGAGGGAGGAGTATATAATGTTGCCACAGTTACCGGAACAGATCCGGAAGGAAATCCTGTTACCAGCCAATCTGATGATCCTACGCCTTTGGACCCTAACGACCCGAATTATGACCCGAATTGTACTACATGTACTTTCGTTGAGTTACCCTCAGGATTTTTTGATTTAGCACTCACAAAGACGGTTAAACCAGGTCAAAAGTCTGTATTTAAGGTCGGTGACGAGATAGTATTTGTACTTACCGTTATTAATCAGGGCACATTGGAAGCCTCCAATATTCAGGTCACAGACTATGTGCCATCAGGTCTGGAATTAATTGATAGCACTTGGTCTTTATCAGGAATGAAGGCGTCACTTGTTACCCCAATAGCGACACTTGCGGCGGGACAAAGTATTGAGCTTGAAATTAAGTTCCGCGTAACTTCTGCTGCCAATCCGACTATCAGAAACGATGCAGAAATTAGCTCTGCTACAGGTGGTGTAGATATTGATTCTACTCCGGATGATGATCCAACAAATGACTTACCTGATGAAGACGACAGAGGTTCTGTGACAGTCGCTATCTGTCAATTGAATGGAAAATGTCTGGAAGTGAAGACGACGAAGGTAAACTAATCTAAGCTTAAATTCTCACAGATTTTAAATCCCGATCGAAAGGTCGGGATTTTTCATAGAGAAGAATTCGGAAATTTAACGCATATTTTACCGTAGATGAGTTAAGTCATTACGCTGGTTGACTAACATACCTGCCCCGTTTTGCGGATATATATCTAGCGATTCGGCTTGTTATTCTTGAACTCAGCTTTGCTTACTTTATACCAGTTGTGTCCAATACCCTCAAGGTTAAATTTTTCAACAAAACTTAGTCCGACTTTTTCTAAAAATTTGTTAGAAGCAACATTCTCACAATCGGCCATGGCATAAACTTCATCCGTATCGAGCTTGTCAAAAACATAGATTAGTGATGTTATTGTCGTTTCTGTTGCAATTCCTTTTCCCCATTAATCTGTAACCAAAATCATAATAATTTTGGTGGTTGTTTGTCAGATCTGTGACAAATTTTAATCTTGTCCAGCCTATAAAATTGTCTGTTTTTTTAATCAATAATTGTCCAACACCATTGTCAATATATTGTTGTCTTCTTAAGTTTATTACATTTATAAGTTGTTGTTTGCTGGTCACAGGTTTGTTTCCTAAATATGTATGAACCTCTTTGTCGGAGTTAAGTTCAAATTACGGAGAGGTCAACAATACATTGTTCTCTGATTTTCCATAGTTCATCAAGTGTCAAATTCAGAGATTTATGTTCGTTAAGCCATTTGGTCAGATACTTTTTGTGAAAGCTTATCTTAAAGTCTGTAATTTGGTCTGGCCTGATTTCGATTTCTTCTATTAGTTCGTTTTCAAAGTCTGAAGGTTGGGAAGTCTTGTGCGTAAAGTCCAAAGTTTGGTTTTTGTATTTCAAGTAGTTGTGAGCTTCCGGAATGTAGTCCAGTTTATACTTTCTCAGAGTGTCTGAAATTTTAGGTGTATTACCCGAATTCATCCTGAAAAGTCCTGTTAAAAGCTGCAGGTCATCAAAATTATTCTCATCTGCTAGTAGTTTTAATAAAGCGTGCTTGGTGCTGCAAGTCCCACAATTGTCGATAAAAATAGTTGCCAGGTCATCTTTATTCTCGTTTCGTCCGTAGGGAAGTTCCCGTACATATTTAGTGGCGTCATTAAATGTCAGAATTCTATGAGCCAAGAATAGTTCTGAAATTCTTCCTACGGGTTTTATGTCAAAATCTAAAGCGTCTCTCATTTTGATAAAATGGTTTGTAACATTCTGGGTTAGTATAAAGTGTAGTGTCGTTTATCCGATACAAAGATATCCGGTTTTCACCAGGAAGTAGGAGACAGAGTAAAACTGATTGTTACTGGTGTAACTATGCTAAGTAGCTGCCAAGTCAGTTGCTCTTCTACTCTGAGATAAGGGGCTGCAAATAAGGACTCAAAAAGGAACATGTGTGCTACCTTTTCAGATGAGATATATCGTAGACAAATAATTAGATATTGTGTTTAGGTGGTATTCCTATTTTACACAATTGAGCTAAACTTCTACATTGGCTGTGAGTTTGAATTTACTATTATCTCGCTGATTAAAAGCTAATTGAAATTTAGATATTGACCTCGTTTTATGAACTCAGAGTAATGATTGTATTTAATCATGCACTAAAATGCCATTTTTACATTGACTGATTTGTTTATGGCATTAATAAGCTGCCATTTTCATCCATTTCAGTGATGTGTCAGGAATTATTCACACGCGTATATGATATGTTTAAGTTCTTCATTTCTATTTGAAAAAATAGACGCTCAGATTTTGTTCGAATTAAAATCTAGACAAAAAATAAAGTTGAAAAAAGAAAAACGGTGTTTTACATGATTTTTTTTATGAAAATTTAATTCTTTGATTAATCCTATTTTAGTTTTCTGGATAAAAAAATATTTTTTTCTCTATTTCATCTATTAGTGTCGTTATAACACTTAAACTTATTGAAATGTCTAT
Organism: uncultured Lacihabitans sp.; assembly: GCA_964489955.1. GTDB lineage: Bacteria > Bacteroidota > Bacteroidia > Cytophagales > Spirosomataceae > Leadbetterella. The sequence goes on along the minus strand of CAZBAV010000114.1, from coordinate 6,058 downwards.
AGTGTAGTGTTACAGTAATTTATAGTAATAATACCAAACTTTTTCGTCTATATATTTAATGTTTTTATCTATATAATTCTAAATTATAGAAACAGAGTATGTATTGTTTTATTAATATTTTTTATTAATGATGAATTTAATCATGAGAAAAAATACTAAACCAGATGTTGTTTGTATAATTTTTTTTAGAATACATTTGATTCTGAAAAGAAACAATTTTAATCCTAATCAACCTTTTTTGTATGAGAAAATTACTAACATTAATTTCTTGGTTTCCGGGAGTAAATACTCTCTTTGGTCAAGAGAAAATGATTACGAGCAAAGTTTCTTATCTAAGTAACGGAGAGTTTTACCCGGGGGTAATGTATATATTAAGGGGGACCTAGAGGTACACAAACTAACAGTAGCTAAGAGTTTGAAATGGTAAAACTATAATAATATCAATAACGTAGACATCCACAAATAATAATGAACAATACAAACCGAACTAGAATAGGTCTTTCCTGTTACTAAATCCACACAGCTTTTATTTTAAGTACGTTTTCTTAGATGAGAGAAAAACTTGATGAACACAACTTTTAAACCTCGACCTATTTACAAATGATTATAGTGGTTTATTTATTTGAAACGTCCGGCTGTATTTGCCGGACGTATTTCTAAAGTATAACGCCTTTTAATTTCGTAAGTATTTTGACATTATTCTTTACGCACATTGTGCATTAGAGAGAAACAAAATATGGGGAAATGTATAATTCGGGCTAATTATTAATCAAGGTAGGGCGGGGCAATAAATTACGAATAATCCTTTAAAGCTGAAATAAGTATGATTCTCTTGCTCAGAAGACCTATAGACCTTTGTGGAGTACAAGAAGAGTTGGGGAAGTTGTACCACAATAGCTTAGACTTCTCTAAGACTAAAAGCTGAAGTGTCTTCTGGAGCCCTTCTAACATCAAACCCTTTCTGCCAGTTGGTACACTAGAGGTTTGCTTTTTCTGCTAAATCCCAGATGTAACCAAACGGGTCCTGAATTCTTGCTTTTAAGTCACCCCAAAACTGCATTTCAGGCTCCTTTATAATTATTACATCCTTTTCTCCTCTGATGGTTTCTATTAATGTCTTTACATCATCTACATAAATGTAAAACACAAAAGGAGATACGTGCTTAGATGTAGACGGTGCTACAGCCTGAAAATCCCAGTATTCCTTATTAAGTACAAAATTGTTCCCGCGATACCTAATCCTGGCAAATAGCAATTCCCCGGTTTTTTCGTCTTCAAGTTCCGAAATGGAAACCATCTCCATTATATCTGTGTAAAACATAACGGCTTTTTTTACATCCGGCACGCTGATGGTTGTGGTTAACCAGTTCAATCCCGGATGCGGGTGGGTGCGGTGTTCCACATTCTTAAACCAATTTAATTTCTTGTTTTGCATATCTAAATCATTTAGATACAAAGGTCAAGAGAAAGAGAGTTGTTGATTTTGATGTACATCAAAATCATCTAAGCCTTTCTTATACGGCTTAGTGTTTCTTGTGTTACTCCTACGTAAGATGCTATATGACCAAGATTTATCCTGTTTATTAAATTAGGATGTTCTTTGATGAGGGATAGATAACGTTCAGGGGCACTTTCGGTGAGTAGTGAGGTGATTCTGTCTTCAAGGACAATACAGAGTTCTTCTGATATTTTTCGACCTACGAGATTCAGTTCAGGATGCAATTTATACAAGTTCTCTAAATCCGTAACCGCTATGGCATAGACCTCTGCATCTTCTAAAAACTGAATGTTTTCTGGTGATGGTTTATTAGCATACATGGGCATTATGGCTCCGAATATCTGGTTTTCCTGTCCAAACCAAACGTTTATTTCTTTTTCTTTTTTATAGATATAAGCTCTGAAAACGCCCTTGAAAACAACAAAATAGCTGCTAAGTAATTGTCCTTGCTTCAGGAAGTGGTCGCCCTTTTTCTTGAGAATTCTTTTGGTATGTTGCTCAATGTCCCCTTCCGCTTCGGAGCTAATTGGTCCGTACTTTTTTAGTTGTTCAATAAGTGGGTTAAATCTGTCCATAACTATTTCCTGAGTGCAAGGTAAGTCAATAAACAATTAAAACACTGTAATGCTTCTTGTTTTGTCAAATGCAAAACTTTCTATCCCTCTATAGAAGAAGCCTGTGAGTAAAGGAAATTGTTTATTATCAGCTCATAATCGTGTAAACAAGCTGCAATGCATTTACATTGCGATCAATACTTCAGTTTCTTCCTGATAGTTTAGTTTTTATATGCAAAGCAATTTATATGAGGTATCTTAAAAATAATAGATCAAACTCACTCTCGTTAAACTTGCTAATGACTAATCTCCCGACAACAAAGACCTGAAACCTCTATCTATCCAACCATAGTTTAAACTGTGGCATTTTGATCCGGCTTACAATCACTTCTGCGTTGCGGTCACGTTTTAGAACGATCTTTGCTTTTTCATTAAAGTGCTTGTGAATGCTTTCAATACTGTGGATATGCAGAATGTATTGTCTGTTGACACGAAAGAAATAGTGTGGATCAAGCTGCTCTTCCAGTTCTTCTAAATTGTAAGGAACGATAATCATAGAACCGTCCAGCAATTTGAAATGAACAATTTTATGCTCTAAATAAACATAATCAATATCTTCTACAGGAATCATTTTGTAGGTTTCGCGATAATGCAGCAGAAATCGTGTTTTGTACTTTTTTTGCTGAGTTTGCAGCATATTTAAAATGCCACTTACGTCCTCTGTAGAAATTAATGGCCGAAATTCAATCACTTTTTCTAAAGCTTCTTCTAATTCTTCCTGTACAATGGGTTTCAACAAATAGGCCACTCCATATACTTTAAAGGCCTGCAAAGCATATTCATCGTAAGCGGTGGTGAAAATAACCGGAGATTGAATGTTTACCTGTTTATAAATGTCAAAAGACAAGCCATCAGCCAGACGAATATCCATAAAAATTACATCGGGATGCGTATGTGTATTCAGCCACTCTACACTTTCCTGAATGCTGGGCAAAACAGTCAGCAAATCAGCAGAGCTATCGTATTTTTCTACCATACCTTTCAGCAATTCGGCGTTGTGCTGCTCGTCTTCAATAATGATGTAATTCATATGGCTGTTTATAAATTTAATAAAGGCAGTTTCACTTCAAAACTCGCTTCGCTTTCAATCACTTCAGGGATTTTTCCTTGCAACAACTGGTATCTCTCTTTGATGTTTTTCAAGCCCATTCCGGTACTTTTATAGGCAATATTGATGCGTTGTAAGTTGTTTTTTACCATGACAGTTCCATCAGTACCACTATCAATAGATAACTTTAATGGTTGTTTGACGGTAGAAATATTATGTTTGATGGCATTTTCTAAAAGCAGTTGTAAGGTAACAGGAGGGATGCCTTTACTTTTATCTGCTTCATCTACATTGATTTCTAAATAAATACTTTCTCCATGGCGAATTTTGAGCAAATGAAAATACATTTCTACAAATTTCAATTCTTCTTCTAATGTCACTACATCTCTTTTTCCGGTAGTTAAGATATAGCGATAGACTCTGGATAGATTGGACAAAAACTCCTTAGCTCCGGACGGATTTGCTTCAATCAATTGGGTAAGAATACTGAAATTATTAAATAAAAAGTGTGGATCTAGCTGCAGTTTTAATACTTCCAACTCCGCTTGCAAAGCATTTTCTTTCAATTGTAAAGTATGTATTTCGAGCTTATTACTTTCAATTACTTTGGTTTTCCATTTTTCAAAAAATAGAAAAGAGTGATAAAAGCTGTTTACAAAAGCAGCTACCACTATATTCACCACCAGGTATTGCCGTATGCCCAATTCAATTTCCGGGTTTGTGGAAGCAGGTTCCGGCCATATCCAATCATACACTACATTTTCCAGATACAACAGTACGAACATGGCAACCGTGACCACACAAGTAGTCACTACAAAATGCATCAATACATTATCTCTGAAAACAAGTTTCTGGTTTACCCAGGTTGATAGTAACGCAATAATCCAGAAAAGAATAGCATACATAACAACTCCACCGATAATGGTTACCAGAACTTCTGACCATTGTGCCTCGATATAAAAATCCCACCATCTGCTTTGTGGATTTAGCAGATACTGAATCAGGTTGGCCAATGCCAGCGAAACTAATACGCCACTCCAGCGGAAAAATGGTTTCCAGTGCTGAGGTTCCAGTAGTGTATCTCTCGTATTCATTTAATTTCCACCTAATGATTTGTAGAGAGCAATGTACGAATTTATTTCTTTCTGTATAACCAAAGCATTTGCCAGTTCTGTTTGGAAATAGGCTTGTTGCACCGTCAATACTTCAAGATAAGTGGCTTCGCCATATTTAAAGAGAATCTGTGCATCAGAAATAGCTTTATTCATAGCTGTTTTTCTATTACTTACTTCAGCCATCTGTTCTTGGATACCGGTAATATTATGGAGCGATGTGCTTACTTCTTCTACAGCCGTTAATACCGATTTTCTGAACGCATGTACGGATGCCTCACGTAGGTGAAGAGCCTGTTCGTAGTTGGATTTGATGCTTCTTCTGTTAAAAATCGGCTGGGTCAATCCTGCTGCCGCGGTACCGAACAAGGAAGCCGGAATAGCAAACCAATTAGTGGCTTTAATGGCATTCAAACCGCCTTGCCCCGTGATTTTCAAAGTAGGATAAAACTCCGTTTTAGCAATGCCTACCCGAGCATTAGCCGCCTGCAACTGCAATTCCTGTTGTTTCACATCAGGACGATTTTGCAATAAATCCGCAGGAACACCTGTTACCAGTGCCGTTTTAAAAACAGTATTGGAAAAGGATTGTAAACGTTTTACAGCAGCAGGATAACTACCTGCCAGTGTTTGTAAAGCATTCTCCTGTGCTTTGATACTTGCTTTTATTTCAGGAATCAATGCCCGTGTTTCTGCCAATTGTGCTTCTGATTGCTTGATAGCAATAGTCGTGACATCGCCTACTGAAAACTGTACGTTAAGCATACCTAAGGTAGTTTGCATATTTTGCTCCACTTCCTGCGTAATGCGTAATTGCTCATCCAGACTAAGTAAATTGTAGTATGCCTGAGCAGTTTGAGCAATCAACTGCACACGTAATGCTCTGCGATTTTCTGCCTGACTTAAATAATTGGATAAGGCTTCTTCTCTCTGTCTTTTCAGCTTTCCCCAAAAATCAACATCCCACGAAACAGCGGGAGCCAGATTATACTCTTGAAACAATAGATTCCCTGCAAAAGAACCCATCATACTGTTTTGTGAAAGACGCTGTACTCCGGTATTAATTTGAAGATTAATATCTGGAAGATAATTAAGCTTTACACTCTTTAGCATGGCTTCTGTGGCCAAAATATTCTCCGCTGCAATCAGCAAATCCGGATTTTTCTCCATTACTCTATCCAGCAAGTTTACCAATTTCTGATCAGTAAAAAACTGCTGATAAGATGGAAATTCCACCACACTGCTATCGTTTGCATGATCGAATGCAGTTGGCATATTCAAATCCGGACGAGCGTAATCTTTAGTTACTTTACAGGATTGCGTAAATGCGACTAAAAGAAGGCCTAATCCTATATATTTCAATGTTATTTTATTCATTTTCTAAACGCTGTTTAGTACCCGAAACTTTTTCCTGTAAGCTCTGGAAAATCATATACAAAACCGGGATAATCAATATACCTAATGCCACACCGCTCAACATTCCTCCTGCAGCACTGATACTGATAGATTTGTTTCCGATGGCTGTGCCACCTGTGGCAAACATCAAAGGAATTAGTCCCGCTACAAAGGCAAAGGAGGTCATCAAAATGGGACGCAAACGCATCCTGGCTCCTGTTACGCCTGCTTCAAAAATAGACAGCCCTGCTCTGCGTTGCTGAATGGCAAATTCTACAATCAGAATGGCATTTTTAGCCAGTAAGCCCACGAGCATGATGAGTGAAATCTGTACGTAAATATTGTTGTTCAATCCGGCTAAGCCTGTAGCAATATATACGCCCAAAATACC
>CAZBAV010000113.1:0-9706 GCA_964489955.1 uncultured Lacihabitans sp. | reverse complement strand
GCTCTCCTTCCCCGTCTAAAGTAAATCGTGTCAGGGAGGAATTCTGTTGAACAATTTTCCTGTAGTTCTTTAAGGACATACCCAGTTTATTAGCTAAAAAAAGTCTGTTTACCCCATTGTGAGCCGTTACCACAAAAGTACCTGTCTCATATTTTTGATGTAAGTCCCTGAAAAAACTGTCCATCCTGCTCACAATTTCACCTGCGGTTTCTCCGGTCATACCGGCTTTGGCGTTTTCAGGGTCTTTATTCCAGGCTTCCCATGACTCGGGTATTTCGGCCACAAACTCCTCCCGGGTCTTCCCTTCCCATAAACCAAAGTCGGCCTCAATGAGCCTCTCATCTTTAATAACCTCTTTCTGTGTAGCAATTTTAGCCGTTTCATAAGCCCGCATCAAGGGAGACGAAAAAACAGCCGTAATTTCTACATCTTTTAATTGTTCCTGTACCAGCAAAGCCTGCTGCATTCCTTTCTCATTTACAGGAATGTCCGTGCGGCCGCAATATCTGTTGTTATCAGCATTATAAGCTGTTTCACCGTGACGCAATAAATATACAGTTATCATTATAGGTATTTTCTTTTCTTTAATTCTTCGATAAAGTTCTTATATCCCTCTTCATATTTCTCCACCCAACCCGGATTGGGCAGAATCTTCTTATCAATTTTAATCATCACCTCAGCGGCTTTAGCAATACCCGGATAGTGCGTTTTGGATGCTCCCAAAACAGCAGCACCTGCGGCACCCGAAGTATTCATCATTTTATTGATAGGCACATTCAATACGGAGCTACGAATACTCATCCATGTATCGCTATTGCTTCCACCACCGGCCGAGTACACCTCCTTGACCTCCTCTCCCGACAACTCTTTTATACGTTCATATGCATACCGCTCAATGTATGCCACTCCTTCCATACATGCTGAAAACATGAGTTCCTGCCCCTCATCCTGAGGCCAGAAGCCTTCTGCCTGAGGAGAAAAAAAGGGAAATCGCTCTCCTTTTTGCAAAAGCGGCCAGGCGGGAATACCGGTAGGAACTAAGCGGGCAGCCGCCAGATTCAGACTTTCCAGCTCGTCCTTTTTAAAGAATGCTGAAACCCAGTCTCCTCCAGTGCTACTGGCTCCACCGGGCATCCAGTAACCTTCGGGATGTCTATGATTATAAATGGAACCTTGCGGGTCTTCGATTTCAGATCTTGTCACGCCCTTTACCACCAGTGTAGTGCCAATGGTTGTATTCCACTGGCCCGGAACCACTGCACCGGACGCAACTTGAGAGACACAGCCATCCGTCATTCCGGTAGTAATAATTACAGACTCTGGAAGGTTCCACTCTTTTGCTAAGTCAGATTTTACTACTCCAACAGGCTCCCCCGAAGAAACCACAGTTTGTAACCACTCTTTCTTTATCCCCAAATCCAGTATATACTGCGGCCATTGATTCTCATGTAAATCATATCCCGACTTAAGGGCATTGGTATAATCCGTAACGTCAAACCTTCCGCTTAAACTGCCGGAAATAAAATCTGCAGCATGAATAAACTTATACAAATCTTTCTCTCCGTGCGTATTCAGATACCACAGCATTTTTGGTAAACCGCTGGATGAATTAAACGCCTTATATCCTCTCTTCACAAACTGGTCTGCGGCCGCTTTGCAAATCAGAGCCTCCGCTTCGGAACGGGGGTCACTGTACATAATTGCATTATGCAGTGGCACACCATTCTCGTTGACCGGTATGATAGTACCGGACGTGGATGTCACCGTAACTGACTTTAAATTATCCAGATCACTTACCGTTTCTGAAATTTTCTTTATCAGGCGTTTACAGGCAGACCACCACTCAAGGGGCGACTGCTCTTCCCGCGATTTTTCAGTAAAATTAAATGCCTCATCAAAAGCCGCCACCTGTATACCCTCCTCATTCAGGAGAGCTACACGGGCACCCTGCGTACCCACATCAATACCTAAAAAATATGCTTCACTCATAAACTTATCAACTCCTGTTTTTTAAACATAGTCCTGGTTGCCAGCCATTTTTCATACAAATCTCCCATGTATTGTTCTTTCTCTCTGTCCGGAACGGCAGACTCATAGTCTACCCTCTTGAGTGAACCCGATACATTAAGTGCTTCATTACAGTGCAGGGCAGACCCCACTACCGTAGCCTGATCAAATCCATACCTCACCCTAACTTCTTTGCCCGTAATATCAGCAATAAGCTGTCTGAGAGTTTTACTTTGAAGCCCTCCTCCGCAAGCCCAGAGATAATCTTCTGTATGCTGTGAACACCCTGCTAAAACCCGATAATTCTCTACAATGGAAAAAGCAATATCTACCAGGCTGGCCCACACAAAGCTGCTTCTTTTTAACTCATGTGTAACAGGTACATGAAACACAAACCCGCCCGTGATCACCGACGTTTTCTCAGTAGCGAGCAATGAACCTAAGGAAGCAAAACAATCTTCATACCTGTTTTCACTGAGTTCTTTTTCTATAACCTCATAGGATTCATTCGGATAGAAAACTTCCTTCAGACGCTGATAGTTGAGTCCTGTAACTCCTGCGTTAGCTTCAAAAACATAACGATTAGCAAGAATATCACGGCTGGTCCAGGTACGTTCTTCAGTATCGGTAATATAATCGGCTTCCAATTTGACTACCGGAGTGGTGGTTCCGGAAACCAGAACTACGTCTCCGGTATGCGGTTGAGTACTTTTTATGGCCATTTGGGTATCGCCCCCTCCTACTACTACCACTGCATTTTCGGAGAATGACCATTCACGGGAGACATCACCTTTGACCTTTCCCAGAACTTCTCCTGAATGACGCAACTGAGGTAAAAACTCAAAGTCGATATCAAAAATCTCACATAGCTCTTTGCTCCATTTTCCTGCTTCTACATCATAAAGGAGTGTTTCAGAAGCCTGCGAATGCTCATAAGCAAATTCTCCGGATAGCTCCCATGCAGCCCAGTCACTTATACTTAAAAAAGTAGACGCATTCTGCCACAGATCCGCATTTCTCTCTCGTGTACCAATGAGTTTATACACAGAAAAAAGGGAAGTGGGATATCTCCCGGAAAGTTGGTAAACTCTGCTTTTATCTGCCAGGTCATTCTGCCAATCTCGCCCTCTGTGATCTATATTGGGCATACCAATTACGGCATTTTGCCACTTATCTATAAGTACAATACCTTCTCTCTGGCTGGTAGTGGTTACCGCTAATATTTGGACTTCTCCTGCCAGCTTCAACGCTTCTCCGGTAAGTTTTTTCAACTGCCCCAGAAGCTCTTCCGGTTTAAAGAAAATAGAATCGGAAAACAACTGATCTCTGTAATACCGAATGTCATCCCGGGAAACTCCCATAACTTCTCCGTCCTGACCAACTACAGCGGCACGGACATTTCCCGTGCCTATGTCTAAAACCAAATATGCATCTTTCATATCAATACCGTCCGATTTGCTAACCTTTTAAAATCCACTTTGCCATCTACATGCCATTCTTTAAGAGCCTGATTCATAATACGCACGTGATGATCTTCTACTTCGTGTGTGGCACCCGCAATATGAGGAGTAGGCAATACATTCTGCGATCGGATAATCTTGTAATCCAATTCATCAGGTGGCTCATTGTCAAAAACATCCAGAATAGCCCCTTTGATCTTCTTTTGTTCCAGCACCTCGTACAGTGCGTTTCTGTCTACTACAATTGCCCTCGCTGTATTTACAAAAATAGCGTCAGACTTCATTCGATTAAACAGATCTGCATTTATTAATCCTTTGGTTTCTTCTGTTACCGGCAAATGCACAGAAACTACATCGTTATCTGCAAACAAATCTTCCAGACTCTGTTTTGTATAATCAGGAAAATCTTCCTGACTTACATACGGATCATAATATGATATTTCGCATGGATAAGACTTTATCATAGAGGCTATTAGTTGTCCAATAGCCCCAAACCCGACAAATCCGACTTTTTTACCTGCCAGTTCATTTCCTTTAAAGATAAGATAAGAGGTATGTGCCCCGGCGTCCCATTTACCTGAACGCAGCCAGTCAACCGCGTACAAAGTATCCCTCATAAAGGTTATTACATTGGCAATAAACAGCTCCGCCACAGCCTGTGCGTTACGTGCAGGCGTATAAAAAACCGGAATATCATGAGCGGAAGCGGTCTCCAGAGAAACATTAGAAGGTGTACCCCTGCATACGCCTATGAATTTAAGATGCGGGTTTTCATTAATTACTTTCTCTGTTACCTGGTCATGTTCTGTGACCAGGGCTTCTGCTCCTGTTTCTTTTAATAAATCTAGCAACTCAGACTCATTAAAAGCCCTTCCGTGCGGTTTCCAGGGATTGTATATTACTTCTCCAAAATACTCCTTTAACTCTTCCAATCCGCCTTCATTATAAGGCGATGTCACCAAAATTTTCATATACTTCTTTCTATATCGATTTAATTAATTTTCAGATTGCGGCAAGGTTATAAAACTGGTTAAAACAGCACTTAGAAAATAAAGCCCCGCTAAAATCCATATCACACCCTCCGCTCCTAATGAGCCAATAAAAACGGCTACAATAGCAGGCCCGGCAAAAACAGACAAACCTGCTCCAAGATTGAGAATAGACATAGCTGCACCTTTGTCTTTTTCTACAAGCGAAGGAACCAATGCCGACAAGGGTACGTATCCTGCCAGGCATGCTCCCCATAAAATTCCGGCCAACATCACCACTGCAAAAGCACCCTCACTTAGCTGCGGAGAATAGAATAACAATAAAGTGGTCAGCCCACAGCCTACCCCGCCAAACCAAATAATGGTGGTCCGCCATCCCAAGCGGTCCCCAACGAAACCAAAAATGAGATTGAAGACAATGTTACTGGTGAAAATAGTACCCCATATATAAAGCCACTGACTTGTACTGAACCCGTGTGACTCCATATAGATGGGCAAAAACACCGGAAAAGCGAACTGGGCTGTAGTATTAATTATACGTACTACCCCTCCTATGCCTACTTTAGGAACTTCTATCGCAATAGTCAGTCCCTTAAGAAGCTCCCGCCATTTGGTTTGTGCAGAAGACGTATCTAACGGGAATCTGGCCTTATTGAGAATCAAGGCAAAAAAAGCTCCGATAAGAACCCACAACACAGCACTCCAGAGGGCGTTAATATGTCCTAACTTCTCTATTGCCCATCCTGCATAAAATGCTCCAAATACGTTAAGACCGCCCGTAAATACGAACCAAAACCAACCAACCGCTCTGCCCAAAGAGTCTTTAGGAACTGTATACGATATCCAGACCAGAAAAGAGTAAGCAAACAAGGGGTATCCAAAACCTCTGAGAGCATATGTAAGATAGAGGGTGGTAATATCCAGCGAATTAAGTCCTGTAGAAATAAATAGCACTGTTCCAATGAGATATATTATCAACCCTAACAACATGGTGCGTCTGGGGTTCAGGATTTCTGTAAGCACTCCTGAAAACCAGGAAGATACCGCTATGGTGACCCCGTATAGTGTAAATAATATAGCTGTATTTTGTATGGTGAGTCCTCTCTGAATCAGATAGGGACTCAGCCAACCCTGTTCCATCCCGTCACCCATCATGAAGATAAGTATCCCTACATACCCCCATAGCAAATGGACGGGAAGGCCCATTTTCTTAATATTTTCATTCATACATTTTATATTGGTATTGGCTTAGTCCTTGAAGTCTTTAAACCTCCTGAACATATCTTTAAAGACTTTATTTCTATTGATGTGTGTGGCTACTTTGTAGAGGTGTCGGGTTCCGTCAAAGCTGTAGGTCATTTGATCTGTAAGGATGGGTGCAGGTCTAATTTCATATTGCATAGAGGATGGATCCGTTATGTAGGCTATTACCGCTACATCCCAGATTACCTTAGACCACCCAAAAAGATCCGGATTAAAGTCTGCTACAATCGAAATCAGATAATCAGATATTTTATTGGCTCCGCCTAAATGTTCCTTCAGTTCCGGAACAGTAGTACTGAGGTGAGAAGAAACAGGCTCTGTAGGAATCTGCACCAATGGCACGCCACAATCAAATAGTATTTGCGAAGCATGCATATCTTGTTTTAAATTAAACTCATTGGCGGTATTCCAATTAATCCCTTTACCTCCAAGCCATACTACAATAATCTTTTCCTTAATCTCAGGTGCCATTATAAGTGCCGAAGCTACATTGGTAGGAGCACCTAAGGCCAATACAAAAACAGGTTCTGTGGCCTTCCTGGCACGCTCTACCAGATCACGGGCTGCATCACTTGTTACAGGTGTTTTTTTATCCTTAAGAAAGACAGGAGATCCCTTATAGACCGGAGCCTTTGTTTTCATTTTCTGGAGAACATTCAGGATTTCGTCATAACTCTTTTCCATGCCTTCTTCTACCGACTTAGCTCTTTTGTTTATGAAAGGAGCTGCATAGATAGCCTCTATATCCATTTTGTCTCTAGCCAGCAAGGCATAAACGAGAGCAAACTGGTCGTCTATTTCATTATAGGCGTCGGTATCAATAATCACCTTGGCTTTTTCAGGTTTATAATTCAGCTTATCAAGTATGTTAGCCTGAGAATAACCTAAAAAGGGAAGCATCGAAAAACCTAAAAAAGTAAAAAAAATGGATATCGTTTTCATGCTATTTCAAAATCAGATTGAACAAAAAAGTGATCGCTTGGGTAAACCCCTTTAATAGAGTCATGCACAATTTCTGCATTTAATGCCTTGACACTTCCTCTAAACCAGATAAAATCTATACGTCCGGCCACATCCGCTTTTTCGTAGGCCAAGCCCTTAAATGCATGTCCTGTAAAACCAGCCTCTTTCTCCCCGTTCAGAGCCTCTATGGCGTCTTTCCAGCCTTCTTGACGTATTTTGGTAAAGACTTCACTGGTAAACCTGGAGTTAAAATCTCCTGCCAGAAGCTGCGGAAAAGCAGACTGATACTGCATGCTCTCCTCCACAACCATATTGAGCTGTTCCAGCTTTGCTTTGGCAGAAACATGATCAAGATGCAGGTTAAGCACCCGAAACTCTTTCTGACTCTCCTTATCTTTTAATCTTACCCAATTTACGTGTCTCGCTCTGGCTGTATCCCAGGATTTACTGCCCGCTACCAGGGGAGTTTCAGAAAGCCAATACGTGCCGGCAGTTATCAACTCATACTTTTGGGTAGAATAAAGTATCGGATTTTTAGCTATTCCGTGATAGCCTGTTGGGTTAGCATCCATTTCAGGACCGTCAAAACCTACCAACTGAAAGCCTTTGAAGTGCTTTTTAAAATCAGCAGCCTGCACTTTTAATACCTCCTGAAGGCAAATAATATCGGGTTTTCTGTCTTTGATTATTTTTAGACAAATGTCTCGTCTGGAAGACCAGCCCACTCCTTTCTGTTCGTCTTCATCCAAAGCCACACGGATATTGCAACACAACACCCGGTGTCTTTTATTTATCGATGTAAAAGAACTGCCGCTTAAACCTACCAGAGGTACTCCGGCAGCCAGGCCCATCATTTTTAGAAAATCTCTGCGTTTATTCATCCTTATGCCGTTTCGAAATCCCGTAAATACGCTCCTTTTACCAACAATTCTTCCTGTAATTCCTTCACTTCAATCTCCCCTACAGGTACGCCTTTTCTAATAGCTAATTTAGCCGCTCTGCCGGCTGCTTCTCCCATAGCCATACACGGAGCCATCACACGAATAGCTGACATCGCCTCATGTGTAGTGGAAATACTTCTGCCTGCAACGATCAGATTTTTTACCTTTACAGGAACCAATGACCTGAACGGAACATCATAACAGTCTCCGCACCAGGTAAGCGTACAACCACCACCCTGGGGATGATGAATGTCTAAGGGATAACTGGCAACTGCAACTGCATCTTCAAAATGAGCACAGCTAAGAATATCTTCCTGTGTCATGGTATACTGTCCGTTAATCCTTCTGGTTTCACGAATACCAACAAAAGGAGCTGTCTTTACAAAATAAGCTTCTTCAAAACCCGGCACATAACCAATCAGGTATTTCTGAATGTCTGCTATCTGCTTACGGCCTTCTGTTTCACCAAAAGTAAGACTCTCCGGATCGGTACCGTTTACACCATTTATACGGGTCATATTAATCCAGACTTCGCCTTTCCTTAAACCGGTAATAATAATGGTTCTTTCTACAGGAAGGTTAAGGCCATCTTGCCGAGCTTGTTCTATAAGGCTTCTTAGACCTACTACAATAAACTGGTTGTTTTGCCCGAAATACTCAGCAGGAATAAAGTCAGTAAGGTAAGTACGCGGTTCCTCAGAAATACTCAGTCTGAGCTTTTCTGTATCTACTCCGCCCAGACAAAACATAAGAGTGGGTGGTTGCACTCCCCCTACCTCGTTACCGTATTCACACGGAACACCCGAGCGGAAAGCCACGTCTGCATCACCACTACAGTCAATTACCGTTTTAGCTAAAATAGCTTCCCTTCCTGCTTTACTTTCTATTATTACGCCCTTGAGCTCGTCACCTTCCATCACCACATCAGAAAAGAATGTATAAAACATCACTTCCACTCCGGCTTCAAGCAGCATTTCTAAACCAACGGTCTTAACGGCCTCCGGCTCTACCAAAGTAAGACTCATGTGCAAAGGACATGGACGGTGCTCACTGGATCCATCCACTGCTTTTAATCTATCTATAAATTTCTGAGGTATACCCTTAATAATCTGATTTCCTTTTTGCCCAAGAAAACCCAGTACAGGAAGACCTATAGTCATGTTTCCTCCAACAAAACTCCTGCTCTCTATCAACATCACATTAAGCCCGTCTTCTGCTGCTGCCAGAGCCGCTGTTATTCCTGACGGACCACCCCCTACTACCAAAACATCTACCTCTTTCCTTACCTGTATCTCTCTCGAAGGCTCTATTATTGAATTTTTCATTACTATTTATTTTTCGGTGTTTCTTTTTTTATCATTATCCAAAGCAGGACTACAGCTATCGGGTGCATGACCGCCATAGTCATAAATATTTTCTCAGAACCCAGTGTACCCATTAACTGCCCCACAAAATAGTTGAACAGAACAGCTCCTACGGCTCCAAATCCTCCTGCAATACCTAATACACTGGCTACGTTAGCTACCGGAAATGCCTCCGCTATTACTACACTTAAAGAAAATAACCAGCTAAGACACGCTACAGCTATCAGACTAAAGAGAAGCAAAGTAGACCAGGCACTGTCTACATATGGCGTGAAAATACAGAGCGGAGAAAGTATAGCCACTGTACTTAACATGATTTTGCGGGCTTTGAGCGGAGCCATACCTTTTCTTACCAACTTATCTGACCAGGCTGAGGTACCTATGGCTCCGAGATCGGCTACTAAAAAGGGAATCCAGCCAAACATGCCCACCTGAGCAAGAGTAAGACCTGATTCTTCCTGCAGGTAGCCGGGCAGCCAGAAAAGGCAAAAATACCATACTGGATCACTGACGAAACGTATCAGAATTACGCCCCAAAGGCTTTTGGTCTTCCAAAGCTCATTCCACTTAAACTTAACGGAGGTGTCTATTTTGTCCTCTGATACTACCTGATCCGTTATCTCTTTAGGCGGTTCTACATAAACCAGCTTCCAGAGCAGGGCAATAAATAAGCCAGCCACACCCATTACAATAAACGCAACTTTCCAATTATACGTAAG
>CAZBAV010000112.1:6846-9951 GCA_964489955.1 uncultured Lacihabitans sp. | reverse complement strand
ATTACGGTGAACTACACAGGTACAGAAACCTATACTGTAAGTTGTGTTGAGACGGTAAGACCGGATGCTTGTAAAAGTCCGGAGGTGTCGGCTGTCATTGCGGTTAATCCTGCTCCTAGTATAGATGTACTTGAAGCACCTGGCTGTGCAGCGGGTACGCCAACCTATTCAATTCCTTTTACGGTAACAGCCGGTGCTGTAGTAACAAGCTCTGTGGGAACTATCATAGATGTAATGGGAGGGAAGAGGCTTATAGGAGTACTTCCTGCCACAGAAGTGATTATTACGGCCACCTTAGGAGGGTGTACAGTACAGGAAGTTTTCACGACCGCATCTACCCCTTGTCCTTGTATAGGAGGAAAGCCAGATACTTATCTTGAGAGTCTAAATGTTTGTGCCGGAGATACAGTTAATCTTAACTTTAATGGCACAACAACTGAAGGTTATCATAGTTATAAATGGTTTACAAGTGAAGGCGTTGAAATTTTGCCTACAGATGTTTTGATCATAACGGAAAATACTCGCTTAAGTCATGGTTGGGCAAGCGTGGGTGAAGGATGTGAAGATGGAGATAGAGGTTATTTAGATATTATGGTTAAACCTGCTCCCACGATTACAGTTGATGAATACATTTGTTCGGTTGATAAATTAACATATTCGGTAAGATTTAATATTCCTGCAGGTGCTACACTGACTAGCCCGGCGGGAACCACGGTAACGGATAATGTAGTGTCAGGTATCACTTCCGGAGATACTATCACAGTTACTGTTACGCTAAACGGCTGTACCGCTAGTATATCGGTAAACAGAAATTGTGATGTACCGTGTGATGCTCCGGAGCCTACGGTTACTGGTGGAGCTGAAATCTGTATAGGCGAAGAGGCTACTTTGGTAGCAGATGGATGTGGAACGGGTTATACCTATGAATGGAATACCGGACAAACTACAGCAGAAATTAAGGTAAGTCCAACAGCAGACTACACGTACACAGTTGTTTGTGTAAGTACGGAGGATGATGAATGTAAAAGTGCCAGGCCAGGGTCTGTTACTGTAACAGTAAGACAGAAAACTGCCGCTCCAACGGATATCCTTGCAACTCCTTCAGAAATAGAGAGTGGCGGTGAAAGTTTATTGACTGCGAATTGTGCGGGAGGTCTAATACCAAATTGGTTTACAACATCAGACCTTAGTACACTTTTAGGTACAGGTGACGTTACAGTTAGTCCAACGACCGAAACCAGATATTATGTAATCTGTGGTGAAGAGAAAAATTGTGTGGCTTTTGATAGCGTAACGGTTACTGTTCTAAATGAACCTCTTGTTTTTGACCTGGCTCTCAGAAAAGTCATCAAGGGAAGACATAAGAATCCAACTTTGAGAAGAGGTGATCTAGTGACTTTTGAGATTAAAGTCTATAACCAAGGCACTGTTGATGCCAAAAACATACAGGTTGTAGATTATATTCCTAACGGACTTACTCTGGTGCCTGATAGCAGCTGGGAAATAGTTGGAGGAAAGGCGTATTTAGTTAATCCTATCGCTAGTCTGGTTGCAAAGGACAGTATATCAGTAGAGATTACATTTATGATCAACCAGGATGCAAGTGGAACCATCACCAACATCGCTGAAATTAGTAGTGCTGAAAACGACGAAGGTTTGGAGGACATAGATTCTACTCCAGATGATAATCCGAGTAACGACTGTAATCCGGATGATGATAATGTAGATGGAGATGCTAGGACTAATCCATGTGATGAAGACGAGGATGATCACGATATTGAACGGATTAATGTTTGTCCTGACTCAAAGTGCTTGACCGCAAAAAG
Source organism: uncultured Lacihabitans sp. (assembly GCA_964489955.1). Lineage (GTDB taxonomy): Bacteria > Bacteroidota > Bacteroidia > Cytophagales > Spirosomataceae > Leadbetterella. The sequence continues at coordinate 8,125 of CAZBAV010000112.1, read as the reverse complement.
TACAAAGAAGAAGTAAGTATAGATCCTAAGAATAAACCCAAAGCGGGCCGGAGTAATCTGGTCCGCTTTATTTATTTATAACCCTCTACTACGGCCTTACCGGATGTACTATAGTATTATTGTGCTTGTATGTTAGCTATAAACCTCAGTTTGATTGTTAATATGCTGATTAATAGTGTAAACCACATAGAAACATATAAAAAAAGAAATTTTTGAGTAAGTATAGACAGCTGAAGCTGTTCACATATACTGAGGCTTTGCTTTAATGTTATATATACTTTATTATTACTGATTTAAAGATATTTAAATCTATGCATCTATGTAGTTTTAATCGAACTCAGGTTATAAAGGAGAGGCATTGGCCTATGCATCCTGTCTAAGATGAAGTCAATGGTATTCATAAGAAGGCATGATGAACCTGGCTTAGGCTATGTGTTAGTGTTTACTTTAAGAGGTGATGGGATACCTTTTGGTATAAACTAAGCTATAATAACCTTTATTCCCGCATCTTCTAATGCTGAGATAGCTTCCTTTGGAGCCAGGTCATCTGTTATCAGGTACCGTACATCTTCTATGTTGCATATTTTTGCAATTCCCCGTTTTCCGAATTTCGTATGATCGGCTAGAATAACGACAGATTGGGCTGTTTTTATCATTTTTTGATTAAGCCCGGCTTCCGTAAGATTACTGATGGTGAATCCGAAGTTTAAATCAATGCCGTCTACGCCCAAAAAAATCAGACCGCAAGAAATATTGTTCAGCATGTATTCAGCAAAGTTTCCCGCCACCGAAGATGAGTTTTGTCGGATAACACCTCCTAATTGGAGAACCTCTATGTTGGGCTTGTTTGATAACTCTACACTTACTTTTAGTGCAGGAGTAATTACGGTAAGTGGGCGATTGGATTGGAGCTGACTGGCTAGTTCATATACTGTACTGCCGGAGCCAATCATAATAGAGTCGTTATTGCCAAGTAGAGATAAAGCCGCCCTGGCTATTCTCTGTTTTTCGTCATTGTTTATATGTTGTTTTTCTTGAATAGGTCTTTCAATGGCATAAGGGTTATTTATGGAAGCTCCCCCATGTGTGCGAAATAATAGATTTTTATCCTCAAGCATTTTTAGATCCTTTCTAATGGTAACCCCCGAAACCTCGAGACTGTCTGAAAGGTCCTGTATATTAATGCTTCCTTTGATTTTTAATTCTTGCAGGATGAATTGATGTCTTTCTGTTATGGTCATTTTAGTAAAAGTGAAACGTTTTGAAAGTTTCTTTTTGC
>CAZBAV010000112.1:0-6836 GCA_964489955.1 uncultured Lacihabitans sp. | reverse complement strand
GTAATACTGTGCAAATTTCGAGATTCAATGTTAAATAATTGAAAATTTAATGTTAAATAAAGTTTAAAAATATTTAAAAATCTTTCATTTTGTTTGCTATTTATGTTTTAACTTATTTCATTTGCATTGTGAAATGAGATTATTTAATTTATATGTAAAAATAATACTATTATTTTAATAAATCCAGAAAGCTAATCAATAACTAAAGTTACTAACCTTAAATGAAATGAAACAAAATGAAAGAGAACAAGAGAACCTTTGAGGCTCGACCAGTAGTATCAAGAAAATGCCAATCAAATCATTAATAAAATTAACTGTTTATGTTTATCAATTTACTTAAAAGATTAAAGTGTCCACCCAAGTTTTTGGGAGTAGCTCTTTTTGTTTTAGTGTGCTGTGCATCTAATGTTATGGCCCAAAGAAAAGTGTCTGGCATAGTTAAAGACAATACAAGTACAGCGGTGGCAGGAGCCAGTGTTCTTCTTAAAGGAACAAATACGGCAACCTTTACCGATGAGAGCGGAAAATTTGAGATTACGGTTTCAGAAGGTTCTATTCTGGAAGTGAAGTTTGTGGGGTACATTCCTCAGGAAGTGGTAGTGGGTAACCAGACCTCACTCAGTATAGTACTGGTAGAAGACTTAAAGTCTCTTAGTGAAGTAGTAGTGGTAGGGTACGGTACACAGAAGAAAGTAAATCTTACCGGATCTGTTTCAGCAATCGGCTCCGAACAATTAGAAAGAAGACCTATCATCTCTACAGCGAATGCACTGCAAGGGGTAGCTCCGGGAGTTACAGTAACAAGCCAGACAGGTTCTCCTGGTGGAGATGGTGGACAAATCCGGATTCGTGGTATTAACTCATTCGGAGGATCAGATAGTAATCCATTGGTTCTTATAGATGGCGTTCCCGGTGTTTTAAATCAGATAGATATCAACCTTATAGAATCTATTTCCGTACTTAAAGATGCGGCATCGGCAGCCATTTATGGGTCGAGAGCGGCAAATGGCGTGATTCTGGTAACTACAAAAAGAGCTTCAGGTAGTAAAATGAGTGTCAATTACAGAGACTATATTGGATGGCAGTCTGCTACTAATATTCCTAAAGTAACCGATGGCTTAACCTACATGAGGGTATTTAATGAGGCCAATATGAATGACAACGGTTATAATCTGTACAGTGATCAGGACATAGAAGATTTCAGACAAAAATATGCGGCAAATCCTAAAAACTTTGACTGGCAGGATGGCATTCTGCAAGGCTCCGGTTTTATGCAAAATCATTTTGTTTCGCTTTCAGCCAATTCAGATAAAATACGCATAATGCCTTCATTCAGTTATTCCAGTCAGGATGGTATTATAAAAAACACCGGATTCGAAAGGTTCATATTTAGAAATAATATGGACATAAAGGTAAGCGATAAGCTGTCGCTAAAGATGGATATGTCATTTACCAAGGGAAACAGACTACAGATTGCTAATGAAGGTACAATCTGGAACTATTTGGGACGTATGCCAACGAATATTCCTATACGCAGAAATGGTTTGTGGTCAGAGGGATGGGTAAATATAAACCCGGTAGCCTACATTGAGGAAGGTGGAAACAGAAGGGTAAATACTATGGAATTGCAGGGTAATTTTAGTGCTACCTATAAACCTTTGGAGTGGTTGAATCTAACCGCAATTGTGGCTCCCAGGTATAGGACCACCAATTCACATAATTTTATAAAGAGTATAATGACTTATAACGATGACGGAAGTGAGTCAGGAGCGGCAAATGCTTTTACAGAACTAACTCAGACGGGATATAGATATGACTTTGGAAACTACCAGTTTTTAGCTTCTGCTTATAAAACCTACGGAAAACATAATTTCAGTTTGCTGGGCGGGGCATCAAGGGAAACGTATGATGAAAAGTATCTTATGGGTTATAGAAGAGATTTTACCTATGATACCTATGAAGTATTGGCAGCAGGTGCTGATAATGAAACACGTGATAATAACGGAACACATGATCAGTGGTTACTGGTATCTACTTTCGGAAGGCTGAATTATGATTTTGATAATAAATATCTCTTTGAAGCCAATATGAGATACGATGGAACCTCACGGTTTATTCAGGCTAATCGCTGGGCTGCATTTCCGTCCTTCTCTGCGGGCTGGAGGATTTCGCAAGAAAGTTTCATGCAGGATCAACGTCATATTTTTAACGAGCTGAAATTAAGAGCTTCTTGGGGTAAGTTAGGAAATCAGAACATAGGTAGTTCGTACTATCCTTTTGCAGAAACGCTGGCAATCGGAAGTATTTCTATGGGCGAAAAAATCAGTCAGTTGGTTACGCTTAATACCATGTCAAATCCGGATTTAAAGTGGGAAGAAACTACTATGACAGGTATAGGTATTGATGCAACAATATTTAAGAACTTTTCAATTACGGCCGATTGGTATACTAAAATGACCGATGGTATATTACTGAGGTTGTATACTTCTCAGCTTACAGGTCTGAATGCTCCCTATCAAAATGCAGCTAAAGTGAGTAATAAAGGATGGGAACTTGGTGTAAACTACGATAATCAATGGGGTGATTTTAAGTTGGGTGTAGGATTGAATCTTTCGGATGTTAAGAATAAAATTGTAGATATGAAAGGCCAGACCTCCGGAACTCTGCTAAGACAGCAGGAAGGTTATCCTGTAAATTCTATCTTCGGTCTAATATCGGATGGTTTCTACCAGAATCAGGCTGAAATAGACGCCGGACCTACTCAGTTTGGTACTTTAAAACCGGGTGATATAAGGTATAAAGACATAGCCGGAGCATTTGATGCTGACGGAAATCCAATTCCGGATGGTCAGATTACAGATGCAGACAGGGTAATTATAGGTAGTACTTTACCTAGATATACATATGGTGCCAATTTTGATTTCGGATGGAAAGGTCTTAGTCTGAACTTATTTCTTCAGGGAGTGGGCAAGGCAGATGGATACCTTAATTCCCACTATGTGATTCCTGCTGTGAACTCAAGTGCAGTAAAAACATGGCAGCTGGATTACTGGACAGAAAATAACAGAGATGCCGAATTCCCTCGTCTTTCTACCACTTCGGCAAACAATACACAGAACTCTGATTTCTGGATGAGAAGTGCTTCGTATTTGCGTCTGAAAAACATTCAGCTGGGATATACACTTCCTAAAGCGGTCACCAATAAGCTTAAGATTAATAGTGCATTGCTATACGTAAACGGACAGAACATACTTACTCTTACTAAGTTCTGGCAAGGCTATGATCCAGAGATCGGTTATGATGCAGGTGCTTCAGATGGCGTCTCGCTAGGTGGAGGTAATTACTATCCGCAGGTGAAGGTTTACTCAATTGGGCTTGACATAAAATTCTAAACTAAAAATGAAAAAGATATTAATATTTGCGTCTATGCTATTCACGTTTTCATCATGTGAGCTAGACAGATATCCTCTTAACGGTCCTACTACGGGTACGTTTCCCGCTACGGAACAGGAAGCTGAAATGGGTTTACTAGGAGCATATAAAGCACTGACATTATTAGATGCCGCTTCAACCCCGATTTTACATGTGATGGATAACGTTACTGACATTGGCTATGCCCGCCCGGGTGTAAACTATACATCGCCGATTACGAGTTCCATTACTACTACAAACGCTCTGACTATAAAACCTTGGGAGTTTCACTATAAGACCATAGCAAGGTGTCATTCGGTGCTGGATAATCTGGAATCCATTAAATCTACCATGAGTACTGCAGCTTACCAACAGCTGGATGCAGAGTTACGGGTCATCAGGGCATATGCGTATTCTCAATTAATCGAATTATACGGAGATGTTCCGTTTGTAACACACGGACTAAAGTTAGGCGAAACTGATGTTCCCCGTACACCTAAAGCCGAGATTCAGGCTTGGATTATTAGTGAAATGACGGCTGTGGCAGATAAGTTACCTGTGTCTCAGTCACAAACCGGAAATGTGAGAGCAGGTAGTGTGGTAGCTTATATGCTAAAAGCGAGAGTTGCTCTATACAGCAGACAATATACAGTAGCGGCAGAGGCTGCAGCAAAAGCAATACAACTGTCCGCAGGAGTTTATGAACTTACTCCTTTTGGTTCAACTGCCCAGTTTGCTAATAAAAATCACGAGACAGGAGAGCCTGAAAGTACGGCAATATTCGGGTATGAAGGATATAGAAGTAGCAAAGAGTGGATTTGGGTAGCGGAGTATAATAAAGCCATCAGCGGAAACACGCATAATCAGGGATACTATATGGGATCCAGATTAGGAAAGGGAGTTTGCTACTGGGGTCCTACTCAGAATTTGATTGACTCATTTCAGGCATTAGACGGATTGCCAATTGATGAATCTCCGATGTATGACGCAGCTAAACCTTTTGAAAACAGAGACCCTCGTTTGGACTTATATTGTGTAAGACCGCATTCGAGACTCCTGGGAATACAATTTGAGCCGCATACCAGTTTTGCAAGGGTAAATAATTACTGGCCTGTAATTAATGGTCAGAGTACCACGCCTTCAGTTGTGACCAACACGGATGCCACTAACGCTTTTCGTTCGTTTAGCGGATATTTATGGAGAAAACATCAGGATCCTGTAGATTATGCAATAAATTCAGTATCTGGTGTTTCGGATTTAAACAGTGGTATTTTCCGGTTTGCTGAGTTACTTCTTATTTATGCCGAGGCCAAAATAGAAGCCAATAGTCTGGATGCCTCCGTATATGATGCAATTAACAAGATCAGAAGAAGGGCAGGTATGCCGGATCTGAAAACAGGTTTATCTCAAAGTCAGCTCAGGACGGCGTTAAGATATGAAAGAAAAGTAGAACTGGCTAACGACGGATTGAGATGGTATGATTTAAGAAGATGGGGAATAGCCCAGGAGGTAATGAATGGCGTTTTATATCTGAACAGAGCGGCAAACCCATGGACAAAGAATGTGCTGGTACGTATAGATGAGAACTATTCACCTATATATAATGCGGCCGAAGCAATCAAATACTTTACTACTCAGGAGGTAGTATATAAAACAAATAAGGATGAGTATTGGCCGGTTCCTTTAGCAGAGATGAATGCGAATAAGGAATTAACCCAAAATCCGGGTTACTAAAATACAATTTAACTTGACGGGAGGAGCCCGGAGCTTCTCTCGTTAAAAATGTAAATAGGAGTATGAGAAAAACAGTATTGATATGTATTGCTTTTATATTGTTCCAAAGCGGACTAAAAGCACAGGAATCTTACAAGAAGCCGACACTGGAAAACAAAGATTCCTGGTCAATGATTGTGATTCCGGATCCTCAAAACTATGTGAAGTGGACAAGGAACCAGCCGGTGTTTGATTTGATGATGGCCTGGATAGAAGAGAATCTGGATTCTCTAAATGTGAAGATGGTGGTATGTGTTGGTGACTTGGTAGAATTAGACGATATACTTATTCCGGGTATAGACGGAAATACTTCGGCACCTAAACAATGGAATTACATCTCAGATGCTTTTAGGCGTCTTGACGGAAAAGTGCCATATATTGCGGCCACCGGAAATCACGATTACTCCATAAACAGGGATGGAGAAAGAACGACCCGATATAACGAGTTTTTCCCGGCAGATAAAAACTTTCTGAACACGAAACATCTGGTTCAGAATACCCGGAATGTACAAGATATCCATACTCTGGAAAATGCTGTTCTGGAGTTAAAATCACTTAATGGGAAAGACTATCTCTTTATGACTGTAGAGTACGCTCCACGGGACACTGTGGTGAATTGGGCCAGGAGAGTGGCTTCTCTGGAGCAGTATAAAAATCACAGAATTGTACTTACAACTCATGCCTATATGAATACTAAAAACGAACGTATTACCGGAGAGAACAAGTGGTTTACATATGAACCGTTTTATATAGATAATGTGGTAGAAAAGTCACACAGGATTACGCTGCCTAAATCTAATAATGGTCAGCAGATTTGGGATAAACTGGTTTATCCGAGTTCTAACTTTTCTATGGTGCTGTGTGGTCATATTTCAGGAGAAGGATATAGGGCAGATAAGAATGTAAGTGGAAAGTCTGTACATCAGCTGCTCTTTGATACACAGTCTGAAGGCGGCGGCCACAGGAATGGAAATGGGGGAGACGGCTGGATTAGAATTATGGAGTTTCTTCCCGATAATAAAACGGTTAAAGTAAAAACCTTTTCGCCTTTGTTTGCCATTTCGCCGAAAACACAACAGTTTGCGTGGAAACGCGACGCTAAAAACGAGTTCGATCTTAATATGGATTGAAATTAACCCTACCAATATGTAATATGATAAGAAGTTTTAAACAAGATTCTATTAAACCCGAAACCCGAAGGTGGCTGATTATAGCAGTCATCTTTATCGCTATTGTTTTTAACTACATCGACCGGCAAATTGTCTCCATCCTGAAACCAGTCCTAAAAACGGAGTTTTCTCTTAATGATGAAGGATACGCGGTAATCGTAAACATTTTTACGGTTTGTTATGCAGTCATGTATCCCGTTACCGGATGGATGGTTGATAAGTTCGGAGAAAAGATGGTGCTTTTTTACGGTATCATTGTCTGGTCTCTTGCTTGTATAGGTGGTGGTATTTCCACCACAGTTAAGCAATTCGGTTTTTTCAGAGGTATGCTCGGGATGGCAGAGCCTACCAATTTTCCGGCTCAATTAAAAGTGGTTACCGTTTGGTTTCCCGGCAAACTGAGGGCAACTGCCAACAGCCTATGTGTAGCAGGAAGCTCTATCGGAGCTATTATTGCCCCCCCTTTAATTGCTTGGTTAGCCC
>CAZBAV010000111.1:0-10158 GCA_964489955.1 uncultured Lacihabitans sp. | reverse complement strand
TCATCATCATCATCATCATCATCATCATCATTTTTATCTTCACCGTCGTCTTGATCTTTATGATCTTCATCGCCATCATCTTCATCGTCTTCATAATCTTCGTTTTCCTGCTGCCCCGGTTCCTCTCCCTCCACAACCAACGAGTGCTACTTTAATAGTATCATCATTGGAAGCAAATAAACCATAACTTGGAACTACGGTTGCTGCGGTAGCAAAAGCCGAAGTTTTGATAAAATTTCTACGATCCATAGGTTAGTTTTTAAATATTAAAAATCTTCAATAGGTGCTTTGTCATAGTAGGCCTTTATTTCGGCATCAGTGGGCTTATTTTTAGGTCTTACAAGCCGTAATCCAACAAATGGAGCTTCTGGAAACCACCAATTACTTTTAGGAATCTGCGGGTCTAGTTGCTTCCACATTGGATCCGAAAAATCTCTCTTCTGTGCAGTTAAATCTTCTACCTCACTTGTATATGATCCACCCCTCACCACGTGCGGATATAGTTTTACAGCAACATTTACAGGGTCTTTACTATCTTTGGTCCCTTGATAAAAGTTATCATCATATTGATCATAAACCCATTCCGCTACATTACCAAACAGGTCATAAACTCCTAGAGAGTTGGCTTTCTTTTTTCCCACTTGATGAGTTTTACTACTGCTGTTTCCGGAATGCCAAGATTCGCTATTAACGTCATAATTTTTATCGGCTTGTGCCACAAACTCCCATTCTGCTTCTGTAGGTAGTCTATAAAAAATACCGGTACGCGTGTAGAGCCACTTGCAAAACTGTATAGCATTATAATGAGTCATACCCACTGCAGGATACCCTTCTTTACCCATCCCAAAAGTCATATCCAGATAAGGTTTGGTTGGTCTTGTTACTGCATCTATCCCAGCTGGAAGAACATTTGTTCCATTTTTTACTTTCTCCAATTCTTTTGAAAGAAATACCTCATAAATATCCCAAGTAACTTCATGAGTACCTATCCAAAATGGACTGACCGTTACTTTATGGGCAGGCTTCTGGTCCGAGTCTCCCTTGTCACTCCCCATAATATAGCTCCCGCCCGCCACGGCCGCCATGCTGAATTGCAAGGTAGAGCCGGGTATTTCCTGCGTATAGTTATTAAAAGAGTTCTGGCCAAAAACGACGTTTTGGCAAATAAAAACAGTTACAAATATCAAAAAACGATTTCTTAACATTCCTTACATACTGGGTTAAACTAAACAATAGCTGGTTTCTTATAAAATAAAGCTAAACCAATAATAGTGATTAAGCCATTTAACAACAAGTTCTCAAACCCAAACTTATAAGAAGTCTGGGTTTCTATCAATTGTACAACAAGATACGTTAAGAACGGGGATGCTATACAAATATATGGCACCGCCTTATCTACAACACCTCTTTTTGTAAAAATTCCGTAGGCAAATAAACCCAATAGAGGCCCATACGTATAGGCCGCAATTTTATAAATGGCCGTAATAAGATCGGAGTTATTAACTGCTTTAAAAATTAAGATAACGATTACAAAAACTACGGAAAACCCTATGTGTACCCAGTTTTTGATACGTATGGTTTCTTCCTCTGTTTTCTTCTCTACATCCATAAAATCTATAGAGAAAGAAGTAGTGAGAGCTGTAAGAGCTGAATCCGAGCTTGCATACGTGGCAGCAGTGATACCCAACAAAAACATGATCCCAACAAACATACCTGCAATACCAAACTCTGGACTATTAAAGATTTTAAGAGCCATCATAGGATAAAATTCATCACTTTTCGCGGGTACTTCTATCCCATTCTGTCCAGCATACATAAATAACAAAGCCCCTAAACTCAAAAACAGTAAGTTTACAAACACCAGAGAAACGGTAAACCAAAGCATGTTCTTTTTTGCTTCTCCAATATTCTTACACGACAGGTTCTTTTGCATCAAGTCTTGATCTAGGCCAGTCATAACTATGGTGATAAACATTCCACTAAAGAACAGTTTGAAGAAGTTTTGCTTGTCTCCCCAACCTTGGTCAAAGTGAAAAATTTTGGAATAATCAGAATTCGCAATTTGTCCAACCATCTCACCTAAACCCCAATTTAGTTGGTTTTTCAACAGAAATATTGTGGTAACTAATGCTGCAATAAGAAAGAAAGTCTGTAAGGTATCAGTAAAGAGAATAGTTTTTACTCCACCTTTAAATGTGTATACCCATATTAGTAAGATAGTAACTATTACCGACAAAGCAAAGGGGACACCAAGTGGCTCAAAAATAGCCATTTGTAAAACCTCTACCGCCACATAGAGACGAACTGCTGAGCCCAAAGTACGGGAAAGTAAGAAAAAAGCAGAACCTGTCTTATGAGACCAAAACCCAAAACGGGTTTTCAAAAAGCCATAAATAGAAATAAGATTTAACTTATAATATAAAGGCATCAAGACTGTAGCAATAAATAAATAACCCAAGGTAAAACCCAGAACCATTTGAAAATAGCCAAAAGACTCTGCTCCAACCTTACCGGGAACTGAAACAAATGTTACTCCAGAAATGCTGGTACCTATCATCCCAAAAGCTACCAAATACCAAGGGGCTGCCTTATTTGCCAAAAAGAAAGAACCCGAGTCCGCTCCTTTGGATGTTCTTATGGAAATAATAATAAGTAAGGCAAAATAAACGAAAAGTATAGCTAACGCTAAATAAGGACTCATGGGTTGGGTTTTAATTCGAACAAATATAAGTCGATTTTACATTTAAACTATTTTTAACTTTAAAAATGATATTTACAATTTGGAAACATTATAAGGATAATAGATTCTTAGCACTTTTTGGTCACAGCAAATGCGATTTTGGTCACAAAAGAATGCACCACAATAATACTTTGACTTAGTTTGTATCAAATTAAATGCTTATGAACCGAGAATTCCTGTTAAAAAGTGAAAAGTGGATAGTGCTGCTGGTAGTTGTAATTTTTGCAGTATCGCATTTGCATTTTGACTATCAAACTAAAATTGCGGGCTTATTCGGAACGAACGTAGGAGGTTTTCTTCAGTTTATGAATTGGCGAACCATATTTGTCAACACTATTTTACCAACAATAATATGCGGTGCTTTCATTTACACATCTTGGTATGTGTTTCACTATAAAGTTGCTACAAAATTTGATGATTCGAAGATCCAAGCTAAAACCATCACTTATTTTCTAGGTTCACTGGTGCTCATTTACTTAGCACACTATGTGTACGAAAAAATGCAACTGTACGCCAAACCCGTTTATTCATATTCTAAGAGTGGTGACTATTATGAACTAACCAACATAGATCTTATAAACAAGTTCAGGTTACTTGACGTAGCAAAATACTCGATACTCACATTTGCCAATTTTTTATTCTACGAAATACTCATTAAGACTCTCAAATGGGCAAAACTTCGTTTTTCTGGATTCTACAAAGTGAGTGATTCCATAAAGAAGCTAATTTTTATTTTAGTGGTAGTTTTAGCTATTATAGTACCAGTTCTTTTAGCGAACATGAAAATGTTTTCGGCAATAATTGTTCAGTTCGCAGTCATTTTCTTGTTTTTTATATCATGGGCTGTGGGATATTCGCTTCTACAAAAGTTATATATCCCCAAAGGCAAATTATATGCCGCAGTAATAACCTTATTAATTTCTGTAATAGGAATTACCGCCATTAGCGTCATTCTGTTTACGGGAAAGTATGGTAGCTTTTACAACACCATACTTGACTACTTCTTTGCCTATTTTGTTTCCGTTTTGGCTTTGTGGACAATAATTATCCTTGCTGTTTTCATTAAGGTTTCCCTTACTAAACAAAACACTTCCTTAAAAAAGGAAGTAAGCGAAAAGGCTGCGGAACTGAGCCAATTGAGAGAGCAAGTAAATCCACACTTTTTGTTTAATGCCCTGAACAGCTTGTACTCTGTGGCTTTAAAAGAAAATGCAAAAACAACGGCAACTGGTATTCAAAAATTGGGAGATATGATGAGGTTCATGCTTAACGAAAATCATCAGGAAAAAATTTCCATAGAAAAAGAAATAGAACAATTACAAAATTACATTGATATTCAACGGATAAGGATTGATGAAAGTCATGATATAAATATTGAAGTAGATCTAATTACTCCCTCTCAACCTGAATATTTAGCTCCGATGCTCCTGAACCCATTTGTAGAAAATGCATTTAAACACGGTATTTCTTTTAGGAATCCCTCCTGGATAAGAGTTATGTTAACTTTTGATGAGCAAAATCTATACTTTAAAGTACACAACAGCTTACATAAAACCAGGGATATTGACCCTGAAAAAGCAAATCATGGCATAGGATTAGAGAATGTAAAAAAACGTCTTGATTTAATTTATCCCGAAAAACACAGCTTGGTTATTCAAGAAAGTGAGCAAGATTTTTTTGTACTTTTAAGTATCCAATTTAAGTAAAATCTTTGAGAGTAATAGACAGCCAATCAATGCCATTGCATAGCATTTGGCACACAAACACCCGTTTGTAATGCTGCTGACCATGAAAACGCTTCCTTAGTTTGCTTTTCTAATAGTGTGTACAATGACTCTAAAAATGTGTAATAAGATAAGAAAGTCGCTTTTCCAACACCGATTTGGCGGAAAAGAAAATTCACTTCGAAACTTTTCTTTTCTGCGTTTCAATCACAAGGGCTCATATGCCGTCTCATTCTTAATTTCTCCCATTACGAATATAGACTGTGTTGATCCTATATTTTCTAAACCAGCCAATTTATTCATAATAAAGGACTGATATTCACGCATATCTCCTACAACAACTTTAATTAAGAAATCGTAATCACCAGAGATATTAAGACATTCTACCACTTCAGGGAAAGAAACTATCTTTTTTACAAACTTGGCCCCAGCTTCCCGGGCATGTTCTTTCAGTCGGATATTGCACAAAACCATCAAGTCCATACCTATTTTCTCTCGGTCCACCAATGCCACATACTTACGGATAACGCCTTCACTTTCTAAGCGTTTCACACGTTCGTAAACTGGTGTTGACGAAAGGTTTAATCGCCCTGCCAATTCCTTGGTAGTTAGTTTGGCATCTTGCTGCAAATGTCTAAGAATATCTTTATCGGTTTCGTCTAGTTTTATCATGTTTGATAAATTAATGTATCGGTTGCTAGGTCAAGATCTTCAAAAAAATTTATCCAAATTATCACCCTAAACTTCATTAACAGATACTCATGCTCACACAGTATCAGTCTGTCAAGAGAAGTCAGACACCTTTGAAAACAAAATCTACACACAAAAATAGATAATATCAAAATAAAATAATCATTTTGTAGATAAATTATCTATATTTTTAGATATACACTAATGTATTTATCTTTTTGTAGTAAATTTGAACTTTACATATAAGCAGAAGACGACCATGTCGAGATTAAGAGAAGAGCTTACCAAAAGAATATTGATATTGGACGGTGCCATGGGTACCATGATACAGCGTTATAAACTTACCGATGCCGATTATCGTGGTGAGCGTTTTAGAGATTTCCCGCACGATATAAAAGGAAATAACGATATACTTTCCCTCACACGTCCCGATGTAATTTCCGCCATTCATAAAGAATATCTGGATGCAGGAACAGACATCCTGGAAACCAACACCTTCAGTGGTACTTGGGTAGCTCAAGATGACTACCATATGGCCGATTTAGTATATGAAATAAACTACGAAGGAGCTAAGCTTGCCAGAGAAGCGGCTGATCAATATACCAAAAAGAACCCAGAGAAACCTCGGTTTGTGGCTGGCTCTATAGGTCCAACAACGAAAATGGCATCTCTTTCACCTGATGTAAATAATCCGGGTTTTAGAGCTATTAATTTTGACCAATTGGTAGATGCCTTCACTACACAAGTAAACGCACTTATAGATGGTGGTGTAGACGCACTTTTAATCGAAACAGTAACTGATACCCTCAACTGTAAAGCAGCAATTTTTGCTTCTAATACTGTTATTGACGAAAGAAAAGCCAAAGACCCGACTTTCGATATGCCTGTTATGGTTTCAGGAACTATTACAGATCAGTCAGGAAGGACGCTCACCGGACAAACCTCTGAGGCGTTTTACAACTCAGTGTCTCACTCGGGAATGATGTCTATTGGCTTAAACTGTGCCTTGGGGGCAAGAACCATGAAACCCTATCTGGCAGAGTTAAGCCGCGTATCTGACTGCTACATAAGTGTCCATCCCAATGCGGGCTTACCCAATGAAATGGGTGCTTATGACGAAACACCTGAGTTTATGGGTGAGCAAGTCCGTGAGTTTCTGGAAGAAGGTTATGTAAATATTTTGGGCGGATGCTGCGGAACCACTCCAGACCATATCCGTTTCTTTGCAGAAATGGCTAAGGACTACTCTCCACGTCCTTTGAAAAAGATTGATCCCTTGCTTCGTTTGAGCGGATTGGAGCCTATGACATTGACCAAAGAATTGGGTTTTGTGAATGTGGGAGAAAGAACCAATGTAACAGGTTCTAAGAAGTTTTTAAGATTAATAAAGAACCGCCAGTTTGATGAGGCTCTTTCGGTAGCACAAGACCAAGTAGAAGGTGGTGCTAATGTCATAGATGTAAACATGGACGAAGGGATGCTGGATGGCGTAGAAGCCATGACTACATTTCTTAATTTAATGGCTTCGGAACCCGAAATCTCCAGGATTCCGGTGATGGTAGACTCTTCAAAATGGGAAATCATTGAAGCCGGCTTGCGTTGTATACAGGGAAAAGGAATTGTAAACTCTATTTCACTAAAAGAGGGAGAGGAAACGTTTATAGCCCACGCCCGCACCATCCGTAATTTTGGTGCAGCGGTTATTGTGATGGCTTTTGACGAAGACGGGCAGGCAGATACCACCGAAAGACGTATTGAAATAGCCAAACGTTCTTACGATATTTTAGTAAACCAGGTTCATTTCCCCCCTCAAGATATCATTTTTGACCTAAATATCTTCCCTGTTGCTACGGGAATAGAAGAACACAGGATAAATGCGGTTTCGTTTTTCGAAGCTACAAAGTGGGTAACAGAAAACCTCCCGCACGCACACGTGAGTGGCGGCGTGAGTAACGTTTCCTTCTCATTTAGAGGTAATGATCGCGTAAGGGAAGCTATTCACTCCGTGTTTTTGTATCATGGTCGCAAAGTGGGCATGGATATGGGTATTGTAAACCCTGCTATGTTAGAGATTTACGATGACATCCCTAAAGATTTACTTAAGGCGGTAGAAGACGTAATCTTAAACCGGACCGATGATGCCACAGAAGTTCTCTTAGACCTAGCTGAAAACTTAAAGGGTGATGGAAAAACTGGGGAAAAGAATGTACAGGAATGGAGATCATTTCCCGTAGCAAAACGAATAGAACATGCACTGGTAAAAGGAATTGTTGAGTTTATAGATGAAGACGTAGAAGAAATTCGTCATCAGTTTACCACTCCATTGACAGTAATAGAGGGTCCACTTATGGATGGCATGAACGTAGTGGGTGACCTTTTTGGATCGGGAAAAATGTTTTTACCTCAAGTGGTAAAATCTGCCCGCGTAATGAAAAAGGCAGTGGCTTATTTAATGCCATATCTGGAGGAAGAGAAAGCAAGATCAGGTAATACCGCCACTAACAATGGTAAGGTGCTGATGGCCACAGTAAAAGGAGACGTTCACGATATCGGAAAGAACATCGTTGGAGTGGTTTTGGCATGTAACAACTACGAAATCGTGGATTTGGGGGTAATGGTATCCGCTGAAAAGATTTTGGAAGAAGCAGAAAAGCAAAATTGTGATGTAATAGGATTGAGCGGGTTAATTACACCTTCTCTGGACGAGATGGTGTATGTAGCTAAAGAAATGCAAAAAAGAGGCATGAAAAAGCCACTTCTGATTGGCGGAGCTACTACCTCACGTGTACATACAGCGGTGAAAATTGATACGTGTTTTGATGGCCCGGTAATACACGTTTTAGATGCGTCTAAGTCGGTGCCGGTGGTGAGTAATCTTTTAAGCAAGGACCTAAGCGAAAACTACATCCATTCTATAAAGGATGAATACGCAAACTTCAGGGAAGAATATGCCAAAAGGCAAACGGTGAAATCTTACATTAGCCTGAAGGAAGCTCGTGCAAACAAGTTACCTATTGACTGGGAAGCTACAGAGATCAAGCAGCCTACATTTTTAGGAACAAAATCATTTGAGAAGTACAATTTGAAAGAGATTGTAGAGTATTTTGACTGGACACCGTTCTTCCAGTCGTGGGATTTACACGGACAATATCCGAAAATCCTGAAAGACGAAGTAGTGGGTCAGGAAGCACAACGACTTTTTGATGATGCACACAAAATGTTACAAAAGGTGATTGCAGAGAAATGGTTTGATGCCCGTGCGGTAATCGGTTTCTGGCCAAGCAATGTAGAAAACGACGATACGCAGGTAGTCTATGGCTATGAAGAAACCACTGTAAAGTGCGACTGCAATTTACCGAATCACAGCCACAAGATTTATAAAGAAAACAAAGACCAGATATTAACCAAAATACAACACCTACGCCAACAAGGTAAGAAAGGAAAGGGAATACCGAACCTAAGTTTAGCAGATTTTGTAGCCCCTATAGAGAGCGGGAAACAAGATTACTTTGGTGCATTTGCTGTAGGTATTTTTGGGGCAGAAGACAGAGCCAAAGAATTTGAAAAGACCTTTGACGACTACGATGCCATTATGGTAAAAGTTTTGGCAGACCGTTTTGCTGAAGCATTCACAGAGCTTCTCCATGCCAAGGTACGTAAAGAATATTGGGCTTACCAACCCGATGAAACACTTGAGAATGCCGAATTAATTAAGGAAAAATATGTGGGAATCCGTCCTGCACCTGGCTACCCAGCTTGCCCGGACCACTTACCGAAAAAGGATATTTTCAGACTATTAAGAGTAGAAGAACAAATAGACTTAAAACTTACGGAAAGCCTGGCTATGTGGCCTGCTTCGGCGGTTTCTGGTTACTATTATTCACATCCACAATCGAAATACTTTGGTTTGGGCAAAATAGAAAAAGACCAGATAGAAGACTATGTACGAGTTAGACAAATAAGCATAGAAGAAGCAGAGAGATGGATGAGTCCGGTGTTGAATTATTGATAATTATCCTCTTTTTTGTAAAATTTTAGCATGAATGATAATACATCTACCAGATTAAATAAATTTATTAGTGAAAGCGGTTTGTGTTCACGAAGAGAGGCCGATAAGTTTATTGAGAATGGCTCTGTTTTTATTAATGGAAGAAAGGCCAAAATTGGCGATATAGTCAAATCTAAAGATAAGGTAATGGTCAATGGCCAGCCTATAGAGGCCAAGGATGAAAATGAGTTTGTTTTGTTGGCATTCAATAAGCCCGTAGGTATCACATCTACTACAGAGGGTTCTGTAAAGGGAAATATAGTGGATTATGTGAACTACAACGAACGTATTTTTCCAATAGGAAGATTAGACAAAGATTCCCAAGGACTTATTTTTTTGACCAACAATGGAGACATTGTAAACAAAATTTTAAGGGCCGGCAATAGACATGAGAAAGAATATGTTGTAACCGTAAACAAACCCATCACAGAAGAGTTTATTTCGGGTATGGCCAGAGGAGTTCCAATTTTGGGCGTAAACACAAAAAAGTGCAAGGTTACACAAGTAAGTACTTTTGTGTTTAATATAATTTTGGTGCAAGGTTTGAACCGTCAAATCAGAAGGATGGCTGAACATTTCGGATACGAAGTAACCAAACTTGAGCGTATTCGTATAATGAATATCCATTTAAAAGGCATTCCTCCGGGCGAATTCAGGGAGTTTAATAAGGAAGAAATGGATTTCCTCATGAAAAAAATTGAGAATTCTTCTTCTGAATCAACCAAAGATTCTAAACCAAAACCAAAATCGTCGGCACCAAAGAAAAAGCTTGCACCATTAGTAATCTTTGATGATTATCCCGAAAAAAGAACGAAATCTCAAGGTGGTGGGTCTAGACATAAGCCGTCTTCTAAATCTGGGCCTAAAAGTAGTCGTTCTACATCCAACAGTCGTTCGAACTCATCTTCCAGAAAACGAAGATAATTATTTACGTCTGAATCTCCCTTTTTCAGTAA
>CAZBAV010000110.1:0-10212 GCA_964489955.1 uncultured Lacihabitans sp. | reverse complement strand
CGGTGGTGGATAGTTTAATTACATTGAAAGTGAATGGTTCAGACGTAACTTCGGCCGTTTCATTGACAGATAGCACCACAGGACAGCCGGTAAATTTTGTAAAACTTAATCCGAACGGAACAGTTACCGTAGATCAAGGAACACCTGCAGGAACGTATACTTTGCCATACACTATTTGTGAGATAGCTAATCCTGCAAACTGTGATGAAGCAACGATTGTAATCCGTGTCGTTGAGCCGAGCCCTATTGTTGCCACTGACGATGACTTTGGAACAAGAACTTCTACTGTGGTTTATACTACGCCAACTACGATTTTTGCGAATGACAGCCTAAACAATGTTCCGGTGGTGGATAGTTTAATTACATTGAAAGTGAATGGTTCAGACGTAACTTCGGCAGTTTCACTGACAGATAGTACAACAGGAAATACGGTAAATACGGTAAAACTTAATCCGAACGGAACGGTAACCGTAGATCAAGGAACGCCTGCCGGTACTTACACGCTTCCTTATACTATTTGCGAGATAGCAAATCCTACAAACTGTGATGATGCGACTATAGTAATACGTGTGGTTGAGCCGAGCCCCATTGTTGCCAATGACGATGACTTTGGAACAAGAACTTCTACCGTAACTTACACTACACCAACTGCGATTTTTGCTAACGATAGCCTAAACACTACTCCGGTTGTTCCAAGCCTAGTTACACTGAAAGTTAACGGAACTAACGTAACATCAGCGGTTACACTTACAGATAGTACAACGGGGCAGCCGGCAAATATGGTAAAACTTAATCCGAATGGAACAGTAACCGTAGATCAAGGAACGCCTGCCGGTACATACACGCTTCCATATACTATTTGTGAGATAGCTAACCCTACAAACTGTGATGATGCCACAATCGTGATTCGTGTAATAGATCCAAGCCCTATCGTTGCTAACAACGATGACTTTGGAACAAGAACTTCTACTGTAGCTTACACTACACCAACTACAGTTTTCGCGAATGACAGCCTAAACAATGTTCCGGTGGTTGACAGCCTAATAACATTGAAAGTGAATGGTTCAGACGTAACTTCAGCAGTTTCACTGACAGACAGTACTACTGGCCAACCAGTAAATTTTGTAAAACTTAATCCGAATGGAACAGTAACCGTAGACCAAGGAACGCCTGCCGGAACGTATACTTTGCCATACACAATTTGCGAGATTGCAAATTCTGCAAACTGTGATGAAGCAACGATTATAATCCGTGTGGTTGACTCGAGTCCTATTGTTGCCAATGACGATGACTTCGGAACAAGAACTTCTACTGTGGCTTACAGTACACCAACTACGATTTTTGCCAATGACAGCCTAAACAATGTTCCGGTTATTGACAGCCTAATAACATTAAAAGTGAATGGTTCAGACGTAACTTCAGCAGTTTCACTGACAGATAGCACCACAGGACAGCCGGTAAATTTTGTAAAACTTAATCCGAACGGAACAGTAACCGTAGACCAAGGAACGCCTGCCGGAACGTATACTTTGCCATACACAATTTGTGAGATAGCAAATCCTGCAAACTGTGATGAGGCGACTATCGTAATACGTGTGGTTGATGAAGGAGTTTTTGACCTTGCTCTTACTAAGCAAGTAAAGCCGGGACAAAAATCAGTATTTAAACTTGGCGATACAGTTACTTACGTAATTACAATTATTAATGAAGGAACATTAGATGCATCAAATATTAATGTTGTAGATTACATTCCGGCAGGACTGGAATTAGCTGATACTAATTGGTTGCAAGAAAATGACAAAGCTAGATTGGTAACGCCTATACCAACTTTGCTGGCAGGAAGATCAGTAAGTGTAGAAATAAACTTTACTATAGTTTCTGCCTCAAGTTCCAGCATTACCAATAAAGCTGAGATAGTTTCAGCAGATGGAGGAACTGATATCAATTCAACACCTGATAACAATGTTGATGATGAAGATGACACAGATATTTCAATCATCCAGATTTGCCAAACTGGAAACTGTACAACTGCCAAGACCACAAGAATAAAATAAAACGAAACGCCCCTCTAATACGGAGGGGCGTTTTACTTAAAATTGAAGCAAAACAAGGACTAAACACACAAATTTCACCACGAATCAAACATATTAATCCTTCCAAGCGGCACGTATTCTACTAAGACTCACCTGGGTAATACCAAGGAAGGAAGAAATATAACCTAGTGAAACCCTTTGTAACAAATCTGGGCTATGCTTTAAAAGATCAAAATAACGCTCCTTTGCCGTACTAAACTGCCTCGAAATCAAGCGTTCTTCTACTCCTATCAACTCAAGTTCAATAAACCGCCGCCCCCAATTTGCTATATGTATATCTTCTTGAAAAAGAGCAGCTAAGTCACTTTGCTTAATTTGATAAAAAATACAATCCTCAAGCAGCTCCATGGTTTCATAACCGGGTTTTCCAATAGCATAACTTTTTAGAGATAGCACAACATCACCTTCCTTGAAAAAACCAAAGGTAATCTCAAGATCATCTGAATGGGCAAAGGCCCGAACTATCCCTTTCTTTATGAAGAAAATATCTGATTCTACCCTTCCTGCACGTATAAGTATATGTTTCTTTGGTAATGCTACTTCCTTTAAACATGCCTTAAAAGCATCTTTTGACTCCTTAGGCAGAACCAATACCTTATCGAGAATTGCATCCATACAATTTATAATCGATTAATATCTATATTTAACTACAAGTGTATTTCACCTTTGATACAGAAACAATTATAGTAAAATTATTTGTATAAAAATGTATGCCATTTAGTATAATCCGTACACTAGAAGCCCTTAGTTCCCTATTCCGGGACAGTTTGTGTACAAAAAACAACTATTAAGACTTGTTGAAAACTAGGCTTCTGCCTTACTATTAAAGCAATTACGACTTCCTCCATACTTCCAATGCTCACTTCTAAGCTTGGTTTATCCATTACCTTTTCTGGAACGGGGAAATATTCCTAATTTTGTACTGAAAAAAACAATCTGATGGACGGAAAAACAAGAGCAAATATTAAACCTGGGATATTGGTAAATATCATTTTGAAGAAAGACCAAAGAACAGGCGAACTTACGCAAGGCATTGTTAAAAACATCCTTACTTCGGCCCCTTTTCACCACAGAGGGATAAAAGTAAGATTAGACGACGGCCAAATTGGTCGTGTGGCTGAGATATTACCTGATGAAGATTTTTAGTCTAAAGAGTTAATGAGGACGTAGTACTTGTAAGCCACAATCCCTCTCTCAAATTTCGTGAGCTTTAAGGGGTCTTTCTTACTTAGTTTAGGCAAAACGGCCTTGTTAAACTTATGTAATACCTTAAATAAAAACTTCTTCATAAATATCTGCGTTTTAAAACATCCAAAAATAAAGTTTTTATTTGGTTAAACATTGTATCCCATTTTGTTAATTGCAGCAAAATACCCAATACTACTGATGAAAACCTTACTTTTACTTACTTTATTCTCCTTAAGTATCACCACTTTTGCACAAACGGATGAAGCCGTAAAGGCACCTATAAATGCTTTTTTTGATGGTATGCGAAACTCCGATTCTTCTGCAATAAAAGCGGTTTTGGCTTCAGGAGCAATCTTCCAAACCATCACGGGCAAAAATGAAGTTAAAACAGAATCTATCTCTAACTTCATTTCCTCAATAGCTAAAGCTGCAAAAGGAAGTTTAGATGAGAAAATCACTTTTTCTGCAATAAACATAGACGGAAACCTGGCTTCTGTTTGGACCAGGTATGAGTTCTATTACAATGGAGCTTTCTCCCATTGTGGCGTAAACAGCTTTCAATTGCACAAAGAAAATGGCATCTGGAAAATACAATACGTAATAGATACCAGACGTAAAGACGGTTGTTCTAATCCATGAAAACTTTACTTCAATATCTTCAATCCAGTTTCAGGAAATATCAAAAATCTTCTCCAGTTGTTTTTCATTGGTAGACTTTGGTGTAATGCGTAGCAATTGATTCCTAAACCACACCGCAATAGGATTTCTAAAATGTGCTACTTTCCCAATTATCCAGCTTGTATTCACAATGAAATGGGCCTTTTCCTTGCGGATTTTCTCGTATTTGAAAAACACGTCCTCAATGCTTCCCATTTCTTTTAGTAACTTAGAAATCACATACGCATCCTCCACAGCTTGACAAGCCCCCTGCCCCATATTGGGTGTAGTGGCATGGGCTGCATCACCAATTAGGCAAACTTTTCCTTTTTGCCATCCATCCATGGGTTTCAGATCTATGATGTCACTAAAAATGATCTGTTGCTTTGGTGTCTCAGAAATAATCTGCAAAACATCTGGATGAAATTCATGAAACAAATCACTAATAACTCTTCCACCACCTATCAGTGACTCATCTACAACAGCATACCAGTACACCTTCTTCTCACTGATTTTCACAAAACCAAATCTCTTTCCTCTTCCCCATGCTTCAAAGGCTTCTTGGTTATACTTCTCTGTGGAGTCAAATTCACTTACTCCACGCCAACATCTCTGCTTTGTATCTCTAATGACTCCTGAGCCAAAAACTTGATTTCTCACTACAGACTTTATACCATCTGCACCAATCAGAACATCACAATTTACCTGTGAACCATCATCAAAAAACAACCGATGAAGACTACCTGTTTCCACCCGTATTAATCGTTTGGAAAGCCGTATGTTTTCCGTTCCAATGCTATCGACCAGAATTTTTTGAAGCTCTCCGCGATGAATTGCCACGTTATAGACACCATATTGAAGTTCAAACTTTGTGAGGTCTCCATCTGAAAGCGTTCGAAGTTTTTCGTCGGTTATTTTAATATTGGATATTTTTCTTCCAGCTGCCTCTACTTTTCTCCGCACACCCAATTTATCGAAAATCTGCATTGCATTATTGGCCATAATAATTCCGGCACCTACGGGTTTTATCTCCGGAGCCCCTTCATATACCGTAACATTATGTCCCTGAGACCTCAAAGCCAAAGCTGTGGTTAAACCACCAATTCCCGCTCCAATAATTACTATCTTCATTGTTGTAATAATGTAAATCTGCTGCAAAATTATCTTACTAAAACCGCAGAGACGTTCACTTAAGTTAATAAAGACTAACCCTGATTATACATAATCTTAGCGACAGCACAATCCTACTTAAGCATAAAACTATATTAAGAAATTACTGAGCGGTAATCCGCTTTCTAATCCGGCTTAAAGACTGTGGGGTAATTCCTAAATAGGTAGAGATATACTTTTGTGGAATTTTACTTAACATTTCCGGCGATTTATGTAAAAGGTTTAAATATCGCTGCTCCGGGCTATAGAGAAAAAGCTCATCGAGCCGCTTTTTAGCGGAAAGAAATGCCAAATCGGAGATTCGTTTGGCGAAGCCCATCCAGAAAAAGTCTTTCTCAATCAGAGCTTCGATACTCTTCTTTTCGTAACAAAGCACTTTAGTTTCTATCAGACTTTCTACCTGGATCTTAGTTTCACTTCCAGTAAGATAGCTTTCATAGTCTCCTATTACATCGCCATTTACTTGCAACAAATAGCTTATTTCTTCTCCGTTTTCCTTCACAAAGAATATCCTAGCAGCCCCGCTGATTATATATCCGAGACGGTCAAAAACGCCATTTCTTGGCTTAATCACTTCATGCTTGCCATAATCTACAAGGAAACAAATGTCCAAAAACTCTTCTACACGCTCCATTGGAATCTGGAGTATCGTAACTAATTCTTTCTTGAGTAAATCGTTCATAATAATGGACCTATCCTTCCTTAAAAAAACTAAAAACAATAATGTCTCAATATCTTTTAGTCAAAAAGCGGACCATTAGGCCTGTTCGGGATATTCAAATTGGTGCCAAAGTTTTCGTTAAGAAGTTTTATAAAATGGGCAGCTAATAGAGGGGATTCTAGCTCCACATTTTGATGTATAAAGAAGTATAGATTTTGTAAACCTGCCTCTTTCCAAATCTTGATGGTCTTTATCCAGTCTTCCAAACGGTCATAATCCGAAGAATGGTTAGCACCCACATATCTTACAAAAGCTGTAGGACTGGTTAAACGCATGTGCATCATATCTCTTCGGCCGGCAGTATCTACCAAAACATTGCTCACTTGAGTTTCCTCTAAAAGTTGATAAAGAGCATTGGAAACATCAGGATTAGAAAACCACTCGGCATTACGTACTTCCAAAGCCAGAGGAAACCCTTTGGGGAAATTTCGAAGGAAATTCTCTAAACGTGCAAAATCCTTGGGTTTATAATTATCATGCATTTGCAAGAAAGCCATACCCAGTTTTTCTCCGAACAAAGATGTAGCTTCTACAAAGTCCATCACCTTTTCATTGGTATTTAGCAAACGCCCAAAATGACTAATAGATTGAGGTATTTTCGGGAAAAACTTAAAGTTCTCCGGTGTTTTCTCTTTCCAGGTAAGAACCTGCTGTTTAGATGGTGAATTGTAAAAAGTGGCGTTCAACTCAATGGAATTAAACTGTTTTGCATAATACTCCAGCTCATCTTTTGTTCCTTTCGGATAAAAACCCTTCAAGTCTGTTTTGTTCCATTTTGCACAGCCCACAGATATTTCCATAGGGGTATCAGATCTAAATTTATCCAAAATACTCAAGGTTTCATTTGGAGTTTTTGGAATACTAAAATCTACCAGTGAGGGATCATCTACCTGTCCGAATTTCATTGCTTGTCATTTTTTATGCTAATATAGAGTTTTTTAGGACTTTGAGGTATCTAAAGAAAATCAATATCTTATTGGAGCAGCCTCCGAAATCTAGACTATGTCAGTAAAAGGATACTAAGTAAAGCACCTCCTCAAAAAAAACTTTTCAAAAAAAGTGTAACATTATGGCTCCTCATGTATTTATATAGCAAATGGATTTCGAAAGCTTATATACAAACTATTCTCCAAAGGTGTTCCGGGTTTGCCTGGGATACTTTAATGATGTACATATAGCAAAGGACATAACACAAGAGACTTTCATTACTGTTTTTGAACATACCCAAAACCTTAAACACACAGACAATCTAGCTGGATGGATATTTAAAATTGCGACCAACAAATGTCTTAGACAAATAGAAAATGTAAAACGGGAACAGCGGTTTTCTGAATATCTGGATACAGACGATAGAGATACCGTACAAGATGAAATACATTCCACCAAACTCCATTTAGCTATCAGTGAACTTCCCGAGTTAGACCGCATCATTATAGGATTATATCTGGAGGATGTAAATCAAGAAAAAATAGCAGAAATAGTGGGTATATCCTATTCTAACCTGAGGGTGAAAATACACCGGATAAAAGATGTATTATCAAAAAAAATGAGAGAGCATGAAAGATGATTTTGACCAATATAAGAGTGATTGGGAGGTAAACACCTCCACTTTGCTTCACCTTGAAGAGGTGCAGTTAGAGATAGCCAAATTGAGAAAGAAGAAGAGAAACAAAATAATCACTTGGTATTCAGCTGTACTTACATTTTGTATTATAGCTGTCGGATATGTGATCTATACGGATGAGCTTGCTTCCACAAGTAAAAGCACCTCGGAGTTCTTGCTGCTTTTTGCAAGTATATTTGCTTTCCGCAATGCATGGAAAATCATCACACTGCAAAAGCAAGAATACCTGCTTAATAATACGGAATTTGTTACAACTATAGCTCAGAAAGAGAAGCTACATACCAACAGAAAAAATACGAAAAACTACATATTTGCTAGTGCCTTGACACTTTCAGTCTTTCTACACTTCTTGGATAATCTACTCACAAACAAAACAAACTTCTGGATAACTTTAGTCATACTTTTGGTCGTAAACCTCTTTATTTGGCTGATTTTACAACCTTACCAACAAAAGCGTACCACCTTAAAAAACACAGCACTTTTACTCTTAATGCAAAAAATTACTAAACAATAATAAAATGAAAAGTTTACTTAAAGTTATGGCACTAATTCTAGTGTCAGGGACAATCTATGCCCAAACCAAATTCATCAAGCACAATGACACCAATAGAAGGTATATAGTTTATACCCCAAAACAGTATGATGAGGCAAAAGAATATCCTGTGGTTTTCAATTTCCATGGAGGTGGAATGACCCAAGCAGAACAAATGCTGTACACTCAGTTTAATAAGACAGCCGATAAACATGGATTTATTGTAGTTTATCCCCGTGGAATAAAGGAAGATTGGAACGTAGGTTACGGCCAATCTTACCAAAATGGAGTAGATGATATAGGTTTTGTAGACGCTCTGCTTACCCAATTGGAGAAAGATTATAAGGTAAACAAAAAGAAAGTTTTTGCCACTGGTTTATCTCGGGGAGGTTTCCTGTGCCAACGTATTGCAGCCGAATTACCTCACCGTTTTTCAGCAGTAGCAAGCGTGGGGGCTTTATTACCCGATTCTGTTGCACATTATCATAAAAAAGAAGGTAATGTAAGTGTTTTGCTAGTTATGGGAAAAGCCGACCAAGTGGTAAATTATGAAGGAAAACCAGGAGCTTATGCTTCTGCAATAGACTCACACACGTATTGGAAAATGGGTCAAACCTCAGAAGAAATATCAACGAAGATAGATAAGATACCAAGTGATAGCACTTCGGTAGAAATTCTGGAGTCAAAAATAGGTTCAAGAACTGTAAGTCTAATCTCTATAGAAAATGGCGGACACACCTGGCCGGGAGCAGATGATTTTAATCTGGGATTGCCCATTGGTCTTACCTCCAAAGAAATAGACATCAACGAATATATTTGGGGATTCTTTAATAAGGCAAGACCTTAAATTACAAAAAACAGCTACTTTACATACGGCAAAGTAGCTGTTTTTACCTTCAAGATTTGCAGCTTTAACCCAAATCAAATCACTTACTTAAATACCTCCATAAGCTCCTCCACGGTAACCTTTCCGAAATAATCGCTTAAATCTATAGTGCTTAATCTTTCATGTAAAGACTCCACATCATGCTTACAACCAACAAGTAGTTCTTCTAATTCTTCAATAGGTTTTGTAGCAAAAAAATCTCCAAAGATTTTAACTTTTTGTATCAATCCATTTTCTGCATCTAAATGTACCTCTATAAAACCAGCCGGCACTTTTATAGCTTTACTGAAATTATAAGCTGGCGAAAATCCAAAATTCCAGTCCCATGTAACATACTTTTCATTAGCTAGCATCTGTATGCCATCTATTTCCTCTGGACTTAAAGAATAAACTCTGGCACCAGGATTCTCCGAAACCACCTGGTCAATAAGTAGTTTCTTAAACGTTTCTGTAGTGGTGTTGGGTTGTAAATAGTCTATTAAGTTTGTAACTCTCTTCCGTACAGATTTGATAGCTTTATCCACAAATTTCAATGGATTTACCTTCAAAGCTTCGCTTAAACGACTCATTTCAGAGTTTATAAGAATAGTGCCATGGTGAACAACTTTGTTCTTACGTACCAACTTAGCATTACCACTAAACTTCATGCCATCTACCAGCAAGTCATTACGTCCTTCTAGTTTTGCCGGAACATTTAGCTTGTTTAATAAGGTAATCACTGGTTGGGTAAATTTTGCAAAATCCATAAACTCCCCGGAAGTGTTCAATGAATGGAATGAGAAATTTAGATTTCCTAAATCATGATAAACAGCCCCGCCTCCAGTAAGTCTTCTTACCACTTTAATTCCATTTTTTGTCACATAATCAATGTTTACTTCCGACAAAGTATTCTGGAATTTCCCAACAATGATAGAGGGAGCATTAACATATAAAAGGAAAATTTCCTCTTCCGGAAATCGGCTTAAAAGGTATTCTTCAGACGCAATATTAAAATATGCATCGTGCGATGGCGAGTCTATGATTAACATTTTCTATCAGTATCAATATTGGCAAAGATAAGAATTTCTTGTCTATCCTTTTCCCGAAAAGCAAGAACATCACTGACTCACCACCCTAAATCCTATATAGTCAAAACTTACACTAGGTAAGTATTTCTGACGTTGGTGCTTACTACTTGTTTCTGCAAAATTATACCAGCTTCCTCCCCGGATAATCCTAAACGTACCTGTGTAAGAACCCACAGGATCCTGAGTTTGATTTTTATTGTACCAAGCATACCAGTCGCGGCACCACTCCCAAACATTACCCATCATATCATGTAAACCGAGAGCATTGGCAGGC
>CAZBAV010000109.1:0-10482 GCA_964489955.1 uncultured Lacihabitans sp. | reverse complement strand
GTAGATGGTCTTAAAGTGGACTCCGTGGGCGTAGAAGGCTCGTTTGCACAACCTCTGGATATAAACCTAGACGACCTGTTTTTCCGTTATGGACTACGGATAAACAAGAACATCGTAAAAGATGGGCTGAACGCAGAGACCATTCCTCTGGTGGTAGGCCATATAGGAGACCGCCCGGATATCCAATGTGTACCGTACCGCTACTACCCTTTAATTAATAATTTTGGCCCTAGCATCATCACCAAAAATATAGATATGGTGCTGGCCCGTAACTCGGCCACTATAGATACCGTTAACAATGGGGATGGCTTAGTAAAAACGCCTTTGTTACTCACTTCACCTTATACCAAAATACTAAACGCCCCGGCATTGATTACCTATAACGAGGCTCGTACAGACACCGATGAAAAGGAATACCGAGGCGGCGTAAAAGCCATTGGTTATTTGGTAGAAGGGAATTTTAAATCTCTCTTCCAGTCCTCTTTTTCTGGTAAAAACATAGTACAGGAGTCTGAACACACAAAAATAGTGGTGCTATCTAATGGTGAGATTATACGAAATGAAGCCAATAACCAGAAAGGTACATTTTACCCGCTTGGTTATAGTAAATGCTCTGAGAAACAGTTCGGAAATATTGACTTTGTATTAAATGCCTTAAACTATTTGGCAGATGAAAACGGTATCTTGGTATCGAAAGCGAAGAGTATTAATATCCGGCCTCTAGATACCTTAAAAACGAGAAACCTGAGGACACAAATCCAATTATTGAATGTAATGGCTCCGCTGGTATTATTACTGCTGTTTGGGGCTATACGTTATATGTGGATTAAGAAGATGTATACAAAATAAACAAAGGGTTGGCCAGAAGCCAACCCTTGTAATAGTAAAAACTAAATAACAATTTTTAACTCCTCAACAACCTCTTTTGTGAAGTTTAAAGTCTTGGTATACTTAGCTTCTTTATCAAATATTTCTATAGTATAAGCTCCTACGCCCAAGCTAGAAATGTCAATTCCCACTGAAAACTTGTCTTTACTTTTTCCGACAATATCACGTGACATTTCGCGACCCATTTCATCCTTTACCACAAGTAATAACCCGTTCTTATTTTCCTTTTGGAAGAAAACTTTCAGGGTATTACTTTTTTTAGAATAATATGAGCCCACTTCAAAGGAGGCAGAAGGGTTTTTGGCAAACGCCAAAGAAGTGCTGATAGCCAATACGGCTAATGTTTTAAATAGCTTTTTCATAATAAGTAATTTTTTAAGTGCTTTTTCAATTTCAAAACTATAGCAAATCCCAATACCGTAATAGCTATTCTATGTGAATGGTAAAATCCTTTTACGAATGGTATTTATCCCTTAGTTTTATATAGAGATGCAAATAATGGCCCCTTAGTTGCATATCCCATCAAATAATTTTTCGGGAGCTTAGTTTTGTTAGTATAAACTCCGTAAATTACTATTAGTTACAAAAAAATCCTTTTTTTTATTCCAAACACCCAAAACAGTATGAAGCTAAAATTCCTATTGATGTTTTTTATTTACCAGTCTCTTGCTGCTCAAGACTTTAAGATTATTGGGTACTACGTCCCCACCGAAACTCCTATAGCCATTGAATATTATACCCATATAAATTATTCGTTTGCGATTCCCGCCAAAACAGGCGACACCCTTTTACCACTTGGAAACCCAAATAACGCCCGACAGGTTATTGGACAAGTGCACAATGCAAAAAAGAAAATCTTCTTGTCTATAGGCGGCTGGGGTATTGGCGATGCCCCGGGAGATGACACTCGTTTCCATACCATAGCAGAGACAGCCTCAGGCAGAGCTTCTTTTATAGCAAGCTCCCTAAAAATGGTACGGGAATACAATTTTGATGGAATAGACCTGGACTGGGAATATCCGGACGAAGACTCGCCTTCGGCAGACCATTATATCCTATTGGTGTCTGCCTTAGCAGACTCTTTACATAAAGAAGGAAAACAACTCACCGCAGCGGTAATTTCTTATGGTAAAAAAGGCGGTGGGATAAAGAAAGAAGCGTTTGATAAAATGGATTGGATAAATCTGATGGCTTATGATGACGACTACGGCCCAGATTATGTAAAGGCACATTCACCCTACTCGCTTGCCCTAAAGAGCTTACAATACTGGTTAAACGAAAGAGGACTGCCTCCTCATAAGGCTGTTCTAGGTTTACCTTATTATGCAAAAAGAGGAATGGGTAATTATGGACCGTCTTATAGGGATTTATTAAAAGACGGAGCCAGCCCCTATGACGATTACTGGAAAGGAAACTTCTATAATGGCATACATACTATACAGCTCAAAACCCAATTGGCATTAGATCAAAAGTTGGCAGGTGTAATGGCCTGGGAAGTAGGCCTGGATAGTCAAGATGAAAACTCGTTGGTAAAATCTATAAATTCCATCGTTCACAAAAAAAGATAGATAATTTACAGAAAGTTTAATTTTGACAAACCCGACCTAACTTGTCTTTTATCATAATAAAACCTCCCATCAGGAGGTTTTATATTTTACTTCTTATAGGCAGCCTTGCCTCTTTCTAAGAAATCTTTAAAGTTCTCGTAAGAGGTATATGCAACTGGCTCTATCAGCTTTTTGCCTTCGGCATCTACAATCACATAATATGGCTGGGCATTGCTGTTAAACACACTCATTTGGTAGTCAAAGTTCTTAGCACCAATGGTTGTTTTAGACTTTCCATCGTATTTAGAAACATACTGCCTTTCTTCTGGCAACTCCTTCTTATCATCTACATAAAGAGAGGCTATCACAAAATCTTCTTTGAGGCTCTTTAGTACATCTGGTTTAGACCAAACATGCTCTTCCATTTTGCGACAATTGGCACAAGCATACCCAGTGAAATCAATCAACACAGGCTTGCCGCTTTCCTTAGATTGAGCCAGAGCCCCTTCTATTTCTTTATACCCTTCCAGACCATGCGGTAAGCCTTTTTTCTCTACCGAGTTGGTTACTGTATGTACTGGTAACGGAGGCAAAATCCCTGATAGAAGTGTAAGTGGCTTATTGGTTACTCCCGGAACCATATAAAGAGCTACCGCAAAAAACAAGGTTGCAAAACCAATTCTAACAAAACTCCATTTTTTCACTCTGTCATCGGATGGCATACGCATAAAACCTATGATGTACAAACCAATAACTACTGCAGCTACAATCCAGATCACGAGGAAGATATTTCTATGGATAAGATTCCAGTGGTAGGCCAGATCTATATTGCTCAGGAATTTTAAAGCCAAAGCAAACTCTAGCAAACCAAAAACTACCTTTAGCTCATTTAACCAACCTCCGGACTTAGGTAGGCTCTTTAACAACTGCGGGAACATGGCCAAGCCACCAAATACGAGTGCAAAAGGTAATCCAAATGCAAGCATACCGTATATAGGTTTCATGATTTCTCCACCTGCTGCTCCAATAAGCAAGGACCCCACAAAAGGCACAGTACAGCTAAAGGACACCACCACAAGAGTCAAGGCCATAAAAAACAAGCCTACGAGGCCTCCTTTCTCTCCCAAGCGGTCAATTTTGTTTACCGTTTCATGAGGTAAAATGATATCAAAAACTCCCAAAAAGGCCAAACCAAAAAACACAAATAAGAAAAAGAAAATAGTATTTGGTAACCAGTGAGTACTCAATTCGTTCATAAACGAGGCTCCAAGTGGCATGGTTAATACACCCATTAAAGCAAAAATAAGCATGATAAAAACACCATAGATTATTGCCTTACCTTTTCCACCTTTTTGTTTGGTAAAATAACTTACCGTCATAGGCATAATAGGATATATACAAGGCATAAATATAGTAGCAAAACCCGCTCCAAAGGCTATAAGAAGAAACTTCCACATACTCTCGGCTTCTGGCTTGTCGCTTGACTGAGAAGCATTAGCAGCCAACTCACTTGTGGCGTTTGTAACATCTAAAACAGTAGTATCCACAGGCTGCTCTGTCACTATGGTCTCATCCGGTTTATCCTCATTTCCCACTTCTTCCAACACATCTGTACCAGCAGCTACATTTATCTTAATATTGAAGTCGTTATCTCCTGGCACACATGATTGGTGATCGCAAGTCTGGTAGTTCAAGTTGGCAAAAAGGGAGGCGTTTGCTCCTGTCACTTTCGCTTTCTGTGTATATTTTACCGCTTTCTCAAAAACCAACACATCCGCTTCCCATATCTCATCGTAACTCTTCTTTGGGCTCTTATTAGCTTTAGGCTTTCCAATAAGTTGAAGTCCAGATATTTTAGTGAACTTAAACTCCAGAACAGTAGGGCCTATGTCTGGATCCATTTCTGCCGCGTAAAGCTTATATCCGTCAATAATTTTAGCATTAAAGATAATCTCTACTTCGTCACCTACCTTTACGTTAGCGGGTTTCACTTCGTAAGTCCACTCCGTAGGGTTTATGATTTGTGAAAAGGAAACAAAGGATATTAATGCAAAAAAAATAGACAGGATGAGTTTCATTTATTTTCTGAGAGTTTTACAGTTTGTTCAAAGTTGTAACAGAGAAAAAGACTAAAAGATTGCACCTAGAACTTAGGACAAGACAAAATCTTCTTTTTATTTCTTCCTCTAAATGGTCTATCTCTCTCTATTTCTGGCAATTGGTATGCTAAAGATATCTCATGCGAGCCCCCGGAAGCCATTCCCAGACCCGAAATAGTAAGATCATAACTGTAGCCAAATGAGATGTTGTCATAACGAATACCAATCATACCAGACACCGCATCTTGGTTAGGGAAACCGTTAAAAACCTTATTGAGCGGAATCCCCCTATATTGTAAACCCACGGTAAATGGAGTATAGGTTGCATAAGCTCCTATGTCTAGTTGCGAAAACTGGCTTTGCTTTTTAAACAAGAATGTGGGTGTTAAGATAAATTCCCTATCAGGGTCTCCTGTGGTGATGAGATAACTTAAGTCTATGTTATAGCCCCCATTAACCATAAAAAGTTTCGATAAACGGGGATCTTCTCCTGTAGAATTCTTCAAAAATGATAGCTTGGGCTCGGTTATGTGGTTCACAGATACCCCCAGGAAGTATTTGGGGTTGAAATACAATAACCCGCCTCCCACATCCAGGGAATTTACCTGCTGCAAATTACTAGCCTGTGACCACGGGTCATCAGAGGGCAGTCCAGTTAACCCATTGTTACCAAGTTGATCCCCAAAAATAAGCCCCCCCGGTTGCAAACCACGGAAAGAATATCCACCATTAATACCAAAACGTAAACCATTGTTTTGGTTTAACCGCATCTCGTAAGAATACATGAGCCTTAACTCCGTATTATTAAGATTAAATCCCTGTTCATCCTTTAGGAACATTAAGCCTATACCGCTATTTGCCTTGTCTATATAGTGGTCTACGCTAAACATTGTGGTTACAAAATTGGCATTAAGAGAGGGCCATTGGTTACGGTAATTTACCATTACTCTTGGAGCGTACCCTGAGCCTGTAAACGCCGGATTATGATACATAGGAGCAGCATAAAACTGTGTAAACTGGGGGTCTTGTGCCCAAGAAGCCTGGGCAAATAATACACAAAATAGAACAAAATAGAATTTCCTCACCTTCACAGCCAATTTTTTTACACTAGGGATAATCTTAAACTTTTCTTACAAAAAACGAACCTATTTTAATTTTGTTGGCAGAAATATTCCAAGAAAACTACTAAAATTTGGCTCAATAGACAAACCGTCCAATGTATGCTCGTAGAAAACT
This sequence comes from uncultured Lacihabitans sp., assembly GCA_964489955.1. Lineage (GTDB taxonomy): Bacteria > Bacteroidota > Bacteroidia > Cytophagales > Spirosomataceae > Leadbetterella. The sequence goes on along the minus strand of CAZBAV010000109.1, from coordinate 4,712 downwards.
TTCTTATAACAAGTACAAAGAAATAGAAAAATTACGTTATTTTGCTAGAGAAAGTAGAGGAAATATGGTGGAAAAATATAGCATGAGGTGGATATTCCTTTTGCTGTCTATTCTGGCAGCCCAGTTTTCCCATGCCCAAATATACTCTACTACCGCATGTATTAGTAATCCTACTGCCCCTCCAACTGGGGCTTCGGGTCAACCTGCCTCCCAGTGCCAAGAAACTACGCGTTTTTTTGACTTAGATTTAAACTCCGCAACACGGATTTGGGATTTTGGAACGGGCCCAACTTCACTTGGCAGTCGTAATATATTACATAATTTTTCTACGCCCGGAGTTTATACGGTGTCTCTTACCACAGTAGATGCCAATGGTGTTTCTCTTACTCACACAAAAGATATTACCGCGGGGTACTATCCCCAGCAACCTCTATTTGATAAAAAAACACAAGCAGATACCACCATATGTGATGGTAAAAGCATAACGTTAGATCCCTTTAAAGGTAGCAGTGCCAGCGGGCTAGAATTTTTCTGGTTTCCGAATGGCGAAACTACATCTACTATTGAAGTAAACGAGTCTGGTTGTTATTCCGTAGAAGTGAAAGATCCTGTTACAGGATGTACCCGTTCGGCAAAAATCACCGTTAAAATCTGCTACGAGGACAATAGCTCCAATGGTGGAGCAGAAAAATGGTATTTTGGACATGGGGCTGGTTTAGAATTTACCATGACAGGTACCGAGATACCCCGTGATTCCCTGGCAAATGACGGTACTCTGGACGATACTCCCGAAATAGAAGACCCTGTATTTGAAGGTACTAATCCAGGAAGTAATGAAATGAAAGCGGACGAAGCAGCTGCCATTGTTCTAGACAGCGGAAACGGCTTAGTACTGTACACCGATGGCAAAAAGCTTTATGCAGGAGAGGATGATGATGAAATAAAAATGGCAGATGGCTCGGACTTCACTCTGAGTGCTCAAACAGGTGCACAAGGTGTAGCCTTAGTACCCAAACCCGTTTGTAACTCCTGCGATTTTATAAACTATTACCTGATTACGGTAGACCAGGCTACTGGTTTGTTGAGTTATTCGGTGGTAGATATGCGGTATAACGACCGCAAGGGAGCTGTAGTGGAAACTGGAATTCCTATAGCTGCAGGTATTACAGGTAAAATAACAGTAGAGAGAAGTAGTACAGACTCTTCTTACCACATTTATGCTTACCAAGCAGAGACCAACTCTTTCGAAACGCTCTTATTGGACTCCACTGGTATTACCTTCTCTAGTGCTTCGGGTTCAAATGTAATTCCTGAGCCATCAGGAAGCTATATGGCCACATCACCAGATGGTTCTAAAGTAGTGCATGGTTTGGTTATTGATGGGCAGAATTATATAGAAATCTTTAGCCGTGATGCAGAAACTGGAGCTTTAACCAACCCTGTATTGGTAAATTTAGGACATCCAGCCCCTCCACGAGTTTATGGCCTGGCTTTTAGCCCAAATAATAATCTACTTTACGTAAGTCTTACAGGGCCAACTTCTAAGCTCTTGCAAGTAGATGTGTCATCTGATGATGCTGCAACTACGGAGGCAGCTATTACCTTGATTTCGGAAAGGAACGAAGAATACGGAGCTCTTGCTTTAGGTCCAAAATATGGCAATGGGGAGAAATACATATATCTGTCAGTAAAAGACAAGTCCTTTGTGCCCTACATACAGGAACCAAACGAAATGGGCGATGCTGCAGCAGTAGGCTTTACCTATGTGCCCGGCTCTGCACTAAGCGGTGTAGATGTTTCCGGTACGACCAAACTGGGTTTCCCAAATGTAGTAGCTCCTGCTCCAGCTCAAGAAGGTAGCGGTTTGAGCATCTCGTATTCCGGAAACTGTCTGAACGTAAATACTAGCTTTACAGCACAAAAGATTTGTGACCCCATGGAAAACGAGTTTGAGTGGGAAATAGAAGGCAAAAAGTATGAAGGAGAGAACGTTTCTCACCGCTTTTCTGGTCCAGGTTGGAAAACTGTGAAACTGGTGATAAAAGTAAAACGTAAAACCCAAATGAGTAATGCTCTTGGCAATACCATCGGAGGTTGGTTTGATGAGGCCTGTACCGAAGTTCCCTACGAAGGTAGGATTTACATCAAGCCCGCTCCTATATTGGGCTTCCCTGACCCCTTGCCGTATTGTTTCCGTGATAATCCTCAAATACCTTTTAATCCAAGACCCACAGGGGGAAGCCAATTTACGTTTGACTGGATGACCAGTCTTGGCACCAACATAGGAAGAGACTCTGTGTTTGAATTTAAAGTTGAGCAAACTTATATTCTTACCGTACAAAATGAGTTTCTATGTGAGACCACCAAACAGTTTGATGTAGTAGATGCCTGCGAACCGGTTATTCATATCCCTACTGCCATTACACCAGATGGCACCGGCCCAAATGTAAATGAGTCTCTTAAAATTTTCACAAAGTATCTGGAACGCCCCGTTCTAGAAATATATAACCGCTGGGGGCAGATGGTGTTCCGCACAGATAACCTAGATGTGCTTTGGGATGGAAAATATGAAAATCGCCTCCACGCCAACCAAGTGTACCCATACGTTCTAAGATACTATGCCGAAGACTTCCCTGAGCGTGGAGAACAGAGATACCGAGGTACCGTATTGGTTTTGTCTAATCGGTAAAAGAGGTGTTTAGGCCGTGTCTGCCTTTTTGATGCCCTGATTTGGTATTGTTTCCAAAATACGTCTTTTATTTGTTATAAACGTATTAACCTGAACCCAATTAAAGCCGCATAGATTTAAGTATTTATAAATCAAGTATACATAGCACTAAAGCGTAGCTTCAATGTATCTGAACAGCTTCAGCTGTCTACATTTACCCAAAAGTTTAAAGCAAATTCACTAAGCAATGCCTCTTGGAAATATAGTCAAAACAAAACCGATATTAAATCCTATTTTTGTTTTTAATGATATTAGTGTTTATTGAATAGATCTATTATTGTTCCAATAAGAGTAGGGAATATCCAAAAAGTAATCATTCCTAAAATGTATGCAAATAACCCTTTTATATAACTTAAAGGTTTTTTCTTGTCATAAAACTGTCCGATTGCCCAGGTAGAATATAAAACTCCGATGATACCCCCAACTGTCATTATGTTTAAGTTAGTTATTCCGTGAATAATTACAAAAACCGAAAAAATCAAAAATGTCATTCCCTGAACAAAACAGAGCATTATTAGAGTTTCATAAACATTGAAGTTAGATTTCCTGAAAAACAATTGTAACCATAAAGCAATACAAACTCCCATCATAATGTTTGCATAGCCGTAATGTTCTTTTATCCATTTTACAATAACACCAATAGCACTTGGGTTGTCTACATCAGTTTCGTTATATACTACAAAACCATCTTCAACATGGAATAAGTGGTTTGTAATTGTATAAATCAGAGAAGTTATGATAATGAAAATAATAGGTTTTACTAATCGACTTCTGTTTTCTAAAAGATAATGACGAATATTCTGTCCTGGGCTTATTGCAAGTTCACGAATTGTATATAAAATTCCGCGTTCAAGATGCAGAACGTGTTCAATTTCGTGCTTAACATACTGTCCGTTAATTCGTTTAAGAATAGACGGTTGTCCGCATTCCGGGCAAAATTTAGATTTTGTTTTGGTGTTACAGTTTTTGCAGTTCATTGAAGAAGTCAAAATATTTTGTAGGTTCTTTTGTTTACGCTCTGTTAGGTAAAATTGTCACTAACATCTCGGTTTGTGATAATCTTTTTATACGCAATCTGGCTCAAACCATATTGACCGCAAAAAAATACTGTAATTAGTCCTCGGTTTTACTTATTTACAATTCCTTCGAAAGTGTTTAGGAATGAATCTGAGTTGAAGTCTGACATTCCCACATGGTGGAACGCTACGCTCCCTGCTTTATCAAAAACCACAGTAGTAGGAATGGAGCCTCCTAAAATGCTTTGCGGTACATTACTAGCTAGACTATACACAGGAAAGGTGTAATTTTGGCTCTCTGCAAATCTTTTAGCCAATGGAAGGTCATTGTCTATCTCTACCACTAAAAACTTAACGTTAGGGTTTGTTTTGTATTTTTCATACAAAGCCTGTATAGACGGCATTTCTTTTATACATGGTCCACACCAAGTAGCCCAAAAGTTCACAAAAACAGTTTGATCCTTGAAAGAAGACAACTCCACTACCTTTCCATCTACATCTAAAAAGGAAATAGCAGGAGCTGCTGTTGCTTGTGCCGAAGCGGTAGTTTCCTCCACCGCTTCGCTTTCATTTTGTTCTTTAGATACACAACCTACTGTGGCCAGAGCCAACAAAAAAACTACAACTTTTTTCATCTGGATTATGAATTACTTTTTATTACTTGTTCCATCTGGTTCACGGGTACCACACCTGACTGCCTCCACACTTGTTTTCCGTCCTTAAAGAGGATAAGTGTAGGCACACTTCTTATCTGATACTTGTGGGCAACTTCCGGATTTTGGTCTACATCTACCTTCAAAATTGATGCCTTATCTCCTACCTTAGTTTTCAGTTCGCCAAGCATAGGAGCCATAGTTTTACATGGCCCACACCACGTGGCATAAAAATCTACAAGGGTTAAACCCGCACCGTTTATCTTACTATTAAATGAACTCATAACTAATCTATTCTTTGAGATTATTTAACGA
>CAZBAV010000108.1:7582-10838 GCA_964489955.1 uncultured Lacihabitans sp. | reverse complement strand
GGCCGTTTGAACGGGTTTGAGCAAGATGAGAGGTTAAACCCACCTTTTCTATAAAATATAAGTCGGCCTTAAGTATTTCATCCGGAGTGTGACCAGAAAGCACGTTTAGAAGCATACTCACCAAACCTTTCACAATGATGGCTTGACTATCACCCTCAAAAAACACTTTCCCGTCTATATAGCTGGCATGTAACCAAACCACAGATTGACAACCCTTTATGATATTATCTTCGGTTTTGTGTTCTTCAGAAAGCTCAGGAAGTTTTTTTCCTAAGTCTATTATGTATTCGTATTTTTCTTCCCAGTCTTCAAAGAGCTCAAAAGTCTCTATAAATTCGTTCTGGAGTTCATTTATAGTCATGACAAGAATTTCTTAACTTTAAGGATTCCAGCTACCAACGCGTCTATTTCTTCTTTGGTATTATAAGGAGCAAATGAAGCCCTAACTGTACCTGGAATACCAAAACGCTGCATTAGTGGCTGTGTACAATGATGACCTGTACGTACAGCTATACCTTGTTGATCAAGTATAATTCCCACATCTTGAGGATGGATTCCATCGAGAACAAAAGAAACCACTGAAACCTTGTTTTTTGCTTTACCAACAATCGTTAAACCTTCTATCGATTCAAGCTTTTCTGTTGCATAAGCCAAAAGCTCATCTTCATATTTCCTAGCACCATCTAACGTCTTAAAGTAATCGATAGCAAATTTAAAACCGATTACATCAGCAATATTAGGCGTACCAGCTTCGAACTTATAAGGTAAATCTGCGTAAGTGGTTTTCTCAAAAGTCACTTCCTTTATCATCTCTCCGCCTCCCCTATAAGGAGGCATTGCCAACAGCAAGTCTTTTTTACCATATAACACACCCATACCTGTTGGTCCAAACAACTTATGTGCAGAAAGTGCATAAAAGTCTACATCCAAAGCTTGCATATCAAGAGTAACGTGGCTACTAGCCTGGGCTCCATCTAAAAGGATCTTTGCTCCTACCCCATGAGCTTTCTCTATAATATATTCTACAGGATTTATAGTTCCTAAAGCATTGGAAACATGTACTACTGAGACAAATTTAGTCCGCTCCGAAAGTAGTTTGTCAAATTCTGTCAAGATAATATCTCCGTTATCGTCTATAGGAATTACCTTTAAAATACATCCCTTTTCTTCACAAAGCATTTGCCACGGAACGATATTAGAGTGGTGTTCCAACGTAGAAATAATAATCTCATCTCCTTCTTTAAGAAATTTACGTCCATAGGTATTTACAACCAGATTTATACTATCTGTGGTACCGTATGTAAATATAATTTCCTCCGTAGAAGTCGCATTCAAAAACTCTCTCACCGTTTTACGGGTTTCCTCAAAAGCAGCCGTAGCTTTTTCAGCTAAATGGTGTATTCCTCTATGAATATTGGCATTATAATGCTCATAATATTCAGAAAGAGCGTCTATTACCGCTTTAGGCTTTTGGGTAGTGGCCGCATTGTCAAAGTACACCAATTTTTTACCCGAAATTTCTGTATTCAAAATCGGAAAATCGGCACGCACCTTGTTTACATCAAAACCCATATTCTTATTGTAGCTTCTTAATGATTAAGCCGTCTAATTCTTCACGCAAAGCATCCCATTTGATTTGAGAAACCACGTCTTCTGCAAAAGCCACCAACTGTAGTTTAATAGCCTCCATTTTTGGTATACCACGTGACTGCATGTAGAAAACAGCATCGCTATCTAACTGACCAGTAGTAGTTCCGTGAGAACATTTCACGTCATCTGCCCAGATTTCCAGCTGTGGTTTAGTATTCATACTTGCCGTTTCAGAAAGCAATACGTTGCGGCAATTTTGGTATGCATTGGTCTTTTGGGCATCTTCGCGTACAAAGATTTTCCCATTGAAAACTCCTTTAGATTTCCCGTTTAACACACCTTTATAAAGCTCGTTACTTTCACAATTAGGCTTGCGGTGGTCTACCAATGTATGGTTATCTATATGTTGGTTTCCATCCGGAATGTATAAGCCATACATATGGCTTTCAATATACTCTCCATCCAAAACCAGATTCAGGTTATTTCTTACAAAACCACCATTTACAGTAAATGTAGCTGAGTAAAAATAACTTTTATTTCCCTGCACCACTTGAGTTGTTCCCACATGGTATGAGGCATCATTTTCATCCTGAATTTTATAGTAATCTGCCCGAGCATCATCTCCTACATAGATCTCAGAGGCAATATTGGTAAAAGCCGAGCCTTCGCCAATGCTTTGGAAAATTTCTACCACTTTGGCTTCTGCATTTTTTCCTACCACCACCAAATGATGTACTGAATTTATGCTCTCTGCAGTGTTAATATGACGGATAATTACAGCCTTTTCTAATGTTTTATTGTCCGGAACATAGATGACTACGCCTTGATCTGCCAAAGCCACATTAAGTGCCGAGAGCCCGTCATTTTCCGTATCTAAAGCTTGACCGTATTTAGTAGCCAAAACATCCGGAATTTGTTTTTGAGCTTCTTCTAAAGTAAGAACTTTAATGGTTTCGTTTTGTAAATCTGCTGATAAATCTGCAACGAATTTACCATTTACAAACACCAAATGTGTTCCTTCTAAAGTATGAAAAGGTAGAGCAGAAAGAGCTTCTTTGGAAAGATCCGTACCAACAGAAATAGAAAAATCTATTTTCTCTAAGCCTTTTAAGTTTGAATACTTCCAGTCTTCGTGCTTTACGGTAGGAATACCGAGTTTTTTGAAGCTTTCGTACGCCTCTTTTCTGACTTGGCCAGTGAGAGCATTTGCTTCTTCCTCAATTATAGTATGAATAGACATATAAAAAACAATGCTTAAGCAGAAACAGCGTCTGCTTCAGATTTAATCCAATCGTAACCTTTTTCTTCTAGTTCAAGAGCCAGTTCTTTGCCTCCAGACTTCACAATACGCCCTTTGTACAATACATGTACAAAATCCGGCACGATATAATCTAGTAACCTCTGATAGTGAGTAACCACAATGAACGAACGTTCAGGCGAACGCAATTGGTTAACACCATCTGCCACAATTCTAAGTGCATCTATATCTAGACCAGAATCGGTTTCATCCAAAATAGCTAATGTAGGTTCTAGCATAGCCATTTGGAAGATTTCGTTACGTTTTTTCTCTCCACCAGAAAAACCTTCGTTTAAAGAACGACGTAAAAGTTGGTCATCAATCTTTACCGTTTTGGCTTTTTCCTTCATTAGTTTCAGGAACTGAGCC
>CAZBAV010000108.1:0-7572 GCA_964489955.1 uncultured Lacihabitans sp. | reverse complement strand
AACTGAGCCGCATCTAATGGGTCTTTTCCATGATATTTACGGATTTGGTTCAAAGCCGTTTTTAAGAAGTTAATTGTAGTTACACCCGGTATTTCAATTGGATATTGGAATGCAAGGAAGATACCTTCTGCAGCACGCTCTTCCGGAGCAAGATCCAACAAATCCTTTCCTAGGAAATCTACACTTCCTCCTGTAACTTCAAATGTATCTCTTCCTGCCAAAACCGACGCTAAAGTACTCTTTCCTGAACCATTTGGCCCCATAATGGCATGTACTTCACCTGGCTTAATCTCTAAATTTATCCCTCTTAGAATTTCTTTGGACTCTACTCTTGCTTGTAAATTGCTTATATTCAGCATCTTGTTGAAAATAATGATGTTTTCGGCTACAAAGATAGGCAATTGTAACCATATATATCTTAACCAATTCTATGCTTTTAGGGTTCAGATTAATAAGTTTTTTGGATATTCTCAGGATAACTCTCAACCGATACAGCCTTATGAAGTCCTATAATTTGCTCTTTCGGCAGATACTTGTTATCAATAAACTTTTAAAACACACATCACTTACAACTTTTCGTATCATTTTACTGTTCTAGATAAGAAACTAAACAGAGCAAAAAATGCTTAGATATATCATTTTTATAGCTTTAATAAACATTTCTTGTAGCACCATGGCACAAAAAGAAGAAAAACCTACTGTAACCAAAACCGATGCAGAGTGGAGAGCAAAACTCACTCCTATTCAATACCACGTTACCCGCGAAAAAGGAACAGAAAGACCCTATACTGGGATTTATTGGGACAATAAAGAAAAAGGGACATACAAGTGTGTAGGATGCGGGGAAAATCTATTTACTTCTGAGCAAAAATACGACTCAGGATGCGGCTGGCCAAGTTTCTTTGATGCCTTAGACAAGACTAAAATTAAGGTAGTTAAAGATACTTCGCACGGCATGATACGCGAAGAGATCTTATGTAAAAAATGTGACTCGCACTTAGGTCATGTATTTGACGATGGCCCACTTCCTACTCGTGTGAGATACTGTGTGAATTCGGCTAGCTTGGATTTTGAAAAGAAAAACTAAATAATTTATGGCAGACACAGAAAAAAGACAGATTTTTGGGTTTGCTAACAATTAACATTCAAAAATGAAGCTAACCCCGGCCCTGCTTGTTTTACTTGGTGTCACTACTTTATGGTCTTGTACTCAAAATCAAACTTCTGACGACACACCTTCTGAAGACACCGTAGCCAAATTTAATCCTTTGGAAGAAATACATGGCATTTTTAAGAACAAAATAGCCCACTATGATAGTGTTTCTGTAGAGAGTACGGATAGTACTTATACATTCTTTGCTATCCCAAAGTCTGAAGAGTATGATCATGAAAAAGAGCTTTACGGAGCCTATACGATTGATAAAAAATCTATAAAATATGGCGATGTGAACAATGACGGCTTAGAAGATGTGCTAGTTTCCTATTCTTATACTCCGCATTTAGACAACAATACCCTGATTTATTTTAAGGTGTTACTGCAAAAAGATAACAAACTTGCGGAAGCAGGAGAAATTTTTGGTGGTGGCCGCTGTGAAGGCCCCATACTTGAACTGACTAGTGTTAAAAACGGAATCATAAGCTTCAATGGTAGCGAATTTGCTGATGGTGATCCTTGCTGCTGCCCAACAATCAAGAAAAACTACGCATACAAACTAGAAAACAACACTATTGTTGAAGTAAAGTAGCCTATCTGAAAGAAACAACTGAAAAGGAATAAGTTCCGATATCTTTTAAAGTTTATCACGATGATAAACTCAATATGAATGAATTAAATGCATGACAATGGATAAAAACATAGAGTTTCTCTACAAATATCTTAACAATGCCTCTCCAACGGGTTTTGAATCTGCTGGCCAGCAGATTTGGTTGGACTATGTGAAACCGTACATCGATGAGCAAATCGTGGATGTTTACGGAACGGCCGTGGGTGTAATAAATCCGGGCAAAGAGTATAAAGTGGCTATAGAAGCACACTCTGACGAGATTTCCTGGTTTGTGAATTATATTACAGACAGCGGATACATTTATGTTATTCGTAATGGCGGCTCTGATCATCAGATTGCCCCAAGTATGCGAGTGAATCTACACACTCGCAAAAACGGTGTTGTAAAAGGTATTTTCGGATGGCCCGCCATACATACACGTACGGCCGGAAAAGAAGAAACCCCGAGTTTAAAGAATATTTTCATAGATGTAGGTGCTTCGTCTAAACAAGAAGTACTGGATATGGGAATCACCGTAGGCACAGTAGCTACTTTTGAGGACGGACTTACGGAATTAAATGAGAAGTTTTATGTTGGCCGTGCCCTTGATAACCGTATGGGTGGATATATCATAGCAGAAGTAGCTCGAAAATTAAAAGAAAACAATGTTGAGCTTCCGTTCACACTATATGTGGTAAATGCCGTTCAAGAAGAAATAGGTTTGAGAGGTTCTGAAATGATTTCCAGAAGATTAAAACCCGATGTGGCCGTGTGTGTAGACGTAACGCATGATACCCAAAGCCCTATGTACGACAAAAAAGTACAAGGCGATGTGGCTTGCGGTAAAGGCCCTACCCTATCTTATGGCCCTGCGGTGCAGAATAACCTGCTTCACAGCATCATAGATATAGCAGAAGAAAACAAAATTCCGTATCAATTGGCTGCTGTAAGTCGCTCAACAGGGACCGATACTGATTCTTTTGCCTATTCTGGCGAGGGTGTGGCTTCCGCCTTAATTTCTTTGCCTCAAAAATACATGCACACTACCGTAGAGATGTGCCATAAAGACGATATCCAAGCGTGTATTGATTTATATTACGCTTTCCTTACCAACCTGAAAGCTGGTACGGATTTTAGATATATTAAGTAAGTTTTTAAAAACTTAGTATGAAAAAAGCACGCCGTACGGCGTGCTTTTTTGTTCGCAAATCTATTCCATGATACTTTTTACCTTTCTTTAAATTCTGGTTATTCACTACGACGGAATACGAGCTTAAATCCACCTCAATTAGGCCCATACTATCTTTTAACTTACTGTTTTCATACCTTGTTTTTGGGCTTTTAGGAAACACATGAGGAATTGGGCACAAAAACAAAGGAGTAATTCATCCCATTTACAGCTACTTTTATCACTTCATCAACTATTGTAAAGTAGGATTTACTTAGTTTGTATCCGAAAACAAACCGTTATTTATGACTATTGCAGAAATACGTAATAATGAAAAGTGGGTACTACTGGCTGCTTTTGTGGTTTTTGTGGCGGTGCGTTTAACCGACAGCTATAACGATTATCTGGTTTTGCTTGATGACAGTGGAGCTATTTACAAAGACTATTTACGTAATGGATTTAGTTTTATCTGGGGAAGAGTTATACCTACGGTGTTATCAGCAGCTTTTATCTATATAGCCTGGTATTTTCTTCATTACAAGGTATTTCAGCAAATGCAAAATCTTGATTACCAGAACGAAACCCTTTCTTTTTTCTTTGGGGCGTTTGTTTTGATTTTTTTTAGCCAATATATTTATGGAAGGCTTTATGAGTATCTTGGAACTATAATAGTATCTGGAAACAAAATTGTTCCACATATAAAGTATAGACTTCTTGATGTAATCTCTAAATCTATTGTCATCACTTTATTTATAGTTGTTTACGAGATACTTATCCAAGTTTTCTACTTTACAATCACCAAATTACAATCCTTATTAAATGTACAGAGCCGACACATAAGGTTAATTGCCATTCTTGTAGCACTATTTGCCGTAGTGTTCTCTTTTCTGCTCGCAAAAGAGAACGATATATTGGCTTATCGAATCACCTTTTTTATTGGCCTTTTGTACCTACTTACTATGGTTATAGTGAGTCAAGAGATTATCCTTGTCCATTACAAGATAAAAGGTCATCTTATAGCCGGCTTTTATGCTATAGTATTTTGTATCATAGCCAGTACTGTATTTAGTCTAACTTGGTATGACAACCGTTATGATAGTGTACTTAAGAATGTTCTAAGTCAATATAAATCTATTATTTTTGTAGGTTTTGGCACGTGGTTAATCTCTATTTCTGTAGCTGTGCTACGTTATTACCTATTTAAACAAACTGTACAACTAAAGACCCAAGTCAACAAAAAATCTGCAGAACTAGACCAACTGAGGACTCAGGTAAACCCTCATTTTTTATTCAATGCACTTAATTCTCTATATTCTGTGGCCCTTAAAGAAAATGCTGAATCCACTGCCAGTGGTATTCAAAAACTAGGAGATATGATGCGGTTTATGCTCAATGACAACCACCAAGACCGAATTTCTATAAGCAAAGAAATAGAACAGCTAGAAAATTATATAGAAATACAAAGAATACGGGTGGATGAGAGCCAAAACATCAGTATTGAAACAAACATTCAAAATCCGCCAGCAGAAGTTTACATAGCACCTATGTTACTCAATCCCTTTATTGAAAATGCATTTAAACATGGAATTTCTCTGAGAAACAAGTCGTGGATAAGAATTACCCTTACTTTTGATGAAAGAAAACTGTATTTCAAGGTGCATAATAGTCTCCATCAGAATAAGGAGACTGATCCTGAAAATAAAAACCATGGAATAGGATTGGAAAATGTAAAAAAACGTCTTGACTTAATTTACCCAGATAGGCACACTTTGGTACTGCAGGAAAGCGGACAAGATTTTTTTGTACTTTTAAGTATTGAATACGTATGATAGAGGCCATTGCCATAGATGACGAACCCAAAGCTCTTGAGGTAGTAAAAATGCTAGCTGAGAAAGTGCCTTTCCTAAACTTAAAAGCAACTTTTACAGATGCATTCCAAGCTATTCCATATTTACAGCAAAACAAGGTAGACCTACTTTTTCTGGATATCAAAATGCCTGATATCTCCGGTTTCGAGTTCCTAAATACGTTATCCAAGAAACCTAAAGTAATATTCACTACAGCTTATTCTGAGTTTGCTGTAAATGCCTTTGAAGTGGATGCTATAGATTACCTCATGAAGCCGTTTTCCTTAGCCCGATTTTCTAAAGCCTGTAGCAAAGCCCTGGAACTAGTGGAAGAACAGAAAGAGTTAAGTATTTTTATCAAAACAGGAGCCGAAGAAGAGAAAATTCTCTTTGATGATATTCTTTACATTCACGCACAAGGAAATTACATGGAATACCATCTTAAAGATCGAAAGTTACTTTGTCGTCAGACGATTGATGAGGTATTGAAGATACTCCCAAATAGTGGTTTTTCTCGTATCCATAGGTCGTTTATTGTAGCTATAAACCAAATCACAAAAACCGGCAGGCACGCTGTTTGGATTGGAAACACCGAAATCTCAGTAGGAGCTTCTTACGAAGAAACCTATAAAAACCTAAAAGAGAACATATTGAATTCTTAAGAATAAACATAACGGAACATGCCTTTTCTAATGGTTCTACTTAATCCAAACCTTATCGCCATTTTCCATTATCAATAAAACCCTTTCCTTTTTTAATATTTTCCGAATTTTATGTGGACTAAGAAAACCTACATAATTATCCAATGCATCTGCATCTACAGCCCTGGGAGCTATTACGGTTACATATGATACTTTAGTTTTATTTAATTCCCCTGTTCGTGCGTCAAAATGTATAGTCCGTTTACCTCCGGAACTCGTAATGGCCTGATTGCAAATCTCTATAGTTTCGTAAACCTCTTCAGACAACTCAATAGCAACAACGAACGGTTTTCCATCCGAGTGACGCCCTTTTGACATTACTTCACCGCCAATTTCTACTAAATAATTTTTGATTTTGTGTTTCTCTAAATACCGTGCAATTACATCCACAGAATAACCTTGGGCAATTCCGTCTACATCTAACTCCACGCCTCTAACCTTCTTAGTAAGAATGTTTCCCTTCAGCGAAATCTTATCCATTCCTGTTTTAGTCAACGCCGCATTTATTTCTGACGGAGAAGCATTGAGATTTTCCTTCAACAGCCTGTTTAGCACGCCTCCTGTGATATCAAACCGCCCCTCAGACCGTTTGTAATGCCGCATAGACTTTCCTATAACATTCCTAAAATGCTTATCGACCTTTATACTTTGCGTTTCCTCTCTATTAAATATGGAGATCAGAGAATAGGGTTTATAAACTGACAGGGAGGAGTCTAATTGCCTGAAAATAGCGTCGATTTGACTTTTATTTACAATTGGATGTTCTGCATAGTAAATTATACTGTAAGACGTTCCTTGGGCATATCCTGCGATTTCCTGTTTTTGTGAGAAAGAAGGGTTTGCAAACAAAAGAATGCAAACCCCTAAAAATAATAGCCTATTGTTCAATGTACAACTGAGTATCTTTACCAGGGACAGCTACAGGATAAAATCCATCGGCATTTGGTAACACTTTTGGCATGGTATCCCAAGTGTATGACGTTGGCATTAAATCAATATTTGACTCCAACGCCTTATCCCATTTAATTACTTTCCCTGTGTAACAAGCTATACGCCCTATAATACCGGTAAGTGTACTGTATGCACCGTATTCTCCATCTTGGAACTCAAACTTATTATTGGCAATAGCAGCAAATAGCTCATTATGCTCCTGCTGGTATGGATTTGGATTACCTTTGGCATCATGCTTATAAATAGGGTTTCCTTTCCAATCAAAAAGGTTAGCTTGCCCATTAGCCGACATATAAACACGTCCTTTGGTACCTTGGAAGGTCTCATCTACCCTATTTGATATTCCTTCAAAATGACGGCACTGGCTATAAATTACAGAGCCATCTGCATAAGTGAGTTCTACTGCAAAATTATCATAGATTTCGCCAAACTCCTTAGCTGTCCTATGTGCCCTGCTTCCGGTACCTTGTATAGAAACAGGATACGCTCCTTTAATCCAGTTGGCTACATCTATTTGGTGCACATGTTGTTCCACAATATGATCTCCACACAACCAGTTGAAATAGTACCAGTTACGCATTTGGTATTCCATTTCAGTTTGGTTTGCTGTACGTGGATGTACCCAAACTCCACCAGAATTCCAATATACTTGGCCAGAGGTTATATCTCCAATAGCTCCGTCTTGTATTCTCTTAGCTGCCTCACGGTAGTTGGTTTGGTATCTTCGTTGTAAACCCACCACTACGTTCAATTTTTTTTGCTTCGCAATTTCTGCCGCCGCAAGCACTTTCCGTGCACCAGGGATATCTACAGCCACAGGTTTCTCCATAAAAACATGCTTCCCTTGCTTTATTGCCTCTTCAAAATGCATAGGACGAAAACCTGGAGGTGTAGCTAAAATAACCACATCTGCGTCACGAATAGCAGACTTATATCCATCAAAACCAACATATTTACGGCTATCAGGAACATCCAATTTATCTTGAAAACGCTTACCCAAAGATGTATAAGCCTTATCTAAGTTATCTTTAAAAGCATCACATAATGCCACAATCTTTGTATTAAATCCTGCACTTAATGCATTAAATGCTGCTCCGGTTCCTCTACCTCCACAACCAACAAGTGCTACTTTAATAGTATCA
>CAZBAV010000107.1:0-10921 GCA_964489955.1 uncultured Lacihabitans sp. | reverse complement strand
AACCGCTAGACGATAGGGCCGACTGGTCCCATAAATCGAAAAGTAGCGTTTTAAACGGCCTTTTTTGTTTATGTCACGATACCGTTTCCGTTATCGTGGTGCAAAAGTATAGCCCTTTTCGTCAATTTCCAAACGTTTTTTCTTTATTACTAAAAAAAGTATTTTCTATTTGTTCTATTACTGTCAGAATTGTGTTTTTATACTCTAACACTCTCTGGTAGAAATTCTGTATAATGTATTCTAAATCAATAACATTTACTTAATAAATATCAAACATCATCTAAACTACAAGGACACTTCATTTTTTTGGAGGATAAACATTTTTCAAACTTGTATTAGTAAGTAAGTTCATGTGTAATTCTACTTTTGTGCCGGAAGCTTCTCCTTCTGCATTATATAAGTCTGTGGTATGACATATTATTTCCAGGTTATGCATTTCATTTAAGTTTTGTATACGTGAGGCGGTCATTTCCATCCCAAGTGATTTATTTCTCTTCGCTTGCGTTGCTTTTATGGCTACAGCAGCCGTACGCCCAATACCATTGTCTGTAATGGTGATGTGTAGTTTCCCGTTTGCTTCTTCCTCCAAATCTATCCAGACAAAACCATCGTCTGTCTTTTTTTGCATTATTCCATGCCAAATAGCATTTTCTACTATTGGTTGGATGAGCATAGTTGGTATTTTTGTTGTTGCTGGATTTAAATTGCTATCTACGTTGAGTCGAAACTCCATGCGTTCCTCAAAACGAAGTTGCTCCATTTCTAAATATAAACGGAGGGTGTCTGTTTCTTCTTCTAAGGTTATAAACTCATATTGAGAATTATTTAGGATTTTCCGCATGAGTTTTGCAAATTTATTAAGGTATGTGGCTGCTTGTGCACTGTTGTTTGTAATTACAAAGTACTTTATAGAATTAATACAGTTGTACAGAAAGTGGGGATTCATTTGGCTCCTTAGTGCACGTAATTCGCTTGTAAATAACCTGCGTTTTATCTCTGCATCTTTACGCTCTTCGAGTTGGACTTTAGATATTTTCTTTTGGTATGCGTAATAAATAGCAGCGAAAAAACTGCATAGGATTAATGCTATAAACCATAATCTAAAATAAAATGGTGGGTTAATCACTATATGTATACTTTCAACCCCGCTCCAGTCATTGGTGCCAATACGTGCAGACTTCACTTCAAAAACATATTCGCCAAAACGTACTTTGTTGTATTCAATCTCCTTCAAATTGGTGGTGTAAATCCATTCATCAGAAAAGCCAGATAATCTGTAAGCGTACTTAATTAGATGAGGGTGTGTAAAATCGATACTTGAAAAACGTACAGAGAAGAAATTCTCGTCGGGCTGTAGATTTATTTTTGAAGTTAAAGGGATTTTTCTTCCTAATACCTTAAAGCTTATAATCTTGGGTTGATTAGGAATACCAACAGTTTTAATTTCCTCAGGGTTAAATATAGCAAAGCCATTATCATAACCTTGGACAATTTTACCTGATTCTAACAGGTTTAAACTAGCCTCTAACTGGTTCTCAACCAAACCATTTTCTTTAGTAAACACCTCAAGGCTTTCGCTGCTATAACGAACTAAGCCTTGCTGTGTAGCAATCCACAGTTTGTTCTCGTTATCAATAACTATGTGTTGGATTGCGTCTGAAGGGAGCCCGTCTTCTTTTGTTATACGCCTTACCAGGTTATAAGTGTTAGTACTAAAACCCAATACTCCTTGATTTTCTGTAGAAGCCCACATAAGTCCTTCTTTATCTAGTGCCAGGCGATATACTACTTTTAAGTTGTGTTCCTTGGATATGTTTTTTACTACTGAAAAGTTAGCTGTATCTACTATACTTATACCTTGCTCGGTGCCTACCCATAGCTTTCCATTATTATCAAAAATCATTTCGTGTAAGAAGCGGTCGCTCGCTAAGTTGCCATTAGCTACAGACAATTGTTTAACTATATTTTTTTTAAGATCCCATCTAAACAGGCCATCAAAACGGGTGCCTAAGAATAGAGCATCTCCTTTACCAAAAAATATGGAATGTAATAAAATGTTGTTCATCGCCTCGGGTAGGCTTATATATTCTAGCTTTTGGTTACTGTACTTATAAAGTTTACCCGATGCTACTAACCAAATATTACCAAATGAGTCTTTACTAAACCTCTGGATACTTAACTGGGTGGGTTGCTTAGGGAGTGAGTATGTAATTTTTCCGTTAGATTTAGAATAAATAGGAAGTCCATTAGTTTCGGATAAACCAATGTAGAGATAATCTTTGTTATCAATGAATGTCAGCGGTTTATTGAAGTCATTTAGTTTATGCCCAAGCGGTTTAAATTGGAACTTTTGGTTTTCGGGAGACCATAAGCTTAAACCTTTGCTTGTAGCTATCCAGACATTACCCTGTTTGTCTGCGAGTAAATCTGTAATGGAGCCAGGAAGTATAGAGAACTTATATTCGGGGTTGTGATTAAAAAAACTATATTTCTTTGTTGTGGTATTGTACCATCCCAAAGATTTGTTAGCAGAGGCAATCCATATATTTTGAGAATCTTTTGGTATTATATCCAGAAGTAGTAACTCAGCCTTTCCTAATGGCAACTCTACAAATGAGTGGTCTTCGGTATTAAACCGTATAAGACCTGAATTTCCGCGGGCGGCCAAGTAAAGAAAATGGTCTTTATTAAATATACTACGCAGTCTGTCATTTGTATTTATACCGGATTTGGCCCCGTCAAAATGGAAATATTGTAAGGTATTTGTCGTTTCATTATAAAGCCCCAGTCCCTCATTGGTAGCTAGCCAATATAGGTTCCTGTTTTTTGGGTCTTGGAGGATGTCAAAGATAGAATTTGTGGCAGGTAAGGGCATGGAATTTTTAGGATGTGGTTTTATTTTTGGCTTTACTATTTTGTTCGTTTTCAGGTCAAACCAAACCCACATTTCTCTTAGGGTTCCTATCCAAACCCGTTGTTTGTCGGGTTCATTCCAAAGTTCAGTAACGCGGTTATTTGGTAGAGTTTCATTTATGTTTAATACGAGAGTTCCTGTTTGTGTATCAAATAAATCTACACCAGCTTCATAGTGTCCTATCCAAAGATGGTGTCCATCACCAGCTTCTACTTTTACGATGTTATCGCTTGAAATGCTCCTTGTGTTATTTTTTTGATTCTGAAATACTTCAAAATTAGATCCGTCAAATCTACATAAGCCAGCATTCGTTGCAATCCATATATAGCCTTGGTTATCTTGTGCCAATGCTCGTATTCGATCTGTTGGCAAGCCATGGTCTGTGGTGTAGTTTTTAAAAAAGGCATAAGGGGTTTGTCCGTTTAATTGGAATATGTTACAGATAAATAAAGTAAAGGTAAGTGAGAGGAGTTTCATCAGGTTAAAAATAAACAATTCTTCTACAAGCCCAAAGTATATTAGTATAGATTGGATGAAATATTGTATATAATGAGGGCTTCCTTGACACAAGAATGGAAGATCTATTGGTTGGTTTACTATTCTAAATAGAAAATGGATTGTGCAGTAAAGCTGATGTGCAATGATTCTTTTTAAATAAATGTTGCCAATATTTTGGAGAATAAAAAAAGATTTCTACTTTTGCACCACGATAACGGAAACGGGATCGTGACATAAACAAAAAAGCACCTTACTTTTCGATTTATGGGACCAGTCGGCCCTATCGTCTAGCGGTTAGGACACGTCCCTTTCACGGATGAAACCGGGGTTCGATTCCCCGTAGGGTCACTAATCCAACTTGGTCTAAAGCACTTACAGAAATGTAAGTGCTTTTTTGTTTTGATGTAGTGCTTTTGAATATCACGGTTTGTTTGTATAGGAAAACTAAGATGGATTAACCATCTTTTTTGATTTACTGTGAAATTAACTTATAGTGATACCTGTTTCCAAGTTATGCTTTATACTAGAATAAATTTGTAGTATAAATTATCAGTTACTTATAACTCTTTTGTGTTCAGTATCTTTTAGTTACCTATTTTTTTTATCTTCAGGTTTTTGGGAATTTATTTGCTTCAGATATATCCGCTTTTATACACAAACTATTTTTTCATCTGGTGATTAGCTATCAATATGATTATAGTTTTACAATTGAAAAGATTTTTAGTGAAATTCATTTTTTGAAATTATTTGTATAGTAGGCGTTTCAGTATATTTTATAAAAAAGAATTACCTGTATGTACGAATATTTTAGAAATTTATCACCTTTTGACTTGAGATAATAATAACCGTTTTTTCTAGAGACAGTTTAGATTATCAAATGCAGTGTTTTGTAGGTATTTTACTGTGTAGTTGTTTAGAATTTCTTGAATACGCCAACACTTCCCTTTAGTGAAAATTGAGCTTATTTCTGTCTTCAAAATAAGAAGAAACTCAGCGGCTAAATGCCATTTCTTAGGCCATTCCTCCGTTTACGCCGAAACTTTGCCCTGTAACCCATTGAGATTGTTCTGATGCAAGGAATAAGATGACCGGGATAATGTCATCCACTTCTCCGATTCTTCCGAATGCGGATAAACCTGCAATCCTGTCAATGAGTTCCTGAGGTTTACCTTTCAGAAACAACTCTGTATTTATTGGGCCGGGCAATACCGAGTTAACGGTGATGCCTTTTGTTCCGATTTCCCTGGCAAATACCCTTGCCATTTGTTCTACTGCAGCTTTAGTGGCTGAATATACTGCATAAGTGGGCATTATCAGACGGGAGGTAGAGCTGGAAATATTGATAATCCGTCCGTTTTGCTCCAGTTTTTCAGCGGCCACTTTCATCATTAAAAATACACTTTTTACATTGACAGAAAACTGACGGTCAAACTCGTCTTCTGAAAAGTCTTTCAGAAACTTTGTAGTCATAATTCCGGCATTATTGACCACAATGTCTACTTTTCCAAAATGTTGTATCGTTCTTTCAAATAGTCTTTCGACGTCTTTACTTTGGCTGACATCTGCTTGAATGGCGATTGCATTTCCTCCACTCAAAGTGATTTCTTCTACTACTGATTCGGCTTCAGCTGTGTTTGAATTGTAATTGATAACCAATTTTGCTCCCACTTTAGCAAATTCAACAGCCGTTTTCTTTCCCAACCCTCTGGATGAACCGGTGATGATTACAGTTTTGTCTTTCATACTTTTATATTTATGGTACAAAAGTAGTAAGCCCAATTTTTAAAGGTATGGTGAAGGTTTCAGAATTTAGCAGAGCTCTTTCTGAATGCCAATGGCGTTTCGCCTGTGTGCTTTTTAAAGTATTTGGTAAAGTTCGAAGGTTCGAAGGTCAATTTGTAAGCGATTTCAGCAATGGTCATATCCTGTCTGCTTAGAAGATCCTTTGAGATTTTAATGGTTTTCTCATTGCAAATATCGCAGGGCGATTTTCCGGTTACTTCTTTTATGGTATTGCTTAAGTGAGTAGGATGAATGTGTAGCATTTCCGCTATTTCGTGAATTTCCAGATATTCATCAGCCTCTCCGCATAGTAATTTGGTTAAATGAGTATCTAAAATCGAATTAAATTCTCTCGCTATTTCTGTTGGTCTTTTATTCACTTTGCGTGGGTTTTATATCTTTAAGAGCACCCCGTTCTTTATAACAACAAAAGTTTAAGGCTAATCATTTATATTTTCTAAAGGAGAACAAGTTTACTAATACTTGCTCATCCAAAAAGGCTACTAAATAAATTAATTTTTTAGTGAAAGTAATAAGGTAATGTCATAAAACTACCTTCTATATCTGATTACAAAGTCAAAATTGTTATCAGCCACTAATGAGGAGCGATCATAAGCTATACCCAGACTCCAGTTTTTAGTCACTTTTGCATCTAAAACAATGACACTTTTTAGTTCATTTACACGTAAGGCATAAGAAGCATTTATCGTGTTAAAAAAAGAAAAACTAAGTCCTGCATCAATCAAAGTGCTGCGTTCGTGGGCCAATAATACAAAGGGCGTAATGGAAAATTGTTTACCGAAGGGTTGTCGATAGCTTAAGTTGGTATTTATTTCTTTCCTGTTTTTAAGCAAGGTAGCACCCTCTACTTTGGTGGAGTTTTCAAATAAGTTTTTAAGTCCAATACCTGCACTGAATCTTTTGAACTGGTAGGTTATTCCCAAGTCAATATCGGGGTTAAAATATAGTGATTTGTTGTTTTGATTGTGAGGCAATTCAAATTTGTTCCAATTGACCTTATCAATATTACCCACAACACGCCCTCCATAACTTATACTGGATGATTTGCCTAGTTTGACTTGTCTTAGATAACCTAAGTACAAGGCATTTCTATTAAAAAAGGAATAGCCGTCACTTACATAAGAGAGTGTGAAAAAAGAATTACTTTGCCCAATTCTATTCACATGGCTCAACCAGATGTTCATTGGTTTATTCCAGATTGCCTCTTCATTATCTACGGATTTATATTTAGCATACACGGCGGTTTGTAGACGGTAATTACTATCCAGAGGTACGGATGCCGGATTATAATACTGCATATCCTGCAAGTATATATTAGGACGAATGGAGTTTTGGCCCAATGTTACCTGCGAAACAATTACAATAACAAAAAGTGTAAAAAAGTATTTCATTATCTGAGGCTGTTAAAGTCATTTAAAGTATTGAATATGAAATCCCCCAGTTTATTTATATGTGTTCCACCCGGATAAATGTATTTTTTTACATCGCCACCAGCAGCGGTAAAACCGTTAAATGCGTCTTCTGTATTATAAGGCGGAACCAAGCTGTCTTCATCTCCATGGTGCAAAAACACTCTGCCTGTTGGCTTCCAGCCTTTATTGAATGAGTTGGTTTCCAGAGTTTGAATAAGTGCCACATCAGAACCATCCGTCCATTTGTTTAAAAAATATTCACTAAATACCTGCGAAGGTTTTTTTGAGGGGGTAAGAATGGATGAAAACTGGTCATAGACAGGATAGGTATAAAGTTGGTCTGTTGGTCTCTTGAGAGATGAAAATTTATTCATGGCATACAGCCCCCATGAGAAAATAGGCAAGGCGTCCAATTCTTCATTCTTTCGCTCAAGGAAACTCTCCGCAAAACGTTTAAAATTATAAGGACCAGCCAAACCAGAACTTGCTATTACCGAAAAATCAGAGGCGTAGGTTTCCTGTATATATTTATGGGCAGAAATAGCGGCTCCGGCTCCTTGCGACCAACCGGCCAGAAACAAGCGATTATCATATGACAATGTCAGTTGCTGCAAACGTTCTTTCACGGCCAGCAGACCGTCAATATTAGAAATAAACATTTCGGGGTAATATACATAGGGGTGGTCTTTGCCCAAGGTAAGTCCAAAACCTATATAATCAGGAATGAAAACAGCATAACCTGCCGATGCCCAGGTCAGCCCCATGTTACGTACATCGCTGAAATTCTCTTCACCGCCGTCATACAGAGACGGTGTGATTTTCTCTACATTCAGCCTTACAGAAGGTAATTCGGTGCCATGACAGTACATAATGAGGTGAACATTGGGCACTCCTTTGGGTAGTATTAATAGTCCGCGGCTATCTATAGGTTTACCCATGTACTGGGTACGGTACGTGATGTGTTCGTAGCTGACGTCATACTGAGCCAGTGTGGATGCATCCAGTTCTGTAACACGCTGTACTATTTCAGCTTTGCAGATACTTCCATTTTCTACGGCTTCAATAAGGTCTCCACGGCTAAAATTACCTGATGCAATATCTTCTTCTTTATCACAAGACATGAGAGAAAAGAAGAGAGCTGTAATGCTCAGTTTTGATATAATACTTTTCATTAGGCTATTAAAAGAAAAACGTTAGCGGTAGTACTGATTTAATACTAGGTTACCCTACTTTCTCTGTAAACGCATCACCGCAAAATCCCCCATTATGAGGTTCAGAGTATTGCCATTAACGCTGTACTTATTTACGGTCTTCAAAGTTTTGAAGAAAACGGTTTCACCCTCTCCGGAGCATGCCATCTTTGTGCTTGCAGGGTCGTTAAATTTGATGTTGTTTCCTTCTATTACAAAGCTCGAGTTGAAACTATTACAGCTGCTGTTTCCTGTTATTTTAGTATCAGCTGTATTAAATGTAATAGTAGGTTTTTTATTAGGGTAAAGCCCTTCAAAAGCAATTCTCGGCCCGGATACATAATCCACTTCCCAGGTTCCGTCCAGGTCATGGTTGGTTTCCATTTTCTTAAAGCGGGCAAGCGGTGCCATTTTACCCTTATTTAATGAAAGGATATTGCCGTTTGTGGTATAGTTTTCTGCATCAATTAATGCTTTGTTTAATTGAATCTCTACCTCCATATTTGCACAGGCCATCATGGTAGACATACCTTGCGAAAACCTCAATTTCCCGTTTTCAAAAAGAGAAAACTGTCCACCTATTCCGTTGCAGCCAGCCCAGGCTGAGTACCGCATATCGGTTTTTGTGAGTTCCAAGAAAGGTTCCTTGTCATTTACTTTGTCAGCAACAGGTTTGCCATTAAGCTCTATGAGTTTCCATTTAGTGTCTAATAAAGATAGAGTTGTCATATTTCTCTTGTTTGATACTTTACAACCACTGAACAATATTAGAAGACAGAACAGGGAGGTAGAAAGAGTTCTCATGTAATTTATTTTTAATGGGTTATACACAAAGTTAATGAAAATGAGTAGCGTAAACAAGCATTTAGGTTTGGTTGAGGAGCAAAACCAAAATACTTGTGCCGAAGCCCAACTTATGGGAGTGAGTGTTGGCCAGCCTGATATAAAGGATGAAATCTCTGAAGTAAATTTTTTGTATTTGCTTAGGGCATCTAATTATTATTTAATGCCAGAGAAAATCTGCGGAGGTTAATAAAGTTGAATGCAGTGCAAAACCAATATTGGGCCTTCTTTGATTTATTAGGGTAATTCTTCAATAAAATGCCAACAAACACCTGCTAGGTCAATAATATTTACTTCTTTTCCATAGGGTTGCTCTATTGGTTGCCCAATTGGCGGTACACCAAATTTCCCTGAAAGGTTCTTTTTGCTCACATCCTCCCAAAATTCTTTTATATTGGCTATTTTAACTGAGAGCATCAGGTTTTCGGCAAACGCTTTATTGTCGTATTTCTGTAGAATAAATTTGCAGTTACCATTCTGAAAGCCAACAAGATCACCGCCATCCCATTCAATTTTAAAATCAAGTTCCTGAAATAGTTGTTTTGATTTTTCAAAGTCCGGCCCGGAAGGAATAAAGGGCTCAATAGATAGATAATTCATATTCTTATAGTTTGTGTTGCGAATTTCAGGTTAAAGCTACGTATTTTATTTTGCAAGAAGTGATTCCATAATCATTACTGATTTCCCTATTGAAGACCCTTTTTTAATGTAGTCAAAAAAAGGAGGCTAGATTATATATTTAAAGATGGCTCACTAACTTTTTTTGAGAATGTTTGATATGACATAATTAGAGCGATCAAAGCAATCACAATCCTCGAGCCTGCCATAGGTAGTATGGAATCAGATGATATGAATCCTATAACTCCTGATAGTATAAATGTCATCATTAGTTGTGTAAAGCCCATTAAGGCAGCTGCTGTACCTCCTCCTTCTTTAAATGGAGATAGAGCATTTGTGGTTGTTATTGGGAATAATACACCAATGGCTATTAATGATAAAAAAAGAAATGTAACTTCGACCCAAACGGGTGCTGACCAGATAACCACAGCATAATGTAAGGTACAGCTGACAAATAGCAATAAGGTGGCACCAAACATGACTGAGGTATCAGAATGCCTTGTCACCAGCTTTGGTGTTACATAAGCCGCAAGAATTAGGGCAAGCGAATTTAGGGCAAAAATTATGCTGAAAATCTCACTGGAATAGCCGTGAACTTCCGTAAAAAGGAAAGGGGCATTAGCAATATAAATGATGAGAGAAGAAAAAGCTATGCTTCCTATAAGTGTGTAAACCCTAAAATTCTTATTGGAGACAATTATTTTGACTTGATCATAGAGGTCGTTTTTCTGTGAAGTGTTTTTATTAATGATGTTGGTCTCCGGAATATACTTGATTACTAGTAAAAGAGAAATAGCCCCTAGTACAGTCAAAAAAGAAAAAGAACTGTTCCATCCCCAAAACCTCAGTAGGACACTTCCCAGTAATGGTGCCAATATGGGAGCTATGCCACTGATTTGCGATTGCTGTGAGAATATGTTTACAGCCTTTTTTTTGTCGTAAAGGTCAATTACAATGGCTTTCCCAAGAACAATGCCTACACTTCCACCCACAGCCTGGAGAAAACGCATGGCCCATAAGACGTGCACATTATTGGTAGAATAGATAGCTACAGATGCAATGATAAAGAGCAATAAGCCTAAGTAGAGGATGGGTTTACGACCTTTTCTGTCTGATAGCGGTCCCCATAAAAGCTGACCTAATGCAAATCCTGCAAAGAAAACCGATATGGAAATTTGAATATGTCCAATGCTTGTGTTGAAGATTTTTGCCATCTCGGGAAATGCCGGAAGATACAGATCTATACTGAGGGATTCTAGAGTGTTTAATAATGCAAGGATAAAGACGACGATACTTATTTTTCTCATAAAATTTTAAAAACTACATTAGTGTAGTTTGACATTGCAAATCTCCGATGCGAACAAAAGACGAGCAATGCATTTATTGAGGGCTCAATAGCACAAGTTGAATATTATATTTGATTCTTAAACTGCTCAGGGCTGAAACCGGTTTGTTTTTTGAAAAAACGGGAGAAGTAAGCAAAATTCTCAAATCCAAGCTTGAATGCTATCTCTTTAATACTAAGTAGCCCATAGCAGAGTTCTCGTTTGGCTTCTAATATCAACCTTTTCGTAACTAGTTTTTTTACGGTAGCTGCACGATTTTTCCGGGCTATATCATTTAAATGCTGACTACTTATATTC
>CAZBAV010000106.1:0-11149 GCA_964489955.1 uncultured Lacihabitans sp. | reverse complement strand
TTGATCAGAAAGATACCAGTTTACACTACCCGAGCAAGCTGATGCTGTGACATAAGAGACAGAGCCAGCGTCACAAACTTTAGCGTGCGTTACCAAGGGCTGTAGAGGTGGTGTAGGGCATGGTATCACCTTTGCTAGTCTTGTATTATAGCCGGTATTAAAACGTAGCACAAAGCCATTATCAGCAGTATGCATAACGTTTGTCTGGTGCGAGTTAATATTTACGTAGTAATTTATACCCGCCACTGTTTGGCCCTTTTCTCCATACAGAAGCCGCCCGTTTGGCGTAACTTTTTGCACTAAATACGCCAAGGTCGGGTTTATAGGTCTTACGTGACCATTGTCCTTGTAGAAAACTAGTGCTGTGTCGTTCTTTACAGTAACGGCAGTTTCAAATTGCTCCACAGAAGATGAGGTGTTATGCGTTTTTGATAGTATAACGCCATGTTCTCCCCAGGGAAAAGTACCGTCAGGGTTTATGCGTGTAAGATAAACATAGCAAGAGTCGGTATGGCTTTCTTTGCTATTTTCCCAACTTAGATAAGTAGTACGATTTGTTGTTTGGGCTAATTTTGGGAAGGTTTGACTGTTGGGCATATTGGTTACCCGTTTACCACCGATAGGCCAAACCATGGTGCCATTGGAATAGAATCCTTGTACATAAATCTCATTATTACCATGGCGTGTATCCCGCCACGTTACCGTCTGGCCCGCCATCTCCATTTCATGATGGCTGGTTGCAGTTACATCTGTATTTGCAGATAAATGGAGGGGAGCTGCCCATACCAAAGTATTAGTACTAGGATTGAAAATCTGTGCTTTTATACCCTTTTTTGGGGAGTTATACTCGTTATTTTGCCATGCTATAGCTATGTTTCCAGAACCATCCTCTGTATAGGCCAGTCGTACCCGATTTCCGGTTACGGCAGGTTCTACAGTTAAGCCATTATTAGAAAAAGTTACTGATCCATTATCAACGTTTATAGACTGTATTTTTATACTACGGTTAGTATAGTAAAAGCTGTAAAAGCCAACAATAAGACGGGTGCCATCAAAGGTCGGGATTATATCGTATGCTCTTTGGCCAATACCGGCACCAAAGTCCTTGTCTGAAATAACCACACCGTTAGCAGCCCATTGGGGCGTTCCAGTGAAATCATAACTTTGTGCTAAAAGAGAAAACGACATGTCTCCAAGGCCTCTAGGGTGCCAAACCACCACTACACGCTTGGCACCTGCACTGGTCTTACCTAAGGCTAGCATAGGTTGGCCTTCATTATCACTCCGGTTAGTAACTTGTATCCCTTTATCTCCCCAAAGTTTATTTCCGTTGGCATCAAAACGTTGGATGAATATATCAGCATAGGTAGGTGCAGAGGAACCCGAAGAAAATGCCACAAAAAAACCTCCTTCACCATCGGAAATACTGTGTGAATCAGTCCAGGTAGAGGACCAGACCATAACTGGCGGACCATCTAAATTAAACTGAGCCTTGGCGTAGTGTGAGACTAGTATCAATATGATTATTAATGCTTTCATCTTTTTATTTTTTAATTACAACCTCCTGGTTTTGCAATAAATGTGGTGCCATTTGCTGCACTAAAGCCTGGTTTTAGCTCTACGGATGCCGCTTCATAGGTTACCCGTGCACTACCCGTAATTTTGTTAGTCCCCGTTATTTTTCCTGTTGTATTGTTTGCCTGTTTTATATGTGTTCCAGTAGAGTAATTATCAGCGGTTGAGACAAGGGTTAATGTGCTAGAGCAAGGGGTACAAATAATGGTGACCGAAATGTCATTTAAGTGGCTGGTACAACCATTCGGTGAAATCATGTAAAAATCTGTGTAAACACCAGGCGATAAGCCACTAAGTGAAAATTCTCCACTGATGATATTTACGGGTGTAGATTGTGTTGTGTTGTTTTTCTTGTAATGAAGTGTCTGTGTTCCTGCGAGATTTGTTACATTAAATTGGATAGCCCCATCATTGCTACTGCAACTTATGGGATTAGAAAAGGAACTAGAACTTAATACAGGCTGTGCTGGGCCAGATAAGGTAATAGTAGGCGTAGCAGGCGTAGGACATGTACTTACTTTAAAGTCGGAATAAATACCTGTTCCTAAATTGTTTAGTAATACGCGACCCATCGAAAGTACTGTAGCAGTATTAGATGTACTAACACCATTGTGTTTGTATGTAATAGCTTGATTTCCAGTATTTATTATTTGGCTATTTAGCACAATACTACCGTTGTTACTTGAACATGATGTAGGGTCTATTTTATAATCTAAGGATAAAGTAGTAGCTGGGTTTTCTATAGTGATAGGATCAAGGTGATAAACTTCACATGAAGGAAATTGGTAATTATTGTTTACAAAAACCTCCGTGAGTACACCTCCTGGCAGTCCACTGACGGTAAAAGCACCCCCTGAAATGGTAACAACTTTACTTAGGCTATTACCATTTATGGTGTAGTATAAATAGTAATTACTACGGTCTGGAATATTTGTGTTAAACGTAATGGAGGCATCCGGCCTAGTACAAGAGGTTGGCGGAGTAATACTTGATACGGAGAGTGTATACGTGGTTATGGGACTTACAGTAACCGTGGTGTCATGGCTTGCTGTGCATCCATTGTATGAAAGAGAGAAGTCTGAGTATATACCAGCACGAAGTCCTTCGAAACGGTCAGGATACCAGTTTGAGGAGAACATTGTAGTAGGTGTACCATTATATTTATAACTCAAAACCCTAACTGAGGAATTATATGGCATATTGGTAAGGATAGTAAATGCTCCATTCCATGTACAATTTGTTGTTGGCTTTACCAGCACGTCATTGAATTCAAGAAAAGGCGGAATAGTGCCGATTTCGACCGAAATACTTCCAGAATAGGTACATTGACCAAAAGAAAAATTAGAATATGTGCCAGGCCATAGACCGCCCATTGTAAACTCTCCGTCACTTATCTCTACTTCCCGGGTAAGCTCTTCATTTTCTATATTTTTGAAGCTAATTTCATATTTCCCGTTTGCAAGGCTGGTATAAAAAGTAATTCTCCCTGTAGAAGAACCGCAGTTACTATTTTGGGACTCTTTTAGCGATAAACTAATCACTCCTCCTCCAGAACTTAGTGTTCTACTGGTGTTATGCACGGCCATGCAGCCACTTCCATTTCCGTAAACTCTAAAGTCAGAGTAAACTCCAGGGCCTAGTTCTATGATAGAAGTACCGGAGGTATATTGCTCCATGTACTCATCGTTTTTCTTGTATGAAAATTGCACAGAACTGGAGAGATTAGTAGTTGAAAAGCTTATACTTCCGTCCATTTTATTACATGCAGAGGGATTGGTGACACCGCCGATAGTTAAGGTTGGTGTAGGATTTGTAATTGTAACGGCTTCATAAAGGTTTATTTGACAACCATTATAAACTATCACAAAACGATTGTATACAGTGGGGAATAAAGCGTATAATGTGAACTCGCCATTATTCACTGTGACATTTCTGTAGATTCCGTCGTAGGGGTTGTTCATAGTGTAGAATGTAAGACCGTAGTTACCGTTTGGTAAATTTGTACTGAATACCACATTTTCATCTCCGCTTCCGCACCTAGTGGGCTGGTTCACCTGAGTTATAGATAGTGTAATAAGTGGTGCTTTGGTTATAACTTCGGTGTTGGTCACAGTGCATGAGTTGTATGTTACGCTGAAATTTGAATAAACTCCCGGCAGTAGGTGTTCGAGGCTCAGAACCCCTGAAACCACAGATACACTGCCGCTTGTGGCTATGTTGTCTTTTGTATAGTTTAGTGTGTATGTGCCATCTGGCAGGTTGGTATTTAATCTAATATTGTCCGTATTACAGACATACTGAGTGTAGTTTAGTTCAAGTTTTTCTTCTAAGGTCACAGTTATAGGCTTGGTTAGTGTACAACTATTGTGCGTTATAGAAAACTCAGAGTATACACCAGCTCCTAAGCCGCTTATGGTAAGCATAAAGTCACCGACACCTTTCGTGAAATTATGTGCAGCGGGAGTGCCATTTTTTTTATAGTCTAGTGTAAAGGTACCGGAAGGCAGTGATGAAATAAATAAAGATATTTTTCCATTACTTACTCCGCAAGTGGGATTTACGGGGGCATAACTTTGAACAAAGTTAAATGGGCAGTTATATATTTCTCCGTCGTTTGCCAGGGCAATACTCTTGAAGAAAATTAATAAAGGTATGAGTAGAAATATTTTTTTCATAATGATTTTGTTTTGTGATTTACTTATCTGGACTATGCTAAGTTAATCTTGTAAATCATTTATTTTTAGCATAATAAGGGCGAATTGTAGTTTTTTTGGTGCGAATGGTAGGTTTTGTAGGGTAAGTCTTTGGGCACTAAATATGCTCACCAATATTGGGTATATGAATAATCATTTTTTTTTACTTACTTTGTTGATAACCAAGTAACCAAGCCCTATAATGCGGTGAAAACATCCTCTACTCCACCAATGATAGATAGGTATCCTTATGTTTAAAACATTTGGTGGTGATGTTTTTTTTCGTCGGGAATCTGCAGGTTATTTGCCAAAACAGACCGGATCAAGGTTACGATTTTGATGTAAATAGGAGATTTGATGTACCCTATGTGAGGAACATTAAGAATGGTCTGCTGCAAGAATATAAAGTATCTCTATCTACCAGGAACAATACTGCTGATCTAATGCGTAAATTGGCATTTATATACTTCCATGAAGTGCCTCCTATTACAGATAGT
Source organism: uncultured Lacihabitans sp. (assembly GCA_964489955.1). Lineage (GTDB taxonomy): Bacteria > Bacteroidota > Bacteroidia > Cytophagales > Spirosomataceae > Leadbetterella. The sequence continues at coordinate 6,384 of CAZBAV010000106.1, read as the reverse complement.
TCTTTGTACTGGTCAGAGAAGCTTATTACTTATGGAAAACAGAAGAATAATGACTATTATTTGGTGGAAGGGCTGATTAAAAAAGCAGAGTTTTATGAACGCTTTGGTCCAAATTACCGCAAAGTAATGGAGGCTTATAACGAGGCTCTGATAAATGATAATATCTCAAAAAATCAGAGACTTTTTATTAAAAGATGTATTGCAACTATCTATAGCAAAACCGATAATCCGGCCACACCCTCATATGTAGAGCAGTTTTTGAAAGAGGTACAATCAGATAAGGAACCTACAGACAACGAAAAAGCCCGCGATGTTTATAACCTAAACGTATCATTGGCAGACTACTACGAAAGGAAAAAGCAGCATAAGCTAGCCTTAGATGCTCTTGTTAATGCACTGGATGCAGTTTACAAATTCAATGACGGTATTGGACCGGCATATTTATACGCAAACATTGCTAAGAACTATCTACAGCTTGATGACTACAGAAATACAGAGAAATATCTGGATAAGGCCAAGCGAAAGTTTGATTCCCTAAAGTTGGATGACTTTACTCTTCATCTCCTGCGTATGCGGATGTACATTAAGCTAGATGATCATAAGAAAGCAGTACTTCAGGGAGAAGAAATATTAGATAAGGCACAGAAGAGACAATTTAAAAGGTTTGGTATCACCCACAAAGAAGTCCATAACCTCTTATATCTAGCACGTAAAGAGCTGAACGATTATGAGAAGTCCCTGCTACACTTTGAAGAGTACGTGTTGGTGAAAGACTCTCTGGATCGGCAAGTGCGAGCTAGGGAGGTAGAAGAAATTCAAAAGAAGTTTGATATAGAGCTGCATAAAAAGGAAAGTGAGAAACAAATTCTGGCGAAAAATAATGAAATAAAAAATCTGGAATTGGCTACTTTCCAACAAAAGTTAAAGCAACAGAAATTAGAAGAGGAGCTGCTTAGAGAACAGTATCTTATGCAAAAAGTTAACTATGCTAACCATGCAAAAAGTTTGGCTTTTTTAAAGGAACAAAATAAATCTGGTAAGAAACTGCGGGAAAACCTGGAGGCTAAACTTCAGCTGGAGCAGGAAAACAGATGGCTTCAATGGGTGGGACTCTTATTACTACTTACTATTTTTTCGGGTGTAGGTATTTGGAGTTTTAGTAAAAATAAGGAGAGGTATAAATATCAAAACCTGAAAAGCGAGTACCAGGAGAGGGTGGCAAGGATAGAGGTAATGGCATTGAGGGCTCAAATGAATCCCCACTTTATCTTTAATTGTTTAAATGGAATTATCCTCTTCATAGATAAAAACCAGAATGAGGTGGCCATTAGTTACCTCGCCAAATTCTCCAAACTCATTAGGAAAGTACTGGAAAACTCCGCTTCAGAAACCATAACTTTAGACCAAGAGATCCAAGCCCTGAGGTTATATTTAGAGATTGAACATATGCGTTTTGGTGAAAAATTAGTATATGAAATTTTCACAGATAGTTCTTTAGACTTAGAAGAGATCCATATTCCATCCATGATTATACAGCCATTTGTAGAAAATGCAATCTGGCATGGACTTATGCATAAAGAAGAGGGTGGAACCGTAAAAATAAAACTGACTAAGAAAGATGAGAAGTCTTTAGTTATTGAAATTATTGATAACGGAATTGGAAGGGAAGAGGCCGAAAGGCTAAAAAGTAAGTCGGCTCTTAAACACAAGTCATTTAGTATGAAAATTACGGCAGAAAGGATGGAAATCTTAAATCGTCTTTATAGTACTGCCAGTTCCGTAGATATTATTGACCTCAAAGATGGTGGCCATTCTGCTGGTACGCACGTAAAAATTGATTTACCTATTTAACTAACCTAAAAATATGAAGACTATAATCATTGATGATGAACCCTTGGCTTTAGAGCTTCTAAGCCGGAGAATGGGGAAACTATTTCCCGACTTTAAAATCTTGAAGCTATGCAAAAGTGGGCGGGAGGGAATACTTGAAATTGAGAGGCTTAAACCGGAATTGGTGTTTATTGATATTGAAATGCCGGAAAAGAACGGATTTATGGTTTTGGATGAGGTTGGGTATACAGGATTTATTCCAATTTTTGTTTCTGCCTATGATAGTTTTGGTATAAAAGCAATCAAATATGGTGCGGTAGACTACCTACTGAAGCCCGTAGAAGATGCGGATTTAATTATGGCTGTAAGAAGAGCCGAAAAGCAATTTAATTTATTACATGAGAAAAGTCGTGCAATAACAGGGGATAATGGTAATGTTGGTAAAATAGCCCTGCCATACCAAAACGGAGTAGCTTTGGTGAGTATACAGGATATTGTGTTTTGCGAAGCCGATAACAACTACACCCATTTCTACACCATAGATAATAGGCATTATACGGTGGTAAAGGCTCTGAAAACAGTACAAGAGGCTCTGTCCACAGACAGGTTTTTACGTATACACAGACAGTTCTTGGTTAATCTTAAGTATGTAAAAAAAATCAACAAAGGTGATATCTTGGTTCTTACACTAGTAAACGGAAAAGAAATACCCATCTCCCGCTCACAAAAAGACGAGTTAATGAAGAGGTTTAATTTTTTCTAATTTAAGATATGGATCTTCCTATTAAGTATCCTAAAAGATTTAAACGGGTTTTATTTTTAAGAATATCAACACAAGCTTTTTGGTGTACAATTACTTTCAACATAAAATCAAAGAGGTTTTTATACTTATTATCTGGAAGTAGATTAGTGTATACGCCCCTCCCCATCTTCAAAATTAAATGAAAACGTTACTTCTGCATCTACAGGTATCCCATTGATAGTAGCAGGCAGCCAATCTTCCGATAGTAACTTAGTCACCCTCAGTGCCTCTTTATCTAAATTTTTATCTACAGGCTTGCTTACGTAGTAATTATCTGCTTTACCATTTCTATCTATTGTAAATGATACGAGTACTATTCCTTGCTTACCACTTTTGTGTGCATTTACGGGGTAGGTCATATTGTTTACTATAAGGTTGCCAAGGTATCCTTCTCCTAATAAACAGATGGGAGGTATAGCAGAAGTATCATTAAGAAAACGCTCGTCTGTGATTCTATACCTTTTTTCTCTGTGCAATGCCCCTGGTGTATAAGCCACAATTTCCTTTTTGGTGAAATCATATTTTAAGTAGGGAGAGCCGTCAATATTGTAAGAATCCCACACTCCTTCTCTATTACCGTTTACATAGTTTCCTTGTACTATAAGTCTTTTGGTAAAGCCAAGCTTGGTATAGTTACCATGCTTGACTGTTTTATCATTTTTTAAAACATGGTAAGTTTCACCTGTTTTAGAATTCTTCACCTTTTTTGTTTCTTGAGCAAAAAGAAGCAGTGGATTTAATAAAAATAGGATTAGGTATTTCATTATAAACCTAAGATTTGTTTGTTTACGTTTTCGTCGGCACCTGTAGCTGCAAAATCATCAAAAGCACGTGTAACCACCTCTATAATATGGCTTTCTATGAAAGGAGCACCTTCAGCCGCACCCTGTTCTGAAGACTTTATACAGCACTCCCATTCAAGCACTGCCCAGCCGTCATATCCATACTGACTAAGTTTAGAGAAGATAGAACTAAAATCTACCTGCCCGTCGCCCAGCGAACGGAATCTTCCAGCACGATCTGCCCAGCCCGCAAAGCCACTATATACGCCCTGTTTTCCTGTTGGGTTAAATTCGGCATCCTTCACATGGAAAGCTTTTATGCGTTCATGATAAAAATCTATAAACTGCACATAATCTAGAGCTTGCAATACAAAATGACTTGGGTCGTAATTAATATTGGCACGTGGGTGATTATCTACATTTTCTAGGAACATCTCAAAAGTAGTACCGTCAAACAAGTCCTCTCCCGGGTGCAGTTCATAACAATAATCTACACCATTTTCATCAAAGACATCCAAGATAGGTTTCCACCTTTTTCCCAATTCTTTGAAAGCAGTCTCTATAAGTCCTGCGGGCCTTTGTGGCCAAGGATATAGAAATGGCCAGGCCAAAGCACCCGAAAAACCCACGTGTGAGCTTAGTCCCAAGTTTTTAGATGCCTTAGCTGCTAGTTTCACTTGTTCAATGGCCCATTCCCTGCGTGCAGGTTCGTTTCCGTGTACCTCTTTAGGAGAAAATGCATCAAAAAGCGGATTGTATATCGGGTGAGACGCCACCAGCTGCCCTTGTAAGTGGGTAGACAGTTCCGTAATTTCTAGCCCTTTGTCTGCAAGTAAACCTTTAACCTCATCACAATAGGTCTTTGACTCTGCAGCTTTAGCAACATCAAAAATTTTAGGGTCATTGGTAGGGATTTGCAGACCTTTATAGCCCAAACCAGCCATATAACCAGCTATGCCTTCTAGTGTATTAAAAGGAGGTGTATCGTTTAGGAATTGTGCTAAAAAAACACCCGGCCCTTTTATGGTTTTCATAGTTTTGCCCATGCTTGTGTATTGTTACTTTCTAATATTTTATCTGCGATCAATATTTCTCTATACCCATCTGCAAAAGTAGGGAACTTAGGGTTTTCTGGCATTTTCCCTTCTGCTACTGCTTCATATACCTCTTTAAATAGTTGCTTAGAAGTATCTCCAAAACCTTCATTGTGTCCACCTGGATAGGTTATAAGTGGCCTAACTTCAGCATGTACTAGAGAAGGGTCACGTATAAGTGTGGCATTAGCTGTATCTCTTTGTCCTATCCACAGTTCGTTTGGAGCTTCTGAGTTCCATGCAATTGATTTTTCAGAACCCGAAATCTCAAGTTTCAATTGGTTTTTTCTACCGGCAGATACTTGGGATACCGTAACAGAACCTTTGTTTCCGTTGTCAAAACGAAGTAAAACCGTAGCGTGATCTTCTGTGTTTATTTGCACATCGGCATAATCTTCTGGTGTCAACATCTTGCCAGAGTATGTTTCAACTGGCTTCAGAGGTTTTTTACGAGTTTTGTGTATGATGTTAAAGTCGGCAAAAACTTCTACTATTTTTAAGCCCGTAGTGTACTCAATAGCGTCTATTAAGTGAGAGCCAATGTCTGCAATCGCCCTCGTGTCACCAGATTTGTCTGGTTCTAGCCTCCAGCTGTAATCAGTGGCATAAAACAACCAGTCTTGTAGGTAAGAACCCATAATACTATAGATTTGGCCTATCTCGCCTTTCTCACGCATGGTTTTTATTTGTCTTACCAGGGGATAGTATCGGAGGTTAAAATGTACTGCATTTACCAAGCCCTTGCTTTTTGCTAGTTCAACTAGTTGTTTGGCTTCTGCGGCATCTGTAGCCAAAGGTTTTTCACAAATAATATGTTTGCCCGCGTCCAGAACAGCTTTTGATTGTGCAAAATGAAGGAAATTTGGCGTACAAATATGTACACACTGTATATCCTCCATGGCCAAAAGCTGGTCAAATGTGCAAGGTCTTTCTATACCAAGTTGGGCGGCTTTTAAGGTGGCTAATTCTAAGTTAACTTCGCAAAGGGCGGTAACTTCTATGTTTGGTAGCCTTCTGAGGGCTTCAATATGGGCTGGTCCTATAAAACCGGTACCTACAACCCCAACTTTAATTTTAGACATGCTATGGTAAGGTAAAATTCAAAAATTGCCCTAATTTATGCTATTTTAAATGCTATCAAAAATTAAGAGATTAAATTCCTCCAGAAAAAGCACGTAATAGTTTTTGGTCAGTGCTCAAAAAGTACCTACTTTAGGAGAAAAAAAGTGTATACAGTAGCGGTTGATGTCGGTAATACATCCACAAAAGTTGGTCTTTTTGAAGAAGGTAAATTACAAGAAACCAGAAGGTACAGTAGTTTGGAAGATGCTGTAATGGAACTAGGGAACTATACAAAACTGCCGATTATCGTATCTTCTGTGGTACATACAGAAGAGTCTCTTGCTATTTTTTTTAAGGAATTTCTCCACTGTTATTTTTTTACTCGGCATACGCCTATACCAATAAAAAATAGTTACCAAAGCCCGGAAACCTTAGGAAGAGACCGCTTGGCCGCAGTTGTAGGTGCAAACGCAAGGTTCCCAGAAGAAAACTGTTTGGTGGTAGATATGGGTACAGCTATAAAATATGACCTGGTTTTAGCAGGAGGAGACTTTTTAGGTGGGGTGATTTCTCCAGGTCGAAAAATTAGATTTTACGCATTACATACTTTTACTGGGAAGTTACCGTTAATTGATTCAGTTAATATTCCTGCGGTGATTGGTACTACTACAGAAAGCTGCATTACCAGCGGCGTACTTAATGGTATAGTGCAGGAAGTTAACGGCATGATAGAAAAATTTAATGAATCTTATAACCCAAGAGTTTTATTGTGTGGCGGAGACGCCTTACACTTTGAAACTCAAATAAAATATCC
>CAZBAV010000105.1:0-11206 GCA_964489955.1 uncultured Lacihabitans sp. | reverse complement strand
GGTTATTAACCACCCCGAGGGCAAAGAAACCATCACTCTCAATGCGTACAAAGACAAGCTCATTATACTTGACTTCTGGGCTACGTGGTGTGGGGCATGTATAAAATCACTAGCCAAGTTGGATACTCTGCAAAAGGAGTTTAAGGAGCAGCTGGCGGTGGTACCCATCACGTATGAAGTAGGGGAGAAGGTGCTGCCTTTTTTAACCAAGCGGGGGTATGAGCTGCCTAGTGTGGTGGGAGATACAATGGTGAAGCAGTACTTTCCGCACCGCAGTATACCGCATCAGGTGTGGGTGAGGGCAGGTGAGGTGCTGGCGGTAACAGGGGCGGAGTATGCCACGATAGAGAATATAAGCACTACACTTGCAGGGAAACCTTTATCAATAAAGCAAAAAAATGAGGATACAAATTTTGACCAGAATAAGCCCTTACTGATAGAAGGGAATGGAGGAGGAGTGGAATCTCTACTATACCAATCTGTTTTCTCTAAGCGTATTAATGCACGCATAGGCGGCTCTGTCACAAATCCTAAGAGTTTTATGGTATTTAATACCGACGTAAGGCTTATGTATTGGTATGCTTATAGTGATCTTATCCCATGGGATGGCCGCCAAAACAGAATTCTTTTTGAGATAGATTCTGTAAGCAGGGCGTCGTTAGATTTTATGTATTATGCACAAAATTCTCCTTCTGAAGATGCCATAGACTTATGGCTAAACCAAAATACTTTCTGCTATAGCTTAACCCTGCCTACCCCTACAAAAAGAGACAAAATACAGGAGATAACCAAAGAAGAAACCAACCGCTTTTTATCTGCATACTTAGGTATAAGTGGCCGCATAGAAAAGAGGAAGGTACCATCACTCCAAATTTCCAGAAGCAACATAAGCTCTCCGGCAGAAGCAGGTGTAAACGCCAAAAGAACTTCCCTGTGGCATTTTTATCAGAGCGTAGCTTATGTAAATTCTTCTTTAGCCCTCCCGGTGGTAATAGATGTACCCGAAGCTGAATCCAGAGATACGATGCTGGAGCATGATAAAGACATAGACCTCAAAGACATGGAGGCTGTAAGGACCGTGCTGCTCCGTCATGGATTTTCTATCACAGAGCGTGAAGTAAACTTAGATATTCTAATTATAAAAGCAGCAGAACTATGAAATCAATTCTATTTATGTGCTGCATGGCAGCGTTTCTACCCGCTTACAGCCAGAAAACTATCACCATAAAATTGGTATCTGCCAGTGATAGCACGCTGGTGCCTAATGCGGTGGTTTCTGATACCCTGAACCGTTTCATCGTACTGTCTGATGCCGTAGGTGTAGCCAAAGTAAATGCCGAATACAGAAGGATACAAATATCACATGTGGGATTTTATCCACTTTCTATTGACCTCACGCAGGTTTACGAAACCACCCTTCTAGTAGCCATGAATGAAAACCCCAATACTTTAGAAGAAGTGAAAGTTTCTACGGGCTACCAAACCGTTTCACGGGAACGCAGTACGGGCTCTTTTTCAATAATTAACCAGCAGGTTTTAAATAGGGTATCTAGTTATGATATTGTAAGTCGCCTTGAAGGAGTGACCAACGGCTTAGCCTTTGACCGCAGTAAACTGTACAGGGAAAACCAAGGAGGCAGCCCCTCACTACGTATCCGCGGAGTAAACACGCTCTTTGCAGAAAGTCAGCCATTGGTAATCCTCGACAATTTTCCATACGAAGGGAGCCTGGATAACATTAATCCTAATGACGTATCCTCTATGTCTATCCTAAAAGATGCATCTGCTGCAAGTATATGGGGAGCGAAAGCCTCCAATGGAGTGATTGTCATTACCACTCACAAAGGAAATGGAAACTCACCGCTGGCTATTTCTTTTAACGTGGGCACTATCACAACCGCAAAACCCGATTTAAGATATAATCCCAGCTATATTTCTTCTAAAGATTATATAGCTGTAGAACGTGAACTATTTGATAGAGGAGTATATCCGTTTATTGAAACTCGTGCCTTTACTCCGTCTGTAGATTTATGGCAAAGGGTAAAAGGAGGCCTTATGGATAGGGAAGAAGCCGAAAGAATAATCAGTGGTTTCGAATCAGCAGATGTACTCAATGATGCCAATAAATATCTTTATAGAAACGGACTTAACCAGCAGTATGCCATAACACTGCAGGGAGGCACGCCCCGTCATACATACTACTTCTCGGCAGGTTATGATCATTTGGGTACACCGGTACGGTATAGTGACTCAGACAGGCTTACTATTACCCTTAATAACCGTTTACAAATTAGTACTAAATTAAGTTTGGCTGTAAACGCGAACCTCACCAAAAGTAGTATGCGGACTAACGGGATAACTCTTTCTGATCTGGAAACCTCCGGTATCAGCACCCTGTATCCTTATGCCAGCTTATTGACTCCTGAGGGAAAAGCTGCCGCTATTCCCAGAGATTATAGCAATATTTATAAAGAATCTGATGGAAACAAAAATTTGCTTGACTGGTCTTATTATCCTCTGGAGGAACCTCATAACAGAAATAATATTACCAGAAATTCAGAAAACAGAATAAACACTTCCTTGTCCTACCAATGGAGTAAGAGTTTTGGCACTGAATTCCTCTACCAATACCAAAACTTTCTAGGAAACCGTGAGAATATGTATACAGGTGATTCATATTATGCCCGGAACTTGATTAATCGTTTTACCCAACAAAATGATCGAAGAATTATTCCCATAGGAGGTGTTTTTAACTCATCGGGATCAAGACAAAACGTACATTCCGGCAGATTGCAGCTTAATTACAATCGTGTTTTTGGGAAATCGGTTTTAGACGCTATGGCTGGAGCAGAGCTAAGAGAAAATAATACTACCACCTCTCCGGAAACTATGCTTTATGGATATTCTCATGAATTAGGACAAGGAAGTACGATGTTTGATTTTACGGCTTTCCACCCAGTAAGACCGGTATCTTCCAGTCGCATTCCCTCAGCCGGAAGGCAGCAAAGAATGCTTATAGACCGCTTTGTGTCTTATTACACCAATCTGGGATACCTATTGCTCTCAAAATATAACTTTACAGGCAGTGCCCGCTGGGATGCTTCCAACCTTTACGGAGTCAATACCAACCAAAAGGGTGTGCCGCTTTGGCACATAGGAAGTGCCTGGGTAATAAGCAATGAGGACTTTTTTAATCTAAAGCATTTATCATATGTAAGACTAAGGTTTACTTACGGCAATGCCGGAAATACCGTTAAGAATATCACGGCTTTTCCGGTATATGCTACGGTGTCTTCAGATTTAGTTTCAGGATTGCCATACGGGCAGTTACAAACTGCCGGAAACCCCGATTTAAGATGGGAGAAAACACAAACCTTCAATATAGGTGGGGATTTTACGGCCTTTAACTCAAGAGTAAATGGAAGTGTTGAGTGGTTTTCGAAAAATGCTACCGACCTCATTGGTGAAACAGCAATGGATCCAACTACGGGCATTGTGAGCAGGACTGTTCTTCCTGTAGGGGTAGTCAACCGCATCAATTTTGCATCCACCCAAACCAAGGGTGTTGACATACAGCTTACTACCAAAAATTGGGCTTCAAAGGCCGTTTCCTGGGAAACGCATTGGATATACAATTATGTAAGGAGTTCTGTGAAAAAGTACAATGGGAATCCCAATATTCCTGCTTCTACCTTTGTGTCATCTCCTATACCTGTAGAGGGAAGAACTATAGACGCACTGTATGGTTATAAAATGTTTGGGCTTTCTGCTGATAATGGAAACCCCGTAGTGAAACTTTCTGATGGTTCAGAAATAGATACCTACGAGGGATATGGCAGTTATTTATCCTCTCTTCAATACCAAGACTTAGCATACATGGGTTCTACAGTACCCCTTCACAGTGCATCTATGAGAAACAGCATTGGCTTTAAAAATTTCTCTGTCTCTGCAAACCTGATGTACAAGGGCGGCTTCTATTTTAGAAGAAATGGTATAGATTATTTTTCTCTGATAAATAACGGGACAACCCACAGAGATTATCTGGAACGGTGGCAAAACCCTGGCGATGAATTACATACTACCATCCCTTCTTTTCCATCCGCTTTAAATGCAAATCGTGAAAGCATTTATAGATGGTCTACAGCCCTGATTGAGAAGGGGGATAATATAAGACTCCAAGACATCAGTTTATCATATCAATTTCACAGACCTATAAAGGGCCTGAAGTCTGTTAGGGTATATGCTAACGCCAGAAACTTAGGTGTTCTATGGAAAGCCACAAATACGGGTTTAGACCCTGATTATCCCAACACACGCTACCCAGCTCAAAAAGTAATGTCTTTCGGTATAACTGCAAATCTTTAAGAAAATGAAAAAAATAATACTTGTAACACTGGCTATGCTGGCAGAAGGATGTACTTCTGACTTCTTAAATGTGAAGCCGGACTCCACTTTATCAATTCCAATCACTTTGAAAGATTTACAAGCTCTGCTTGATAACAGCGGAATGATGAACGGTAGAACGCCAAGCGAATTGGGCGAAATAGGAAGTGATAATTATACCCTATCCCAACAGCAATGGAATATTATTTCTAGTCCCCATGAAAAGAACGGCTACATTTGGGCTGAGGATGTATATCAGAATGCTCCGGTAAGCGATTGGGCATTTGGCTATTCTAAAATCCTTTATTGCAATACGGTTTTAGATAAACTGAAAAGTATAAGTGGCGGCAATCAAGATGAATACAACCAAGTAGAGGGCTCTGCTTTATTCTTTAGGGCGTATTCACATTATAACCTGGCACAATTGTTTGCGGAGCCTTATAATGAACAAACGGCAAGTTCGCAGCTTGGAATACCTGTTAAGTTAACATCTGAACTGGAGACAAAAACCACCAGAGCTTCTTTGGAGCAAGTTTACAGCCAAATCATAAAAGATCTGGATACTGCTGCTGAAAAGCTTCCGGAGAAAGCTCAAGTTACGCAAAGACCTTCTAAGGCGGCGGCTTATTACCTGCTTTCCAGAGTATATTTACAGAAAGGTGATTACGCCCAAGCACTTATTTTTGCCCAGAAAACTCTGGAAATATATTCGGAGTTAACGGATTTTTCTACCATAGATGCCGGACTCCGGTATCCGTTCCAGGGAGGAATCAAGCAAAACAAAGAGGTTATTTTTCATTCATGGATGCAAACGGGTTCTATATTCTCGCCTTCAAACTTACAAATTCCTTCAGAATTATTAGATTTATACGCTGAGGATGATTACCGCAAGAAAATATTTTTCTTTAAAAACTCTGATTTTTATACCTTCAAAGGCTCCTATCAAGGTGGAGTGCCATTTTTTACGGGTTTTACTACTTCAGAAATGTACTTAACAGCAGCAGAATGTTTCCAAAGATTAGGAGATACCCACCAGGCAAATACCAAGCTTAATCAGTTTCTAAAAAAGAGGATAATAAACTACATACCTATCAGTGCATCCGGAGAAGAACTACTAACTATAATTCTAAAAGAACGGAGGAAAGAATTGGTTTTTAGAGGTATCAGATGGGAAGATTTACGGAGACTTAATAAAGACACTGAGTCAATGACTACAATAACCCGGATCCTGAATGATATTATTTATAAGCTAGAGCCAGGAGATAAGAGGTACATTTGGCCTATACCAACGGAGGTTATTTTACTAAGTGGAATTGAGCAGAATCCTAGATAATACAAAAAAGAAACCATCAGGAGTTTGATGGTTTCTTTCACTTTTTATGGAGTTCTTACGCCTGCAATTCCCCTTGTGTAACCGTAGAAATTGGCATCACTTACAGTTGGTGGTATTGGATTTTCAGTATCCAAAAGTATTTTGCAAATATTGGCATGATAATCCACTTCGCAGGTTCCGGAAGGAGGGCTGGTCTCATCTTCGATAGTCCCAGTTGGCCCTACTTCATACCACTTAAGATCAGGTTCATCAACTCTTAGCATCGTAAACGACATTGTCCCCACAGCTAACAATACTGCGAAAATTCCAATCAGGTTTGTTTTAAAAAACGTTTTCATAGTTGAAAAAAATTAAGGTTATATAAATTTTTATTACTGCCTTTAGGCCGGCCAGCCCTTAGCGGTTTCGCCTCCCACGGCCCCGCCTCGCTGTATGTTCGTGATATATAGTCCGTATCCGCTTATCAGTAAGAAAAACAGATTAAAAATGAAATGTTGTTTCCAGCTTAATCCACTGATGACTGAGCCGCAGCCGCAGGGTAGCTTTTCCCACGCTCCCGCCAGAGCCGTGCCTATGTAAGCGGTGAACGCTGTCATGAGCAGGGTAGAGAGCAAAAATCCGTAAAACCTGAGTTTAGGAAGCAGCAATAGTACTACCGTAAAAACCTCTGAAACCGGAAGAGCGTAGACCAAGGAACGTGCAAGCGTACCTGAAAAGGGCTGCCTCAGCATGCCATTTCTAAAGGCCTCGAAATTCACCAGCTTATCTATGCTTACAGGTATCCATAAACAGAGCAGTAATAGTAGTAGGGTTGTTCTTACCTTCATGTTATCAATGTTTTACGATACAAAGTTCAGAAGGGTTTTCGGGGCTGGAAAGTAGAAATGATAAAAAGAATGGTTAGACGTGTCAAATTTCTTTCACATTTCTGTCCTTTTGCTCATTTTTTACTTTTACGTCTAGTGTAATCGTTACGGGTAGACCGGTAGGATCTAACATCTGTATAACCTACTTTTTCAAAAATCTCATTAGGACTCAGTCCTGAATTTTTTAATTCCTGGGACTTCTCCATTCTTAATGTGGTATAATATTTTTGAATACTTATACCATATTTTCTTTTAAAATGGTTTAGGAGAGTAAACCGGGTCACACAGAACATATCGGCTAGTAGGGATACACTAAGGGTAGAGTCCGTGAAGTTTTCTTCTATATATACTTTTACCTGCTCTGCAAGAGCATTTCTGGACTTAACTCTTTCATTATAATACTTCAATATATGGGAAACATAGGTTTTGAGGGTGCTGTCTATTGTTTCTTGATTTTGCTTAGGGTAATTAATCACCTTTTTTAACCAGCTTTTTATCTGTCGGTTAATCCTGTATTGTAACAAGAGATGGTAGGAGTTCTCTTCCTTGTTAAAGATGTTTACAATCTTCTGGATGTGGGTAAGCCTCTTTAGTTTTTTCTCAATCCATTCGGGATCCATGTTAATCAGCAAGAAAATGTGGTGCCCGGCTTCCGTTTTAAGTCTGAACTTACCTTTATTGAAAATAGAAATAAGAAAGCTATTATTTCGGATGACATTAATATGTTTATCCTCATCGGTATAAAAAGTAGCCTCTCCCTCCAAAACAAAGATAAGAGAAAGGTTTTTCTCCGTTATTTTGAAAGGAATCACAAAATCCTGTTTTACTCTAAGCTCAACAAGGTCAATGAAAAACGTGTGATGATTAATTTGCTGGCTTACAATCTCGGCCTGCTTCCAGGAAAAAAAGTGAGGATTGTTAACTGCTTTCAAGGAATATTTACACCATAAGGGTAGTTTATCCAGAACGGTTTTCTGGCGGGAATCGCCGTTAAAGTCAAAGTGGTAAGGTATCTCCATACGGGTTTATTTTATCCGGAGTCCGCATCAGATCCTAATAAAAATACTGTTTCAAGCTAGACTGATTTTACCCTGGTTTGTTTACATTCCTGATGCGGATTCCGGGTTGGATTAGCTGTTTATAGCAGGGGTCTATCAGAACAGAATACGGTCATTTACCGCAGGCATACAGCTGCGGAAAGTAGTGCTCATTCCGGGCAGTTACCCGGTACGGATATATGAAGTTAAATAATAAAATGCAGATATACAATGATTTATGTTTTTTACTGTTGGGGTCAGGATTAAAATCAACCCTCATTTTCTGGAGAAAGAAGCAGAATAGGGTAGGGTACATCTTACTTCTGCGGAGGCAGACGATATTACGCATATTAGCCGTCCTTAGGCCAGGCTTTTAGGTTTATGAAGAAATACGGATACTTATTTCACTTGTTTTAGTAGGCTATAAAACAAACAGGTAACCGCCAGGCTACCTGTTTTATCTAATTTCTGTACTAAGAACGGCGTTTTGGAGAGATAACAACACATTTTAGGCATTACCAGAAATGAGGTCATCACTAAGTTTGATACGTTATCTATATAGGAGAATGGCAGTATTATCTCCATTTACTAACTATCTCTTCTTTAGTAATACTGAATGTTTTAAATTTCCTATAATCTAAAATATTCGCTAATTTAAAATATATAACGGGAGGCAAACTCTTATAGGAGTAAGGATACAAGTTCTTATGGTCTAGAAAAATTCTCTCCGAATTATATGAGGCAACTTTATAATCATAATAATCTCCAGTCAGTGACATCAACAATACGAAGTCTTTGAGATTATCACTTCCAATAAACTTTCCTATTAGAGAAAAGGACGTATTGTCCTTACTATCAAAAGTAGATTCGAATAGAAAACCAATATCTGCATTAGACTGAAAACAACCGAAATAATCCAAAACCATTACTGAATTTGAATACTTTACTTGATTCCTTTGTACAACTTTTGAGTTACCTGTGTAGGTATGAAGAGAGTGATACCTCTTTTCCCCTGAGGTAGAGACATCATTGCGATAAACTAAAAGAGTCTGCCCTTGTATTGCCTCATCCATTGTTTTATGTCCAGTACCTGTAAAAGAATGAATCCAATATACTTCATTTGTGTAACAATCTTGTACCTCATGCAGAGTTAAAGTTTCCTCTATTGAACACCCTACTACGGGTAAAACACTAACAGTTCCTATAATTTTTGAATTTGATTTAAATACCATTATTGAAATGTCTGCATCTAAAGTGTAATTAATATCCTCTCTAACGAGCCTTCTATTTAGTTGGTAATGAGCTAAATTAGAAGTAGAGTAAAAAATTTCACCATCAGAACAACGCTTTACTTGCCAGCATTCAACATACTCATCTCCACAATTTTCCTCAATATTTACAGAATTCGAACTCCCACTCGTCCCACAATCCGTGCTGCAAGTAGCCGTATAGGTTCCAACCCCTACAGTTATGCTTGATCCGGTTGTATTATTGCTCCAGTTAATTGTGCCACTACAAGCCGCGGCAGTAAGGGTGGCTTGTTCGGTTCCACATACTGTAGATGTGTTTGTACTAATAACCGGTGGTGATGGTAAGTTAGAAGCGGTAATATTTTTTGTAGCTTGTTTGGGATCACATCCAGCTTTGTTACATGTTACAATATACGTCCCTGAGGCAACCTCCACTGTGGTGGTTGTTAATCCATTGTTCCAGCTTATTGTTCCTCCACTACAGCCTAATGCCGTTAATGTAGCTTTATCTGTACCACAAACAGACTCTTTATCTGCTGAAACCGAAAAAGTAAAATCACATTCACTAGAGCTATCACTGCTTATCGTCACAGCGTTAGAATTTCCACTGGTACAGCCATTAACCTCACACTGGGCTGTATATATACCGGCTCCCACCTGTATTGACCCTCCTGAGAATCCTGTACTCCATCTTACAGTGCCACCGCATCCGGAAGCAGTTATCGTAATAGTTTGAGAACCGGAAACACTTCCGCTAAGAGGGCTAAGGACAGGAGCTGAAGGCGTACTTATACATTTACCAATTTGCACTCTTACCCAGGAAGAAAGCCCGCTCTCGCAGTCATTGTCACCGGCGGTGCACGTGGCTCTAAAGTAATGATCCCCCTTACTGGATACAGGGTATACTTCATCATTAGAGACTTTCACCCCTCCTGAGTTATACCACGTAGTAGTTCCAGAGCACCCAAAAGCCTGAATTTCAACTATTGTTCCTTCTTCATACACTGTATTTTGGTCAGCAGCAATATCTTGAATTTTTGAAAAAACTTCAGGGGCAGAAGGCGGATTAAGACACTTTTCTACTGTAACAGATACCCAGTTAGAGTAATCACTTTCACAGCCATTAGCATCAATGCACTTGGCTCTGTAGAGGTGTGGTCCACCCATTTCTACATGGTATAATACCGAGCCCCTGCCCATTAGCTGTTCCCCTGAATTATGCCAAATTACTGTACCCTCACAACCCCAAGCCTGAACCTTTAGAGGTGTACCATATTCTACAACATCCACATCCGGGTGTCTAAACACATATGGGGCTTCAGGCTTACATTTACATTTGTCAATCACAATATGTGCAGTAGCTGGTGTACTCTCACAGCCATCCGGGTCATAACACTGCAAAGAGTAATTGTAAGAACCATTCTCTTTTTCTGAAATAATTGCGGTCCCATCTAAATCTGGTCTGTACACTCCATCCTTAGTCCATCTAAGTGTACCACCTGTACAGTTATAGCCGAGCAAAGTTACCTCTCCACACGCCACATAGTCAACCGGAGATTTTTCTATCATTGGAGAACCGGGCTTTGGTTTTATGTTAAGCATTATTTCATTGGACTCCTCACTGTAGCAGTCACTTAACTTGCACCTCGTTTTATAAGAAAACTGCTGTACAGATTCTAAGCCGGGATAATAGACCTTTCGAGTGTTATCACCTGCTAACCATGCTCCGCCATTCTCTGACCACTCTAGTATACCAGGACAAAAACTTGCAGAACTTATTACAGCTTCAATATTGGCACAATAAAGTTCTTCTGTTCTGGAGGATGCGAGCTGGGGTGTGTCTAAGGTTTCGTATACTGTAATGGTAAGATTATTGCTACTGGCTTTTACACAATACTGATCCATACAATCGGCAGTATATGTTGTTGTAATGCCGGGACTAACCGTAATAGATGCTCCACTTTGACCATTCGACCATACTACTGCCCCCGGACAATCGGCAATGGTAAGGATAGTCTCTCTATCTTTGCAAATACTATTTCTATATGCGTTTGATGTTATCACGGGAGCAAAGTTTGCCTGTTCTGTAATTATAAATTCATTATTCTTTATCTCTACAAAAAGAGAACTACTACCTAAGTCTATTTTATTAGTAACCTGATTAAAGCTTTGCCCTTTATAGTTAAGCTTGTAAACAAATCCTTTGGTTTCGGTAAAAGTAAAAGTATAATCAACTGTAATATCTTTACCTGTAGAATTACACCTCACCACTTTTATTTTACCGCTTAAAAGAGCATCTATCTTATTGCCACACTGAAAAAGCCCAGGCTCTTTTTC
>CAZBAV010000104.1:0-11467 GCA_964489955.1 uncultured Lacihabitans sp. | reverse complement strand
ATCCATAATTCTGCCGGCACGATTGGAGCCTAGTTTCATTTTACGCTGAATGAGAGAGGTACTACCTTGCTGGTGTAAAACCAAAAGGCGTGCTGCTTCATCAAACATAGGGTCGAGTTCTTTCGGGTCAAAAGTTGGACTCTCTGGCTGCTCGTCATCACCGTAATATTCGGGTAGAATGTAGGCAGATTCGTAACCTCGCTGCTCTCCTATAAACTCACAAATACCTTCTACCTCTGGGGTATCTACAAAAGGACATTGCAAACGAACCATTTCCGAACCCATAGAAAGCAGCATATCTCCGTTTCCTACCAGCTGTTCTGCACCACCCATATCCATAATGGTGCGGGAGTCTACTTTAGCAGTTACTTTAAACGACAAACGAGCCGGGAAGTTGGCCTTAATTAAGCCTGTAATTACGTTTACAGACGGTCTTTGGGTAGCCACAATCAAATGTATACCAATAGCCCTGGCTAACTGTGCTAAGCGGGCTATAGGCTGCTCGACTTCTTTCCCTGCGGTCATCATTAGGTCTGCAAGCTCATCAATTACCAATATGATGTATGGCAAGAACCTATGGCCTTTTTCCGGGTTAAGTTTGCGGTGTATAAACTTGGCATTATACTCTTTGATATTCCTTACACTGGCGTCTTTTAGGAGGTCATAACGCTGATCCATTTCTATACACAAAGAGTTAAGCGTGTTTATTACTTTTTTGGTATCCGTAATAATGGCTTCTTCCTGATTGGGCAGCATGGCCAAGAAATGGCGTTCTATTTTATTAAATAGCGTAAGTTCTACTTTTTTAGGGTCTACCAAAACAAATTTTACTTCGGCAGGGTGCTTTTTGTAAAGCAAGGACGCTAAGATTACATTTAAGCCCACGGATTTACCCTGACCTGTGGCTCCCGCCATAAGCAAGTGAGGCATTTTTGCCAAGTCGGTCACAAAAATTTCGTTCGAAATAGTCTTTCCAAGAATAATAGGCAGTTCAAAGCCGGACCTTTGGAATTTCTCACTAGCCACTATGGACTTCATAGAAACCATTTCCCTGTTTTTGTTCGGGACTTCTATACCAATAGTTCCTTTTCCTGGCATGGGTGCTATCATACGGATCCCCAAAGCGGCTAGGTTTAGGGCTATGTTTTGCTCTAAACTAATGATTTTAGATATTCTTACTCCCGCTTCCGGTACAATTTCGTACAAGGTTACCGTTGGCCCAATTGTAGCTTTTATAGAAGCAATACCGATAGAGAAATTTTTAAAAGTGTCTACAATGGTGTTCTTGTTTGCTTCAAGTTCTTCTTGGCTTACATTGGATTTTGCAGTAGCGTACTCTTTCAATAAGCTTACGGGAGGGTACATATATGAAGATAAGTCTAGTTTGGGGTCATATTCGCCAAACTTCTCCAGGACTTGATCCTCTTCGTATTCTTTTTCTATCTCCAGGGCAGCAGGTTCATTATCTTCTGCTTTTTCAATAGTAAACGCAATTTCATCACCTTTAAATGGCTTTTTTGGTAGCGTAGACGGTTCGAAGTCCTTAATAAACTCTACTTCGTTTATAGGCTCTTCTTCTGTTACTTCTTGTCTGTCTTCTATAAAAGGGGTTTCTTCTTCGTTTTCATATATTGGATCCTCGCCTTCATATTTTTTGAATGCGGACTTAGGCTTCTTTTTAAACTTGTTTCCTAGAAGGTAGTCGTCTATACTGGTATATCCATGGAAGAAAATCATCCAAGCTAAAAAGATAAGGAGCAGGGCTAGAATGCTACCGTAGCCGAGGAAAGAGAAGAGAAGTTCATTGGTGTGAAACCCTACTTTTCCGGATAATGTGGTGGTGTTTAGACCAAAAATATAAACGAAGTAGCCTAAAAACAGAGATATGATAACTACATAAAAGAATGTAGCTAAAGTAAAACGGAAGTAATCCATTTTAAAGAGGTCTTCTTTCAGGATTAGGTTTGCCCCAACCATAAAAAGCAAAGGCAAGAGAAGGAACGAAGAAACCCCAAACCAAACGTACAAAAACCAGTGTGAGACCTTTAGGCCCATTACACCTAGGAAGTTTTTGGCATTTTGGTCAGTAGAAATGTCAGAAAGAGATTTTTGAGCCAAATCTTGGTCTGCAGCTCCATTAAACAAGTAAGAAAGGAATGAAACCAATAAAAATAGGCCAAGAAAACCAAGAAATGCTCCTAAGAGAAGCCCTTTGCTGTTGGAGTTCTCCGTTTTTCTTCTTGGAGATGCTGCCGCAGATTTTGGCTTATCTGCCGTTTTTTTTGGGCGAAATTTATTAGCCATCAGTTAATTACAGTTTTTGGGAAAGCAAAATATCCTACAAAGTTAAAATTTTTTTCTAAACAATGTCTATATGGATTTACAAACTGCTGACTATTGGGAGAATTTTATCTTAGAGTACACAAAGGAACAAGATTGACAAAATAACTGCCCAATAAATGGGAATTGTAGCTACAAAAAGACCAACATAGACTGAGTCAAAAAATACGGTTCCCTTTGTTTTATTTTTTACAAAGTATTTCAGTAAAATAGACAGCGGTAAATGAAGGAAGTAGAGAAAATAATGGAGTGGTGTACGCCAAGAGGTAAAACCAAAGTCACGTGTAATAACGCTTTCAAGTCCTTTTTTAAGCTGAGAGTTAAACCTGTTTACATTTACGCCAGTGAGTTCTGTGTTACCAAAGCTAGATTTCTGTGTAGGTTCTCCAAAGTTAATAGCTACTTTTTTGCCAATGGAAGTATATTGCGAGTAGTTTACGGCAGTTGGTACTACATGTACATCTAAGCCTTCTTCCCAAGCTTGGAGTGTGAGACGAGCCGTTCCTTTTTTCAAGGGCAAAAGTTGGGTTTGGTTGGTGCATAGGCCTTCACTAAATATGAGCACTTGTCCATCTTTCCTGAAAACTTTGGCACATTGCTCAAATGTCTCGTCGTTTTTAGATAGATTTTCTTTCCCTTCGGAGATGCGGTAAATAGGCATCATACATAATTTATGCAAGAGGTTTCGAACCCAAGGTTTCTTAAATGCATCGCCACGAGCCAAAGACCAAACAGGTTTACGGATAAGGCAGTCTAGTACCATGGCATCTAGAAAAGAATTGGGATGGAAAGCTGCTAAAATCACAGGTTTATCTTTGGGTATGTTTTCTAGCCCAGATACTTTTACATCCTTGAAAAAAAGTTTAAGGATGGCACCTACATAAATCTGTAAAAAACGGTAGAGCATAATTAGTTTCTAATAAATGGTATCTAGTGCCTAGTTTTTAGTGCAAAATAGTCGGAGACTGTTTTAAGTTTCTAAAACTTATCACTAACTACTGGTCTAGTATATTATCTTCCAAAGTAGAGTTTTTGCTGTCGCCATGCATGATGTCCACCATTTCCTTAATGTTATACACACTGCGATTATATTTGTTACTCAGTACAATGATAACGAAGTCGTCACGCAAATCAAAGAACATGATAGTATTGTATCCTTTCCACCAGCCGGTATGGTAGATGTAGTCTGTTTGTTGTTTATTGTTTACCCATAACCGAAAACCGTAACCGTAATTCCGGATGCCAGGATGCTCAAAGCTCCGGGGCGTATACATCTCGCGTAGGTTCTCTTTTGAAATTATTTTTTCCGACTTCAGGACTTTATAGTACTTAAATAGGTCCGGGGCCGTAGAGAAGATTCCCTTATCACCCATGATATCATCGTAGTAATCTTTTGGTAGTTTTCTGCCGTTTTGATACCCAAAAGTACGGTTTGTGTTTAAGGCCGGATCTTTGGTTGTTCCTGCAAAACTATTAGTCATGCCCGCAGGTTTAAATATATTTTGGTCAATATAGTCAGCAAAGGACAAGCCGGATACTTTCTCAACTATAGCTCCCAGAATGGCGTAATTAGTGTTGTTGTAAGCAAAATAATGATCAGGTTGGTTAAGAATTTTGGCTTGCGGGTTGGCCACTGTAAACCATTCCATCATTTGAGCATTTGTGGGATAAATGTCTTCTTTACGGACTTTTCGGTCAAACTCATATTGATAATAGGGAAGCCCAGACCGGTGCGACAAAAGGCTCCTCAATGTAACTCCTTTAAACGGGAAAGACGGGAAATATTCCTGGATGGTGTTATCAATGCTCAGCTTGCTTTCTTGGTGTAGTCTCATTATAGCCAAAGCTGTAAAAGTCTTGGATAGGGAGGCTAACTGGAACTTGGAGTCTATATTGTTCAGGACCGTGTCGTGAGCAAAACCTGTGGCTTTTTCAAAAACGACGACGTCTTTCTGAGCAACGAGAATGGTGCCATTAAATCCTTTTTTCTTTGCAAAAGCTATCTCCAGGAGTTGGGCTTTTTTTTCTGCATTTATTTCTTTGCGGATTTTGTCTATCTCTTTTTCCGTAAGAACTTTCTCTTGGGGGGCTTCCTCTTCAACATTTTGGGGCTTTTTCTTTCCGCAAGACATGATAATCCCTACACATAACACAACAACCCAAATCCTCATGAATTTTGTAAGCTTTTTAGATTTACGTGGATAAGAAACGTAACAATAGATGAAAATACTAGTGTGGCAATAACTTTTAAAGAGGTGTTCAGGAAAAAGTTGAATGAGCCTGCTTCTAAGAAAAATAAGTAAAGGTTATGAATAAAGGTCATAACCACAATATATCTCACAAACCTCTCTATTCCCATACCTTCAACAGAAATAACAATTTCGTTCTCTAATCCTCTGGAAGGAAATAAAACTTTCAGTACAAAACCGCGTACAAACGCTACTAAGAGTAAAGCAGATGCATGTAAACCCGCAGTATTATAGAACATATCCACGGCCAAGCCCGTTAAGAATGCTATAATTAATGCTGTAGAAGTAGGCGTGTTGCTTGGTAAAAAAATTATTACTGATAAATAGACAAAGCAGAAGGCCACATCGAAGAATACGAGATTTCGAAGGATGAAGACCTGCAATATCAAATAAATGACTATACTTCCCGCTATTTTTAGAATAGATTGCGTGTTCACTTGTTAGGGTCGTTTTGTTCTACTTCTTTTTGGCTATCTACCAATTTGTTTTTTACCACATACACATATATTAAGCTTGAGAAGTCCGTAGACAATCTCACTGTAATATCATGGAATGCTTCTGAGGGTATAGCACCTACTTCGCTAACTTTTCCTATCAAAACGTTTGGAGGGAAAATGGCGTTTTGCTGTGAGGTCACTACACTGTCCCCTTTTTTTACTGGTTTAAACCTGTCTATCGTTTTTAAGCTTAAGTATTTAGGATTGGTCCCTTCCCACTTTCCAATACCTAGTGCAACATCGTTATTTTCCCTAAGAGCTTTGTTAAGTAGCTGTGCAGACACAGACTGTTTGGAGTGTAAGATAGAGTACACCCTACAGTAATCTTCGTTACATGACATCACCTGACCTACAATTCCCTGAGGCGAAATAACACCCATGCCGGGTTTTATGCCATCTTTGGTGCCTTTGTCAATAGTGATGTAGTTATCTGTAAGATTTTGAGTGCTGCTTATCACCTTGGCAGTAGTATAATTAAACCTTGTAGCCTTCACACTATCAATTTTGTATCCAAGTGTCCCGGCTGTGCTCAGCTCTTGGCGGTCATTTAATTGCTTACGGAGACTAATGTTTTCTTCAGCAAGTTGCTTATTGGTACTTTGTAGCTTTACAAACTCATTAGCTTCTTGCGAAATCTCGAGCGATTTTGCAACTATAGTATTGGTAGAGTTGAAAAACGAAACATTCCAATGAACTCGATTTTTTGACATTAGATAAAAACAAGCTATCTGTAAAATCAAGAATAAGAAAAAATGACGGCTCTTGTATAATATACCTAGTAACTGCGACATAAGTATTAGGTTTAAAAAAAAGGTATCCAAAAATGAATACCCTAATGTTATTGTTGGCAGCTAATTACTGGACTAGTACGTTTTGGTATTTGGTAATGTTCTTTAAAACCTCTCCGGTGCCTCTTACCACAGCCTTAAGCGGGTCGTCAGCCACATGTATCGGAAGTTTGGTTTTCACCTCTAATCTTTTGTCTAATCCGTGAAGCAATGCTCCACCGCCTGTTAGATATATTCCGTTTTCGTAAATATCGGCAGAAAGCTCAGGTGGAGACATCTCCAAGGCTCTCATGATAGCTTCCTCAATTTTAGAAATAGATTTATCTAGGGCGTAAGCAATCTCGCTATATGTAACTTTAATTTCTTTAGGAATACCCGTCATAAGGTCACGTCCTCTAATCTCGATATCCGCTGGCGGATTTTCCAGGTCAGGAAGTGCTGCACCAACTTGTATTTTTATGAACTCTGCAGAACGCTCTCCTATAAGAAGGTTGTGCTCTCTACGCATGTAATCTACAATGTCTCTGGTAAATAAATCACCGGCAATACGTGCAGAAGACTCACAAACAATACCATAAAGAGCAATAACCGCAATTTCTGTAGTACCACCACCAATATCCACAATCATAGAGCCGTTTGGTTGCTCAATATCTATACCAATACCAATGGCTGCTGCTATAGGTTCATGTACCATGTAAACCTCTTTGGCACCTGCATGTTCTGCGGAGTCCTTTACGGCTCTTTTCTCCACTTCTGTAATACCAGAAGGAATACAGATTACCATTCTGTGAGATGGCGAGAAGAACATATTACGACCCGTATTAATCATTTTTATTAAACCACGAATCATCAATTCCGCAGCGGTAAAGTCGGCAATTACACCGTCTTTAAGTGGGCGGATAGTCTTAATGTTTTCATTGGTTTTTTCATGCATTTGCATAGCCTTGTGGCCAATGGCTAAAACCTTACCACTAACCTTATCTAAGGCAATGATAGAAGGCTCATCTACAACTATTTGGTCTTTATATATGATAAGGGTATTCGCAGTACCCAAATCTATTGCAATATCACTTGTAAGGAAATTAAATAATCCAGCCATTGAAGCTTGTTTTTTAGACGTATTAGGAATTAAAGTGCAAATTTATAATTTATTTTCCCAAATATCTTTATATAAGATACATTTAATTGAAATCCATGTTTGGAGTACAATCTTGAGAGTAAAACTACAATAAGTAACGCTTAATGTTTGTGGTTAGTACAGTGTTTCTGATGAAATCTAAAATTAAGCAAATAGGCCACAAACATCATCACAGAACCCGTAACCACAAAAGGGGTTTCAAACTCATGGGGGAATACGAAAAGTCCAAGTACTTGTATTAAACCGGCAGCTACAGCCAGTAAAATGGGAGTACGTTTTTTATGTCCTCTATAGTCTTTGCCCATGATAAAAAAGGCTATAACTATAGAACCTAAAACTAAGTAGATTTCAGTAGTATGGGAGAAATATTTTTCAGCAAAAAGAGGCAATAAGGTTACCAAAAAAGGCATGGAAAGACAATGTACAAAGCATAAAGCGGCCAAAAACATGCCAGTTTTGTGCAGAAAATGTGTATGATGGACAAGCTTCTTAATCATCGGGAAAGACCTTTAGTTGCAACGTTGATGCAAAAATAACAGAATTCTGGTGAAAAGGGTTTAGGTTAGGTAGATTTTTTTGTAGATTGATGTTGTTGGTTTAAAAAAGGATTTATGTTTTGGGGAAAGTGCATGTCTTTTTGGATTACCTGAATAGGGAAATAGTCAGAAGAGCCAATTCAAGTGTTTATTTATTATATTTGGTAAAATTAACTTGACGATGACTAGCTATAGAGTAACTATTCCTGATGATAAAGGAGAGTTTTTTCTTCAGTTTGCAGAATTGCTAGGAGCCAATGTGGAAGCGGACAATACTGAATTATTCGATGAAGTGAAGAAAATGCTAGACGAACGATTAAAGACGAATGAAAGTCTTTTTG
This sequence comes from uncultured Lacihabitans sp., assembly GCA_964489955.1. Lineage (GTDB taxonomy): Bacteria > Bacteroidota > Bacteroidia > Cytophagales > Spirosomataceae > Leadbetterella. Next base: position 3,578 of record CAZBAV010000104.1, on the reverse strand, counting down.
TTCCAGCCACAGAAGCAATCAAGATATTGGCTGAAAAGTATTCAATTCATTGAAGTATAATTTAGAGATATTCTTATCCCTTTTGATGTAGAAAAAGGGTTTATTTTTAGCACTTGAGATAATTACATCTAAATGTTAATGTTTTAAACAGTTGCGAGCATTAATTCTTTTAAGGATATTTGTTATCAATGGCTTGTACAAAGTCTTAATTTATGCCAACTTTATTTATTGTTTTTGGGCTAAGATTCTTCTTCTACTCCAATGAGCATCTTCCTATACATGTTCATGTAAAAAATGGAGACGGAGAAGCTCGGTTTGAGGTGTCACCGGTTCGTTTGGTGTCTAACTATGGTCTTAAACTTAAGGATATTAAACTGGCTGAAGCTATAATTGAAGAGAATAGAGAGTTATTAGTAGCTAAATGGAATGAATATCATGGAAAACAAAATTGAAAAAGTATGGTTTGAGGATAGTAAAATCTTTATCCGTACAACATCTGGCGATGTTCTGAATCATCCCCTTAAATGGTTTCCCAAACTTTTGAATGCTAGCGATGACGCTCTGCAACAACATGAGATATCGCCATTCGGCATCCATTGGCCTTTACTGGATGAAGACTTGTCTTTGAACGGCTTTTATCATTATCAACCTGATAAACAAAAGGTTTGGTAAGTAAAAAAGAAAATCCTTTCAAAAAACTGATTTTGAGTAATCAGTTTTTGGTAGTAAACATATTAACTTATAATAGACAACATAGAGCTTTTGAAATGATTGAAGAATATTACGAACAAAAATCAAGCAAAGAAATTTTGGCAGAGGTTTCTCTAATGATAGAATCATATATTCCTGTCAAAGTACAAAAAGACGGCATTGATAATTTTGATAAGGCTTTTGCAAGAAGTTTAAAATTTGAAAGCATAAATGGGCCAAAAGTATTAAGAAGCTGCATAGACTTAATAGAAGATACAGAAAGTGCAATTGTTGAATTCTTTAAGAATGGTCTATGTTTACAATCGGAGGTAAATTCTTCTTATGGAGAGATGTACTTAAGGTTATACGGGCTATTGAATACCGTTTCGTTACAAATAGAAGCGATTATAGAACTTATTGAATTGTTCAAGATTTCTGGCAAAAAGAAGCTTGTGAATGACTTAAAGAAAACGCAGATCTGTGTCTTAAGAAATAAGTTAGGTTCGCATACCGTAAAATATAAGACCAGTGAAATCCAAAGTTTTGAAACTTTTCGATTAACACGTATTAGCCTTACAAAATGGGGGAGGGATATCCATTTTTCAGGAATAGAAGCACCTACTGAGAGAGTAAATCTATTGGGAGTATTGGAAGATTATAACAAGATTTCTGAGGATATCTTATTCGATATTTGTAATAAAGCTGTCCAATCACTTTTTAAAGGAGATGGAGAAGATAAAAGAAACATTCAAGATGTACTGGATTATGTTAATACTAGAATCTGCGATTACAAACAGATTGCTTTAAGATAAGCTCCCCCTTTTTGCACTCCTCCAAGAATATTTAGCAAAATAGTAATCATAAAACCTTCATAAGTATTTGCATAATATCAGGGGATAACTTAGATTTGCAAATAGTATGCTTGCATACTATTGTCTTCCGAAATTTTCAAAAAACATATTTAAACATGAAAAGAACTATTAAGAAGGTAGCGGTACTCGGAGCCGGAATCATGGGAAGCCGGATTGCTCTTCACTTCGCCAATATTGGCTGTGAGGTATTGCTTCTTGATATGGTGCCGAAAGAACCGAACGATGCCGAAAAAGCCAAAGGACTGGATATTTCCAAGCCACAGGTGCGTAACCGTATCGTAAATGATCTTTTTCAGGCAGCTGTGAAAGCCAGCCCGTCGCCCATTTACAGCAAAGATTCACTAACCCGTGTAAAACTGGGAAATTTTGATGATGACATGCCGAAGATTGCTGGGGTAGACTGGGTAATCGAAGTAGTGGTAGAAAAACTGGAGATTAAGAAAATTATATACGATAAAGTAGATCAGCACCGCAAAGAAGGTACGCTGGTTACTTCAAACACTTCGGGTATTCCTATTCATCTGATGTCAGAAGGAAGAAGCGAAGACTTTCAAAAGCATTTTTGCGGAACTCACTTTTTTAATCCGCCAAGGTATTTACAACTTATGGAAATCATTCCCGGTCCAAAAACAGATCCGGGAATCATTGATTTCTTAATGGAGTATGGTGACTTATATTTGGGTAAAAGAACGGTACTTTGTAAAGATACACCGGCATTCATTGCCAACCGTCTGGGCATTTATGCTATGGTGCAGACCATCCGTGTTACGCAGGAGCTGGGATTGACTGTTGAAGAAGTAGATAAACTGACCGGACCGGTTATCGGTCGTCCAAAGTCGGGAACATTCCGCCTTTCGGATGTGGTAGGTTTAGATACTATCGTTAATGTATGTAACAATCTTTCGGCTATCCTTAAAAATGACGAGTCTGTAGAAGCCTTCCAATTGCCCGATGTTATTTCTAAATTGCAAGAAAACAAATGGCTGGGTGATAAAACAGGACAAGGTTTTTATAAGAAAATTAAAGACGAAAAAGGCAAGTCAGTTATTCTCGGTCTGGATTTAAATACATTTGAATACAGAGCTCCCGAGAAAGTAAAACTGGCGGCTTTAGATACAGTAAAGGGTATTGATAACTTAAATCAGAAAGTAGCCACTTTACTGAAGCTAAAAGATAAAGCGGGCGAGTTCTACCGCAAAACCTTTACCGATGCATTCCAGTATGCGTCTAACCGTATTCCTGAAATAGCAGATGAAATCTACAAAGTAGACGATGCCATCACGGCGGGATTCGGATGGCAGTCGGGCATTTTTGCCACAGCCGATGCTCTGGGAGCGAAAGCATTTGTAGAACTTACAGAAAGTGAAGGTAAAAAGCCGGCACAGTGGGTTTACGACATGATTTCTGCAGGAAACGACACATTCTACAAAGTAGAAAACGGCAAAAAACTATACTACGATATTCCAACAAAGAGTTACAAGGTTATTCCGGGAACCGAAGGATTTATTATTTTGGATAACATCCGTAAAACCAATGTGGTCTGGAAAAATCCGGAAGCATCTATTTTCGATCTTGGTGACGGTATTTTAGGTGTGGAATTTCAGTCGAAAATGAACACGATGGGTTCTGGCCCTATTGAAGCTCTTAATAAAGCATATTCATTGGCTGAAAAAGAGTATCGCGGTTTAGTCATCGGAAATGACAGCACACAGGCATTCTCTGCAGGAGCAAATCTGGCCATGCTGTTTATGTATGCTGTGGAGCAGGAATATGATGAGATTGACCTAATGATTGCTACCTTCCAGGAAACTATGATGCGTGCCAGATACTCGTCGATTCCGGTAGTTACAGCTCCGCATTCACTGGCATTGGGTGGAGGTTGCGAACTTAACCTTCATGCCGACAAAGTGGTGGCACATGCCGAATTGTATATGGGTCTTGTAGAACTTGGAGTGGGGCTTATCCCTGCAGGTGGAGGAACCAAAGAAATGGCATTGAGAGCTTCTGACTTATATC
>CAZBAV010000103.1:0-12165 GCA_964489955.1 uncultured Lacihabitans sp. | reverse complement strand
CCACACCTTCGTTCATTACCGCCCTTATCTCGTCTTTTTCACAAGACCAGAACCCGATAACGGCAAAAAGTATGATTAATATTCTTTTCATTTTTAAATCGTTTTGATGTTCTTAATATCCTGTTGTCTGCGTAAGGTTAGGATTAACCATTATGGCTTCGGCAGGAACTGGATACAATTTGTATTTTGCATCTACTGCTCTGCCGCCTTGTACTCCACCTTTCCAAGCCCACAAATACGTGTCTGTTACCAATTGGTTAAAACGAATTAGGTCTGTTCTTCTGTGGCCTTCCCAGTACAATTCTCTAGCACGCTCATCTAGCATAAATTGTAGGTTTAAAGTAGCGTCAGAAATATTTCCAGAGGTGTTACCGTAGGCTCTTCCTCTAAGCAGATTTATGTAACTTACTGCAGTTGCTCTATCACCAGTTGTAGCTCCTCTCACTACTGCTTCTGCGTAGATAAGGTGCATTTCTGCTAATCTGAAAACGGGGAAATCGGTATCTACAAAATTTCTGTTCGGGTCGTTTCCTGACCTTCCATCTACATAGTTGTTTGTCCATTTCTTTACGTGAACACCGTTATGGAAATTTGATATATCGTCTATCTCATTTTCTATAGGGTCAATTCTGTATCTGGAGGTAGTGAAAAGAGCTCTTTTATCATTGGTAGTAGTGGCATTTCCAGCATAAAACTTGCTCGAAAGACCTTTTGTAGCTCTGTATCCAGCCCAACCGCTGTTTACGTTATAATCCGGAGCATCCTCTCCCGAAGCAGCATGTACAAGGAAAGAAGTGTTTCCGTTTCCTTGGGTTTTAAGACCATCACAATTTATAGCCCAAATTATTTCATTGGTCTGTGTATGGTTATCACCTTGGAATAGCCTATAGTAGTTTGTACTTAAGGTATATCCCGCATCAATTACTTTTTTGGCGTAAGTGGCTGCGTCATTATATTTTCCTGCTCCTGTGTAGGTTTCGGCATTAAGATATAGCCTAGCCAAAAGAGCTTGGGCTGCTGCACGGTCTACACGGCCATATACATTTCCTTTGGCGGCAGGAAGAAGTTCTTCCACTGCTTTTAGTTCAGATTCTATGTAAGCAAAAATCTCTGCAGCCGATTTTTCTGTAGGAGTGGTTCCGGTTTGGTCAGCCTCTGTTAAGAAAGAGTATTTGCCAAACAAGTCCATAGCTGCCCAGTAGTTAAAAGCTCTCAGGAATCTTGCTTCTGCTGCCATGTTGCGGATGTTTGTGGCATCAGCTCCGGAAAAACCCCTCTCAGAGATTTTAGCATCGGTGGTCTCTCTCAAAAAAGCATTGATTAGACCTATGTTCCAAATTGGTCTTGCGTACATTCCCTTGATAAAAGGGTCACCACTGGTCCAGGCTAGATTATGGAAATCTTTGATAGTCTGGTCATTCCAGCCACATACGGCCTCGTCTGTAGGAAGCTCCTGAAGGTTAAAGAAAGGGCGAATGAACGAAATTTGCGAACCGCCGTCTAGACCTGAAATATCAGGTGCTCCATCTCCTTCGTTACCACCTAAAGATAAGCTGCCGTATATTTTTGCTAAAACCGATGTGTAGCCATCCATATTTGCATAAGCATTGTTTGGCGTCATTTCGTTTTGTGGGAAAAGATCTAGTTTGCTAGCACATGAGGTAACAATACTCATGGTTAGGAAAGCTATAGCTATATTTTTAATGATGTTTTTCATATCTATTCAATTCTTAAAAATCAAAGTTTAACCCAAACGTGTACATTCTAGGACGAGGATAAATGGTGTTATCAACTCCTGAACTTGAAGAGTTTTCCGGATCTAAACCTTTATACTTTGTAATTACAAAAACATTGTTTACACCTGCATTTAAGCTTAGTGAAGCATTTCCAAATACTTTACCTACGTAGTAGCCGATGTTGATATTATCTAACCTGAAAAACGAAGCGTTTTCTATATATAAATCTGATAAGTATTGGTTATTGAAGAAACCGGTGCTTAGTAGTTCTGTAGAAGCATTGTTAATAGTTAGAACAGGATCAAGAAGGTTACGCATTACGGAACGCTCAGAACGGAAGTTGTTATACAAGTAGTTTCCGAACATTCCGTGTCCTGAAGCTCTTGCGGTCCATTTTTTGTAGTTAACAGCCGTGTTGAAACCAAGTAACGTGCTTGGAGCAGGTCTTTGGAACAAATAACGGTCTGCATCGGTGATTTGTCCATCCCCATTTCTATCTGCAAAAACGCCCTCAAGAGGTTTGCCGTTATGGTCATACACTTGTTGGAAAACATTGTAAGCATATGGCCATTGCCCCGTCATATGTAAACCAATGTTGTTCCCTGTTCCGCCTGAAATACCACTAACCGGAATACCTGTAAAGTTAGGGTCATCCTGTTTTCTTAGTGAGTTAATCTTTGTGCTGCTAGTAGTTACATTAAATCCTATATCCCAACGTAGGTTTTTGTTTAATACAGGCGTGGTGTTTAAAACAAATTCCATTCCCTTGTTGGTAAGGTTACCTACGTTAGTAAATACACTAATGTCAAATGTAGAACCGTAAGCTACTGGAGCTGTAGCCAAAAGATCTCTTGTCTCTTTATTAAAATACTCAACTGAACCCGTGATTCTATTATCTAAGAATCCAAAATCCAAACCTACGTTTGTGGTTGTAGTTGTTTCCCATTTGATGTTGGCGTCTACAGCTGCCGGACGTAAAAATTGGTAGAAGTCATCGCCAAACTGGTACTGAGCAGAGTTCGATCCATAGGCATAACGTGCCATATAAGGATAATAATTGCTAAAGTCCTGCTGTCCTGTAACACCCCAGCCAACTCTTAATTTCAGTTCTGAAACAGTCTTATTAGCGGCAAATAATCCTTCTTTTATCTTCCACGCTGCGGCTAATGCCGGGAAGTACCCAACTCTGTTTTCCGGAGAGAATTTGGAGCTGGCATCTCTTCTTAATGATGCTGTTAACAGATAGGTGTCATCAAAAGCATAGTTAAGCCTTCCTAAATAAGAGTCTAAACGGTACTGAGGCCTATCTGTAGCAAACGGAGGTGTACTATTAGGGATAATAGCCGACTGATCTGCCATATAAGCAGGGTTCATATATACTTCAGTTAAGAAGTCTTGGTATGAATGAAGTACTAAGACGTCGAATTTACTTCTAAGGTCTGGAAGATACTTTTCGTAAAATGCCGATACATCCCATAGTTTGTTAGACTTCTTCTCATCCTCGTTTTTGTAGTATCCGCCTGTTAAGTAGTTAGAGGCTGCAAGAGCACTAATAGTTTCTGTACGGTTACCACTGGTAGCATCTATAGCAAGGTTGGTTCTTAGGCTTAGTCCTTCTACCCAAGGTAATTTGTAATCCAGCTCAACATTACCTATGAAACGAGTGGCTTTTCTTTGGTCATTCTTTAAATCCAGAATAGCCAGAGGGTTTCTTCCCGCAAGATTGTTCCAGTCTCCTGTAGGTGTTAACCATTCCCAATAACCACCGTAACTGTTTTCAGAATAGATGGATTGGGTTGGGTCCATCCTTAGAGATGCACCTACAGCACCTTCATCTGCTTTACGGTTTTTAGTGCCAGCAACACGGGCATTGATATTTACTGAAAGCGAATTGTCTAAGAACTTAGGGCTTAGATTAAGAGCCGCCGAAGTACGTTGGAAGTTATCCGTTTTTAAGATACCGTTTTGGTTAGAGTATCCCACAGAAACCCTGAAAGGAATGTCTTTTACTGCTCCACTTGCACTGAAGTTATTGTCTGTACCAGTAGAATTACGGAAAATCACATCTTGCCAGTCTGTGTTTGCTGTTCCTAAAAGGTTCTTGTAGGTATTATTTCCTGTAGCTGCAGCATTGGCATTAATGAGCTCACGGACTTGATCTCCGGTTAACATATCTACCTTTTTGGTGATAGTCCCTACCGAAAACTGGGAGTTGAAGTTATATCTTGGTTTTCCGGAAGCTCCTTTTTTTGTGGTAATGATGATGACACCATTGGAAGCTCTTGAGCCATAAAGTGCGGCTGCGGAAGCGTCTTTAAGTACAGACATACTCTCGATGTCATTCGGGTTAATGGTGTTCAAAAGGTTTTCTGAACCTTTAATTCCATTTCCTTCAACAGGTATACCATCAATTACAATAAGTGGATCATTAGAAGCATTCAATGAAGCAGCACCACGGATACGGATGGTACTTCCACCACCTGCAGATCCGCCACCTGGCGTTACCTGTAAACCGGCAACTTTTCCTTGTAGTAGCTGTTCAGATGATTGGATGTTTCCTTGTTGGAAATCCTTAGCAGATACGGCCACAACTGATCCCGTAAGATCTGCTTTTTTGCGTGTACCGTAAGCTACCACCACTACATCATCTAATAAGGTAGCGTCGTCTGCCAGACTTACATTAATAACCGTTTGGCTACCAACTGTTACGTCTTGTCTTGTTTTTCCTGTAAAAGTAAAAACCAAGACAGCGTCATTTCCTGGGACAGTTATGGAGTAGTTTCCACTTGCGTCGGTCATGGTAGCTGTTGTAGAGCCCTTTATCTGCACAGTTGCCCCTATCATTTCAGACTTGTCGGTAGCGTCTGTTACTTTTCCTGTCACAATTCTTTGTGCCCAAGCGGTAGATCCCAAAAACAATAAACAGAGGGAGACCAACGTGAACCTCCAAATTGTTACTTTGGGAACGCCAATTCGTACTTCTTTTTGCATAAACAATTATAGATATTTAGTTTTTGTAAAATATTAGGGAATAGAAAAATTTTATGATAATATATAAAATTTTCTGGTACAAAAGTATTGTATTAATTACTAAGTGTCGAACCGACTTGTATATTTTCAATAAAAAATTGCACCAGGTTATCTTGCTGTTAAACAGTTTGTTATATGTTTAGTGAGTGCCGTTTTAAAAAAATGGCACCAGATTGCTGGTTACATTAAGATGGTGGAGAGGTATGTAAGATACGAAAAAGTGTATTTTGATATCAAATTTGTTTAAATAGATTTGTACTACAATTTCTAAACTCTAAATAGCTCTTACATGGATCATTTATCCAATTTTGACGAAAACTTAAAGATAAGCTCACTAACCCACGCCAACTTAAATAGTACCATAAAGTGGACAAAATTTATTAGTATTGTAGGGATGGTTTTGGGTTGTCTGATGGCATTGATAGCCATTTTTGCGGGAGCTTTTATTGGGACTTTTATGGCTCAAGCGACAGCACCCATGCCGGCTGGTGGTGGCTTTATGGTCACACTAATTTATCTATTTATTGCAGCAGTAATTTTCATACCCAACCTATTCCTTTTTCAGTTTAGTAAAAGTCTAAAGGTAGCTTTGCAAGAAATGGATAACGATGCTTTGGATGCGGGTTTCGGTAAGCTTAAACTGTATTTTACAATTAACGGCGTAATTATGTTAATAGGAGTGTGTTTTTATGCTCTATTCTTTTTTATTCTCCTTTTAGGTGGTGGATTTGCCATGTTGAATGGGTTAAGCTAATTATAAAGTAAATCTTTCATAAGCCTTATTGTTTTAGCAGTAAGGCTTTTTTTGTGATGCAAAGTGTAGACATTTTGCATCATATATTGCTTTTGGTAGAAGCTAGGGAAAATACCAGCTTCTTGAGTATGCTAAGTATAAAAGCAGAAGAGTAAATATTTACTTGTAGTAAGACTGAAACATCTATTTGAGTTTGTTTTCTATCAAGTGTTTTTGTATCTTAGTAATTTGTAAAACTTATTTTATGGGGAAAAAGATATTGTTTTTATTACTTGTTTCATTTTGTGGTAAGGCTCAGGAATTTGTGGGGCAGATTGAGCGAAATGACCCGGAATTAGATAAAATTATAAAGGGAAACCCTATTCCTGAGATCATAACTAAGGGCTACAAATGGACAGAGGGGCCAGTTTGGAGCAATGGTATGCTACTTTTTTCTGATGTACCAAATAATGTAATCTATAAATGGACAGATAAGGGAGGAGCAGAGGTATATCTAAAGCCTTCCGGCTTTACGGGCAAAAGCTCTGAAAGCAGAGAACCAGGTAGTAACGGTCTTTTGGTGAATTCTAGTGGGCAACTTATGCTTTGCCAGCATGGAGATAGACAAATAGCTATAATGGATTCTCCTTTTTTAGAGCCTAAGGCTGTTTTTAAACCTTTGGCCCAAAATTTTGGCGGCAAAAGATTTAATAGCCCAAATGATTTGGATATCAGTAAAGATGGGGAGGTTTACTTTACGGATCCTCCATATGGTTTACCTAAGCAAGATGATACAGACCCGTCAAAAGAGCTGGCATTTAATGGTGTGTTTAAGATTAAGACAGATGGGAAAGTGGTGCTGTTGGTGGACAGCCTTACTCGCCCTAACGGCATTGCCCTTTTTCCCGATCAAAAAAGATTATTGGTGGCAAACTCAGATTTCCGTAGACCTCATTGGTATGTATATGATGTAAAAGGGGATTTGCTTGAAAACGGGCGTATATTTTATAGTGCACTAAACGATTCCGGGAAGAGGTTGCCCGGGCTTCCGGATGGTCTAAAAATTGATAAGTTAGGTAATGTATACGCCTCTGGTCCCGGAGGGATATTTATATTTAATTCTATGGGTAAGCTTTTGGGCAAAATAGTCTTACCGGAACCTGCTTCTAACTGTGCACTTTCTGATGATGAAAAGACACTCTTCATAACCAATAACAAACAGGTGCTGCGTTTAAAAATGAGGGATTAGGATAGCTGTGGATGTTGTTATTGGGTTGGGATAGAATGATTTTATATGCCATATTGTTTAAGTATTAAAGGTTTTTGTTTTTATGGTTTTGAATGTCAAGAATATGGTTTGTCCCAGATGTATTTCTGCTGTAGAGGAAGTACTACGTGGACAAGGTTTGGAATATACCGAAGTAAAGCTAGGGGAGGTGCAGCTATCTGGTGTTTTAGATGCACAGCAAACGGTTTCTTTAGGTCAGGCATTAGAAGTGAAGGGTTTCGGGTTGCTTTTGGGGAGCAGAGAACAGACCATAGAGAAAATTAAGAATGTGATAGTAAAGCATGTACACTATGGCTCTTTGGAAGACGAAAACCGCAACTTATCGGACATATTAAGTCAGGAAATTGGACAGGATTATAAACAGCTTAGTGGACTGTTTAGTGAACTCTCCGGAACCACAATAGAGAAGTACTACATCCAGCAAAAAATAGAAAAGGTAAAGGAATTAATAAGTTATGGAGAGCTGTCGCTAAAGGAAATTGCCTACCAGATGGGTTATAGTAGTGAAGCTTACTTGAGCAATCAGTTTAAGAAAGTAGTAGGAAATACCCCTACCCAGTATAAGAGTCAGCAATCTCATCCTAGGATAGGTTTAGATAAGGTGTAATTCTTAGATTCTACAATATTTTCATTGATCAAATAACTGATACCAGATACGTAAAGAGGAGATTTGGGAGGCTTTTCTATTTTCAGGAATTTCGAATAGAGAATTTTTGAAAAAATATACCTAATTTTCTTATGTATATAAATTGTTTATGTATGTTTGCGTCATGAATAGTTTACTAAAAGGTACACTCCAGACTATAGTGCTTCGTCTTTTGGAAGAAAACGGACGGATGTATGGCTATGAAATCACCAAAAAAGTGAAAGAGATAAGTGGAGGTGAATTTGTCCTTACTGAAGGTGCATTGTATCCTGCTTTGCACAAGCTAGAAGGTGAAGGGCTGCTGGAAACCACTTTTGAGCAAGCAGATGGCCGTCTGAGAAAATACTATTCGCTTACTCCCCAGGGTAATGCGGAAGTAAAAGAGAAGCTCTTTGAGATGGAGACTTTCCTGCACAAAATTCAGCTTGTACTTAACCTAAAACCGATATGAAACTCACAGTAGAACAACTAGACTACATTAAAAACTTTATAAAAAAGAAGGGCTTTACCTATATAGATGTGCAAATGGAGCTACTTGATCATGTGGCATGTAAAGTGGAGGAAAGGCTAATAGAAAACCCAAGTTTGAGTTTCGAGAAAACCTTTATACAAGTGTATAAAGAGTTCGGTATTTTTGGTTTTAGCAGTTTTGAAGAAGCGTATTCCAAAGGACTTTATGAGAAGTATTCTACTATTCGAAGAAAAGAAATGTTGACGTGGCTTACTAGTCCAAGAATCGTTTATACCTTGCTTACAGCTATTCTTTTGTATTTGATTTATGACACATTTTCAGTGACAACCTCCTTGGTAATAGGTGGAATTTTACTTTTAGTACCTTCGGTTTATTGGTTCTCTACTCTTCTGAAGAGTTGGAGAAAATATAAGAAAATGTTAACCATGCGTGCCTCTGAAACGGTTTTTATTCCAGCATTGGCGTTTCAAATATGGGCAAATATGAGTATGTATATTTCTAAAAGTCCTTGGTGGGGTTTGGTATATGTAGGTATTCTGGTGGCTGCTTTTCTTGCACTTCAAGCTGACATGGTGGTAAGGAGAAATGCCCAAAAACGATGTGACGAATTAGAAAGCGTTTACGGAAACCTTGTTACCACATGAAACTTACCGCAGAGCAATTGGAAGAAGTAAAGACTTTTGTCAGAAGCAGTGACATAAAGTATATAGATGTACAGATGGAGCTGCTTGACCATGTCGCCTGTAAGGTTGAAGACATCTTAGAAAGAAACCCCGCTCAGCATATCGCTGATGCTTTACAGCAAATAAAGACTGATTTTGGTTACCATGGATTTAGAGATTTTCAGGAGTCATTTACCAAATCGGTTATGAAGCAAAATAGGAATTATTATTGGGAAGTACTCAAAGAGTGGTTCTATATGCCCAAACTCCTAAATACGATTTTGGTTTCAGTGTTCCTATTTCTCTTTTTTAAAACATTGGGGGTAAAGTGGGCGTCGCTTTCGGCTGCATATGGGATAGCGGCACTCGCACTCTTTGTAGGAGGGAAAACTTTTCTTCGATACCTTAAATGTCGCCGTTTGCTTAGAATGAAGCATGTATTGGGTATTCCTTCTTTGAGTATAATGTATTTCTGGGTAAAAAACTTAGACACCTTTCAGAACAATTGGTACTGGGGACTGGCCTTTTCTGTTTTAGTGACCATGTCTTTCCTATTCATTTATGCAAGTAACCAAGCCTCCAATCAAGCCTTTGAAAGAAGCCGGCACTTAATGAATATGTACGGGCAAATCAAGTTATAAAACGGATAAAGCCAGCCTCCGAATAAACCACTATATTTGTACATTTGTATATTAAGAACCCCCGCCAGAAATTAGTATATGTGACATTTGGACATTTTTTGTTGCCATTAGAACCTTTCGCTAATAAGACATATTTGAGACCTTTGCATAGGAAAATATCGTCATGTGGGCGGACTATGTATGAAGAAGATAAGATATATTATTATAACCCGTAGTGCATTTAGATAATCGATATTTTAAGATTGTTCAAATTTCTGTTTTCTGAGAAATTCAGATATTGAATTACTGTCAGCTATGTGATTTTTGTAAGTAATCTATTTTTGAATCCATCGAAAGTTTTCGCATAGTTTCTTCTAATCATAAACTGATCACAGAGTTGAGATAATAAAGTTTCGATTCTCTTTCGTGATTTTTTGAATATATAGGCTTGAGGAGTATAATTCTTTTGATTTTCTCTCATTGGAACTTCCAGATTAATTGCTCTTGTATTAAATAAATCCAGTTGATATTCAGCACTTAAGTAACCTTTATCACCAATAATAGTACAATTTTGGTAGCAATCCTTGATGTCTTTTAGATAGTGGATATCATGGACAGAAGCTTTGGTTAAATCAAAACTTTTAAAAACTCCGTTTAAAGTGCAAACTGCATGTAACTTATATCCGTAAAAATGCAAATTCTGCGAAGCACAAAAGCCCTTATCAGGACTTACTTCAAAATTATCCTTACAAATTTTTGACCGGGAACTTCTACTGAGTTTACATACTTCTACAGGCATGGAATCTACAATTAAATAATCCTCAACTGGAATAATCTTATGGGATAGTTTAGACCTAATATCTTCAATAAATGGAAAAAGTTTTCTTTTCCTTCGATTAAAAACACTTCTTTCGATTCTCGAAGCCAAGTTCTTTGGAAGTTTTCTAAAAAGCTGATATTCAGAATCTATACTTAAATACTCCGCTGTTAATGCAACTGAAATAAGTTCAATATCAGATAGTTTGGGTTGTCTTATTTGCTTTAGAAAACTCACTTTTTTCTCCACAGACTTTAAAACTTTCAGAATTTGTTCGTAACTTTCACTAAAGTTGTTCATTTTTATTTAATAGATTGGTAGTCAATTAAATATACGACATTTATGTCAATATGAACAACTTTTTTCTATTTTATCTCAAATGCACTACGGGTTAAATTAATATTCTGTTATCATACAAATTTCGCCCTAAGGCCCTGTTTCAAAAAGATTCTTAACTAAGAACATTTGATATATATTTTTACAGATAATCCACTTTTACATCAATTACCACACCCGCCCGTTTCTGCAAGAAATACAGTTCCGTTATCTGCTCTAAAACCATCGTTAAGTTCAATAGATTTCGCATTATAGGTTACTCTTGAGATACCTGTTACCTTATTTGTTGCTTTTATTTTCCCGTTTACACTTGAAGCCGTTTTTAAGATATTTACTGAGGAATAATCGTCTGCCGGGCTTGTGAGTGTTACCTGTGTTGCGTTTGAATTTACATTTACGTTAACGCTTGCTAAACCGGTGCAGCCGTATCCATTGGTAACGGTAGCCGTATAACTACCTGATGAAGTAGCTGTTAAGTTAGTAGCATGAATATTTCCGGGTGTCCAGACTACTGCTGTATTCAGGGGATACGATGAGGGGGTTTGCCATACAGGCCCGTTTATTAAGGTACCGTGGTTATTATTAGGGGTAGCATCTGCCGTAGTTGTCCCTGTTCCTTCATCAAATTTATAATAGGCCGATAAGCCAGTGCTGTTTGCAGGCACTGTACTATTCATATTGGCCTGAATTTCTGCTGGTGATCTGACTATATTCCAAATCCGCAGTTCGTCCATGGTCCCGTTAAAATGATTGCATTGACAGTGAGTAAGTTGCTGCCTTCCGATATTCATAGGCAGGTTATCCTCCGGGTGAGATACACCACTGTGTGTTCCTGCATTAACGCCATTGATATAAAAAGTAAGTGTTCCATTATCAAATGTAACGGCTACGTGTGACCAGGTATTGGGGGGAACAGGCCTATCCGTATAGTACCACTTATGAGGGTTCTTTTGGTAAAATCCCATTAGGTTGGCACTGCCATTTAAATGCCCGGTAGCATTAAGCTGCCATAAAAAGTTATAATCGCCTTTATCTACTATGGTGCTGTTCATAGCGGAATAATTGACCCAGGCTTCCATAGTAAAAGTGGCTCCGAGATTAATGCTAGGGCTATGGGGAACCGTAACATACTGACTGGCGGCTTGTGAAAACGTAAGGGCATTGTTGTTTCCGGTATTTGAGCTTAGGGTAACTGAGCCACCCTCGCAGAAAGTAAGCGGCCCGTTGGCCGTAATGACTGGAGTCTCCGGTTTAGGGTTTACTGCAATGGTCAGCGTAGCCGGGGTACTGAGGCACTGTTCCACAGTTGGCGTAAACGTATAGGTGGTGGTGGCCTGATTATTTAATGCGGGAGACCACGTTCCTGTTACTCCATTCGAAGAAATACCGAGCAGGCTTAACGTTTCTCCGGCACAAATGGCGGATGGAGCTCCCGGAAATTCCAGTGAGGTTGCTTTTACGGTAAATACGGCAGGGATTCGACACTCCTGAAAATCGGGATGGGCTGCATAAAACGTAGTGGTGCCAGCAGAGGAAGTGGTAGAAATACCAGACCCGGCTACACCGACTGGGTTGAAAACAAAACCAGTTCCTAAAACCGCACCACCGGTGGACTCTTTATACCACTGGTAGTTATCGTTTAAAAAACCACTTCGATTACTGCTTAAAGTAAATGTACCGGTTACCCCATTATAATATGTACTGACCACCAAAACGTAGGCCCTCCCCTGCTCTAGCGTATGGATCAGCCGCGATCTGCCGTTACCTCCATTATCGTCATCTCCTCTAAGGAAATTTACAGCGGGGTTTGCAGTGTTAAATGAGG
>CAZBAV010000102.1:816-12492 GCA_964489955.1 uncultured Lacihabitans sp. | reverse complement strand
GAAATGGTGGGTCAGGCAATGGATGTAGACAGAGCTTCTGCTGCACTGATAAAAGACTTAAAACAGCGAGGTTTATTGGATGAAACACTGGTAATCTGGGGAGGGGAATTTGGCAGAACCAATTACTGTCAGGGCAATTTTACCAAAGATAATTACGGCAGAGATCATCACCCCAGAGCGTATAGTATCTGGATGGCGGGCGGCGGTGTAAAGCCGGGTGTGGTTTATGGCGAAACCGACGAACTGGGTTATAATATTGTGAAAGACCCAGTGCATATCAATGATTTTCATGCCACCGTCATGCACCTGAGTGGATTAGACCATGAGAAACTGGTTTACAAACATTTAGGCAGGCGATACAGACTCACTGACGTGGCTGGAAAAGTAGTTCAGGGCATATTGGCTTAATTGAATATGAAAAGAGTCTTTGATTACAGTCTGATATTTTTTAATTGTATTTTACTGGTTCTGGCGGTGTTTGAAAACAGCATTCAGTTACCCTTCTGGTTGATTCCTACAGGTAAATTTCATCCGCTAGTATTGCACCTTCCTATAGGGCTTTGGACGGGTGTGGTTGTTCTCTTTTTGCTTAGAAAACGGATTTCTGAGTATGCTTATCTGAGTCAGATATTTTGGAGCATAACTGCCGTTGGTGCAGCTTTTACCGCTCTAGCAGGCATGATTCTGGCTTTAGGCGGAGATTATGAAAACGGTCAGATTTCTAATCATAAATATTCCGGTGTGGCTTTGAGTTTACTATTCTGGGTTGCGGTGGTTTTTTTTGAGAAAATCTATCAGAGATCATGGGCTTATATTTTGATTTCTGGACTCCTGATAGCAGTGGGGCATTGGGGTGGGGAGATTACGCATGGAGAAAATTATTTTTCATTTGCTTCAAAAAATGAGCCTGTAAATCCGGAGAATGTATACCAATCGCTCGTTCAGCCTATTCTGAAGGAAAAGTGTATTTCCTGTCACAGCAGTTCCAAAACCAAAGGTAAACTCAATCTTGAAACAGTGACATTGATGCGTAAAGGAGGTGAAAACGGGCCGGTTTTAGTTAATGGAAATGCCTTAGAAAGCCACATGATGAAGCTGATTTTTCTTCCAATTGAAGACAAGATGCACATGCCTCCAAAGTCTAAAACGCAGTTAACCGATGAAGAGAAAGAAATACTTACCGAATGGATTAATGCCGGAGCTTCTGAAAATATGACATTTAATGAGGTAAAATCAGCGTCTCCGCTAAAAAAATATTATAAATCGAATGAAAAAGTTAGCTACGACTTTAGTCCGGCAAGTGAAAAAACATTAGGAGAGGTTAATACCCCTTTTTGTTCTGTAAATCCGGTGGCCACAGGAAGCCCTGCATTACAGGCATCGTTTTTTGTGAGCAGAAAATTTGATGCAAAACAACTGGAAGTTTTGTTAAAAGTGAAAGAGCAACTGGTGGAATTGAACCTAAACAAAATGCCGGTGAAAGACGAGGAGCTAAAGGTTCTTGCCGAGTTTAAAAACCTGGAAACGCTAAATCTAAGCAGTACCGATGTAGACGGAGATTTTCTACAGTATATCAAGGAACTCAAAAACTTAAAATCCTTATCGCTCGCCAATACGAAACTAAGTAAAAAAGACACTAAAATTCTTTCAAAATTAACATCATTGTATGTCTGGGAAGCCGGATTTTCGGCTCAAGAAATAGCCGCAATAAAGAAAGAAAATCCGGGCATCAGAATAGATACCGGCTCACTCAGCAAAGAAACGATGGCTATAAATCCGCCCCAAAGTAACGTTATAAATGCCTTTGTAGAAAGTGGCACAATGGTTTCACTACGGCATGTCTTACCCAATACCTTAATAAAGTACACCTTAGACGGCACCGAGCCGGACTCAGTAAGTGGGGAAACCTATAAAAGTCCTATCCGGATTAACAATCGGTTAAAAATTAAGGCAAAAGCTGTCAAACACGGCTGGTTGGCGAGCCAAACAGCTGAGTTTGATTATCTGGTCTCAGGTGCAAAGCCGGACAGCATACTTTTAAAAACATCTCCAAATCCTCAATATCCGGCTAAGGGAGCCAAAAGTCTTATCGACAAACATAAAGGTGACCCTGATAATTTTTTGGACAAAAGCTGGCTTGGTTACAGAGAAAAACCTTTTGAAGCTGTTTTTCTTTTTGAAAAAGGGAAGAAAATCAGCACAGTTACTGTGAGCATGATGGAAAAGCTGGATTCTTATATCTTTCCGCCTCAAGGCATAGAAATCTGGGGCAAAACGGCCTCCAAAGGAGAGGCTTTTCTGGTGAAACTTTCTCCCGAGCAACCCAAAACCTTCAGAGCCCGTAAGAATATATTTTATGACCTGAAAATCCCGACCGGCCAATATACTGAAATCAGACTTAAGGTAAATAATGTGAACCCTTTACCCCCGTGGCACCCGGGCAAAGGCACTCCGGCATGGGTATTTATAGATGAAGTGATTTTTAATTAGAAAACCTTAAAATAACCCTGAAACTCTAATTAAAACTGTCTAAACAACTGGGAGGAGCTCAACCGAAATCCACGCTTTTTGTCGAACAAGACCCTAAAAAGAAAACAGCCCCCTCCCCGGGCTACCCATTTTATTTCATTTACTATAATACGGTCTTGAAGCTATAGCCATACATTTGAGGCATTACGCAGAATAACGGGGTGATTTAAACTAGATTAGAGGTACTTCGAGAATTTTGTACCAACATCATTTATGACTTTTTTATCATGAGTTAGCAATTCCATTCCCCTATCGTCATAAACATTTAGTAGTATTGGAGGGTTTTCGAAAGTTATAAAATATGAAACAATACCAGCAGTATTGTCAATACCAAGTTCAAAGCCCGCTTTTGAATAAACCAAGGGGAAAATACTTTCGAATTGATATAAATCGTATTTGATATACAATATCTCCGCTTCATTTAAAGCATCTTCATAAAAGTTCTCTTTGTTTATAAGTCCATCATTAAGATCGCCATGAAAGTAAGAAGTAGCATTGTTGATATTAAAACCACTAGATAATAATTCTTTTTTGTTACTTCCGTTTGCATCCCAAATTATAAGTAAAACCCAGACTTCTTTATCTTTAAATATATAATCTGAAATTTCTTTAAATCGTTGTACAACTTGATTAACTCTTTTAATTCCATCTTCATCACCTCCCATTTCAAAGGTCAATTTTAATTCGGAATTATTTCCGAAAGATCTTTTATAACTGTCAATAAATTCGATTAATTTCATTACTTCTTTATACGGTTTAAGTTTTCATCTAAAGTACCTGTTCTAACTAATCTGTTTCCAACCTTTTTAAATTCTTTCCATACTCCTCCATTGTGAGAAGAACCGTCCTTTTGGCCAATATCTCTTGATATGTATCTATCACCTTTCATGTATACTTCTTGTCCATGAGATTTCCCGAACTCTTTTGTTTTTTTAAAACCTTTTGGGATTATATTTCCCGCTCCCTTTTTCAAAAACAAAGCTCCCATTGAAGCCATTTTTCCTGTAGCATAAGCTGCCACAAGTTCATTTGCTTTTAGAACAGGGTTGGCATCACTAGATAGATTATAGCTGCCGTTTACATCATAGAGTTCATCTATAAAGAAGTTAAGCCCACTTTCAGAAAAGGCAAAGTTCATGAACGCCCCAAAACCTTTTCCTTTTGTATCTATAGCTTTTTCTCTAGGGGTTTTCTTCTCATCCTTCTTTTTATCCTTATCATCTCCACCACCATTATTCTGTACTTCCAATCGAAGTTGCCTAAATGCTTCTACAGCATCTTCTCCTGTATAGTGCCAACCTCCATTTATACTGATGACTTCTCTCCCGTCCGGGTCTAAGAAGTTTAGAGGGTTATTAAGAGTAAAATTATGAGTGGACTGAGGATAAAACTTCTCGGCTAATGGGTCTACTCTGTCCCATCTCCCAATTGTTGCATTATACGTTCTCGCTCCAAAATTAATCCTATTCAACCCAAACGTCTTCTCCGATTCTTTACCTTGCATCTCAAATCGGTTCTGATAACTATTTTCCTGCCCGGTTTTTAATAAAACTCCCCAAGGGTCGAAATCCGATTTAGAAGCATTTACTAAACTAGTTCCGTCTGCTTTAAAACTCACCCGGGTATTTCCCAGATGGTCTTTATAATCAAACTCCATTTGCCAATTACCTCCCTGATAAATGGCTCTGCCTTCAGGGATAGCTATTTGATAAAACGCTCCGTTTTTATAAACCAAACCTCCTGTAAATTCCCAATACTCTCCTGTACTATATTCTGTTTTTATTAACGCTCCGGAACCATCATAGTTGTACTTAATCCAACGGCCATCACTTAAAGTTACCTGCTCCGGCTGATTTAAAAAAGTATTATAGGTGATATTTGCTATCTGCTCATTTTCATCGGACTTCAAGGCCCCATTCTCCCAATAGGTATACGCTCCTGAGCCTCTTGGTACAAAGTCTACTTCGTGGTTTCCGCTCACAGCATCACTTACTGCCGTGAGGCGGTTGCCTGAGTAGGAATAGGAGAGATTATCTATAGCTCCATAAGTGCTGGTATTTACTTTACCGTTCCTTTGTAGATTCAGGATATTACCGTTCTTATCGTAGTTAATACCAGACAGGCTGTAGTCTTCGACAGGCTCAGACTGACTGCCGAAAGTAGCAGACTTCAATCTGTCCAGTGGGTCATAGGTAAAAGCATATTCCCGCACACCTACTGGATTGGCTCCGTCTACATGGTTCCAGCTTTGTTTGCCAATGTTTCCGCTCCACTGTCCTGCGTTTTCGTAATCCAGTTTGTAGGCAAATAAATCTCCCTGCGTCGGGTCAGGTACGGCATTTCCTGAGGCATTAAGGTTGATGCCTCTTAAACCGCCCCTGATATGCCAGGCATAGTCCATGGTTTGCAGGCCGCTAAAGGGCGTGCCGCCTCCCAGGGTGTCTATTGCGGCCAAGTAAGTATACGAGCTGTCTATCAGGGTGCCGGGCTGTAAGATTATGGCCTTTCTGGCCCAGTCTTCTGTATTGTTTCCCGGGCTGGGCGGGCGGTAAATATAATCCGGATTACCGAGGCTGTAGGAGCCATTAGGCAAGTATTTCTTTTGGCGGAGGCGGCCTATTTCATCGTAACTGTACTTTATGATTTCCTGCTCTGCTGCACCGTTCAGGCTGTAAAATACCTGAGTAGGGCGGCCGGCATGGTCGTATACATGCCTTGCAAGTGTGGTTACATCCGTCTGGTCGGTGGTTTTATGTGCCGTTTTTTGCTGTATAACCTCTCCTGCGAAATTATACTGGAAGTCGATACGGTTTGGTGTATTCGGGCTTTTCAGGTGAGTTTGCTTCTGCTGGATAAGCCGGCCAAGGTCATCATAGTACAGGGTGCTCATATAATACTGGCCGCTGTTGTCAGAGTTGTAGCTTACCGTACCCGTAAGTTTACCCTTAGGAGACGTGTGCATGGGATGGTATGCCCCAGCAGGCTCAAAAGCCATGGCCGGGTTCAGGCCCGGTACAAAATCATATTGGTCATAGAAGTTAAACTGCTGCACCTGCGATCCTCCTGAGCCCGCTGCATGCGGGTAGCTGTCACCACTCCAGCCACCGCCACCCAGCCACGTTTCATACGGTTTCTCATGGGCATCAAAGGCGGCTTGCAGGGTAGCCCGGTTACCGGTATAGGTGATTTCACCCGTAAATGCTATACGGGCAAATACATCGTACCGGGTAAAGCTCCACTTATCTAAAGTCTTCTGGCGGGCATCCTGCTCCAGTACGGGGCGGTCTGCCCGGTCATATACAATCTCTGTCCATCCTGCACCGGGTATGTGTTTACGGATGATGCGGCTGTGTTCATCGTATTCGTAAAAAAACACGTATCGCTTAAAGTTATCGCTGTCATAAGCTATACCCGTGTTCAGGGCGTAGCCTTCAGGCTGTATTACGGCTTTTACACGACCTGCATCGTCATACACATATGCGGTATAGGTATTATCCTGTCTTGCTTCTATGAGGCGGTCTTCGCTGTCATAATACTGTATCAGCAGGTTGCCCTGTTCGTTTGTTCTATTCTTTTTAACCAGTCTAAAAGCAGCATAGGGTATATAGGTGAGGTTTCCTGTAGCATCCGTTCCGTATAACCTCACGTCTGTAGCGTTCGCCTCTTCTGAGTTACTGATATACTTCATTGCGGTAAACCAACTTTGCCCGCTTCCGTTCAGTGTGAGCTCTCGGCCCAGGGGTGAGTTATCGTATAGCTCTACCTGAGAAAAAGGTCGGGAATCGGTATAAAAACTACTTCCCAGAGCTTGCAGGTCTGCCTGGAAACCTCCGTCTGAACTCTGTGTAGGCGTGGTCAGGTATTTTTTAAAGGGCCTTAGCCGGGTATCGTAAGAAAAGGCTTCGGTTACGATATCCTTTGCCAGAGGGC
This sequence comes from uncultured Lacihabitans sp., assembly GCA_964489955.1. Classification (GTDB taxonomy): domain Bacteria; phylum Bacteroidota; class Bacteroidia; order Cytophagales; family Spirosomataceae; genus Leadbetterella. The sequence continues at coordinate 6,033 of CAZBAV010000102.1, read as the reverse complement.
TAGCTGAGCGGCTTACGGTCTGGAGGGGAGCTCCCAGGCCTCCGAAATAGCCAAACAAAACCGTACCGGACAGGCTGGCGGTATCGGTTGAAGCTTCTCTGGGTGCATACGTAATGATGTGATTTTGAGAGGAACTGTTTTTATAACGGTACTTCCAGTGTCCTGTAAGGTGTTCGTTGGTGTTTTTAGATATCGATAACCTGCCCAGACCATCGTACTGAAAATACTGGTTGGATTTATCCGGAGATTGCAGGAAAGACAAGCCATAAACAGGATGGAAGGCCTGCAGGGTAAGCAAAGAACCTGATAAAGGAGCTTGTGAGGAGAGGTTGTTTAAGTGCCCTCTTACCGTAGATTCCTGACTCAGGTTGAGTATCCCGTTTGCGGTCAGGCCTATAGCTGATAAGGCATTACTCATATCACTTTTAAGGGCATTGTCTGCCTGTGCTATTAAATGCTGTCCTTTGTAACCCCATAAATAGGCTCTGTTCAGCCCTCCCAAAAAGTTAACTTCTTCCGGATTCCCCAGGGTATTGTAATGCGTGTAATGAAGCATCTGGCGGTAAGAAGCCGGAGCCACATCCGTATACAGAGGAGAGTATGGCGAAAAAGGATTTGAAGCACTTACAGCAAGTTTAAATGCCTTGTATGGAACAAAGAGGTTGCTTTTACGTATGTTCCCGGCCACAGACTGGTAGGTAACCACGGAGGCATCATACAAAAGGGACGGCTGGCCCGGGCGGTTAAGGTAGTATAAGGTTTCTATAGGCAGGCTGTTCATATTGCTGTCTATCATGCTTTGATATACAGGGTGAACGCCGGACGGGTAGTCTAAGAGATAGCGGTAAACGGTTCTTCGCTTTGTGCCATCGCTTAAGGTAACCAGTGTTTGCGTAAGCTGCTTATGTTTAGGGTTATCATAGCTATAGAGTGTGGTGTCCGAAAAAATGAAATCGCCTTCCGGGCTATAGCGTGTGTTAACCGACTTGGTCAGTCTGGGCCAGACAGAAGATACCTCGTATTTTTTAAGTATTCCCACGGGGGTTCCTCCAAAGCTGGCATCCGTATAATAAGCCTCGTAATAATAGGCGTGGGTTTTTCTGGAGGTGGTGTCTCCGTAAGTGATCTCATGTTTTTCTCTAAAGTGAGAAGACTGCTCTGTTGTTATTTTAGCTAAAGAAGAATTATAACCTACGGTTTTCAGGGGTTTACCTCTCAGGAAAGCAAAGTCATCTGCCGGTCCGAACCTCTGTGGCATTCCGTTAAAAAAACTGGCTGTACCCACGTTGATGGTTTGACCGTAGTTGTCCTCACCTCCCGGAGTTTCTCCGCCAAAGGCAGAGAAGTAATGCCTTTTATAAAGAGCAGAGTTTTTGAGCTCTGCCACGTTATTATAAATTACAGGGGCAAGACTCATGGGATTAAAGGGCTCTGCCCTGAATAATCTACCGGACCCCGCAAATGAACCCGAAACGTTTATTGCTGTAACCGGAATATTTAAAATACTACCGCTTGAATACGTATTGTCATCAAACTTTGTGTAAGTGTAAAGAGTTTGTTCGCTGGTAGATTCCGAAGGATGAACAGAAAATGCATCCACACGTATCCCGCCGGCCGGAATCTGTCTGGTACCGGCAGAGCCCCCATAGCCATAAATTACCTTGTCATTGAGATAAATATCCAGTCGCATCCATGTGGCGGAAGGAAAATTGATATTAAGGCAGTTTTGGAGGGTAGTCTGAAAGTAGGCCGCATCATAATAGCCGGGAGTAATATCAGTATTGATGGTCAATGCTGCCGGGCAGTGGTGTGTTAAGGGGTTAGGGCCGTTGTTGGCGGTAAAGAATTTATCATACGTGGTGGGGGTAGAAACAAAAAAAGGATTGTTATTGGTTACCACCCAGTTGGTACCGTTATAGGTCCATTCAAATACGTATCTCTTGATTACCGTTTTTGTTTCTGAATAAGCAGATCCATTTAAATGACTAAAGGAATTTCCATGGTAACTAACCATAGCATGGCCCCCGGTAGGATACGTAATTTTCTGAAGAGCATACCTTCTTGTAGCTATCACGTTAGGAGTGCGGTTTGCCCCATATTCTTCTATCAGGGAGGTTTCATTAGGTACATTATTAAAATAACCCCATGAGTCAATAGACCTTATTGATGCCGGATAAATGCCGCCAAAGCCGTCTTCATCATAATATTCAAAAATATGGGGCGGTATTTCCTGTCCGTAAGATTTTTCGGTGATGCTTCTTAGCAGATGCCTTTTAGACTCATCTTTATAGGTAAACTCAAAGCGTTTCAGCTCTGAGCTTTTGTCGCTAAGCTTTATTCTGTCTAAACTTCTGAAATAACGGGTGGCATGTATGTTCGCCTGTCCCGGTAAAGTTTTAGAAGAGTACTCAAGGTTTACCTCCCATAAAGAACCTTCAATTTTTGATAAGTAGACTTCAAAAGTTTTGTTGGTTATGACTTCCGTTGAACCGGGATTCTGACTTACTCCCGGAGGAAGGATGTTTCTTTTTTCGGATATGCTTTCTGTAAAATTGGTGATGTCAGAACCAGCTTTTTCATACGTAAATTGGATAACTTCGCCATTGGTTCCTATAATTTTACTGAGATACCAGGAGGTGATATTGTTATGGATGGGGTGGTCTCTACCCACAGGGCCGGAGGAAGAAAAAGAGCGACTTAGTTCTATATCCTGAAAAATGTAAGTGACCCCGTCATTGGTTCTTATTTTGAAACGAGCCAACTGTTTTCTTACGATACTAAAAGGGTATCCCGGAGGATCATAGGATTCGTATTCAATCTTAAAAGGGTTTTGTTCGGTAAAGTGTATTTTACCGTCATTGCCAAAAAAGAACTTTCCGGAATGCCCCATGAAGTTAAACGAAAATATGTCGGGTTCACCATCATAGTCACCGGAGCTCAGATTGACAATCTGCTGCCCTGTAGGATAAGCTTCAGAATACGCATTTCCCGAATTTATAAAGCCGTTTGCTTCCTCGTCTGCTTTTCCCCGTATGGTACGGGTAATAACGCCGCCGGCCTTCAGGTTCCAGCCCAGGCCTGTTTGTCCGCCCGGATCAGAAGGGCGGAAACCGGTATATTGGTAGTCAAGCGTTACGTCAAGACTTAGAGACTGCTCCTGTAGTTTTAGTAAGGGGATAGAGGTATTCACCGTGCCGCTGGACAGCTGCGTATTTATGGTGCTGTAGGTACCCAGTGATGCCGCTTTAGGAGAGGGGCTTATCCATTTAGGTTCAAAAATATCGGCTTGTCCCCATGCAGCAGGGGTCAAAAGAAGCAAAAAGTAAAATAGGTTTTTCATTTTAGCTGAGTGGGTTTTACGGTGGCTTTCAGGACTTCCATATTTTGATGCATGATAAAGAGCAGATTCTGGCTTTCAGCCACTACCGCATTGCAGTCATCGGGATCCGTAAAAATATTTGAAAACACCTTGTTCCATGTTGAGGTACCGGTTTCAAACAGCCAAAAGAAAGGTTCTTTGTTACGGGTAAAGTTTCTGCCACCCCACAGCCATAAGCCCTCTTTCGTTATCCAGCTATGGGCATCAAACCTCTTGCCGGGCGAAACAGATTCTTCCTTGAACTCTGTCTTATGCCAGCTGTTTTTAGAAAAGTCGAAATTCCAGAACTCAGATAAGGGCTCGTTTGCAAACCCGCCATACATTTTTAAGCCTTCATCCACGGTCCATGTGGTAGCCCTGCTGAGGGCAGGAGGCTCTCCTGAATATTCTATCTTTTTCCAAATCTTTTCTTTCTTTAGCCAGCACCACATGTCGTTTAGAAATACCGTATTTCCTCTCTCCGGATTAACATATTCTCCGCCGTATACCCAGACAGTATCTTCTGTTTCCCAGACACATGCCCTGCGTCTGAAAGGAACTTGTTCTTTGGTAGGCAGGTGCGTGATTTTTCCGGACTGGTAGGCGTAGACTTCACTAATGGCTTTTTCTGATTTGATGAAATATATAGTTTGGTCAGCTGACCAGGTAACTGTACCAATGTCAATGTCTAATGCCCCGTTATTTTTAGAAGTTTGTGCATCTTGCGGGAAAGCATTAAGACCCAGAAAGGAATCCAGGTAGAAAAACTCTTTTTCAAGTTTCCATACCGGATATGTTTTTCCCTGAAAGGCAGAGTTTAACTCTATTGTCTCCTGTTTTCTGGATTCATCTTCAAAATGTATGGACTGGCTGAAACAATGCACACTAAAAAAAAGAACAAGGTAGGGGAGTAGTTTTTTCATATCTGGGTTATCAAGAGGTGAGCCAATTCCTGCTCTGAAAAGCCTGCCGGCTAAAGCTATAGGAGGTCTGTTTATACTGGTTTTTTAGGTTCTATTTCCTTGTTTATTAAAACAAAGAGAATTTTTAAAAGTAGTAATATAAGAGAAATGGCCCTGGATGCCAAATCCAGGGGTGAGAATTTTATTAAGTGGTAGGGGTGGGTTGTGTTAGTCTGCTGCAGTTATGCAGTTATTTATTTGCCCATCTATATACGGAAGTTTGATAGTCCGGAGACCTAGGCAGAAGCTAAGGCCTGCTGCCGCAAAAACTCATCCCCGTAAAATCCATTTTTTAGGTATGATTCCTTACCTTTTTTTTTTACTTAAACCGTGGTTTTACCTAGGGTTTACCAAGGTATAACAGAGGGTATACCTAGGTAAACCTTATTAAAATCTTTATAATTAGTTAGCTAAATCATCTTTGTAACTTAGCTTACTTACACGTAAGTATAAATATGTCCAAGCAGAGTCTCACGGAGGGGACTCTGCTTGTACAAAACGCATTTAGATGAGAGTAATCTCACCCAGATAGGTACTGGAGGCCGCCAGCTTGCGGTCATCATTCACAAAGCTGGCCCAGCAGTGCACTTCCATACCGGCAAAGTAAGACATAGCCGTGAGCGTAACCTCGGCGTCTTCACGTATGGCCTCATACTCCATCACCTGAAACAGATTTAGCTCAGGCGAGTAAAGCACCGTTAACAGGCTGTCTGCCGGAAGAGCCATTCCCTGCCCCGAGTTATCCAGCCATACCAGCTTAATCTTGTTTCCGGCTTCGGCGGTGGCCACACCGTCTTGTACGCCCTGCAGTTCTCCTTTGGCTATCAGCACTTTGTTGTAGATGATCTCCAGGTCATCGTTCAGGGCATCCTTTATGTGGTACGATATAGCCAGATT
>CAZBAV010000102.1:0-806 GCA_964489955.1 uncultured Lacihabitans sp. | reverse complement strand
CCAGATTGTACCGTGACTTTACGCCCTTGCTTTGCCCAAAATACTGATCGTACAAATCTCTGATGGGAGTAAGAAAACGGGTGACGGTAGAAAACCGATCCCGCTGTAGCAGTTGTATAGCGGTAGGAGGGTGTGTAGTCTTTTTGGGTCGGCTTCGCATAATGTTTTTACCACGCCAGGTAGCCCCTACCACTGAACCTACTTTGCCGCTAAATGCACCTAAAATGCCTTTTTCGTAAGTTGCCATATAAATATACTTTTTGGTTTATAAATGGTCTGATTTTCAAACCTGTACAAACTTAGGGTGGGTGGGGTATACTTTAAAGAAAGTGATTGCTATTGGTCCTCAATGGTCACTATTGATCTACAGTGGCCTTTTATGAGCTCGTGTGATATCGTATGAACTTTTAGCAAAAGTTTTCTTCGGGAGTTGTTCGGGAAATGACCAGGTTTCTTCGGGAAAAAGTACTTTTTTGCGAAGGTGACTCGGCCCAAACCCGTAGAAAGCCCATGGGGGGATAAGATAGATTAGCCGGAAGAACCATTGTAGATCCCAATGGCTTAGGTATTATAGGGCACATGCTGTTTTAGATAAGCTGTCTATAGCATCACGGGAAATGGATGATGCGTAGTCCGGATTAAGAGAGAAATTAATTATTACATAGCTATGTGAAGCATGCTTGTATGCCTTATGTCTCCTTAATCTATTGCTTCTATGTGGTTTAATATTAGATATTTGTATTGTCTGTAGATTGCTTCAGCGATTATTTTTTTAAACCACATAGACAAAAACTAAAGAAGGAGAC
>CAZBAV010000101.1:12920-13241 GCA_964489955.1 uncultured Lacihabitans sp. | reverse complement strand
TCGAGATATTTTTAAAAAAAAATAGGTTTCGTACTTTTTTTTAATTCTAAAAAGCTGTTAAATTTGCAATGTAAAAAATGACAATGCAACCGATAGACTTATAAAGAAGTCCGGTTTTAAAGATAAAAGTTGTGTGGATTTAGTAGCGGGAAAGGCTGGAGCAATTGCTCCAGTCCTTTTTTTTTACACGTATTTTACAACTTTCTAAACTCTATACGAAGTTATCCAAAAATGATTTCCATTTTTCCGCTCCTTATGTTATTTTTGTACGAAATATATAGGATAAAATAACAGAAATTCATCCAGAGTAATATGAGAGAA
>CAZBAV010000101.1:0-12910 GCA_964489955.1 uncultured Lacihabitans sp. | reverse complement strand
ATTCAATTCAGAGACGCCGTTAAAGAAGCTATGTCCGAAGAAATGCGTAGGGACGAAACAGTTTTCTTAATGGGTGAGGAAGTAGCAGAATATAATGGTGCTTACAAAGCTAGCCAAGGGATGTTGGATGAGTTCGGTCCGAAAAGAGTAATTGACACCCCTATTGCCGAACTTGGCTTTGCAGGAATTGGTGTAGGAGCGGCAGTTAACGGTTGTAGGCCAATTATTGAATTCATGACCTTTAACTTTTCTTTAGTTGCTATTGATCAAGTTATAAATAGTGCAGCCAAGATTATGGCTATGTCTGCTGGACAGTACTCTTGTCCTATCGTATTTAGAGGACCAACTGGTAATGCTGGTCAACTAGGAGCACAGCACTCACAAAACTTCGAAAATTGGTTCGCAAACACACCTGGTCTTAAAGTGGTTGTACCATCTAACCCGTATGAATGTAAAGGTTTACTGAAGTCTTCCATCCGTGATAACGACCCCGTTATTTTTATGGAGTCTGAGCAAATGTACGGAGACAAAGGTGAGGTTCCGGAAGGCGAATATCTAATTCCAATTGGCCAAGCCAAAGTTGTACAAGAAGGAACAGATGTAACTATAGTATCGTTTGGAAAAATGATATCAAGAGTAGTTATGCCTGCAATAGCTGAGTTAGAGAAACAAGGAATTAGTGTAGAGCTTATTGACCTTAGGACGGTAAGACCTATTGACTATGCCACCGTAGTAAACTCTGTGAAGAAAACCAATCGTTGTGTAGTGGTAGAAGAAGCGTGGCCTTTAGCGGCTATTTCCTCAGAAATAGCATACCACTTACAAAGGAATGCTTTTGACTATCTAGACGCCCCTGTTATTAGGGTAAATAGCATGGATATTCCTTTGCACTATGCACCAACACTTATAGAGGCTACGCTTCCTAGTGTATCAAGGACAGTAGATGCCGTAAAATCGGTTCTTTATAAAAAATAATCCAAGATTCTTGGTAAACAAAAAAGAGAGCAGTTGCTCTCTTTTTTGTTTAAAATGGCTTAAATATTAAATCTCGATAGTCTGCCATAGACAACTTAATTACTTCATGTGCATGCTCTTTCCCATACTCAAATGCGATTTCGCAATTTTGTGGCTCTCCAGGCAAATTCTTATATGTAAGAAAATAGTGTTTAAGCCTTTCTAAAACACCTGATGGCAAATCTTTCAGATCTTCATACTTATCATAAATCTGATCTCCCATAAGCACCGCAATAATTTTATCATCTGCTTCGCCTTTATCTAGTAAACAGAAACCTCCAATAGGTTTAGCTTGCAGCAATATATCTCCGTGCGGAATATGATGGCTAGATAATACACAGATATCCAGTGGATCACCGTCACCTTCTGTAACATCTGCCCCATTTTTTTTAGCCAAATTACTTACATTAGCACCACAATATGTCTGAGGGATAAAGCCATACAATGCGGGGATAATGTTGGAGTATTTCTGAGGTCTATCGATCTTAAGAAAACCAGATTCTTTATCTATTTCATACTTAATAGTATCAGATGGTACGATTTCGATAAACGTGGTAACAACCTCCGGGGCCCTTAAGCCAATTGGGATTCCATGCCAAGGATGGGCCTTATAAACTGGTTTCATTAATGAATTTGCAAAATTTTAATTATAAAAAAATAAAACATAAAACTAATAAAATATTTTTCATGTTAGCACGATATAATTGGAGAATATCCGAACAAATACGTAAATAAAATGAACAAGCCGAAAGTAATAAAAGACTTCAGTAAACTCGCAGAAGAACTCCAGGAGGAAATCTTGAACGCCTACCCAGATGGATACCAAGATAGTCTGATATTATTTACAGACAAAGACGGGAAGTATGTCCATGCACTACCATATGAAACAGAAGACCGATATTATTTACTAAAAATGCCACCCCCGAACATAAAGAAAATGAAAATGTCTGAAGATGACGTAAGCGAAGAAACAGACGAAGCAGACGACTACACAGACTTAGATACGATGCAAATCGGTGGAAATAAAAAGCAGGACGAAGACGAAGAATACGATTAAATCGTTATCTTGGCAACTAATAATATATTTGTGCAAACATGAGAAAGGTTTTTATCGTCCCGTTACTTCTAATGGGACAATTGGCACTTGGGCAAGGAAAAGGGATTGATTTTGAGGAAGACTCTTGGAAAAACATCATCAAAAAAGCTAAGGCAGAAAACAAATTAATATTTTTTGATGCGTACACGTCTTGGTGTGGCCCTTGTATAAGACTTCAAAATAGTGTATTTCCCAACCATGAAGTAGGAAGCTTTTACAACAAAAATTTCATCAATGTAAAATTTGACATGGAAAAAGGCGAAGGCGTACAATTAAGCCGCAGATACTCTGTGCAGGTGTATCCTACCCTACTATTTATTGACCCTCATACAGAGAAAGTGGTAAACCAATCTGTTGGTTATAAAACACCTGTACAATTAATACAGCTTGGAGAAGCTTCTATACAAAAAGGTAAATAATTATTGCTATAACAATTAAAAGCAGGACCAAAAATCCTGCTTTTTTTGTAACTTTATATCAGTAAATAAAAACCTTAAAAATGAAAGAAGTATTTATAGTCGCCGCTAGACGTACTCCAATAGGAAGTTTTGGTGGTGTTTTTGCGGGAGTTCCCGCCGTTAGCTTAGGTGCCTCTGTAGTAAAACAGACATTAGAAAGTATAAATTTCTCCCCTGCCAAGGTAGATGAACTATATTTTGGTTCTGTAGTACAGGCCAATCTTGGCCAGGCTCCGGCTACCCAAGTTGCACTGGCTGCCGGCTTACCCAACTCAGTACCCACAACCTTAATAAATAAAGTATGTGCGTCTGGAATGAAAGCCGTTATGCTAGGAGCACAAAGTATAGAATTAGGCCAAAATGGGGCGGTAGTTACAGGTGGAATGGAAAACATGTCCCAAATACCATTTTATCTTGAGAAAGCACGATATGGCTATGGATATGGTAATGGATTACTAATAGATGGCTTAGCCAAAGATGGTCTTACAGATGTATACCAGCAAAAAGCCATGGGATGCTTTGCTGATGCTACTGCCCAGAAGTTTGAATTAAAGCGTGAGGAGCAAGACACTTTTGCCATAAACTCTTATAAGAAAGTTGCGAGCAATACAGAGAATGGATTCTTCAAAAATGAAATTGTGCCCATAGATGTAAAAGACCGTAAGGGGAATGTAACACAAATAAGTGAAGACGAAGAATACAAAAAAGTAAACTTTGATAAGATTCCTAGCTTAAAGCCTGCATTCACAAAAGAAGGAACTGTAACCGCTGCCAACTCATCTACTATTAATGACGGAGCAGCTGCGTTAATTTTAGTTTCAAGAGAGGTACTGGAAGAAAACAACCTCACTCCTATTGCAAAAATCATCAGCTATGCTGACGGAGCCCAAGAGCCTGAATGGTTTACCACAGCCCCTATCATAGCAGCGGATAAAGCTTTACGTAGAGCAGGTCTTACTATAGACGATATAGACTTTTTCGAAGTAAACGAAGCCTTCGCAGCCGTATCTATGGCTTTTCAAAAGCACTATTCTATTGCTGACAGTAAACTGAACACTCGTGGGGGTGCTGTGGCAATGGGACATCCGCTTGGGGCCTCAGGAGCAAGGATTATTGTTACATTATGCAATATCCTACAAACCAACAATGCAAAAAGAGGTCTTGCTGCCATCTGTAACGGCGGCGGTGGTGCAAGTGCTATTATTATTGAAAAAATATAAACTTACTGTAACCTGATGGCAACGGCATTTTTGTGAGCATCCAACTGTTCAGCCGCTGCCATCTGCATTACAGTCTCTCCTATGTTAGCCAATCCTTCTTTTGTTATCTCTTGAAAAGTTACCTTCTTTACAAAACTATCAACAGATACGCCACTATATGCAGAAGCGTGTCCGTTTGTTGGCAGAGTATGGTTAGTTCCTGAGGCATAATCTCCACACGACTCTGGTGTATAGTTACCAAGAAAAACAGAGCCTGCATTCTCCACAGACTTGGCCCAAAAAAAGCTATCTTCCACAGCCAGTATTAAGTGCTCTGGGGCGTATTCATTAACCAAGTCCATACCTTCTTGTATATTGTTTACCAAAACAGCTTTCGAGTTCTCCAAAGCAGCTGTAGCAAAGTTCATCCTTGGTAAAGTAGATACTTGTAATTCTACCTGGTTTAACACTTCCGTTAATAACTCCTCTGAATCAGTGACAAACACCACTTGACTATCGGCCCCGTGCTCTGCTTGCGACAACAAATCGGCAGCTATAAAAGCAGCATTAGCCGAATTATCGGCCAATACTGCCACCTCAGATGGCCCCGCAGGCATATCTATAGCTACTCCAGACTGCATAACCAATTGCTTCGCAGCCGTTACATACTGATTCCCCGGCCCAAATATTTTATATACTTTCGGCACTGTTTCTGTACCAAATGCCATTGCTGCCACAGCTTGTGCACCGCCAATCCTGAACACCTTAGAAATTCCACATTTATGTGCACAGTAATAAATAGCAGGATGATCAGATGGCGAACAAAGCACCACTTCTTTGCAACCGGCTATTAATGCAGGAATGCCAAGCATAAGCACGGTGGAAAGCAAAGGGGCTGTACCACCAGGAATATAAATACCCACCTTGTTTATGGGTAATGATTCCCGCCAGCAACGCACTCCCGGCATAGTTTCTACCACCTCTTCACCACTTTTTTGTGCGGAATGGAATAAGAAAATATTACTATAAGCCTGGTCAATTGCATCCTTTAGCTCACTATCCAATTGCTCATGGACTTGTTCAAGAACATTTGACTCTACCAAAAAGCTCGAAACTTCCAGTTTATCAAACTCTAAAGCAAATCTCCGCAAAGCCGTATCCCCTTCTGCTTTAACGGCATCAAGTACGGGTTGCACTTTTTTCCCTATCTCTGACAAATCCAATGTTGGTCTGCTAAGCAATCCAACCGTAGATTTCGGATACTTTATAACTTCCATAATTACAGAACCATTTTCTCTATAGGTATAACTAAAATACCTTGAGCTCCAGCTTCTTTTAATAACTCAATCTTCTCCCAGAAATCACTCTCCTTCAACACTGTATGCACAGAACTCCAACCGTCAATAGCTAATGGCATTACCGTTGGACTCTTCATCCCCGATATAATCCTTGTAATCTCCTCTAGCTTATCGTTAGGGGCATTTAATAAGATATACTTATTATCCTTAGCTGTTTGCACAGAATCTATCCTAAATAATAATTTATTTAAAAGAGCCTGCTTTTCTGCACCTAAGTTGGGTTGAGAAACTAAAACTGCTTCAGAATTAAAAATAGCCTGTACTTCCTTAAGACCATTACTTAATAATGTACTTCCTGAACTCACAATATCACATACCGCATCTGCCAATCCTATAGACGGAGCTATTTCTACAGAGCCACTAATTTCATGTATATTGGCAGTTACTCCATGAGAAAGCAGATAGTTATTCAATAACTTGGGATAAGACGTAGCTATACTTTTCCCATGTAAATCCCGTAAATCACCAAAAACAAACTCTCGTGGAACAGCTATAGATAATCTGCACTTAGAAAAGCCTAAATGCTTAACTGTGGCCACTACTTTAGAACTCTCTTCTAACACGTTCTGTCCTACAATACCAAGATCCGCAACACCGTCTGCAACATAACCCGGTATATCATCATCCCTTAAAAAAAGAAATTCTGCTGGAAAGTTTGAGGATGAAGCTTTAAGCTTCCCCTTACCCATTTGTATATTAATACCGCACTCTTTAAAAAGGCCCAAAGAATCATCACTTAATCTTCCAGATTTTTGTACCGCAATTTTTAGGATTTTTTGCATTCTTTTATTAAAATTGGCATAAAATTAGTAGTTCCTTTAATATTAAGGAAAACTTATTAGCTTTTTATTGGCAAAATGAGTTTAACCTCCATATAATGAAGTGCTAACAATTACGAGGTCCCTATACCTCCTGAACAGATTAACCCTTATAACATTCGATGAGTGCGAAAAATTTAAATTACAACAAAGCAAAGAACAATACTTCTTTGCTAGAGTACCGTTGGTTCAAGGTATTCAATGTGCTTTTCTTTATTACCTTAATTATTGCAGGAATTTTACGTATAGGTTTCTAAGAAAAACATCACTTACGTGGTCTAGCCATGGATTAACGCCATGACTGTGTGGTTTATTGCGAATAGCTGTACCACTTATCCCACCATGTTTGTAAAGACCGTCTTATCTCGTTTTCCCGGGCGTTTGCTCCGGGTGTGTAAATTTTTGTCCCTTTTAATTCCTCTGGAAGAAAATTTTGCTGTGCAAAGTTACCTTCATAGGCATGAGAGTACTTATAGTCTTTCCCATACCCCATATTTTTCATCAATTTGGTTTGGGCATTACGGAGGTCTAGAGGCACAGGTAAATGGGCGGTTTGCTCTGCTAATACCATAGCTTGGTTAATAGCATCATAGGCTGTATTCGACTTTGATGATGTAGCTAAATAGATGGCCGTTTGAGATAGGATAATACGGCACTCCGGATAGCCTATTTTCATTACCGCATCCATACAAGCATTAGCAACCATCATGGCAGTAGGATTAGCCAACCCTACGTCCTCAGATGCCAATATTAGCATCCTGCGAGCAATAAATTTAGGATCCTCCCCTGCCACTATCATTCTGGCCATCCAATACACTGCCGCATTGGGATCTGAACCCCTTATAGACTTAATGAATGCCGAGATGATATCATAATGTTGTTCTCCTGACTTATCATATCGGGCTATATTCTTTTGGGCTACCTCCTGCACTATTTGATCCGATACCTTTACTTCCTCAAGCCCTACTTGCGAATTAATGACAATCTCCAGTAAATTTAGCAGTTTCCTCCCATCGCCTCCGCTAATGCGAAAGAGTGCATCTGCAGAATCTATCGTTATTTTTCGCCCTGTGTATTGTTTAGTAATAGCATTCTCCAATAATTGATTAAGCTCTCTTTCACCAAAAGCCTCTAAAACATAGACTTGACAGCGTGACAGTAAAGCGGAGTTTACCTCGAAAGAAGGATTTTCTGTAGTGGCTCCAATAAGCGTCACATGTCCTTTTTCTACAGCACCCAACAAAGCGTCTTGTTGCGATTTATTAAAACGATGTATCTCATCTATAAACAAAATAGGTGGAAACAAGCCCGAAGGTCTTCCTAAAATCTCCCTTAGGTCTTTTACTCCTGCCGAAATAGCACTGAGATTGTGGAACTGTCTTTTGCTCACCTCCGCAATCAGAAGGGCCAAAGATGTTTTCCCAACCCCGGGAGGCCCCCATAAAATCATAGATGGCAAAAGCCCTGCCTCAATAGAAATCCTTAGAGGCTTACCTGGTCCTAAAATATGTTGCTGGCCTACATATTCATCTAAAGACCGGGGACGTAGCCGCTCTGCCAGCGGAGATAATTGTGTATTCATAACTAACACAAAGTTAAAAAATAAGTATTTGTATTCTGGAAATAATTATTTTTGAAAACTAAAAAAGAAAATATGAGATATCCACTATTTGCCTTATGCTTATTTCTTGCTTTAGGATCTTACGCCCAAGGGCGGTATTTTGTGTATCTAAAGGATAAAAATGGCACTACCTTTACTACCAACAAACCCGAAGAGTTTCTCTCTCAGAGATCTATAGATAGGCGTAAAAACCAAAACATTGGTATTACTAGCACTGACTTACCTGTGAGCCAAACCTACCTAAACCAAATTATCATACTAGGCTACAAAATTATTGGAAGGTCTAAGTGGCTAAATGCTGTTTTAGTAGAAGGCCCCACAAATAAGTTTACCGAACTTAAAAGCCTATCGTTTGTATCAGGGATAGAAAATAATGGTGACATTAGAGGCGGAGGTAGTAATAATGCCAGAATTAAAAACAAATGGAACCAACAAGAAGATGCCTTAAACTACGGCACTTCTGCGGCACAAGTACAAATGTTGGGAGCAGACAAACTACACAAGGAAGGCTTTACGGGTAAAGGCAAACTTATCGCTGTAATGGATGCGGGATTCCCGAATGTAAATACTGCCGCTGCTTTTGAACATTTACGTACGGGAAACAAGATAATACGTACCTATAACTACCCTGCTAATACTACGAATGTCTATAGAGACCACAGTCATGGCACAAATGTGCTTAGTGCTATTGCAGGAAAATTGGAAGGAAAACTCTACGGAACTGCCCCGGATGCTTCTGTGGCTTTGTACACAACGGAGTACACCCCCACAGAAACCAAACAAGAACCCGTATTCTGGGTATTAGCCGTTGAAGACGCAGATAGCCTGGGTGTGGATGTAATAAATACCTCCTTAGGTTACTCCATTTTTGACGACCCAACCCATAGCTATACCTACGGGGAGATGGACGGCAAAACGACATTTATGGCAAAAGCCGCCGATTATGCAACTAAAATAGGCATACTTGTGGTAAATGCTGCGGGAAATGAAGGCAATAAAGAATGGAAATATATTACTACACCTTCCGATGCCGAGTTGGTTTTGGCTGTAGGAGCTGTAAATGCCACAAAAACTATAGGTGACTTTAGCTCCTTAGGTCCCGCTGCAAGCGGTAACATAAAACCTGAAGTATGTGCAATGGGCGTAGCCACTGTATTAAGTAATAGTGGAAATGCCACTTTTGCCAGCAATGGAACTTCTTACTCTTCGCCAGTAATGGCGGGGTTTGCCGCAAGTTTGCTGCAGAGATATCCGACTCTTACAGCATTAGAGCTACGCGATCTAATTATCAAATCAGCAGACAGGCATACAAACCCGGATGAGCGGTACGGCTATGGGATACCCCATTATGACAAAATAGCTGAACTAGTAACAGGGCCAATATTATCCAACGACATTTGCTGCGTCACAGCAATTCTATATCCTAACCCTATACAGAAGAACAGCATACTAAATTTAAAGGTCGGTAACCAAGAGCTAGGCCCTGAACATAAAGTTTCTATTTTTAGCTCGGCCGGAGCAATCTTAGTAGATAACGGAGAAATAGGAAAACTGGATTTCGGTTCGTTCTCTTCTGGCATCTATATAGTGAGGTTTGATTTTTTGGGAACTACCTATAACCGAAAAATCTCGGTATTATAATGTACTCCAACTTACTAGAGAGCATTAGCGGGCTTTTTACCAAAACTATAATATTAGAAAGGAACGCATTTTTACCCTCTTCTAACAGTGTTTACTGGGTAGCTAATGGTAGCTTAAGAATGTATGTGCTGGATAATGGAGAAGAGCGGAATATCAGGTTTGGTTATAAAGAGGACTTTGTAGTCTTTATAGATACTTTCTTAACGGGCAGGCCCTCTGACTTTCAGATTCAAGCTATAAAACAAACCGAATTAAAAGTGCTACCTCATAAAGCCTTTAGGGAATTAATAGACTCTGTTGAAAGCTACCGCAGTTTATGGAATAGTATTCTGGAAGATTTAGTTTTACAACAAATGGAAAGAGAGAAAGACCTTCTAACCAGCTCTCCTAAAACCAGGTACGAAAGAGTTTTACATAGAAGCCCGAGAGTTTTCCAAGAGATTCCCCACAAACACATAGCCAATTATCTAAGAATGACTCCTGAAACGCTTTCTAGGCTAAAGAAATCTTGAGCCAAGTCAATTTTTACTATTTTTCAAAGGGTGATATTTGCACTATAAATTAACATCTGATGGAAAGCATCGCAGTATTACTTGAATTAAAGAAGATAACAGACAGCAACATACATTTTGCAGAAAGCTTAAGAGATAAATCTAATTCAGAACTAAATAGCAGAATTACGGAGGGAAGTTGGAGTGTTTTGGAATGCCTACAGCACTTAAATTTGTACGGCAACTTTTACTTACCAGAAATCTCAAGAAAAATTAGCATCTCTAAAACGAAGAAAAAAGAGCAATTTAAGTCCGGTTTACTTGGAGGGTATTTTGCAAAAGCGATGTTGCATCCGGCAAAAATAAAAACTTTCAAAGCTATGAATCCCATTTACAGCAATTTGGATAATAGCACGTTGGATACATTTATAGCACAGCAATACCTAACTTTAGAACTCATAAGTCTGGCCCATAATGTGGACCTCAATAAAGTAAAAACCGCCATCAGCATCAGTAGCTTCATTAAACTGCGTTTAGGAGACACCTTACGAGTAGTTATTTATCATAACAAACGGCATATTTTACAGGCTCAAAGGGTTTTGGATGCTATTTAGCGTATTTATTCTACCAAATGGCTGTTCACTAAGGCTTCAAAATCTTGACTTATTAAAAGTGTGTGTTACTTACAATTGCGTGTTTAGAAGGATACTCTAAAGTATAATCTGGATATAAAAGGAAAGCCCTCACAAAGGAGGGCTTAAAGTGCTTACTTACTTGCGTACTTTCCTATGTACCTACTTTCCTGCTTGCTGTTGTTCCTTCTCAGCTTGCTCTTTCAGATGCTTAGTCATTTTCTTACCCGTATCTTCAAGTAGCTCAATGATTTTTTCATCCTGTGTAGAGTCTTTTATCATCTGCACAAGGTTTCCAATCATATCTACCGCAAAGTGGTTCATCTCATCTACCGGCATATCTTTTGTCCAGAGATTAATACCCAGGAGACCTCTGTGATAATGATCCCATACACTTATAGAAATTGCTTTTGTTTCGTTAATTCCCTCATTAGGGTTTTCTGTAGCATCCCAAAATATTTTTTCAGGTACTCTACTTTCGTCTAGCTCAATGTCGAATTTAATTTCGGACTTCATAGAAATTTTACTTATTTAAACTGCCAAATACTCTTTTCAACAATTCTGTTGTTCTTGCCCCCGGATTCTCCCTGATTTTGGCTTCTTCCTGGGCTACTAATATAAATAACCCATCTATTGCCTTTTGGGTTGCATAAGCTTGCAAATCTGGATTAACTTTTGTCACAAACGGCACTTTGTTGTATGTATTGGCCAGGTCTGTATAGTATTTTGTTGCTTGAGTAGCGTCCAAAGCTTTTTTTACATGCGGACTAAAAGCATTAGTTAACTGCTGGGTAGTTACCCTTTTCAAAAATTGGCTAGCAGCATCCTTTTCCCCCCTTAAGATATTAAACGCATCAGTAATGGTAAGCTGCTTAATAGCTCCAACAAAAATAGGAACAGCTTCTTTGGCTGCGGTTTCAGCACCACGATTAAGAGCCATCACAAATTTATCTACCTCCCCGCCTAGTCCTATATTCCTAAGTGTGCTTTCTACCTTTTGCACTTCAGGCGGAAACGGGATCCTGATAAGGTCATTTTTATAAAAACCATCTAATAATGACGCTTGGTTTGCACCGTTTGTAATTCCCACTGTAAGAGCCTCTTTTAGTCCGTTTGCTACCTCACCTTCGGTTAAAGGGGCAGAACTTAAAACAGTATCTAAAACTCTACCCAAGTTTATATTTTGGGCACAAGAAACCATTACTACAAAACACAAAGGCAACAAGAGAAGTTTTTTCATTTTAATTTGGGACATTTAATTAAATCTACAACACTCTTTAGTGTTGGTTGTTGTTACAAAAATAATCACTTTTGTAAGAAATAACGACCAATACTCCTGATGAAATACATAAAGGCCCGTATAATAACCATAGGTGATGAAATTCTATTTGGGCAAATTACAGACACTAACTCACAGTGGATTGCAGACCAACTTACCCAAATTGGTATAAAAGTGGGATCTACTCTATCGATAGCTGACACAGCGGAAGCCATAAAAAATGCCGTAGAAGAATCATTTGGAGTTGCTGACTTAATCATAATGACAGGTGGCTTAGGTCCCACAAAAGATGATGTAACTAAAAATACCCTAACACAATTCTTTGGTGATACTTTAGAGATAAATCCAGTAGCCGAAAAGCATGTCGAATCCTTTTTTACGAAAAGGGGTTTACCATTTACAGAAATAAACAGACAACAAGCCGCCTTACCCACAAAAGCAGAGTATGTACATAACGAAGGCGGTACAGCTCCGGGAATGTGGTTTAATTACAACAGCAAGGTTCTGGTAAGTATGGCTGGTGTACCCTCGGAAATGAAAGGAATTATGTTAAACGAGGTTTTACCAAGAATCAAAGAACGTTTTGTAACTCCAACTATTACCCACCAGTTTATTAAGACTATGGGCATTGGGGAGTCTTTCTTATCTACAAAAATAGCCGGCTGGGAAGACTCTTTGCCAGAAAACATGAAACTGGCCTATTTACCAACATTAGCCGAAGTAAAACTGAGACTTACTGTATTTGGAGACACTGCTGGCTTAGACCAAAAAGTACATGAAGTCCTGCCGCTAATCTCTGAGTATGTCTATAGCCTAGAAGATATAGAACTAGAAGAAGCTGTTGGCAAATTACTTTTAGAGCAAAACTCCACTTTATCTACTGCAGAGAGCTGTACTGGAGGACAAATAGCTCATTTGATTACTCGTATAGCGGGTAGTTCTGCATACTTTCTAGGCTCGGTTGTATCTTATGCCAATAGCGTAAAAGAGGAAGTTTTGAAGGTAAAACCAGAAACTTTAAGTAATTTTGGGGCTGTAAGTGAGCAAACTGTAATAGAAATGGCTGAAGGTGTCCGCAAGTTAACAGGCTCTTCTTACGCAGTTTCTACATCTGGAATTGCAGGACCTGGTGGTGGCACACCAGAAAAACCAGTGGGGACAATTTGGATAGCAGCCACAAATGGAGACAAAACGATTACTAAAAAGTTAAACCTAGGGAGAAGTAGAGAACAGAATATCCTTTATACTTCTAAAGCAGCCCTGAACACTTTAAGACTTTTAATATCAACAAAATAAAAATGGC
>CAZBAV010000100.1:7134-13368 GCA_964489955.1 uncultured Lacihabitans sp. | reverse complement strand
ATTGTTTGTAGGACAGCAGCTCCACACGCGTGACTTCAAGTCTGCTGAAGATTTCAAAAACAAACATGTGCTAATTGTAGGGGCTGGTATTTCTGCCATTCAGTTGCTTGACCAAATCTCAAAAGTTACGTCTACCACGTGGGTCACCCGTAAACCTCCCGTGTTTCGGGAAGGGCCATTTGACGATGCGGCAGGGCACGAAGCTGTGGCAATGGTGGAAGAAAGGGTGAGAAAAGGATTACTTCCTGAATCGGTAGTTTCTGTAACGGGCTTACCGCTATCCCCTGCAGTAAAAGACATGGAGGCAAGAGGAGTTCTAAACCGCCGACCTATGTTTAGTGAAATTACAAAAAATGGCGTAAAATGGGAAGACGAAAGTGAAATTGAAGTCGATGTAATCTTATGGAATACGGGCTTTAAGGGTGCATTAGACCACCTAAATTCCGTGGTACCACGAGAAGAAAACGGAGGAATACTAATTGATGGCAGACTAGCCACCCGGGTGGCAAAAGAACCTCGCATCCACTTAGTAGGTTATGGGCCTTCTGCCTCTACTATTGGTGCCAACCGGGCAGGAAGAGCCGCTGTGAGTGAATTGATTGAAACCCTTGGTCTAACTTAATTACTTATATTGAGGAAACTTAAAGTAAAACTTATAAGCCGTGTAAAAGAGCACGCCATTGTTTTAGCAATTGTAAGTAATCAGCAATGTAAGTCTAGACCTGCTGTGCAAAAGAAGAACACAGCCCAACACTACCCAGAAAAAGTATAATTCCTACAATTATCCACCACTTAGAGTATGTAGGAAAATCTCTATACTGAGCTTCTGACACAAAGCTGTCGGAATAAAATATGGGTCTTAATTTATAATAGTCCCACCCTAAAAAGAGCAATCCGGCTAAAAACATAAGCGAAGTAATAATCCATGTCCCAGCAAAACCTACAGAAACCGTAATTAACCAGATATTTGTAATAATAAAGAAGTAAAAGATAGCTCCGAGTGTAGCAAAACGCTGCGTCATAAGTAATAACGCCGTGAATACCTGTGCAAAGCCGAGAAAATTCCAGTAGAATCCGGATTGGTAAAGACCTTCAAAGAAAAAACCTACCGGGTCACTGGTATCCAGTTGAGTAAACCGATGTCCATAAAGCTTAACCAAACCCGAGGGAATGAATGCAAACCCAACCAAATAGCGGGTAAGCATAACAAAAACATTAAGAAAACGGCTGCTTCTAACTTTATTGTAAAGTAAATCCATAATAGCTTATAAAATCAAGCTCTAATTTAGTCGGGGACTACCGGTAAACGGTATTTTTTTATACTTATGGTTTTCATACTCTATAAACGGCAGACATTATCTTCCCTAAACACATATAAATTCATCCGATATGCACTCCATCAACATAAAACCACATATCGTTAAGCATCTCAAAAGTTGATTTTTCGTGATGTACTATTGTTGCTTGTTGCGGGTTTAAATAGTAGGCTTTAAATTCTACTTTGTATTTGGTAGCTCTTACAATTTCCAGCTTTAACCAACGGTTCTCTACAGCCCATTGCTCTATGTCTCTCTTGCTTTGGTAACGCCTAATGTTTGGATGAAAGGTATTGTACAAAAAAATGATATTTTTAACCACAAAAGCAGAATACCTGGCACGCATAAGTTGTTCTGCCGTTCGGATGTTCTTCGGGTCTAAATGCATTTGCTCACAGCACGATGCAAAAGTAGTGTCATTCCCACATGGGCATTTCATATAATTTCCAGGAATATTAGTATACAAGTAAAAAGATTTATGCCTATTTAACAAATACCTGACTCAAATCTTATGTAACATGCTAAATTTTAAGAAGTACTTGAGACTCTAGATTACATAAAGCCAAATAGTAGACAGATTTTAAAGCATTTTCGTACCAGTCGGCATTTCTATTGATAGCTATACTAAGCTATTTTGCTGAATAAAATATCGACACTGGTTTGCTTCAGCCAATATTTTCTAACCACATAGATAAAAAGGAAGACAATCATTTTTTAATACAATAGCTGTTTGAAGGATATTTGCATGTTTTATATAACCTTAAACTGCTGTCTATATATTGTTTAATATTAGACACTTAACTCTAAAATACATTTTTATTCGCTGAAGTGTACTACAGCCAAAATATTTTACATTCTTTAGAATTACTTTTTCAAACCCCGTATTTTGCTTTAAATGAAGAGCAGAAAAAACAGACAGCATTGAGAAATACTGTCTGAATTAGTCCCTAAATACTCAACTACACTCGCCGTCTAAGGTGCAGCTTTCTCCTTTTACTATTTCTAGTTTAGTTTCTGGATTATCCTTTCTCCATTCGGTAAAACTCTTTTCAAGCGTTTGCAAGAAAGCTTGCGGTGGTTGAGCTCCTGAAATAGCATACTTTCTATTTAGTACAAAGAAAGGAACGCCTGTTACACCTATGGTACGGGCTTCCTGAATATCAGAATTTACGAGATAGGCGTATTTATCATCAGTTAAGGCCGCCTTTACATCCTCTTCCGTAAGTCCGATTTCTTTTCCTAAGGCAATTAAAACATCTTCATCCCCTACATTTCCGCCGTCTATAAAGTAACTTTTAAACAAAACCTCTTCTGCCTCATCGCCTTTGTTTTTCTCTTTGGCTAATTGTAAAAAACGGTGAGCCTTAAAAGAATTTACCATCACAGATTTCTCTAAATGGTAGTCTAATCCTGCTTGTTTTGCCATTTGAGTAACATTGCTGTGCATACCTTTTATTTGCTCTGCAGAGAAGCCTCTCTTTTTTATAAAATACTCTTCTTGGTTATCGTAAGGAGTATCTGGTATTGTTGGATCCAGCTGGTAACTTTTCCAAACTACTTCAATATGCTCCTTGTCTTTAAATTGAGAAAGTGCCGTTTCTAAATTACGTTTGCCAATGTAGCAAAACGGACACATTACGTCGCTCCAAATTTCTATTTTCATCTCTTTTGTCATTTTGTGCAACCAGCGAAGTTGCTATACATATTAATAAGGAAGTTAAGACGATTTTAGTTTTCACTTTGCATTATATTTTACCAACTTTCTTTAGCTCTAACCCGGATTATACATTGGTTTTTAGGGAAACGAAATGGTACAAAAGAGAAGAGAAGTATCAAGAAACGAACAGTGAAACGGGGTTCTGCAGAGCTTATTATGAAGTAATATTTTAATACAATACAAAACACAGAGAAACTTATTTCAGAGGTAGATTGAATTGATATGAAAGCTAGCTCGGATTTTGGTGTAGCCGATTCATATTTCCTAATTAGCTATGAAAAGCAGTATGGTTAAAGTTTAAGATGTCACAAACCCGCCTAAAGTCATCAGATGGTTTTGCCCTGACAATCAATTCGCTTTTCAAGATGGGGTGCTCAAAACGCAGATCATAAGCATGAAGCATCATTTTATCCATTCCAAAACTCTCTAGCCAAAGCTTGTTTTGTTTGTTACAGCCATGCGGCCTATCGCCCAAAATAGGATGGAAAATATGAGCAAAGTGTTTTCGTATCTGATGCATCCGTCCAGTCTCCGGTTCTGCTAATACCAAAGAATATCTGGAAGTAGTATGTTTTCCTGATGCTATAGGGATTTCAGATTTTTCTAAGGTCTTAAAATGTGTAACTGCATCTTGGATTACTTCTTTTTCATTTTTCAAAGGATAATCAATTGTGCCTTCAGTGGTGGCATAACCACGCAGAATAGCCAAATAAGATTTATAAACTTTCTTTTGGTCAAACTGGATCTGAAGATTTCTTTCAGCTTCTTTGTTTAGAGCAAAGAGTAACACACCGCTGGTTTTTCGGTCTAACCTATGCACGGGGTACACCATAGTCCCTATTTGTTCCCTTAACATCTGTATTGCAAACTCCGAAGCATCTGCAGCAATCGGACTGCGGTGTACAAGTAAACCATGTGGCTTATTTATAGCAACAATGTCTTTATCTTGAAATAATATCTCTAGCATCTACAACTTACGAAAGCCAAAGATAAAAAGGGTTTTGCCTATTACAATCTTTACGTGGACTAAAGAGAAATACCGTAAGAAAAACAACACAATTAAGTTAAAGGTAAAGAATCACTAAAAAGTTAAATTCCCCTACAGTACACCAACTTCAGAGATTTCCACACCAACTTTCAGTTTTGTTTACATCCAAGGGATCACAATGCCTTCCTTACTTCGAAAGATATTTTTGCACTATTCAAAAAACCTGAAAACTTCTGTTTTAAACCTTTCTCAGAAATTTTAGCAATGATGAAACCGTATGTATTGTTCTTTCTATCTATAAACGGATAAGAACCTGCCCATCCCGGACTACTGATGAGCGTAGCTTTACCGCTTCCATCTACTTCTTCCCGCCAGACACCTAAACCGTAAACGGCAGTATGTGTATTTCCTTTTGACTTCAAAACGTATTCGGGTTGCGTGACTTTTGCGTTTTTAATCTGATCAGACTCAATCTCTTCTACAGCTCGCAGACTAAGTACTTGTTTACCCTCAAAAGTACCGTTGTGTGCCATCATTTCTAAAAAATTCATGTAATCTGCCAAACAAGTCTTAAAACCACCACCCAGCATAGGATTAAACCCGGGTTCAAGACTTACAGGTACAAAATAGGAATGCTTCATATTTAACGGCTGTGCTATGTTCTCCTGAAACAGTGTTTCCCAATCTTTGCCCGAAGCTATTTCTGCCATTCTCCCAGCCACCTGCATAGCAAGTCCACCATATTTAAATTTAGTACCTGCTAAAGTATCTGCAGGAAGCGGAGCAATACGTAAAACCGCTTCGGCTAAAGTCTGATAGTCGTCCCTCCTGCTGCCTTCCGGTTGATAATCGGGATACCCGGCTGTATGCGAGAACAATTGTCTTAAAGTTGCATCCTTTTTTCCATCGGTGATTTCAGGGATGTATTTACTTACTTTATCGTCCCACAAGATTATGCCTTTATCTACCAAAGCCGCAATTACAGACGCAGCAACCCATTTCCCTGCCGATGCCACATGCAAAGTGGTAGTATCTCTAAAGCCACCATAAAACTCTTCAAAAACAGGTTTATCCTCATGAATAATTTTAATGCCGGCACCGGCATAGTAACCGCTGTCTACCCAGGATTTTATTTCCTGATCCATAGCTACAAATCGGCTTTCGTTTCTACAGGCAGAAAGCCATAAAATACTTATTATACAAATGAATAGTAGCTTTCTCACAAGGAATGAGTTTATTAAGATGATTTTACTTTTCTATATAAAAACTATGTTCAACGGGTTCAGCCGATTTGAATTCTGCACTTCCGTATTGCCATGCCACCACTGTTACCTTTAATGGAAATTTACTTCTTGGTGGAATCTTAGTGATTCTTAAACTGTCATTTACCAGTTCGGCTGGGCCTTCTTCTACATAAAATCCAACAGGAAGTCCGCTATCTGACTTTGCATTTAAAGCAATTGTTTTAACTTTCTGATTCACATCTTTGATGCTTTCAAAAGTTATCTTTTGAGGTTTACCTTCCGTTTTAGGATACGTAAATTTCAGGTTCAATTGCTGAACACTGCTTTTATTTACTTCGTCTCCTTCATGGTGAGCTATTAACCAAATATCGCTTGTTCGTTTTTTATTGTTCAACCCCATTCTGTAAAATGCCACTTTAAACGTACTGTCGTTTAGTTTACTTACTGGTCCACAAATACGGTCGATAGTAATCTTATCCTGCCCTAAAGAATCAGAAAAATAAGCTTTAACTGAAAAGGTTAAATCTGTATTTAAAGGATTTAAAGAAGTATTGTATTTAGCGTGAGATGACGCATTTAGTGCCAAATCTTTTTGATTTACTATAAAACCTATAGTTCGATTCTTTTTTCCTCTCGCTTTGGCATAATAACGCTCTGTTGCTTCAGCCATTTCTTTGTCAAAATACCAGAATGCCAAGTCTTTATCACCTTTATAATTGTCATAAGAAGAAGCTTTAAATTCCGGCTCTCTTTGATCAGGATACCATCTTTCCACCAAATAACCTTGCTTGGGATTGACAGCCTTTAAGATTGGGGCTTGATGGATATCTGTCTTTTTACCTAGCCTATTTTCAGCAGCCTTTTTTACAAACAATGCCAGATAATTCACCAACATATCCGAGTGGTCAAAATGCCCGTGCCCGGCATCCGCAAGCAGCGATACTGGAGCATCCGGATAGTTTTTTTTGT
>CAZBAV010000100.1:0-7124 GCA_964489955.1 uncultured Lacihabitans sp. | reverse complement strand
TCCCACCACTCATATTCTCCCATGACCATCAAACCTGGAATGCCGTTGGTGTTCCTCTTTCCCCAATCTAAGTTTGGCTTGCTACAACCCGTTAGGTTAGTTTGGGGAGCATCACCATGAATAGAAATCAAAGCCAAAGTTCTTTCTGGATGCCAAGCCGCAAAAGTCCAGGGAAAAGTAGCGTAAGCCGAATGACCAATCGGCACTAACGGTGCATATTCTATTTCCTGATAACCAGAAACTTCTGCCAGTGCTTTCAAAACTTCGCTCAATTGCTCATACGAATTGGCTGCCGGATCAAAAAGCGGATCAATGCCTGGAGTTATCCAGATCTCGGCAAAACCAATTTCACGCATGGTTCTCCTAAAACTAGGATGTTCCATAATACCCTCCTCTTGCATATTATGCATTCCCACAACTATTCCTCGAACTTGCTTGCAGTTCTCCGGAATCCACAAAAAGGCTATTGGATGATCGTTCGTTTCGCCCGAAACTGTACTTTTCATAGAAACCGACCACTGCCATTCACTGGCAAATGTTTGGCTTGAAATAAAAAAGACTAAGATGAATAGATAGGATTTCATGAGTGATGGGCGATGAATGATTGGTGATGGTCTTCTTATCACTGAAAGCTGATTTCTGAGGGCTAGCAATTTATCGTAAGGTAACTTTTAGTGGAGTTTTTAGGCTTTCAACATAATTATCTAAATAAGCTTGAAAAGCTGCTTTATCTTTAAAACCAAACTTATTCCAGCCATAACCTGTATAATAGATAATTGGAGAATTAGGCTTGTAATCCGCTAATGCCAAAACATGAGAATACGCTTCACCTTTTTCAGTCGTATACGTATTTTCTGTAATTGTTTTCCATCCATCAGGATTTACCAAAGCAATGTAAACTCCATTTGCTTTTTCTGTAGCAGGCTCCTCATAAATTACATACGATCCTTTTTTCTCAATCTGACAATCGACTGGTCTTTTAATAACTCCTGCGGCCACTTCTATAGGATTTTGGGTACCAAACTCTTGCACCACCTTACTTAACTGCGATCCTGCATCAAGCGAAATTATTCTGGATTCACTTACACGCTCTCCCTTGATATCTAATTCTTTATAAATCAACTTAAAAGTGGTACGAAGTGGGCCATTATCCAGTATTTCCTGAATAACGAAGTTATCATTTAACACCAGCTTTTTATCAATATACGGAGCCATTGCACCCGCTCCCAGTGTTCTGCCAACTTTGTAATCATCCAGACCTTCGCCATGATCTTCATGATACGACAAAACACCGGCAAGATCATCCTTGTACCACTTATCGATAATCAGATTCGGAGTTCTTTTATACCAAATATCTAAACCGTTACTTGGTCCATCAGTGGCAACCAATGCGGGGCCATAAAGACGGAAAGCCACGCGGTCATTTTCCCATGCAAAGTCATCTTTACGTTCTGTAATAAATCTAGCATAAGTAAGAGCTTTAAAGGTTTCAGGAGTTCCTTTTTCAATAGTATATGCTTTAGATTCTCCGCCCTTCGTACCTGCTTGCAACAGCACTTTTCCGTCATAAGTTATTTGATAGGGAACTTGTCGGCCTTCGGTATCTTTAATTACAAAAGGATTTACCTTCACGTCGGATAGACGCAACTCTACCAACTCAGATTCTCTATCAATACCAAGCGGATTTTCTACAGTTAATTTGATTTGCTTCTTGTTGCAACTAAACAGGAAAATAGCGACAACAGTAATTAATATTTTTGATTTCATAGTTTTTTAGTTTGGACTGAATGCTTCCAAGCCCCAGATTTCAGTAATATTTTTAAAGTTCAAGACATCATAATGAATTTCCAATTAAACATAAAACAATACCTTAACAAGTCGTCCACATACTGTTTTAGAAATGGACCCTCCCAAACCGTTTAATTCTGAATGGCTCATTATAAACGAAGCCGACGAAAGTAGTTATGGCTAGCCGACCCTTGTAAACCTACATTTTTGCCACAATTACCAGCCTCGTTACTTTTTCAAAAGTCCACCGATACGGAAAATAGAAAAAGTGTTGTTTACACATGTAACACTAAAATCTAATACTCCCAAAACTTGCTATTTTATTAATACAAAATCAATGAGGAGAAAAAGCAAGTAACGAAGTTATGTTTCTATTCTTTGTCTTTCAGACAGACTTACTTTTTTTTGAAAAAAAGTAAGCAAAAAAGCATTCACAAAATAAAAACCTCCAGAAAAATTTGATTATCAACATCTCTTGACAATCATAACCAGTATTTAAAATCAAATTTTACAGACGGTCTATTTTGTGAGATATGGTACCATTTTTATTCATTTAACCCGTACACTATTAATTGCATGTAAATTAAATACTAAAATGTACGATATCGAGGTTTTAGAGACCGTTTGAGTCTGACGAAGTCGACGAAAGAGGTTATTCTAAAACCTATGTTTTTGCCCTACTTTTTCAAAAAAGTAGGAAAAGAAAATATAAGTTCTAGATTTCGTACATAAACAACTTATAATTAGCGAGTTAACCAAAAATCAAATAATACATCATAGATAGAAATATCTACTTCACATCCCAATAAACCACATATCTTTCTCTATGAATTTTGTGGAGTGGCTTAAGAGTAATACCCTCTTCAGTGGTTTTAAAGGTAAGTTTCTTTCCTTCCACAAGCTTAATATGATTGGTCAATTTTCTGTCACCCAATGCAATAGACTTGGTTAAATTAGCCGGAACTTTAAAGTCATACGTATAATAATCATTGTATTCTTTCGGATCAGAAAAAACCGATGTAATTCCTTCTGTCCCCATAGTTCCTGCTAAAACCAGTGGTCCGTACATTACGGCAGCTACATCTTTGTTATCGTTAGTTTCTGATAAATGCAGGCTCATGGGATACTTCACTTCTATTACATCTCCGTTATTCCAGCTTCTGTCTAATGTTATGTATGAAGATGGAGTTTGTGTAACCTTTACTTTCTTACCATTTACCGTTACTTCTACGTTTGAAGCCCAATATGGATAACGCAAATAAACCGGAGCTTTCACGTTTTTAGCCGAAGTACTAATCGTCAGTTTTACGTTTTCGTCTTCCGGGAAATTCGTTTCCTGCAAAACTTTTATACCTTTCTCTTTCCAGTTTAACTCCGATGGAATGAACAAGTTAACATAAAGGCCGTTGTGATCGTGGTAATAAATGGCTTCCCCATATTTTGAGTGATTTTCAAAACCTGTACCTACGCAACACCAAAACGACTGATCAGCTGTGCTGTATAATTTGTGAGCTCCTGGCAATAAAGGCAGAAAATACGCCACCATTCCCGACTCTGGGTCTTGCTGACCAAGAATGTGGTTATACAAAGCTCTTTCGTAAAAATCGGCGTATTGCGGCGATGCTTCCCATGTAAATAAATGTCTGGTCAGCTTAAGCATATTATTGGTGTTACATGTTTCCTGCGTGTAGCCGGTTAGGTTTTCAGATAGCTTATCGGTGTGAATAAACTTCTCTTTATGGCTGTTTCCACCCGTACAGAATGTCTGATGGTCATTTACCGCATTCCAGAAGTATTTAACAATACCTTTCGAACGCTCGCTGGCACTCAGTTCATAGTTACGAGCCTCACCAATTACTTTCGGAATAAACGTATTGGCATGCTTAAAATAAAACTCGTCTTTTCGTTCTGCCAAAGCATCAACTACATCATTATGATAGAAAAACTCAGCTAATTCCTTGTGTTTTGGGTCATCCGTAATGGAATACAAATTGTAAAAAGCCTCGTTGGTTCCGCCAAATTCATTTCTAAGCATTAGTCTGCGTTGCTCTTCGGTTAGTGGTTTTAACTTCTGATAAGCCCAAGTAGCTGCTCCTTTCATAATTTCAAGAGCTTTTTCGTTATCTGTAAACAAATACTGGTCTATTAAACCCGCATAAATTTTGTGCAGCGTGTACCACGGAGCCCAAACGCTTTGCCCTGCAATGTTTCTGTTAATCAAATTTTCGGAGTAAGCAGAAATGTAACCATTTTGACCTAATTGCAATAATGCATTCTGCACTTCTCCTAAACCTTGTACCAAACTATCAGCTTTAAGTTTATACTTGTTGTCACCCGTAGATGCATACAAATACGCCAAAGCCGACATGATATGACCTGTGGTGTGGCCTCTCAAGTCACAGTCAAGCGACTCCCAGCCTCCCAATTTATTGACCGTCATGTAACCGCCTTCACGCCCAGCCGAAACCCCAGAATTATTTCTGAAACTTTGAAGCAGGCGATTTACGTCAATCGACAAAATCCATTTAGAGTTACGTTCCATATTTTGACGAAACGGAGAATCTAACAGTTTTACGTCCTTTAGATCAAAACCATAGGCTTTAACCTCACCAGTAATAGGTTGACTAATTTTATTTCCATGCAAACCCGGATATACCGACTGAGCTGTGCATAAAAATGGAATGCTTAATAATAAGACAAGTATTTTTTTCATATCTATTAATTTGATAACTTTTGATATTCCACAGCCGGAATGTCAAAAATTAAGGTTCTATTCTTCTTTTTGGATGAAATAGCGACGGTTTTGCCATCAACAACTATTGTTAACTTCTTTAAAGAGAAATTCTCCGGCACAATCAGTTTTGCAGGTTGAGTTAAGTGTAAGTAGATTTCTTCGTTTTCAAAATTTATCACCCCGGCTCCGTTTTCTTGTAATTCAATGGAAAATCCTTGTGCAGAAATGAATTTTCCGTTGCCTAAGAATAATGTTTTTAGCTTTTCATCTTCGGTTTTAATGAAGCCAAAAGTTCCTTCAAAAACACCGTCAACTTTTACAGCTTCTGCCAGATTATAAATTCTGTCTGTAGTTCCGTCTTTCAACTTAATATCCAGAGCTATCAGATCTTTGGGAGCATTTTTAACTTCAAAAGGTTGAATGCTTACAATTTCCGATGGTTCGCTATCTGTGGTAGGCTCATAAACAGCTACAAACGGATTTGCCCAGGCTTCGCCCGACTGCCGGGCCACCAGTGTTGGCGTATAATTTCCCACCACGCTATCAGGTAACATCACGTTTCCTCTGAACGACTTGGTTTGCGGTGACTTCACAGAGAATATCTCACGATTGGCCGAACCCTTCATCCATACGTTCATATAAACGGTTTCACGTTCGGGAATTGCCAGTTTAAACTGAGCCTGTATGTTTTCTGATGTCACCGCAGATTTCTTATCATAGAGATAATCATAAGCAAAAAGATGTCCACCAGAGAACGATAGTTTTGAAGTTTGTTTTAGGGGTAATTCATTACTTAAGGCAGATATTTTGAGCTCCTGCCCGATATTATGATAGAAGTAATCGTGAAATTTATCTTCACCATCTTTTCTTGCCGAGCGGAAAATATCCAGATAATATCCGGCTTTGTCGTTTACTTTGACCGTAGCGGTAAATCTTCTCTGGTTGGCCTGAGTTTCGGGTTCAAGAAAATACAAATCTCCGAAAGTAATGTCCTCATAAAATCCATCAGCCTGAGCCGGACGAGGATAAGAACTTTTCACGGTAAAACCGTGATCACTCTTCATTTCAGGATAATTTGAAATACCGTCCACAGCCACTGTATTATGTGCAGGGAAACGAGAATAATATTCTAAGTAATCATTTGAAAAATAAGAAGTTCCAATGCCCGGATCAGGTCCTAAAACATAGCCCTTTCCGAAAAGCTCCATAGAAATACCATTGGCGTGCATGTGGTTTCCTTTAGAACCGATAGTAGCCGCCATCAATCCGTATTTAGGATCATAGCCGTTTCGTTGAGCAAAATAACTTACCTTAGGAGAGTAAACTACCGGGCTCATGTACTCCTTAATATCACCCGCTTTTACCGTTTCACTCAGACTAAACGGAGCAGAAATCGTAAGGTTATTGGCTGAGCTGTTTGACCATTTTATAAATGTGTCGCCACCCCAAAACGCGTTCTCATTTTCAAGTGTTTTAACATATCGGGTAAGTTTTTCTTCCAGTTCTTTCTTCCCTCTTTTTTGGGCATGGGAAATCAGCTGCAAAGCGGCATTTGCATTTAAACGACGGTAATAACTATCGCCAAAAGCTGAAACATAGCCATTCGGAAAAAGATACTGAGCCGGTGCTGTTGCCGCTTTTTCTAAGATAGGCAGATAGGCAAGAATGTCCATATCAAAGAGCTCATCAAAAGTCTGCACAAAGCCAGTAAAGTCTGACAAAACCATAGTGGCGTAACCCGGCGACTCATTCCAAAGACCGGTGGTAGTGTCAAAGCCGTAATTGATGGATTTCTGAAGTGACCACTGACGTTCTGTACTGGTATTTAAAACCTGATCGAGGTAAAAATCTGCACCTTTTTTATCTTTATACGTATCATCTGATCCCAGAAGCGAAGCAATATTAATGATATTCATGGCTTCCATAAGATTCCAGTTGTTAAAAGCCACTCCGTGGTCAATCTGCACATCCGCCCAATTCTTGAAAACATTCAAATAGGTATCTAGCTTATCCTTTTTGTTTTCTGCTAGAAAAGGGTACAAATTTTTATATGCTCCTGTCAAACTCTTCAAAATGGCCACTTCTTGAATCACCTCAAAAGTAGATAGCCCCGCAATGGTAGAATGGTGCCCATGACTGATGTCTACACGTGCCGACCGTTAGTTCATTCCTGTCATATAGGTATCAAACACATCAGTAGCAAACTTAGCGTAAGCTTCGTCTCCCGATAACCAATAAACCACAGAGGCTTTATAAGCCAATCCAATAATATGGTTGTTGATGGACTCAATGATTCTTCCGGTTTTGGATGGATCCGCCCATTCCAGTGGCTGCCCCGGCTTACTTCGGTTGATCATCCAAACCCCTCTGGGATCATCTGAATATGGCAGCATGTCCTCAATTTTGGGCATGGCATATACCGTAACATGGTCTCTCGCTCCCGGATAACGAACCGTGGCAACGGGGGCATTTCCATCCGCATGCGAGTAAGTACCCCCCTTTATGTAAACATTACTGGCTTTGGTATTCCAATACATTTGCAAACGCGAGGGCATCCAGGTACTGTCTTGCTTGTGCTTCTCCACAAAGTCCTTTACCTGAT
>CAZBAV010000099.1:4904-13523 GCA_964489955.1 uncultured Lacihabitans sp. | reverse complement strand
CAGTTTGCCTCTGAAAATTCTGAGTGAAAATACGGAATACCAGATAGTGTTCGGGTCAAAAGTTTCTGTGGCCGCACTAAAGAAAGAGAAAGTAGATGAAAATAGTGGCCCGTATTACCGGGCTCCTTTTGCCCAGACAAATATTTCAGGGGTGTACAGTGCCATGAACATGTTTATTGACCACAACACCGCCACACTTAATAGCGAGGGAATCAGCTTAGACGGTTATTTTACGCTGCCTAAAATCTGGATGTTAAAAAATGAAGGGGCTATTCGCATAAAAAACCTGTCCATTACGAAAGACTTTAAACTTGAAGGAATAGAATTTGCCAAAAACCCGAAAGCAAAGAAGCAGGAAATAACCAAACTTGCGGTGGCAAACAAGTGGATATTTTATGTAAACTCTCTGGGTATAAGCAATGAGTTCAAGGGATTCAGCCTGAGCGGAACCTTTAATACCGATAAAGAAAACTACCTGAATGTAGATAAGTTTGAATTGAATATTGTAAGTGGGGAGTTTGTGCCTAAAGTTTCGGTATCTACATCCGAAAAAGGGTTGACTTTTGCCAGTATTAAGTTTACTACTTTGCCTAATAAGACCATAAGTTTCATCCGGAATATAGAGGAAGAAAGTTATGAAATAAAGGCGGCTTTCAAAATGGAGTACGATAATAACAAGGGAGTGGTACACAATACCATTAAGCGTATTACCGCCAATATTTTCCCGCTGACCGTGAATGAGTTCTTTTGGTCTACCAATGGGAAGCTACTGGTGGCTGTTTCCAAAGACAAGCCTGTTGAGTTGGGGCCTGTGAAAGTGGCCGTCCGCTCCATGGTGTACACCAAAGGCGGAGCCATAACTAAGGAGGAGATGCAGAAGTATGTAACTTCGGGGTGGACAAAAGAGCAGATGAATGCCGAAATGAAGCGGATAGCTGAGGAAAAAACATTTTCGAGATTCAAAACCCCCGAAGATAGGGCTGTAAGCAATCTGGAGTCATCAGATCCAGGTTTTGTAGAAGAAATAGCCCTTGAGGTGGCCGCCGAAGACCCCGCCGCAAACTGGGCTTTCGGTTTTGCCGGAGGTGTGCAGGTAACGAGTAATTCGGTAAAAGGAATGGACTTTAAATCCGATATGGCTTTTTATCTCGGCAGATTCAGCGGTAATCAGATTGACTACTTTATAGACAAAATAAGCTTCCGTTTAGAGTCGTCGGCATTTACAGTAGAAGGAGCATTGGGCATTTCAACATCTCCTGAAAAAATGGGCTTCAAGTGCGATGTGGCCGTAAAGACAAAAGTCAGGGACTTTAGTGGAAGTTTCTATTATTACAAGTTTAATGATGGAGGAGGTATAGAACTTGGAGCCAGCTTAGTGGCTAGTGTAGAAATACCCATGGGCTCAATTACCTGGACCTCCATAGGGGGTGGTTTTGACTTAAACACGAAAGAAAGCAAGTATAAGTTCTATTTTAAGGGTTCGGCAAGGAATTCCGCTATTTCAAAGAATCTCGTAGAATATAAAGATATCTTGGTTTCAATGGAATTTAACACCAAAGAATGCGGAGGTAAACCCATCATTAAGGGAAGTATGAATTTGTTTGTCAATAAATCCCGTTTTTGTTCTTCTTCCATAGAGCTGGACTTCTGCCAGATGCGGATTATAGGGAAGATAGATTGCGAAACAGAAATCGTCAAATCCCATGTAAAAGGAACGGTAAAGGCTCTTGTAATAGCCACGGAAAAGAGTTTTCTTACGGGCTGTTATGTCAACGTAAATGTATTGGGAATGACCCGGCAGGTGACTTTTGCATTAGGTGTAAACTTCAATACCCTTTCTACAGACCCTACAGAAGTGGCCAGATATGCCAAGGCCATACCAGCCTATTTAAAGCATGACGACAATGTTACTTTTTCGGGCATTTTCTTCGAATATATGGAGATAGCTGAGTTTAAAACTTCTGGATCCGTTAAAGTAGAGGTGGTAGATTTGGTTAGTTATGACTTATCCGCTCTTAGGTGGCTTACGATCACATTCGGCATAAACTTTAATAACGGGGTGTTTGAAGTAAGGTCTAAAGCGAGTACATTAATTCCTACACTTTACTTCTCTGCTTCTGTAAGTATCTTAGGATACCGGCTGAACGGAGCTATGATTGCAAATGTGGAGTTTGTAGGTGGGCGAAATAACGATGTGGGTTGGCACATTACCGCAAAAGCATCTGGGAAAATAGTGGTGTATACAGATAAAGGAAAAGACTTTGGATGTAATACCATAAGTGTTAAAAAAGAAAAGCATACCATATTTAAGTATCCTTGCGGTATAAAATGTTCCTGGACCTGGAAAGTATGGGAAACCTGTAAGACAAAATGGTGTGATGTAAAAGCTGATATTCCGCATTTCTGGGAAGGTATAGGGGTAAAAGTGTGTATCGGCGG
This sequence comes from uncultured Lacihabitans sp., assembly GCA_964489955.1. GTDB lineage: Bacteria > Bacteroidota > Bacteroidia > Cytophagales > Spirosomataceae > Leadbetterella. The sequence continues at coordinate 11,084 of CAZBAV010000099.1, read as the reverse complement.
AAGTGTAGAGGTGACTTATCGTGAAAAAGGCAGCCGGGCGGGCTGGAAAATTAATTTGTAAAAAGAGGAGTAAAAATGAAAAAATACCTAATTATTTTATTCAGTTTCTTTTGTTTAAAGGGTTTAGCTCAGGAAGAGGAACACAAAGGCATCGTCTATTCACTCGCATCAGATAAAGGAAATATCGTCCGTTTTCTTCCGGAATCAGAAGATATGGCAGGGCTCAGGGATGTGCTACTTAATACTAAACGCTTTATTATTAAAAGAACAGGTGCAACCCGAGGAAAAGAGAGCACCGAAGTTATAGGAACTGTAGATTTTCCCAGAAATTTATCTCATTTTGAGAAGTGGGTTTCGGCCGAAGACCTGTTGCAATTTAGAGCTGAAAAAACAGATAAAGAACTAGAGGTTATTCTTAAGAATGAGGATGACATGGCTAAAATGTTTCTTTTCTCGGAAATAAAATACGAATTTTTGTTAGCCTATGGGTTGGCATTTCTAGACGTAAACGTATCTAAAGGCGATTTTTTTCAATATGAGGTTTTCAGGGAAGATTTAAGTGGGAGTCAAGAAATAACAGGTACTTCCGCCCTCTTTGCAAAGGAAGGGAATATGGAGTTGGATAGAGTAAAAATTACTTCTGAAACTGTCATTCCTTTAGACAGTGTAATTAAGTTCAGGTGGGTGGTACAGCTGCCAGAAATTGAATCCATAGATTTTGAATCCATTAGTGATAGTTTGCTAGCCACCACCGGACGATACCGAACTTATCGGGGAAACGCCAACTATAGAAATGCATTAAGCCTCTATAACCGGTATGGCCTCACGACCAATAATACCCACTTCTCAATTTATTACCGTAAGAATGAAGATACAGAATGGGCTTTAGCTCAAAAACTGTTGCCGAGTCAGGATTCTACAGGGGCTATCTTTCTGGAAGTTTTTGTGCCATGTATGCCCGAAGACTACGTAGAGGCAGTGGTGGTTCCCCATGACTTAGCCAATAACTCTGGTCCAAAATCGGCAATAGCCCAGGCACTCGCTTTGACACCAAATAATGTGAAACTCATAACCTATGTAAATGCTAAAGACTCCACTAATGCTATTATACTTAACTGGGAAAAGCTTCCTGAAAAACCATATTACACGGGCATTGAGATTGCTAAAAGTTGGTTAAACAATGAGCCAAAGGTGGTGGCCGTATTAAATCCCGGAGAGGTCAGTTACACAGATAATGATATATTTCCTGCAGGTAGACAAATATCGTACTATGTGAGGGCTCTTTTTAATGGAGTAAACGGAATTTCCCAAGAAATTCCATCTACTATCGTTCATTCCTGTACCACATTCAGTAAACCATCTGTACCTTATAATGTACAGTTAATTGAAGAAGGAGAAAAGGTTAACATAAGTTGGGAAGCAGAGGAGAATCCTTCATTTTTTAGTTATCATGTATTTAGAGGAGTAAATCCCGAGAATATGGCCTTAATAAGTGGAAATGTTTCTGAGAGATTTTTTTACGATTCTGTTCAGAACCTATCTCGGTCTGTGACCTACTACTATGCGGTTATGGCTATGAGTGTTACTCAGGACACCAGTCAACTGTCAGACAAAGTAGAGTTTAGGCTAAAAGACGGAGAGATAATCAACCCTCCTCCTATGGTAGGCTTTGAGGTTTTGAATAAAAAAGCATATCTCACCTGGGATGATATAAAGCTCAATGATACGAATATAGCCGGATATATTTTACAAAGAAATGAAGGAAACGGTTTTAAGAATTTACATACAGACGTATTAGAAGAAAACATTTTTATAGACGAAACCTTCGAAATCAATAAAGAGATGTTTTACAGAGTTGCCTCTATAAGTATTAATGGCGATACATCTGCTTTTTCACCAGCTACTACAGCTCCTAATCTTAACATTGAATTTGACATGCCTGTAGTTTCTAATATCCGTATTGACGATCTTGAAAAATCGGTAAGGGTGGCTTGGCCTACTGTACTTGAAGGCAGGATATCCAAGTTTAGAGTTTACAAGCGGTTACGAAGCAACCCAGAGTTTACTTTACTAAAGGAGGTTAATGTGGGAGTCTTTGAGATAGAAGACACAGCTGTTGAAAGTGGGAAGGTTTATGTATATTCAGTTACTGCGGTTAGTGCCGATAATAAAGAGAGTGCTTTGTTTGAAGAACAAGCCGTACATAAAGATTAAATATAATTAACCCGAATTATGCATTAGCCTATCAGCTCCAACAAAATGTTACTTTTTATAAGCTCTCCAAAATCACAGTTCACTATGCTTTTCCCAGCATTATGCTTCTATTTTGTAACATTCTGTTTCGCTAAAATCTCCAATGCATAATTCGAGTTTAAGGTGGAATTTGACTTCAAATTTTCCTTTCCTTTTATCTTTTTGGCTCCTCTCCAAGTATAATATTTTATTTTCAATACTGTCTATTAGTGAAATACCATATCAATTCCTCTTTAAAGAGGAATTGATATGAGTTTTTCCATAGCCTGTTCCTTAAAAACAATCAAAAGCCCAACAAATGCATAATAAATACGTTGTACTTTTTCTTAACATGCCCAAATATTTTAGAAAGTATTCTAGCACATCATATAATCCTGGCAGGCCAATAAACTAATTCGCCTTTTTTACAGTTTTAGTATAAAACATCAAAAAAAACATGGCATTAAATATTGGCGATAACGCACCTGATTTTAAATTATACTCATCAGAAAAACAAGAGGTTTCTCTTTCTGATTTCAAAGGTAAGAATGTAGTTGTTCTTTTCTTCCCACTTGCATTTACGGGTGTTTGTACAACAGAGTTATGTAACGTGAGAGATGATATAGCCAACTACAAGAACTTGAATGCCGAAGTATTGGCCATTTCGGTTGACTCCTTATTTACATTAGAGAAGTTCAAAGCAGAACAAAATCTTCCTTTTGCTCTTTTATCTGACTTCAACAAGACCACGTCTGCTGCTTATGGGGCATTGTATGATGATTTTGTTTTAGGTATGAAAGGAGTTTCAAAACGTTCGGCTTTCGTAGTTGATACTGAAGGTAAAATCGCTTACGCCGAAGTTTTAGAAGACGCAGGAAATGTTCCGGACTTTAACAAAATAAAAGCAGCACTTAGCTAATGGGCAGACCCTTTTTTAGTTTCATGGTTGTCCTTTTCTTTTTATTGGTAGATGTCCTGTTTTTCAGGGCATTGAAAGACGTAATGAAGAATTGGCAACCTGCCACACAACGTCTGATTTCTATAGCCTACTGGACAATCCCCGTTATTTTCTTGATTGGGTTTATCTATCTTTTTTTTCTGGCTTCGCAGACAGCCTCACCTAAATTAAGACAATTTTTTGGTGTAGCGGTTTTGGTGGTGTACAGCTCAAAAATGTTAGGAGCAATTATTTTCTTATTGGGAAACCTCCTGAACTTTTTTAAAAACGCCAGTATGAAGGTTCTAAAACCGCAAGTGGCAGAACCTTTAATGACTCGGTCTGACTTTATTGCTAAATCGGCCTTAGCTGTTGGTGGCATTCAGCTTGGGCTTATGTCCTGGGGAATTATCTCCGGAGCCCATGACTATAGAATAAAAAGGGTAAAACTTGCCCTAAAAGGTTTACCAAAGCAGTTTAATGGTATGACCATAGCCCAGCTGTCCGATATCCATTCGGGAAGTTTCTATAACAAAACAGCGGTAAATGGCGGTATTGATATGCTCCTGGCCGAAAAACCAGATATGGTCTTCTTTACCGGTGATTTGGTAAATGACCGTAGTAAAGAGCTTAATGAGTACTTTGATACATTTAAACGGGTTAAGGCAGATCTAGGTGTATACTCTACACTTGGTAACCATGACTATGGCGATTACGTACAATGGTCATCTGAAGACGCTAAAAGGAAAAACTTACAAGACCTTATAGATGGACACCGACTTATGGGTTGGGATATCCTGATGGATGAGAATCGAGCAATAACGCTTGGTGGTGAAAAACTGGGAATCATAGGAATCCAAAACTGGGGAGCCGGGCGTTTTGTCAAAAAAGGAAATTTAGAGAAAGCCCTAGTAGGTTCGGAAGAATACACCAATAAGCTTTTGCTTTCACATGACCCAAGTCATTGGAGAGCCCAGGTTTTAGGCCAAACCGATATAGACGCTTCCTTTGCCGGCCATACCCATGGTATGCAATATGGGGTAGACATTCCAGGTTTCAAATGGAGTCCCGTACAGTACCAATACAAAGAATGGGCTGGTCTTTATAAAGAAAATGAACAGCAACTGTATGTAAACCGTGGTTTCGGTTTCTTGGGTTATCCGGGCAGGGTGGGTATTCTACCAGAGATTACTGTTTTTACCTTAGAGAGTGTATAAAAGAATCTATATTAAAGCTGGACTGCATCACCTCTTCCTTTTTGAGGCTGCGGTCCAGCTTTTTAAATCTCCGAAAAGGCCCTTTCTTTAAATCCGAAAAAACCATTTCGGCAGTATTGTAATCAAGCAGGAAGAAGTATTCGTCTGATTTATCGAAATGAAAAAAATAGGAGTTATATGAATAATGAGTGGGGTTTTGCACTTTAAGCCCATGATCATAATAGAAGAAAACAGAATCTACCTTCTCCTCTTCGAAAATTATAATCGGGAAAGGTGCTAGAGAGTCTGCTCCACCCGTAAATTTGCCATCCAAAAGAGCTTTATCAACCCATGTTCCTGTAAATTCTCCCTTCTTTGCTTCTTTAGAACAAGCATAAAACAATGGGATTAATAACATTAACACAAGTTTTTTTTGCACAGCGGATATTATTTAGATGGTAAAAATCTAGACTCTAGTAGGGATTTCAAAGAAAAAATGGAAAAAAGTTTAAAATTAGAATTATTCCAAACTTATAAATTAGCCTTACCTATTATTGTAAGCCAGCTAGGAGTAATTCTTATGTCTACCTCAGACAACGTAATTGTAGGCCGCCTATTAGGAGCCACAGACCTGGGAGCATCGGGTGTTGCGGGCTCCATTGCTTTCCTCATATCATCTCTGGCCGTAGGTGGTATGGCCGTAATAGCTCCTATGGTATCTAAACTCATAGCCGAGGAGAAAAATGTATCCACGCTGTTCTCAAACTCTTTAGTGGTAGCCTTCATCTATAGTTTATTCCTTACCGTAATTGGGTACTTGGTTTACTTAAACTTTGGCATTTTTGGACAAACTACACAAATAGAGACCAAGGCCGGCCCTTTCTTTTTCTTGATCATACTGTCTAACGTACCCATGATTTTCTTCTTGTGTGTAAAACAGTTTTCAGACGGTTTCTCCCGGCCGAAGATAGTAATGTACATAACTCTTTTGGGCTTAGTATTTGATGTGGTAGGCAATATCGTTCTTATAAAAGGATTGTGGGGCTTTCCTGAACTGGGCTTAAACGGAGCCGCCATTGGCACCATTGTTTCCCGCTTTTTAATGCTGGGGATTTTGATCTTGTACCTAAAAGGAAACCCGGTTTTCAAAAGACTATTTGTTTACAAAAACTGGACCCTTGACTTCCCGTTAATCAAGGAAATTTTAACCCGTAGTATTCCTGCTGGTTTTCAGGTATTCTTTGAGATAGCAGCTTTCTCTTTTGCCGTAATTATGATGGGCTGGATTAGCGAAACAGAACTAGCCGCACATCAGATTGCTATAAATGTAGCCTCTACCACCTATATGATGGCAGCCGGTTTTGCTCATGCAGGTAGCATCCGCATAGGGCAGGCTTGGGGTAACCAGAACTCCAACGGCATAAGACTTTCTGGAAAATCTGCGTACACCCTTGCCGTTTCATTCATGGGCGTATGCATGCTTCTCATCCTTCTTTTCGGTCAGTATATTGTTAGAATCTACATTGATAGCCCGGCCGTCTTAACGGCTGCATTGCCCCTGCTTATGATTGCCGCATTTTTCCAGCTTTCAGACGGCGTACAAGTGGTGGGTCTGGGCTTACTGCGAGGTTTAGCAGACATCAAGATTCCTACGTATATTACCTTTGTGGCGTACTGGGTTATCTCGCTTCCTGTAGGTTATTTATTAGGATTTAAATTGGGTTTTCATTCTGTAGGAATTTGGCTGGGCTTACTCTTTGGTTTGACTTTTTCTGCGGTGTTTCTATACTGGAGATTTAAAAAAGTAAGCCGAAA
>CAZBAV010000099.1:0-4894 GCA_964489955.1 uncultured Lacihabitans sp. | reverse complement strand
TTTCGCAATCCCGGCAAGTGAATCAGTACATGCTTAGGTCAACTATCATCTCATATACAAAGCACCGTACTACCATTAACTCATTAAACCAAGAATGAGCTATACCTCGTAAACGATATTTCATGTGCACATTTATGGACACAATTTAAATCTGTAACTTTGTTCTACTAAAAATACTTTATGTCAAATAGTCTTCCTCTCCCATTCTCCAAGAACCGGTCCAATGAAATGCTGGCGTTCCACCGCTTGCTGGACATCATGGATGACCTTCGTGAAAAATGCCCTTGGGATATGAAACAGACCATGGAATCCCTACGACACTTAACTATAGAAGAGACTTATGAACTTTCTGACGCCATTCTGGAAAACAATCGTCCGGAGATAAAGAAAGAGCTGGGGGACATTATGTTACACTTGGTTTTTTATGCCAAAATAGCTTCAGAAACGGGTGATTTTGATATTGCAGAGGTGCTTAACGCCATTTGTGAAAAACTTATACACAGGCATCCTCATATTTATGGTGATGTTGAAGTTAAAGACGAAGAAGAGGTAAAGAAAAACTGGGAACAACTTAAACTAAAAGAAGGAAACAAATCTGTACTGGGTGGAGTGCCCCAGTCCTTACCAGCCCTTGTAAAAGCTATGCGGATACAGGAGAAAGCCCGTGGAGTAGGCTTTGACTGGGAAGAAAGCCACCAAGTTTGGGAAAAAGTGCAGGAAGAAATTGGCGAATTTAAAGAAGCTGTAGACCTGGGTTTAAGCGATGAAAAAAAAGAAGATGAGTTTGGTGACGTACTATTCTCTCTGGTAAACTACGCCCGTTTTGCAGATATTAACCCCGAAACAGCACTTGAACGCACCAATAAAAAATTCATAAAACGGTTTACATATCTGGAAAGCAAAGCCAAAGAACTCGGTAAAAACCTATCGGACATGACTTTGGCCGAAATGGATGTATTCTGGAACGAAGCAAAGAAAAACTAAACAAATGGCAGAAAGCATAATCATACCACAAAACTCTTCTAAGGAAGAAAAATACAAAGCCTTACTTCCGCAAATAGCGGGACTAATCTCTACCGAAGAAAACCGCGTAGCTAACTATGCGAATGTAGCTGCCGCCTTAAAACAGGCCTTTGGTTTTTTCTGGGTGGGTTTCTACTTAGACAATTCAGACGGGGAGCTGGTTCTTGGTCCTTTCCAAGGCCCCATAGCATGCACACGCATTAAATACAACAAGGGAGTTTGCGGCCACAGTTTTAGTACAGGCACCACTGTTCTTGTGCCTGATGTAGAACAATTTCCGGGACATATTGCCTGTAGTTCAGACTCAAAGTCAGAAATAGTCCTGCCCTTACATGATGCCTCTGGTAAAAAAATTGGCGTTTTAGATGTAGACAGTGACCTGTTAAATGACTTTGATACCACTGACCAAGAGTATTTGGAGAAGATTCTTGAAATTTTATCAGAAAGATTAATGTGATTTTAAGGTCTTTATCTGGACTCCATCCGTTAATAATAAGTTAAAACCATTGTGAGGAATTGACTTCGGGGTATATTGCTCCGTCTAACAACTATAAAAACATAAGTTAAAATGAAAAAACTATTTTTTATCCTACTTTTCCCTTTCTTAGCAAATGCCCAATCGGCATCGGACGTTATTGCAAAATATGTAACTGCAACTGGTGGCCAAGCAGCCATAGACAGTGTGGTTGACTTCAAATACACCCGTTCTTATGTGGCAAATGCCACTACCGATTACAACGAAGTTGTAGTTCTTCTCGGCAGTAAAAATCAGTTTTCGAGAGAAAAAACTATAATGAAGAAGTCTTTCTTTTATGTACTAAATGGTAAATCAGGTTTCTTAAAGATTCCCACCAACAGCTTAGATACAAAGGTAGTTTATGATACACAAGACCTGAAAGGCACGCACTTACAAGAATTAGAAAACGAGGTTGAAGATGGTTTACTCCCATTTATTAATTACCAGGAAAAAGGTTATAAAGTAGTGGGTAATGTGGGTACAGAAACCGTCAATGGCAAAGCTACCAGCAAGATCAAACTTGAAAGACCAGGTACTGTTCGTGAATACTTCTTTGATAATACAACAGGACTTCTTGCAAAGGAAACATGGACAGTAAGTAACGTTACATATACCTTAGAGCATTCAAAATACGAAGAAACTGCTGCCAAAATAAAGCTTCCTACTGTATCTGTTTACTATAGTAGCAGAGATAAGAAGAAAAACAATGTAAACACCAAGTGGTTTTTTGATAAACCAGGAGATAGCGTTTCATTTACTAAATAATTGCTTCAGGTTTTTAAAGACTTGGGCATCATTTTCTCCATTTACAAAGATTTCATAGAGGACCGCATGGTCCTCTTTTTTGTTAAGGGCCTCTTCTAGTTCATTTGCCGAAGAAATGGGACAATATACCAACCCGGCTTCTTGTGCTATATTCGAGGCTGTCCGTCCTGTATTCGTAACAAAATGGCTTTCCAACTCAGCCTGTCTTGATGGCCCGTCAATAATCCTGAAAATATTACCTCCGCCGTTATTGATAAGATAAATCCTTAAGTTGGCAGGTACAGCAGTAAACAGAGCATTACTGTCATAGAAAAAAGAAACATCGCCTACCAGACAGTGTACCACCTTCTCTGTAGCCAGCGAATGCCCTACGGAAGTACTTACTATACCATCAATACCCGATGTACCTCGATTAGAAAATACTTGTACTCCCCTATTTAAGAATGATCCCAACAAATTAGCGTACCGCACAGGCATGCTATTCCCAAGATGCAGAATACTCTCTCCCGAAACAGCTCTTAATATAAGCTCCGTTGCTTTCAATTCCCCAAATGGACAAGTATCTAAGAAAGTCTTTAGAAAGTCTTTTGCTCCTGCATCCTGTGTTAGCCAAAAGTCCCTAAATCCAGAACTAGATGAGGGTGTAGCCTTTCCCGCTAACACTCCCAGAAAATACGCTGCATTGACCTCAAATTTATCTGTTATAGATTGGAATGGGTCAGTCAGTGGCGTCTCCTCCTCAATATGCCAATGTATAGCCGGTCTGTTTTTTCGGAAATACTGTTTAATGGATTTAGAAATAAAAGACTGTCCAACTGTTATAAGCAAATCTGTAGTTTGATTTTCTACAGTTGGCAAAAAAGTATCATGAGTACACACCCCATCTTCCACATTAGAAATAACATTGGTCCAAACCGAAACCTTCGGATCTTGGCTGAGAGCTCTCAAACTAGCTGATAAGTCGCTATGATTTTGGCCAACGGCAATAACCACACTTCCTACATTATTCCAAGTAGTAATGACATCTTGCCAGATAGTTTCATCTAATGTAGAAGAAGTACTGTGGTAGACCACTTTTCGGGAAATCCCGGAAAATTCTTCTCCGCTATTGGGATAAAAAGGCTCTCTAATGGGTATATTAATATGTATCGGTCCTTTTCTGCAAAAAGCCAGAGCTTCGTTACTTATTCTTTCTGCTTGCCATACAGCATCTTCATGAGTATAAGCCACAGGAAACTCATACGATTTTACTACATGTGCTCCAAAAACATTCCTTTGGTAGATAGTTTGGCCATCATGTTGGTTTATCCATTCAGGTGGCCTATCCGCTGTTAAAACAATAAGAGGTATTTTTTGAAAAAAAGCCTCAGCCACTGCTGGCGAGAAGTTAAGTGCGGCTGTACCAGAAGTACAAATGAGCACCACAGGCCGGTTACTAACCTGAGCCATGCCTAAGGCTACAAAACCAGCACTCCTTTCGTCTGTAATAGTGTGGGTCTTAAAACTACTATTCCTGCTGAAGGCCAAGGTTAACGGAGCACTTCTAGAACCAGGACAAATTACCACATCCTTTACTCCCCAAAACGAACAGATTTCTGATAATTTATACAAAGGTTCTACTAAAGCCATTTTCTTGTGTTTTCGGCAAAATTATAGCTTATACACGAATTTAATCCCATAACATTTATAATATTTGCTGTACTCCCCTACAGCAATAGCAGTACAAAGACATTAACTCCACACAAAACAGGTGCCTGATAAAGAATTGGATAGCCTAACTAGGTGTGAACCGCATTTTTAAAGTTGCTACTAGCTATTATTGGAGAATATTATTAGATTTGTTATTGTATATTGTCAGGATAAAAAAAGTACTATTATGAAAGTTAACCACGGAAAGGTTGTATCAACCTCATACACCTTATTTACATCTGCTGCCGAAGAAGATTTTGAGTTTATAGAAAAAGTAAACGAAGACGACCCCTTAATTTTTTTAGCTGGCCATAGCGGTTTACCTCCAAAATTTGAAGAAGAACTAAATGGACTTAGTGTAGGAGATACATTTAATTTCCAAATATCAGCGGATGAAGCTTATGGTGAATATTCTTCAGAAAATGTAGTGGATTTCGACCTTGATTTGTTTAAAATAGACAATGGTGGTATCCCGGAAGGATTTCTTGATTTGGGGAACCTAATCCCCTTCAATGGTGAAGATGGTAGCAAATTGTATGGCACAGTAAAAGAGGTTATAGGTGAAAAAGTCTTTATCGATTTCAACCACCCACTTGCCGGAAAAAGTCTACAGTTCGAAGGGGAAATTTTAGAGATTAGGGACGCGACTCCTGAAGAAACAGCTCACGGGCATGTACATAATGGAAGCTGTAGCCATTAATCAGTAGAGGAATAAGACTTTTTTTTAGCCAAAACAGTCTTTTCTTCTCCTCCATCCTAGTACGGTTAAAGCATATCTGCCATTGATACTGCCGGATGTCCCCAATATGGCTGCGATGTTGTAAGTACTCCATCGCAGTCTACCTTAGGCACATTCAGAAAAAGCCCAACGTATTCATTATGAATTTGTTGGGCTTTTGA
>CAZBAV010000098.1:0-13566 GCA_964489955.1 uncultured Lacihabitans sp. | reverse complement strand
CTTTTGAATGCTCGCTGGATTTACATCGGCAGAAAAACTCGTAGCTCCTGCCAAACTAGCCGCTAAAGGTTGAGCTCCGCCCATTCCTCCAAGGCCAGCCGTAACCAAAAGCTTTCCTTTTAGATTTCCTCCAAAATGCTGCTTGCCGCACTCCACAAAAGTCTCATACGTTCCCTGCACAATTCCCTGCGAGCCAATGTAAATCCACGATCCGGCTGTCATTTGTCCATACATCATCAAGCCTTTTTCACGCAATTCATAAAAATGTTCCCACGTAGCCCATTTCGGCACGAGGTTAGAGTTGGCTATCAAAACTCTCGGAGCTTGAGGATGTGTACGAACCACACCCACGGGTTTGCCGCTTTGCACGAGAAGCGAATGATTTTCGTCTAGTTCGTAAAGATATTTTATGATATTGACTAGAGCCTCTCGGTTACGAGCCGCTTGCCCAATCCCACCATATACTACCAGTTCATCTGGATTTTCGGCCACTTCAGCGTCCAGATTGTTTAGCAGCATACGCATGGGAGCTTCAGTTTGCCATGACTTTGCATGTAAAGTATTTCCCGTAGGGGCTTTATATACGGGGTGTGAAGCATATTTTTCTAGGAATTCTGAGTAGTTCATAGTTGGAAGGTTGAATAATTCTGGTTTAAATTAATGTTTAAAGATTCAGAAACCTCACTCACATATTTTGTGAACGAATAGTCCTCTACTAAGCATTTTATTTCCTTGATATCGTCACCAAAAATCCGGTCTTCATTGGCAAAAGACACTTTTCTACGGACAAACTCGTGGGCTTTTTCCAAAAGAATTGAGCTTTTTAACGGTCTTCGAAATTCTATTGCTTGGCAGGCACTCATGAGTTCTATCGCTAAAATATATTCCAGATTATCCAGAATTTGATATAACTTCCGACCGCTAATACTTCCCATTGAAACATGGTCTTCCTGTCCAAGTGAAGTAGGAACACTATCTGCTGAGGCTGGAAAACAAAGCGTTTTGTTTTCGGTTACCAATGCCGCAGTGGTGTATTGGGGAATCATAAAACCCGAATTTAAACCTACATCATTCATGAGTAACATGGGTAAGCCGAACTTCCCTTCCAGCAAAAGATAACACCTTCTGTCTGATATATTACCAAGTTCAGAGGCAGCAAAACAACAGTAATCCAAGGGTAATGCCATAGGTTGTCCATGAAAATTACCACCGCTAATGGTGTCTTCACTGCTAAAAATAATTGGGTTATCCGTTACAGAATTCAACTCAATTTCTGTCAGTTGCTTCAAATGAAGCCATGCATTTCTAGCGGCTCCATGTACCTGTGGCATACATCTAAGACTATACGGATCTTGCACACGATCGCAATCTTCGTGGCTTTCCATAATCTCGGAGTCTTCCAGTAAGTACCGCAGTCTTTGGGCTACTAATTTATTGCCTTCAAACGGACGCAAATCATGCAAACGAGCATCGAAAGGAGCTTTTGTGCCCTGGAGAGACTCCAAACTCATCGCTCCGATAATGTCTGCAATTTCTAAGCAGTTAAAAAATCTTTCTACAGATTTAACAGCATAACTTAGGATAAACTGGGTGCCGTTTATTAATGCCAAACCTTCTTTCGGGCCAAGTTGTATAGGTTCAAGTCCCTGCGTCTCCAGAACCTTGGCCGTGGCCATTATTTCTCCTTTGTATTGTACTTTTCCTAAGCCAATCAAAGGCAAAAACAAATGAGAAAGTGGAGCTAAATCTCCGCTGGCTCCCACACTGCCTTTCTCCGGAACTAAAGGTATTACATCATTTTCTATATGCCAAAGTATACGTTCCAAAGTACTTAGTTGCACGCCTGAAAATCCCTGTGCCAAAGCATGCAGCTTAGTAATAAGCATGATTTTGGCTATTTCTGTAGGAATATCCTCCCCCACTCCTACACTGTGCGACTGCAATATTTTATGTTGTAATGTACGGGTATCTTCTTCAGATATTTTTTTGTTGGCTAGAATACCGAAGCCCGTATTCACTCCGTAAACCGTAGTGTGACTATCAACAATCTTCTGTACTTCAGCTTCAGATTTTTTTACTTTTTCTATTGTAGAAAGAGAAAGAATCCCTTTTGTAGAGCTGTTGGCTAATGCCAAACATATTTCTACTGTAAGGTGGTCTTCTCCATAATGAAAAGGTTGGTTCATGTTTTTATTTAAAGAATATCCAAAGATAGTCATTTTTCTGCTGACAGGATTACACGCAAAGCCATCTGAGTCCCTAATCACGTCTCTTTCTTCTTGTAATTGAACGATATAGGACCTACAAAACCTTCAATAAAAAATACCAAAATACGGACAACATCAAACCCGCAGACAAGAAAAATCTGAGTAACTTCACCAACTCTTCCTCCAAATCAATCCCTGAAGATTGTTCTTCTATGAAGTTTTATGGTAAAACCCCATATCTTTATCCCTATGAAAACATTTATCTTATTACTGCTCACAGTATCGTCTTTTGCTCAAGACACTAAATTGCATCCATTTCCAATAATAAAAGATGCAAAGCCTGTAGAATATAAAGTGAGTGATATTGTAAAAAGAGAGCTTAGTGTAACGTATTGTGATACGCTAAAATTAGATGTGTACTCACCTTTACAAACTACGCATAATACAGCTCTTATTGTTATACATGGAGGTGGCTGGCAGAGCGGTGACCGTCAGCAACTTGCCCACCTAGCCTCACGGATGGCAGAATTGGGTTATTTATGTTTTGTACCAGAATACCGGCTTTCTGGCCAAGCAAAGTATCCTGCCGCTGCACAAGATATCCTGTCCGTATTTAACTGGGTTGCAAAAAAGCATAGTAACAAGAAAATAGTAGCAGCCGGGTATTCGGCGGGTGGGCAACTTGCCGCACTTTTGGGTACTACATATCTTACAGACTTATATAAAAACAGCTTATGTTATAGCCGTACAAAAGCTAAATTGGATGCAATAATAGATATCGATGGGATTTTGGCATTTATTCATCCTGAATCGGGAGAGGGTGATGACACGAAAAGAGAATCATCGGCTACTAAGTGGTTCGGATATCCAAAGTCCTATAGTACTCTCGGCTGGTTAGAGGCCTCTGCTCTAAGCCATGTATCGCAAAAAACACCGCCAACTTTGTTTATTAACAGTAGTGTAAGCCGTATGCATGCGGGACGGGATGACTTTCGGGAAGTCCTTAAAAAGTACAACATTTACTCCGAAGTGCACGAGTTAGAAAATGCTCCGCACGATTTTTGTACAAAGCAGCCGTGGTTTAATACCACAGTTGAGATTATGGACAACTTTCTTAAAAAAATACAATGATGTTCTAATCGGTATTGGAGACCATTTTACCTAAAAATACATCCGTATTTAATCTACTTTCTACTATTAGCCTTTCACGCAATCGTTTTCGGCAACGTTATCATAATTATTTACGACAAAACTCTGCAAACTATCCTTTTTATATCATTATTATTAGGAATCATTTCACAGTAATAAGAAATCCTTATTCTGTTTTAAATACAAAAACTAGCTTAGCAAGCCGGTACCTTAAATATGAAAAAACTCTTTTTCTTTCTATTGATTTCTGCTCCGCTTTTTGCACAAAAAGACCTTTCAATACAAATGGCCGATTCCTTTATGAAATGGAATCCCGACTCTATAAAGGTAGCACCCAACAAACCGGCCCGTTGGGACTATGAACAAGGCTTAATCCTGAAAGCATTGGAAAGGGTTTGGATGCGAACAGGGGATCCAAAGTACTTCAATTACATAAAAAAAGACATGGATTTGTATGTAAAAGAGGATGGCAGCATCAGTTCATATAAATACAATGACTTTAATATAGACAATATCCCGTCGGGAAGAGCCCTTCTTACCTTAGCCCAACAATCTCTGAAAGGAAGAGAAACGTATAGAAAAGCTGCTGATTTACTTTGGAAGCAATTAGAAAACCAACCAAGAACTAAAGAGGGTGGTTATTGGCATAAACAGAGATACCCCTACCAAATGTGGTTAGATGGCCTCTTCATGGGAGAGCCTTTTGCGGCCGAGTATAGCAAAGTGTTTAATCACCCAGAGCATTTCGATGATATTTTCTTACAATTCCAATTAATAGAAAAGTATGCTGTAGATAAAAAAACAGGACTCATTTACCACGCATATGACGAAAGTCGTAAGCAAGCCTGGGCCGATAAGAAAACGGGTTTGTCTCCACATTTCTGGGGTCGTGCGGTGGGTTGGTATGCCATGGCTTTGGTAGATGTTTTGGATTATTTCCCGGAAAATCATCCGAAAAGGAAAGAGCTTGTATATTATATACAAAGACTAGCTCCGGTGGTTGCAAAATACCAAGATCAAAAAAGTGGCGTATGGTATCAAATTCTGGATTTACCCAATCGTGAGGGCAACTATTTAGAAGCTTCCGTTTCTACTATGTTTGTCTATTTTTTAGCAAAGGCAAGTCGCTTAGATTATATCTCCAATGAATATGCAGCTGTAGCAAAGAGAGGGTACCAAGGCGTTTTAAATGAATTTGTAGAAAAAGAAAAGGATGGTACCATTAGCCTAAATAAAACTGTAAGTGTTGGAGGTTTGGGCGGAACTCCGTATCGTGACGGAAGTTTCGAATATTATATGAGTGAACCTCTTCGTAAAAATGATCTTAAAGGAGTAGGACCTTTCATTTTTGCCAGTGTAGAAATGGAAATAGCTAAAGAAGCCGAAGGTATTAAGCCTAAAAAAGTGGCCTTGGACTACCATTTTAACCGTGAATTCAGAAAAGATATTAACGGAAACACGGAACAATTCCACTATACTTGGGAAGACCGCATGCATTCAGGATTTTACAATTGGGGAGAAATATTTAAAGAATATGGTGCAGATATATCGGCTTTAAAAGGAGCTCCAACAGCCAAAAATCTTAAAAAATATGATGCTTATATCATCGTAGACCCGGATACTCCTAAAGAAACTCAGCATCCGAACTACATTGAAAAGAAAGATATAAAAGCTATAAGCAACTGGGTGAAGAAAGGGGGAACGCTGGTTATATTGGCCAATGACACTACCAATTGTGAAGTAATAAAAACCAATGAACTGATAAAGGAATTTGGAATTGAGTTTACCATGAAAAACGTAAATTTTGTTCCTGGAGGAAAAGATTATGAACTAGCTAATGTACTAGTGGAGCCTGGCAATGAAATATTTATAGAATCAAGAAAACTATATATAAAAGAATTAGTAACGCTGGCTGTAAAAGCTCCTGCTAAGCCTTTAGTAAAGAAAAATGGAGATATCATTATGGCCACATCTAATTTTGGCAAGGGACGCGTTTTTGTCCTTGGGGATCCTTGGCTTTATAATGAATATGTAGATGGCCGAATCATAGGAACAAGTTTCGATAATTTCCTAGCCGCTAAAGAATTAGCAAAATGGATGTTAAAGTGACCTGGCATACCCCTAAAGAAATATAGGATAACACATCTCTTTTTATCACAAAACAATAATTTTGGTGGCCATTTTGGCCAAATCTTAAATACAAACTATCATGACCTTACTTACTCTTCTATTGGCCTTTTTTATGCAAACCCCTAGCTCTCCATCCTCGGTTGAAAAGCAAGTCGAAAATCTGCGAAGCTTAATGCTTACGCCTAATGAGCAGGCTCTATATAACATCAGTAGTAGTAAACTTAGTTACGGCCACTCTAGCGGAAAAGTAGAAAGCCAAAAAGACTTTGTAGAAACCCTGGTAAGCGGCAAGTCTGTTTTTAAGAAAATAGAGTTCAAAGACCAAACAATAGATATAGAAGGAAACACCGCTGTAGTAAGACATACTTTACTGGCAGACACATTTGATGGTGGAGTGGCCAACAGCATCAAAATCCATGTAGTTTTGGTTTGGGCCAAAGAAAAAGGAACATGGAAATTACTTGCCCGCCAGGCCGTAAAAATGGCCTAATCTTCACTTTAGGCTTCATTTATATATTTTTAGATAAAACAAAACAATGGAAATACTTTCGAAAAAACATATCTCAAATACTACAGATTTACCAGAAAAAGTCCTCCAGTTTGGCACAGGTGTGCTTCTAAGGGGCTTGCCAGACTATATCATTGACCAAGCCAATAAAGCAGGTATTTTTAACGGTCGTATTGTAGTAGTTAAAAGTACAGACCAAGGTGGCACAGATGCATTTACCACTCAGGAAGGACTTTATACAGTATGTGTAAGAGGTATACAAGACGGAGAAACTATTGAAAAAAACGTAATCAATACAGCTATCAGTCGTGTTTTGGCAGCTTCTAGCCAGTGGGATGCTATTTTAGGGTTTGCTGCTAGTAAAGACTTAGAAGTTATTATTTCTAATACCACTGAAGTGGGTATTACTTTGGTAAAAGAGAAGATCTCAGAAGGTGTTCCCTCATCTTTTCCTGCCAAACTTCTGGCTGTTTTGTACAAACGTTACCAAACTTTAGGAGCGGATTCGGGTTTGGTAATTATTCCTACTGAATTAATAAGCGATAACGGCCATAAGCTAAGAGACATCGTCCTAGAATTGGCACAATATAACGAACTTGAGACGGACTTTATAGATTGGTTACAAAACGCTAATTCCTTCTGTAATTCATTGGTAGACCGCATTGTCCCGGGCAAACCAAAAGGCGAAGCAGCAGAGATAATCAATGCCTCAATGGATTACCAAGATGACCTTGCCATTGTAGCTGAACCTTATGCTTTGTGGGCTATCCAAGGAGATGAAACTGTAGCAAAAAAGCTAAGCTTCATCCAAGTAAACGAAGGAGCTTTTGTAGAAAATAACATAGAAAAATACAAAGAACTTAAACTCCGCTTGCTTAATGGAACACATACTCTTACCTGTGCATTGGCTTATCAGGCGGGCTTCATTACAGTGAAAGAGGCGATGAACAACACCGACTTTTATGCATTCATTAAAAAACTGATGTATAGCGAAGTAGGACCTTCTATTCCCTATGAGCTGGACAAGCAAGAAAGCCAAAATTTTGCCAATTCAGTTTTAGACCGTTTTAGCAACCCATTTTTGGAACACTTCTGGCTAAGTATCTCACTGAATTATACACAGAAAATTGAAATGCGTGTGGTATCTTTGTTACGGGAGTATTTCAAGAATAATAGTACTGCTCCGCAACTTACCGCTGCAGGTATTGCTGCCTACATTGAGTTTATGCGTACAGCCACCGAAAAGGATGGGAAATATTACGGAAATTTCAATGATAGCGAGTACCTTATCCAAGACCCGGAAGCTGGCGTTTTAAGTAAGTTGGCAAAAGAGAATACCACATCAGAGGCATTGGTTGATGCTATTCTTGGAGGTGTTTTCGGAGTAGATTTAAGAAATATTACTAACCTTAAAGAAAGTATAGTAAAGTATCTCAATGAAATCCAAACCAAAGGTGCATTGGGTGTAATCCAAGAATTGGGCAAATGAAAAAAAGAGTATTAAAAGTGAATACGGAAGATAATATCATCGTAGCACTTACTGACCTTAAAGCTGGCGAACAAATCGAGTTTGAAGGGAAGACATTCACACTAAAAGACAACATAGACGCCAAGCATAAGTTTGCGGAAAGGCGTTTCGAAATTGGAGAAGAGATTATTCAATACGGGGTTTTGGTTGGTAAAGCCAGTCAGGTAATAGAAGAGGGAGCATGGATAAACGTATTTAACGTTAAACACGCTTCTGCAGATTTTAAGGTCGGAGAAAGAAAAACCGACTGGGTGAAACCTGACATTTCTAAGTTCGAAGGAAAGACTTTTAACGGATACCATAGGACCAACGGCTCTGTAGGAACCGGAAATTACTGGATTGTACTTCCCCTAGTATTCTGTGAAAACAGGAACATGGAAGTGATGAAAGATGCTTTGGTGGATAAATTAGGTTATACGAAAAACGACAAGTACCATCAACAAACAGAGGAGTTGATAAATCTCTATAAAGCGGGTAAAACTGTAGAAGAGATTTTAAACGCCGATTTAACATTGGATAAGCAATCTAACCCAAGCCAGAGAGTATTCCCTAACATTGATGGAGTAAAATTCTTAGTACACGATATGGGCTGTGGTGGAACACGCCAGGATGCACAAGCTCTATGCGGTTTGTTGGCAGGTTATATCACACATTCTAATGTGGCGGGAGCAACTGTTCTTAGCCTGGGTTGTCAGAATGCACAATATAGCATGCTTCAAGATGAAATCAATAAAAGAGGAGGTGCTCACAAACCGGTTTACTTTTTTGAACAGCAGGAATTAGGTACAGAAGAAGCAGTGGTGGGACAGGCAATCCAACAAACTTTTGCTGGTCTTATAGAAGCCAATAAACAAACACGCCAGCCAGCTCCTTTGTCAAAACTGGTAATAGGTCTGGAATGTGGCGGTTCTGACGGCTTCTCTGGAATTTCGGCAAATCCTGCTATCGGCTATACTTCAGATTTGTTGGTAGCTATGGGTGGCTCAGTAATTTTAGCTGAATTCCCTGAGCTTTGCGGGGTTGAACAAGAAATGAGTAACCGCTGCGTAACCGAAGATTTGGCGAAGAAATTTAATCACCTGATGACGGTGTATAATCAACGTGCCGAAGAAGCAGGTTCGGGTTTTTATATGAATCCTTCTCCAGGCAATATCAAAGACGGTTTGATAACCGATGCCATTAAGTCTGCCGGAGCAGCGAAAAAAGCGGGAAGTTCTCCTGTAACTGATGTGTTGGATTATCCTGAAATGGTTACAAAGCCAGGCTTAACCTTACTTTGTACGCCGGGAAATGACGTGGAGTCTACCACCGCCGAAGTAGGTTCAGGAGCAAATATTGTCTTGTTTACCACAGGCTTGGGCACGCCTACAGGAAACCCAATTACGCCAGTGATTAAGTTAGCTACCAACACCAAGCTATTTAATAAAATGCCGGATATTATAGACCTTAACACCGGAAGTATCATAGAAGGCGAGGAAACTATTCACGAAGCAGGTGAGCGTATTCTTGAGCACGTAATAAAAGTAGCCAGCGGAGAAGTAGAAGCATTTTCTGTTAAAAATGGACAGGAGGATTTTATTCCGTGGAAAAGAGGAGTTTCATTGTAAGTGAACAGTGAAAAACTAAAAGTGAAAAACTAAAAACTAAAGCGGTCTCCGATACTGTGAAAAACAAACAGTGAATAATTCACTGTTATACATAAAGTAGATCAAGCTAACTCTTGGCTTGGGGATGAGGTAAAAAAACATAAACATGAAACAATTTCTTGACGAAAATTTTCTTTTAAGTACCAAAACTTCGCAAACACTTTACCATGAGTTTGCCAAGCAAATGCCTATCATAGATTACCATAACCACTTGCCACCAGACCAAATTGCGGCAGATAAAAACTTTGAGAACATTACTCAAGCTTGGCTTTATGGAGATCATTACAAGTGGCGGGCTATGCGTGCTAATGGCATTAACGAAAAGTATGCTACAGGAGGAGCTACCGATGAAGAAAAGTTTGAGAGGTGGGCAGAAACTGTTCCTTATACCTTAAGAAATCCGCTGTATCACTGGACTCATCTGGAGTTACAGCGTTACTTTGGTATTCATGATATTCTCAATCCTTCATCAGCTAAGAAAATTTACGATAAGTCTTCGGAGCTTTTACAGTCCTCGGAATTTTCGTGTCGTAATCTTTTGTCCATGATGAACGTAGAGGTAGTTTGTACTACAGATGACCCTCTGGACTCTTTAGAACATCATAAAAGCTACGGACAGGAAGGGCAAAAAATGAAGATGTTACCTACTTTCCGTCCAGATAAGTTTATATTGATAGACAATCCTAATTTCAACACATATATCCAAAAATTAGGCGAAATCGTCGGTTTTGAAATCAACTCCTTTGAAAGCATCAAAAAAGCACTTAAGCAAAGAGCTAATGACTTCAATGCTTTAGGCGGACGGTTGGCTGACCATGGTTTAGAGCAGATTTATGCAGCAGATTTCACCGAGGAAGGAGCTGATAAGGTAATCAAAAAGGTAGTTTCAGGTCAGTCCATTTCAGATGCCGAAGCACTAGAGTATAAATCGGCTATTTTACATTCCTTAGGTGTGCTCTATTCTGAATTAGGTTGGACGCAGCAGTTCCATATCGGAGCCTTAAGAAACAACAATACCCGTGCCATGCGTACGCTAGGCCCGGATACAGGTTGGGACAGCATCGGTGATTTCCCTCAGGCGGTTTCTTTATCTAAGTTCTTAGGAAGATTGGATGAGTATGACCAATTGGCTAAAACCGTAATTTATAACCTCAACCCTGCCGACAACGAAATGATAGCCACTATGATTGGAAACTTCAATGACGGTTCCGTGGCAGGAAAGATTCAGTTTGGTTCAGGATGGTGGTTTTTGGATCAGAAAGACGGCATGGAAAAACAGATTAACGCCCTGTCGAACATGGGTTTACTATCGAGGTTTGTAGGTATGCTTACGGACTCCAGAAGTTTCCTTTCTTTCCCAAGACATGAGTATTTTAGAAGAATCTTGTGCAATATTTTTGGAAATGATATAGAAAATGGTGAACTCCCTAATGACATAGCATGGACAGGTCAAGTGGTTCAAGATATCTGCTTTAACAATGCTAATAAGTTTTTTAAATTTTGATTAGCCAAAGGCAAACAGTTTTAGTTTTTCACTTTTAGCTTAAATAAATGGTTTTAGCATTTGGCGAAATATTATTGAGATTATCTCCCCAACTTGGTGGAGTTTGGATAAAAGAAGAGACCATTCCTACTTTCATTGGCGGAGCGGAGTTAAATGTGGCTACCGCACTAGCTGGCTGGAAAGTTCCGGTAGGATACAGTTCCGCCATGCCCGACAATGCCATTTCTCTGGAAATAAGAGACTTTGTAAACAGTAAAGGAATAGACACCAATAAAGTGTTATTTTCTGGCAATCGTATCGGAACGTACTATTTACCACAGGGGGCTGACCTTAAAAACGCTGGTGTGATTTACGATAGAGCGTATTCTTCCTTTTCAGAATTAAAGAAAGAAGATATGGACTGGGATAGCTTTTTCTCGGACGTCACCTGGTTTCATATTACAGCCATTAGCCCTGCCTTAAACCAAACAGTGGCAGAATTGTGTGCTGAAGCCGCCAGCCAAGCCCAAAGTCGTGGTATTACGGTATCACTAGATTTGAACTACAGGGCTAAACTCTGGAAGTATGGCAAAAACCCTACTGAAATCATGCCTCAAATTGCCCGCCATTGTGACTTAATCATGGGTAATATTTGGGCAGCAAATACACTCTTAGGTATAGAAATAGACAAAGAAGTGGCCGTAAATAATGCCAATAAAGAGCAATATTTAGCACATGCCCAACAAACATCCGAAGCTATTAAAGCCAGTTTTCCGAACGTAAAGGCTATAGCAAATACATTTCGCTTTGACGCTTTTGCAGAAGGAATAGAATACTACGCTACCCTATACACAGAAAATGGTTTAGCGGTTTCCCGTGAGTTTAGTACCGAAAAAGTTATAGACAAGGTGGGCAGCGGCGACTGTTTTATGGCTGGCTTAATCTATGGTTTTTATAATAAGAAATCAGACGATGAGGTTATCAACTTTGCAGCAGCAGCGGCTTTTGGTAAGCTGAATGAAAAAGGCGATGCCACACGCCAGACTGTGGATGATGTATTAAAACTAATGTAACAATGACATTTATAAATAAACTTCTTTCTAATCCTCTGGTACCGGTATTCTACCATGCTGATGCTACATTTGCCAAAAATGTGGTAAAAGCCTGTTACGACGGCGGTGTACGTATATTTGAATTTACGAACCGTGGAGAAAACGCTCCTGCCGTTTTTAAGGAATTAGTATCTTTTATTAAAACCGATTGCCCGGACATGGTATTGGGTATCGGAACAATAATGAACGGAAATTCTGCTCAAGAATTCATTAACTTAGGTGCTGATTTTGTGGTGCAGCCTTGTACTGTAAAAGAGGTTGGAGAAGTTTGTATCAAAAACAATATTCCCTGGATACCGGGTGTGCTTACCCCTACCGAAATCAACCAGGCTTTAGAATGGGGTGCAGCCTCTGTGAAAATATTCCCTGGTAACGTTGTGGGCAGTGGTTATATAAAAGCTCTCCGCGGCCCCATGCCAAATATTAAAATCATGGTGACTGGCGGTGTAGAACCTACGCATGAGAGTATTACAGAATGGCTTTCTGCGGGAGCTAATGCCGTAGGTTTGGGCTCTCAACTTTTTAAAAATGCCGGTGAACCTGAAAAAATAACCTTAACTTTAAGCAGTCTTTATAAATCTTTGAATATTTAACCTTAAACCAATAATTATGCAGAAAAACGTAGGAAATTACCGTTGGGTCATCTGTGCCCTGCTGTTTTTTGCCACCACAGTAAATTATCTAGACAGACAGGTACTAAGTTTACTAAAACCTGAACTTGAAGAGCTTTTTGGTTGGTCAAATAGTGATTATGCCAATATTACAGCCGTTTTCCAATTTGTATACGCTATCTCCATGCTTTTTGCAGGACGTTTTGTAGATAAATTGGGTACAAAATGGGGATACGGCTGGGCCATTATCATTTGGTCTTTGGGTGCCATCATCCATGCGTACTCTATTCCTATTGGAGAGAGTCTTTCGGGCATACTAGGCCTGGTTGGCATAACTGCTGTTTCAGCATCCATCATTGGTTTTATGTTTTCCAGAGCCATTTTGGCCATTGGAGAAGCCGGTAACTTCCCGGCAGCTATAAAAGCTACCGCTGAATACTTCCCTAAAAAAGAGCGTTCTCTAGCAACCGGTATTTTCAATTCAGGAGCCAATATTGGTGCCGTACTCGCCCCACTTTCTGTGCCATGGATGGCAAGTAAATGGGGGTGGGAGTCCGCCTTTATTATTGTAGGGGTTATAGGCTTTATTTGGTTGGCCTTGTGGTTAGTTTTTTATGAAAAACCGGAAAAACAAAGCCGTCTTTCTGAATCTGAACTTGCTTATATCAATTCCGATGTTGAAGAAGTACAAAACGTAAGTACGGAGGAAAACAATGAAAAAGTAAGTTGGTTTAAATTGTTAACTTTTAGACAAACGTGGGCTTTTACCTTTGGTAAGTTCATGACAGATGGCGTTTGGTGGTTCTTCTTATTCTGGTTACCTGCATATCTCAAAGATCAATACGGGATGGCTAGTGAAGATATGATGTTACCTCTTGCCGTTCTGTACAGTATGACTATGATAGGTTCAGTAGGTGGTGGATATTTTCCAACCTACTTTATCAATAAAGGATATGCCGCATACGATGGCCGTATGAAAGCCATGCTGGTTATTGCTCTTATTCCATTAGTAGTTCTTGCTGCACAGCCTTTAGGAACCATTAGTTTCTGGATGCCTGTATTATTAATCGGTATTGGAACCTCAGCACACCAAGCTTGGAGTGCAAATATTTTCACTACGGTTTCTGATATGTTCCCTAAGAAAGCCATAGGTTCTGTGGTAGGAATTGGAGGTATGGCAGGTGGTCTAGGT
>CAZBAV010000097.1:0-13876 GCA_964489955.1 uncultured Lacihabitans sp. | reverse complement strand
CTCCCCTTTCAACCTCTTCTCTCCATATCCCTCGTCGATTGGGAGTGCAAAGGTAGGAGCATTTTTTCATTTAGCAATACTCTAATTGAAAATATTTTTACAAAAAAACGATAGTTGTTTCTTTACAACTAAGTATCAGTCTCTTCTGTCAAGAAAAAAATTGAAAATATAATGCTGGTTTACCTAGTCTGTCCTTAAATATGTACCAAGCACTATTGCAGTGTGTAATTAACAACTGTAATACTTTCGATATGGTTCAATTTTTTCGCAAAAAAATCCAATAAAAACAATCGTAACTAGAACTATCCTTAAAAAAGGAAAAGGCAGCCAAGTCTGGCTGCCTAAAAATATCTAACCTAATAGTCTTGACCTAACACAAAATCGGAATCAGGTACATATAATTATTATAAAGAATATGTATTGTCTATAATTCTACTTTCAAAAGGTGCAGTCTTTCTTTTTCAATTTTGAGAATCAATTCGCCAAAAAGGGTATTTGCCCAGGCAAACCACTTTCTCGTAAACTTAGAAGAGTCATCCTTATCAAAAGATTCATGCATAAACCCTGTTCCACCGTGTGTCCTTTTTAGAATTCTCAATTGATTTAAGATTTCATCATCAGACTGAGAAGTCATAGCCCGCATTACAATGCCTATAGGCCAAATCTGATTAACTAATGTATGTGGGCTGCCTATACCTTCACCATCTTTTCCGGTAAAGAAATAAGGATTGCTATCACTTAATATAAATCTACGCGTGCTCTGGTATAATTTATCCTTAGTATTTACCGCATCCAAATAAGGTAATCCCAAAAGATTAGGCACGTTTGCATCATCCTGAAACAAGGTATTACCAAATCCGTCTACTTCCATAGCATAAATCTTCCCAAACTTCGGATGTTTTACAACTGCAAACTTATTAATGGCTTCTTCCACTTGTTTTGCAAGAGCTAGACACTGGGCACTTAAAGTACTTTCGTTATACACCTCTTTTAGTATTTCACTAATTTGCTTAAGCGAAACCACCGCAAAGAAATTGGATGGAATTAAAAACGGATACAAAGTGGCGTCATCTGATGGTCTGAAGATACAATGAATCAAACCATTTGGTTTTGTATTGTTTCCATAACCATTACCGGGAACCGTATCTGTCGACCAAGCCGTGGTTCTTCCGAACCTATAAGGACCTTTATCCTCTAATCTTTGCTGCTCTACAAAGGTCTTATATATATTAGTAACGGCCTGAAGCCATTCTTTCGAAAATATAGAAGTATCTCCCGTTTGTTTCCACAAATGATAACTTAATCTTATAGGATAACATAGTGAATCAATCTCCCACTTACGCTCGTGAATACCTGGCTTCATCTCTGTGTGGTCGCTTGCCCATTCGCCTACCTTACTATCTTTATAGAATGCGTTGGCATAAGGGTCGTAATTAATACAATCGACTTGCCTATTCACCACACCGATTAATAGATTCTTAAGTTTCTCCGATTCATCACATAAAGGTAAATAAGGCCAAACTTGAGCTGTGCTGTCCCTCAACCACATAGCATCAATATCGCCAGTAATTACAAAAGTATCATGTCTCCCATTAATAAAAGAGTAATCTACAGTAGTGTCTAAGGTATTGGGGAAACAATTCTCAAAAAGCCACCCCAATTCTTTATCAGCACATTTCGCTTTAATCCTTTGTATTGTTTCCTCTATTACTGGATCAGAAAAGTTTCGTTTTGACGGTGAAGTACGCACAATTGGAAATGTATCTTTCCCAAAAACGGGTTGTCCTACTCCTAAAGCAACAACTCCTAATAGAGAAGTATTGATAAAATCTTTCCTAGTCATTATTAAATAGTCTTTTAGCCACAAAAGCATTCATACCTAAAATTTTTGCAGCTTCTCCCAGTTCTGTAACTTTAATAGTTAAGCTCTCCTTAAAATCGGGCAAACAATGTTTGTTAATTGCAAACTCAACAGGATTTACAATCAAATTACCTGCTTTAGATAAAACTCCGTCAATCACAATCAGTTCAGGATTGAACAGATGCACTGCCATAGATAAGCCTTTTCCAAGTTCAACACCTATATTATATATAGTGTCTATAGCAAAACCATCTCCTCTTTGGGCAGCCTCTATGACTTCCTCCAGAGTTAATTTTTCTGAAGTATCTTTAAATCTTGCTAGTGAAGTGGCTGTACCAGAAGCAAGTCCCTTTCTGACTTTTGCTAATAAAGCGGAAGCCGAAGCTATAGTATCAAGACATCCTATTTTTCCACAGCTACAAAGTTCACCATCAGGATTAACCTGAATATGGCCTAATTCCCCTGCAAAACCTGACGCCCCATTAAAAATCTGACCGTTAATTACAACAGCTAAACCTACTCCCCAGTCTACATTTATAGAAACCAAATGAT
Source organism: uncultured Lacihabitans sp. (assembly GCA_964489955.1). Lineage (GTDB taxonomy): Bacteria > Bacteroidota > Bacteroidia > Cytophagales > Spirosomataceae > Leadbetterella. The sequence continues at coordinate 11,463 of CAZBAV010000097.1, read as the reverse complement.
CGGCCTCTTTACCTACTCCAAAAACAGACTCTCCAAAAACCGTGGCTTTCGAATCATTAAGTATAAAAGCGGGAATATTCCATTTAGATGAAATTGTCTGGCTAAGTGTAGTGTTTTCTAAGTTTAAGCCAACATAAGTCTTGTTTTGCCCTGTTTGTTTATTAATTAAACCCGGCAAAGTTAAGCCGATAGCAAGAATCTCCCTATTTCCAATCTGAAAATCAATAAGAACCTTGTCAATCAGTTTTAAGAGTTCTTCCCTAAATGAGTTATCATTTCTTAATCCTAAATCAAACGTCTCTTCAGAAATAACTTCATTTCTAAAGTTTAACAAAACAGCCTTTGTGGATTTGGTAGTGATGTCTAAGATTAAGGAATGTTTATAGTCGGGATTTAAAGAATATATAGTGGGGTTTCTACCTTGTTTTTTAGTATCAACCTCCTCTCCTAAGAGCCAGTTTTCAGCTAATAGCTCCTCAATATGTGAAGTTAATGTAGGAATACTTATGAATAAAGCTTCAGAAAGCTCTGCAATACTTTTTTTATCTTCAAAATAAAGGTACTTAAGTATATTTCTTTTGTTCTTTATTTTTTTTGATTCTACGGCCGATTCCTTTGAAAGACTCTCGTTTAGAAATGTTGCCATACTATATTATTATTATTACCTAGGTTACATTTTATTAGGCACAAATTAAATCTTGTAAATTTAAAAGTCTGCGTAGAATTAACATAATTAAGTAGGGTTACCCCTACTTAATTATAAATAAAAAATGAAATTACTCTACCTTATTTAGCAAACCAAAGCTTCGAGTCATTATTGTTCTGTCCACCTGTTGCCGCCATATAATTAGTCTCATTATACGTAGCTTCATCTTCTGGATACAAGAACCTCTGGAATCCTGCAAATGTACTTTGATAATACTGCGTATTTACTGTTGACATCGGTGTAGCATTACCTGTTCTTCTCTTCAATGTCCAAGCGTCAAATGGTTGTCTAAATTGATCAATCCATAATTGGGTATATATTTTAGATAGACCATCCGCAGCATTTGCTGTATTATAGGCTACTTTAGAACTTCCTAAAATATTAGTCATTTCTAAAGCAGTTGCAGTACTTGCAGCTGGTTTGGCTACTGTCCAAACGGCTGATGTTACAGCCACACCTTTCCACATGTCAATTGAGGCTTTAATACCTGCTTCATACTCTGCTTTAGCTTGGGTTTGGTTAGCACTTACTCCAATTCCCCTATTGTAAACTTCTGCCTTATACAAATGTACTTGAGCTACTGTCAAGATTGGTTCAGGAATAGTAGTCATATCTTGAACAAAATACAAGTTAAAAGGAGAGTACAATGTCCCTGTTTTTGCAGCCCAATTTGTATATCTTGCTCTATCGTATGGCAAACCACCTTCTGCGGTTCCAGAAGTAGGATTCTGTGGATATGCTACCCACTCTCCTGCATGATTAGGCTCATAAAATATCTTCGCCCTAGGATCAAAAATTCCACTTCCGTCTTTTGCATTAGTAGCTGACATGTTTTCCCACATTGTCGACCCCATTCTTAAATAACAGTTTGCATTAAAAGACCATTCTCTCCACTGTAAGCTCAAATTTCTTTTGGCAGGCCAAATAGCAACCGTCTCACTGCCTGTTAAGAATGGCTTGCCCATTGCCTCAGTAATATGCGTAGTAGCAAGAGCTTGATCCTTTTCATAAACAGTTAAAGCGATCTGTAATCTCAAGCTATTGGCAAACTTTATCCATAGGTTAATATCACCATCTAAGAAAGTCTCATAAGCTCCTAAAGAATACTGATTTCCAGTTTGAGTGAAATTCTCTCCAGCCCATTTCAGGTCTTGCAATATAGAGCTATAAATACTTTGTTGAGTATCATACTTTACTTTGTACACACCAGCACCTCTATCTCCGGTCAGTGCAGCATATCCAGCATCTGTATAAGGCATGTCTCCATAATAGTTAGTCGCTTTAAAAGTTTTATATGCTTTTAAAGTTTTTAACATTGCAGATAGATTATTATACTGAGCAGGGTTTGCATCTTTCTCTATCCTATCCTCAATAATTCTGATATTTGCCAAAGTATAGTAATAATTTTGCCATACTGCATTTCTAGCATTATCATACGGATATGCCCCTCCAGTACTTACTACCGCCTGCTGCGTAATAGGATACAACCAAGAATTCATTACGGATTGCTCTCCAGCAGTAAGTGGCAAAGAGCTAACAACCGCGTTAAATATCTCGTTTGTGGTTGCGTTTGTAGGCTTGTCCCAGGCCGCATTTATATCTTCGAACCCGTCTTTACAAGAGGAGAACGTAGTTACTATAAAAGCGAGCAACAATATTTTTATGTTCTTATTCATAACTTTTAAAATTCAATTTTTATTACAATCTAGCTTTTATAGAAAATCCGATATCTCTAGTCGCAGGATATTGAGCCCATTGGAAACCATTTGCATTACCTATACCATTTATGGCTTCCGGATTCATATTATCTGGAAGTGTAGTAAATAGATAGAATAGGTTACGTCCGATAAATGATACATCTAAGCCCTGTAGGAATCCTGTCTTCTTAACCAACTCCGTTGGAATAGAATAAGTAAGATTCAATTCTCTAAGCTTTGCCCATGAGTTCTCAAAAACAACGTTACTTCTCGGCATAGGCACATTAGACCATCCCATATACTGACCAGCATACTTATACATATAATGTACTACGTCTTTGTTTGCAGAACCATCAGCATAAACGCCGTCTAGAATCACACCATGATTGGCAGTAGTTCCATCAGGATAAGTATAAGGTAAGCCTCCACCGTTTCTTTCATGCAAAGTATTTGGAGAAAGACCGTGACCAATTGAAGCACCGTAATCAGCTGAGAACAAATCTCCTCCAATTTTGAAATCTGTCAATAAATATAAGCTAAATCTCTTGTATCTAAAGTTATTGGATAAACCTCCAGTAAGTTTTGGAGTAGTGTTACCAATAGCCACAGGATCTGCGGTAGTTACATAACGTGTACCCACTACTTTGTTATCCCCTGTGTTAGAATAAATTGGCTCAACTACCTTCTGTCCATTCTTATACGTATAGTCATATCCGTAGATTGTACCGTAATTTTGACCAGCCATTACATACATAAAACCACCTGCAGTGCCCCAAAGGTCAGCAATTGGATAACGATCTATACCATCAGCTAGGGAAATTACCTTGTTCTGATTGTGTGCGGCATTTAATGTCACATCCCATCTAAAGTCATTTCTTAAAACAGGAGTACCTCTTAAAATAATCTCAACCCCTTTGTTAGCTAACTCTCCCGTGTTAAATGTAATACCAGAAGCTCCAGAACTACTTGCTACAGATGAACTTAAGATCTGGCTTGTAGCCTTGCTAGAGTAATACGTTACCTCAGTTGATAACCTACCGTTTAAAAAGGCTAATTCAGCACCAATTTCAAACGATTTGTTTCTCTGTGGTTTCAACAATGCAGCTGGAGGCAATACTGTTTGTAATGATCTTACTGGTAAACCACCATATGACTGTGCATCTCCACCATTTAGCGTATTAGAAATAGCCAATGGGCTGTATGCGTATTGCGTCAGATAAGGATTTGTTCCGTTAGCACTTTGTGCTGCTGAAAACTTAAGCTTACCATAGCTCAATACATCCTGATTTTTGAACATATCTAATGCTTCTGTAAAAACAAAGCTTAAACTCGCAGATGGGAAGAAGTAAGATGATGTAGCTACAGGTAATGTAGATGACCAGTCATTTCTTCCGGTAACTTGTAGATATAAATAATCATTATATGATACGTCAAAAATCCCGAAAATAGAATTAAGGTTAAAGTCATTTCTATTCTCTTTGTGAGAAATTCTAGTTCTATCTAAGTTATTAGAAACGAAGTACTTAAATGGTATATCAAAAGTACCTGCATTCCAAGCTTGTAAACCATGGCTTCTAGCTCTTAAAGCAGAGTTACCTAGCATAAAACTTGTATTGAATTTAGAACCAAAAATCTTATCCTTATATACTCTTGTAAACAATTCGAAGTTCAAATCTCTACTATTGATAGTTTCTAAACCGTACTCTCCTTGTATTCCTTCCGGATCAATAGGGGTATATTTTGCTTCAATTGAAGTTCCAGATTGGTTCATGGAAGCTCTACCAGAGACGTTCAACCACGAAGTAACATCTGCAGAAAGTTTAATCGAACCTAACAATTGATTTCTTGTCATTTTCTGGTTATTCTCATAAATCTTCCAGAACATATCTTTGAACGCATTGTTATTATACGGGTAATTCCTAAATGCCGACGTCACCTCGTATCTGTTCTTACTCCCATCTGCTAACTTATAATTATCAAATTCTAAAGGAATATAGTCTCTAGACATACCATGTATCATAAAGTTAGTCCAGTTGTTATCGTTACCTGACTCCCTTGGATTAAGCCTGTTCAGGTTTGTATAACTTACGTTCACTTCTGCCTTTACCTTCTTACTTATATCGAGTGCCGAACCCAGATTGAAGTTTGTTTGGTCATAGTTGCTATTAGGCACGATGGCTTTGTTGTCCAAACGTGTCATACCTACTCTCACAGTACCGAAGTCTCCACCACCACTGAAAGATAAGTTGTGGTTGTTGGTTGTTCCTGTACTATAAAATGCTTTCCTGTTATCTGGCTGCGGAGACCAATTACGCATTTGTCCGTCCCACCATAACACACTTGTACCATCTAACTTTCTACCCCAAGAAGCCGCCGGTCCAAACCACGAAAAATGATCCCATGACGAAAACCCTCCCGGTATTGGTCCTCCACTTGTATTTCTATATCCTGGCAATGCTTCACTATATGTAGGATCCCAGTTATAATTATAAGGATACCTTTTTACACCATCTGCAGTTACTGGAAAATCGGGATTAGCAGTCCACATAGCAGAAGCTAAACCATATCCATATTCGTTTTGCACATCTTGGAATCTGAATGCACTAGTTGCCAGCATAGAATAGTTATAATCTACACCTAAACCAGCTCTTTTACCACCTCTTTTACTAGTAATTAAAACTACCCCATTCGCTCCTCTTGCACCGTAAAGTGCCGCAGCGTTTGCACCCTTAAGGATGGTAATGTCTTCAATCTCGTCTGGGTTAAGTGTATTAAGAAAAGAACCCCAGTCTTTAGGGCTTGTTACGTTAGCCGCATCGCCAGAAGCTCCACCAATAGGGTCGTTTGTAACTTGTATACCATCCATTACGATTAACGGTTGGTTACTCCCTAAAATACTGTTGTTACCTCTGATCACAATCCTCTGCGAGCCTCCTTGTAGACCATTCGATTGCGAAATGTTCAGACCTGCGGCTTTCCCCATAAGAGCAGAACCCAAATCTGGGGCACTTGCTTTCACAATATCAGCAGATTTAATCTGCTGTGCAGAGTAACCTACAGATTTTGCTTCTCTTTTGATACCAAGAGCAGTAACCAAGACCTCAGTTAATTGTAAGCTCTCTTCCTCCATAGAGAAATCAATAATACTTCTACCATTAATAGCTTCAGTTAGACTTTTGTAGCCTATTAAAGAAACTACCAAGTTCCCTTGAGCAGAAGTATTTAGCGTATACTTTCCATCTACGTCGGTAACTACTCCCTGTGTAGTACCTTGCACAACCACAGAAGCCCCAGCTATCGGCTCACCATTTCCAGAAGAAACCACCCTTCCTGAAATAGTCTGAGCAAAAGCATTCATTCCCATAGTTATTGACGCTATAAGAATTAGTAATTTTTTGACCATAATTATTTGGTTTAGACAATTTTTTGTTAAAAAAATACAATTATTGATGCAAATTTAATAAATTATTTTATTAATAATAATGCTTTATTGTTTTTTCATTAAAAATGCACTCTACAACACAAAAAAAATAAGACAAATAATATACAATAAGTAAACACCCGATCATTATAGCTTAGTAGTTTTTTCCATTCACATATAAATAGTCTCTAATGTGCTAGTTTTCTTGCTCTCTAATTTTAAAACCAGGGCTGTGTTTTTCAGATTACATTTTGGGGAGAAGTCCTTCTAAAAACCATTCTCTTTACATATTTATAAAAAAACTAACATAAAATTTCCATGAATGCAGTAATTTGTAAAATACATAAAATCTCTTGTGACAGTTTTAAAAACTAATATGCAATGGTAAAGTATATTAATGTAATACTATTTTTTTTCACACTCCCGATCTTTGCCCAAAACAAACTAACGTCAGGAGAAACTCTTGCTAAACAATATTGTGGATCATGCCACTTATTTCCATCACCTTCCCTACTTCCCACTAAAACTTGGGTCGAGAATGTATTACCAAACATGGGAGCAAGACTGGGTGTAAAATCTATAAAAAATGATTACTTAGCCGAAAAGTCAAAAGAAGAGAAACAAATTTTACGTGATTTAAACGTTTATTCCCAAGTACAACTACTTACAGAAGAGCAATGGACAGATATTGTTGATTATTACAAAAAAAACTCCCCGATTGAACCACTTCCGCAGTCCGAAAAACCTCAACCTCTACCCTTGTACGGTTTCTCAACTCTCCAAATGACACTAGAAGGAAAACCTGTCCCCAAAACAACTATGCTTTATGGAAATGAAACAACGGGAGAACTTTTTTTGGGCAATGCTCAGAAACAATTGTATGTAAAGGATAGAAAAAACACACTTTACTCACTACCAGAAGTTAACAGCCCCACTGTAAAGATGACACGAAGAGAACAAGGTGTTTACAATATTTTGTGTATTGGAAGCATTGAGCCCTCAGATTTACAAATGGGTAGAATATATGAAGCAGACTTTAATCAGTCGGGTTGGTCAATACTAATTGATTCTCTATCAAGACCTGTGGATATGCTTTGGGCAGATCTTGAATCTGATAATATCCCTGATTTGCTAGTTTGCAATTTCGGAAATAATACAGGATCTCTAATTATCTATCCGGATGGAGACCCTAAAAGAAAAAAGACACTTCTGGATCGACCAGGAACCAGAAAAGTTGAAGTTTCGGATTTTAACAAGGATGGCTTGTTAGATATTGTGGTCATGTATTGCCAAGGTAGAGAGGGTATCAGTATTTTGTATAATATGGAAAATGGAGAGTTTGAAGAAAAGGAAATTCTTTCATTTCATCCACTAATGGGTTTAAGCTATTTTCAATTAGCAGACTTTAACAATGATGGACTTCAAGATATTCTCCTTTCTAGTGGCGACAATTGGGACTACTCCAAAGTCTCTAAAAACTATCATGGTATCAGAATTTTCATAAATAAGGGAAATGAAAAGTTTGAGATGGAGTGGTTTTATCCTCAATACGGCGTTTCTAAATCTCTTGCTTATGATTTTGACAATGATGGCAAATTAGAAATTGTTTCCATTGCATTTTATGATGACCTTGAAAATCAAGCAGATAGTTTTCTCTACTTTAAAGAAGTAGGAAATCTGGTTTTTCAGCCCCACCATATACCTGATGCAGCCTTGGGGAAGTGGATAACACTTGAGTTAGCGGATTTAGATCAGGACGGGGATATGGACATTTATCTGGGTTCATACTTTCATAATACAACAGAGTATAGCAGATTTCTTCTCTCTGGTCAAAAAGAGCACCCGCAGGTACTTATCTTAACTAATAATACAATCCCATAATAGATTAACAAGTCATTAAACCCGAATATACTATAAATAACTAGGGAGCCGTTTCTACGAAACAACTCCCTAGCCAAAATCAAAGATTTTGCTTTCTATTATTTTACATCCCAGAATATTTTTTTATTCAGATCGTCTTCGCCTTTAATAGCCTGGTAATTTGCAGTGTTATATGTATTTTCACTAGCCGGAATATTAAATCTTACTGGAGGGGTCTTTTGATTATTAGCATTATCTACCTCAAACACCAAATCCAGTTTATCTAACCTGCGGTTGTCTGCCCAGTTTTCGTAAGGTTGAACTAAGTTAAAATGTACCCATTTCTGATAAGCTATAAGTTTCAACTTATCTACATTTTTATCCCAACTTATGTCTGTACTTCCAATATAAGCCACTTTTTGAGCTGCGGTAGCTGGAGCCGCAGCTGCATAGGTTTTATTCGCACTTAAAGATTGTATGTACTCATACATCTCTATTGATTCTCCTATAGCCTTTTCGTAAGCGGTTTTTGCAGCCCCTTGATTTCCTGCTCTAAGGTAATATTCGGCCTTTATTAAATCTACTTCAGCAGCATTAGTTATTACTCCCGGAAAAAAATGATTGAACTCGAAAGTAGATCTATTATAGATAGCTAAAAGTCCACCATCTACTAATGCCGTAATATCACTTGAAGGAGCCGTTTGATTAATACCAATGTATTTACCAGCTGCATTAACCCCAGGTTGAAAAATCGTTTTCAATCTTGGATCATTGTTATTACTCATAAAATCCATCATCTTTTTGCCAGTTGACTGAAGATACCATGTTATTCCACCTCCAAAAGTTCCCTCAAGATCTTTCGAATGAATATCGGAGTTTACATCTTCTACATCTATAAGAATATTCTGACTGTTACTCTCCACCACGGGATATGTATTTGCATTGCCCAATATTTCTGCAATTTCAGAAGTAGATCTCGCACTAAAACTTGGGGCATCAGCTACCCTATTAAGCATTCTAAGGCGTAAAGAGTTACAATACCTTTTCCAAGATGTCAGGTTTCCGGCATTAATATAATCTTGACTTGCAAAACCAGCAATTTGTCCACTGTTAAGGGTTATACTATTTAGTTCAGTAGATATTGATTTCAAATCATCTAACATGGTCGTATATATAGTCTCTCCAGAATCATACTTAGCCAAAGAAGCCGTATAATTACCGCCGTTTTGTCCAATTTTACCTGCCTCAAAAAACGGAATAGTACCAAAAACATCAACCATACGCTGTGTATAATCATATAAAAAAACCTTCGCTGTTAGCATATATACCTTTTGATCTGCTTTCTGAGCATCTGGGAGAGCATTGTACACCTGCTCTAAACCACGGTATTGCAACAAAGTTTTGTAATAATTATTCCACAAAAAAGATGGTGACTGCCCTGGGAGATATTGCCCTGTTTCATTTGCCCAGCCAGTTGCCTGATTGTAATGGTTAATTGTAGATCTAAGCAAAGAAAAGTAGTGACTGTATCGCATTGTATAATAGTCATTAGCAGAAAACAAAAAACCTGAGTATTGTTTCCCTACCGTAGTTTCAGAGATCTTAGAGGGATCCGGATAGGCATCCGTAAAGTCAGACTCTTTGCAAGAAAGAACCCCTAAGACTAGTATTGTTGTTAATATAAAAGATATTCTTTTCATTTTTAATTCAAATTTTAAGATTAGAAGCTAGCTCTAAGCATTGCACCAAATGACCTAAACGACGGGTTATTACCAGCTGTATTTATATTATCTGTCCATTTAGACCCCGATACTGTTTGTTCAGGATCCAAGTCTTTAATATTTCTATAGAAGAAGAAAAGATTTCGGCCATACACTGATAAGTTAAGGCTTTTAGCTCCAACCTTCTTAGCTATTGAAGATGGTAAGTTATAGCCCAACGACAATTCACGGAGTTTCCAATAATGATTATCTTTTACATACAACTCGTATCTTGAATTTCCACCATACATTGGACCTCCCCAGTTATAAGTACGCTGATAGTAAAATGCTTGTGAAATTACGTTGGTATTAGGCTCTCCGTTTGCAGTTACCCCCTCCATTAGCATACATCATGACGAACAACCTCTCCATTTGGTCCTGCTGCAGATGTAGTTTGGTGTCCCTTCCCATTCGCATCAATATAATAACTCAATCCTCCGGAAGCCGCATCCATGTACTTTGTACTTTCTTCTGTTAATCCTCTTGAATTCATCCAAGCAATTCCAGTTGGCATAATTGCTCCTCCTACTTGGAAACTAGTTACAATACTCAAGTCAAATCCTTTATACCTTAAGTTATTAATAAATCCACCAGTAAGATCAGGTATTGCGTTTCCTGCCAGTAACCACTTATCAGGATCTACTTTATAAAGACCATTCGGGTCTACAATCTTGTTGCCATTGCCGTCTGTAGCTAATGGCCTTACAAAAATATCTCCCATAGGTCTACCTACTATGGATCTCAATTGGGCACCATCTCCATCAAACTCCCTGTGTAGTAACTCAGTTGAGTTATTAGCTAGCTTTTCTACTTTATTCCTATTTCTTGACAAATTTAGGATTGTGTTCCACTCAAAATCTTTAGTTCTTATTGGAGTTCCTGTAATTGCTAATTCAATTCCTTTATTTCTTAAAGTACCAATATTTGAAAGAATAGTAGTAGCTCCAGTGGAAGCTGGAATAGATAGTGGCAGAATTTGATCTCTGATTTGAGCGTTATAATAAGAGATATCTATACCTAATCTCCTTCCATAGAAATAGTTTTCAAGTCCAATCTCAAACTCATGCTTTTGTTCCGGTCTAATACCATCGTTACCAAAACTAATTGGAAGCTGCGTATAAATAGTAGAAGCAGTACCTTCGTTTTGAACCAGTAAGGATTTTTGTTCGTAAGCAACGTTTGCTCCATAAATTGTAGGATAATTACCTACTATACCCCATGAAGCTCTAACTTTTGAGAAAGAAAATGCTTTAGGCAAATTCAATACATCGGAAAGTATAAAGGCTGTGTTAACTGATGGATATACAAATGTGTTATTTCCTGGAGCCATCACAGATGTCCTGTCTTGTCTTACTGTTCCCTGTACGTTCCAGAATCCTTTATAGGTAAGGTCAGCACTTGCCATAATCGCATCTGTTACAAAAAATGTTCTTCTTAAGTTAGTTCCAGGCTGATTAGTTGAAGCTGAAAGATCAAATTTATTTTCTGTACTTAAACCGCCTGATGTAAACTGATTAGACCAATAGTTGGTTTCTTTACGTGCTGAATAACCAACAAAGGCACTCAAATCAAAATCTTTACTTATTTTGTTATCATAATTTAAGTAAACGTCACCGTAAAGTAGACTAAAGTTGTTAGCCCCCAACGCATATTCGCCTGTCGGAGTACCTAAAGCAAGCGGCCTTTCTGAAAGACGTTTGTCTTCATTTTTCTCTACTGTAAGGTCAGTAGCAATACGTCCTTTAATTGAGAAACCTTTTCCAATCTTAAAGTTTTCATCTACGCTCGCCATTATCCTGTTGGAGTATTCATTATAACTACGAGACAGAACATTCCATGCGTATTCGGCTATATCATTTTTAAATCCGTTCCCAGTAATGTGTTCACTCGGTGTTATGGTAGGAGTAGTACCCGTAGTATATCTGTATCCTGCAGATGTAATGGCTCTGTCAAAGTACCACTGCCCATTCTCGAAACGATCCATCATACCTGCAAAGTTATTAATCATACGGTCTACCT
>CAZBAV010000096.1:9847-14140 GCA_964489955.1 uncultured Lacihabitans sp. | reverse complement strand
ATCAGTAAGTCTCTTAGTAAGTTGAATGTCAGCATTACTTGGCTTTAAGTTTCCAGAAGGGTGGTTATGGGTCAGGATTATGCCGGTGGCATTGGCTTTCAGAGCCGATGAGAATATGATTTTAGGGTCAGCAATTGTACCGGTAACACCGCCGGAAGATACCTCAACTATTCCCAGAACTCTACTATGGTTATTAAGCAATAAAACCTTGAATTGTTCTAATAGTTCGAGTTTATCGGGGTTCCAGCAATTAATAAGTATTTGATAAGCTTCTTTCGAAGATCCTACTTTTGGCCTCTGAGATGGCCTAACTGTGTTACGATATACCAGTTCAACTTCAGCTACACGATAAAGATCTAATGAATTTTCCATAATTGTATAAGTTTAATTATGGTACTCTCCTGTGAAATGGCAAGCGAGTGCAAAAAGCAACGCAATAAATGATTGCCTTGCGTGTAAGCCTTGTGTTTATGGCGGAATTTTTTGCAACGAACCCGCAGCCATTTCACGATCTTTGTAGCAGAATTGAGTCTTAGAAATTAACGTATAATCAACCTAAATTACTTATCAGTAGGAACGGCATCAAACACACGATTAATATTATCTTCTAAAGCTTTGATTATTCTCTCCTTATCTTCCAGTAAATTAATATCAAGGCCGCATACTTTGCTGCCGTTTTGGCGTGCATGAAGGTTTAGGTAATATATGCCACCGATAAGCAAAGCAATAGTGGCTCTGACATCTACGGATGAGCCTTCAAAATAAGGATCTATCAGATGTAAAAGATTTTCACCAAGTTCTTCTCGCTGGTCTGCTATTTTGCGAAGAAGTTTAGACTTTTCAGTCATTTCCCAAGCTATCACCTTTTGCAGAGGAATATTCTTATTGAAGGTTTCAAAATGATCCTGAAGTAACTTTATAGTTTCATCTCTTCCTACCGTATCAGGGTCTCCTAAAATCTGGTCTATGGTATGCCGGGAGCCGGGTGTTGAAGTTCCTAATCTCCAAAACTCTTTTTGAATAATATACTCTTCAATTAGATTATCTATTCCGCCAAAATAAAGCGATATCAGTTTTGGGTCAACCCCAGCGGCAGTGGCTACATTAAGAACATTTAAAGCACTGTGTCCATTTTTCTGTAAGACTTTACCTACCGCGGCCACCATTCTGGCCATGGTGCGGCTTTTGTCTCTAAGCGGTCCTGAAGTTACTTTTCTTATTTTTTTTTGCGGCTCAGATATGACTTTCTTTTTTCTTCCCATGCTGAATTGTTCTTATGGAGAAGCAAGTTCAAGCTTTTTGGCGATATATTCAAATGTATTTAAAGTCTTATCTAATTGTTCTCTTGTATGAGTAGCCATTACACTCATACGAATCCTCGAATCTTTTTGAGAAACAGCAGGATACATAATGGGATTAGTATAAATACCATTTTTCAGCAATAGCTTAGCCACTTCTGAATTGGTATGCACATTACCGATTTTAACAGGGATAATGGCAGACTCTGTATTACCTATTTGTAGTCCTATTTCTTTTAATCCGGAAGTAAAATAGTCTATATTTTGCCAGAGTTTTTCTTTCCACTGAGGTTCTTTATCTATTAAATCAATGGCTTCGGCTACCCCTAACACAGAAGCCGGAGCCGATGCCGAAAAAGCATACTGCCTTGATTGATATCTTAAGTAAGTAACTATACTGGGGTCTCCCACAAAGTAGCCTCCAACATTGCCAAAGGTTTTACTGAAAGTACCTGTGATAAAATCGACATCACTCAGCACGTCATGCAACTCCATAGCACCACGTCCGGTCTCTCCAATGACACCTATGCCATGAGCATCATCCACTAGTAAAAGGCCTCCGTAATGATGTGTGATTTTTAAGATTTCCTGGAGTTTAGCTATGTCTCCGTCCTGAGAGTATACCCCGTCAATAATCACCATTTTGGTTTGGAAATCATCTTTAGTCCTTGATAGTATCCGTTCCAGAGAATCTGTATCGTTGTGCAGGAATCGTTTCACCGTAGTGCCACTAATACCTTCATAAACGCTGGCATGGACTGCCATATCTACTATGGCAATATCTTGTGTCTTTAAAAGAGACAAAAGCGTGGCACTATTACTGGTATAGCCGGTAGTATAGATGATACTAGAACCTTGAGGTCTTCCAAAAAAAGCCGAAATTTTATCTTCAACTCTTTTGTGGAACTCAAAATAACCGCCAATCAAAGGGGATGCTCCGGCACCTGTTCCATATTCTTCAATGGCATCTTGAACAACCTTCTTGACGTTAGGGTGTTGAGTAAATCCTAAATAGTCGTTACAGACAAAACTAATGTATTTACCTTTCTTTAAATGTTTGGTTTGAGCGAGGTTTATTTCTGACCCGCAACCTGACTCTGCTTCTAAAAGGTAGTTTAAATATCCGTTGCCGTCCAGGAAGTCCAGATATCCCTGAAAGGCCTGTGCTCTTTTGAAGATATCATAATCTGGAATGTTCTCAAAGTCCTTGGTACTTACTTTTGTAAAATCAATATTCATAGTAGTAATTTTTAGTTGTTTATAAAAGTAAATATATTTCTTATTAAAAGGAAATAATCAATCAACTTATTCTATTAAATATCTTAATATAAATAGTTAATGAATAAATATTTTAAAGTATAAATCATAATTAAAAGATATAAATATATGTTTTTCCTACCCAGATTCACCCATTGGCATTATTCTTTAAAAAATAGTTTGTGAAAGAAGTTTGGGTATCCGGGGAATAAATTCCACCACTTTTTAATACTCTTTTCTATGGGTTATACTTGGCAAAATCTTAAAGTTATACGGCTGAACTTTGCTTGCAGAAAAGTAAAGTATAATGAAAATAAAGCTTGATGTAATAAAGGAGTTTTTAGAGTCATCCTCAGATTCGAGTCACGATGAGCTTCTTATGAGCGAATCGGAAGTTTGTAACTATTTAAGAATATCCAAAAGACTGCTGAGGTCTATCAGGAGGAGTAGAATTCTTGATTTCACCACAGTACGGCAAAGGTATTACTACACATTAGGTGCTGTCAAAGCCCTTAGAAAAATCTGTACACCTCAAAAGTTTAATGTTAAAGACACAGCCCTATGAATATAGATAAGATGGAATTTCAGTACTGGATGGACAGAATTATGAAACGCTTTGATATTCTAAGTGAAGGTATTAGGGAATCCCAAAAGCAGAAGAGCCAAATAGACGGAGAAGAATTATTAGATAACCAGGATGTACTCCAGATGCTCAAAATCAGTAACCGTTCACTGCAACGCTATCGCTCAGGTGGTAAGCTGCCGTATTACACCATCAGTGGTAAGCTTTACTACAAGTTGTCTGATGTGCATCAATTTATTCGGGATAGTTTAAATAGGCCTGCAAGTAAATAACAGACAAATACTGCCGTTGCCAGCCACTTTCTACGAGTTGGTTATGGCTCACTTTACTTTCGATTTTATTATTTAAAACAAGAGAGTATGAGTGAGCAAACAACACCTTCAGAAAACACGCCTCAGCAGTTATCAGATATACTGTTGGTCCTGGATAAAGAAAAAATGAAAATCCAGGCTGTGAAAAGCATCGACAAAAACGGAAACATGAAAACCGTTGACCCGATTAAGAAAAACCAACCAGAGTTTATGCGGGTAGATAAACACAGCGATTTAGTTTCCAACTTCCTTTCCAATTTTTGGCGACAGCTAAAAGATCCAACCCGATTTACATTTTTCAAAGTACCAGCAAATGAAGTCGTAGAAAAAGCCAAAGAATTTCAGGAACATGTAAATACTCCAACTCCCGAGGGTAAAAAAGAGATGAATAAGCATGAAGTGAAAAATGAACAAGAACAGAAATCAAAAAATCAAAATACTATGGAAACGACACAAACAACACCGGAAAAAAGCGAATACCGCTTCAAACCGGAACAAATCGATTGGGCAACAATGAACAATCTTGGACTGGGCAAAGAACGTCTTGAAAAACTAAACTTACTAGACCCATTATTAAAGGGATTCAAAACCAATGAGCTTGTGCCTGTGAGCGTGAATCTTGATGGTGCTATAGTGCGTACAGATGCCCGTTTGTCGCTACAAACCAATGCGGAGGGAAAAGTAGTGGCGGCCGTGCATGGTATCCGAAAAGAACCTAATCTAAACTATGAGTTTTTCGGACACAAGTTCACAGAAGAGGACAAAAAGAACTTACTAACTACAGGGAATATGGGACGTGTGGTGGACTTGAAAAATTCCAAAACAGGCGAAAGTATACCCTCTA
>CAZBAV010000096.1:0-9837 GCA_964489955.1 uncultured Lacihabitans sp. | reverse complement strand
AGACAGATTGACGAATGAGCTAATTGCTTTGAGAACAAGCTCTATTAAAATTCCGGATGAAATGAAAGGTGTAAAACTAAATGAAGAGCAGAAGCAAACCTTGATGGAGGGTAAACCACTGCACTTGGAAGGAATGATTTCAAAGAAAGGAACTGAATTTAACGCCAATGTGCAGTTCAACGCTGACAAACGCTACATAGAATTCTTATTTGACAGAAACAATCCTCAGCAAACCCAAATCAGGAGTAACGAACAAACGCAACCTAAGCAGAACCCAACGAACGAAGTTTCGAGAACTTTCAGAGGTAAAGAATTGGATAATGAACAATACGATAAGTTCAAAGCTGGGCAAACGGTATATGTAGATGGCTTGATTGATAAGAAAGGTCAGAATTACCAAGGCTATATTACACTGAACATGGAGACGGGAAAAACAGATTTTTCTTTTAAAAATTCCAATCAGTTCAAAGCACAAGCTCAACCTGCAGAAGCAAGTAAAACGCAAACTGCTGTTAATTCAGAAGGGAAAACCAATGAAGCGACCAAGAATATCAAAGAACCATTACAGCCGAAACAACAAACACCCAAAGATAAAAAGCAACAGGAGCAGCAAGAAAAAGCTCCTGCAAAATCAAGAGGTAGAAAAATGTAAAAGATATGAAGACAATACTAGCAGAAAAACCAAGCGTGGCCAGGGAAATAGCCGCTTTGCTGGGAGCTTCCGAAAAAAAGGAGGGCTATCTCACAGGAAACGGCTACTTTGTTACCTGGGCATTCGGACATCTTATTGCATTAGGAATGCCCGAAGATTATGGTCTTTTGGGATTCGATAAAACAGCCTTACCTATATTGCCAGACCCGTTTGTTCTGACCGTTCGTAAAGTCAAGAAAGACAAAGGTTATATAGCAGATACAGGAGCATTAAAGCAACTCAAAATCATTGAAGAGCTCTTTAACCAAAGCGAGAGCATCATTGTGGCTACCGACGCAGGACGTGAGGGTGAATTGATATTCCGATATATCTATGAATACCTAAAATGTAACAAACCCTTCGAACGACTTTGGATCAGCTCCTTAACAGAGAAAGCCATCAAACAAGGATTTGACAGTCTCAAAGACGGAAAAGCATTTGACGGACTAAGTCAGGCAGCAGAAAGTCGAAGCCGGGCCGATTGGCTCGTCGGCATCAATGCTACACAGGCACTCAGTATTGCTGTGGGTAATGGCATTTATTCACTCGGAAGAGTACAGACACCTACACTCGCTTTGATATGCAAACGGTATTTAGAAAATAAGAACTTTTCGGTTAAGAGATACTGGCAAATTCAGTTGTTGCATAGCAAAGAGTTTATAGACTTCAAATGCACATCTCAGACGAAATGGGAAGATAAACAACTGGCAGAAGATGCAATGAAGTCAATTCATCGAAGCGGAATAGCAATTATTACATCGGTAGAAACTAAGAAAGTAACCGAGCAAGCTCCATTATTGTTTGACCTTACGGGGCTGCAAAAAGAAGCCAATAAAAAGCTCAGCCTTTCTGCCGAAGAAACCCTGAGTATTGCCCAAATCCTTTACGAAAAGAAGTTTATCACTTACCCACGCACCGGGAGCAAATATATTCCAGAAGATATGTGGACAGAAATTCCCAATCTCGTAAGAGAATTGCAGGATAGGGAAACTTGTAAACAAGCCGTAGCCAAAGTGAAATGGGGTCGTTTCAATAAACGCATCGTTAATGATTTGCGTGTTACCGACCACCACGGTTTGTTGGTTACCGACAAAATACCATCCGCTTTGAATGCAAAAGAAAATGCGATTTATGATATGATTGCTTTTCGCTTACTCGAGGCGATTTCAGAAGCCTGTATCAAAGAAATAACCGATATGGGTTTACAGGCAGTGCACTACGATTTTAGTGCAAAAGGTTGCAAAATAATAGAAGCAGGGTGGCGTGCTATAAAAGGAGATTTTTCGGACGATGATATAGAACCTACACAAGATATGCCAGAGCTCAGCAAGGGAGATGAACTCAAAATAAAGGAAGCAGTAGTATTGGAAAAGAGTACCAAAGCTCCGGTACTGTATACAGAGGCTGGATTACTGTCTGCCATGGAAACGGCTGGAAAGGAAATCGAAAACGAAGAGGAACGGAAAGCCCTGCAAAATATTGGTATTGGTACTCCTGCAACAAGGGCGGCGATCATCGAAACCTTGTTTACTCGTGAATATATCCAAAGAGAAAAAAAGTCACTCGTTCCAACGCCGAAAGGTTTACAGGTGTACGAGCTGGTCAAAGACCGGAAAATTGCAGACGTGGCTATGACTACCGAATGGGAATTGGCTTTAAAGAAAATCGAAAGTAGCAAAGCCAGTGCGGGAACATTTCAAAAGGAAATGGAAATCTATGCTTCATCTATTACCAATGAACTATTGCAAACTTCCATTGCCCAAAACAACCTGCCCAAATTGGTTTGCCCGAAATGCAAAAACCAGCAACTCCTAATCCGTGATAAGATAGTGAAGTGTCTTGATGAGGCTTGCAATTGGGTACAGTTTCGCAATGTGTGTGGAGTACAAATAACGATAGCCGATATTGAAAGCCTTGTTACCAAAGGCAAAACTTCACTAATCAAAGGAATGAAAAGCAAAGCCGGAAAAAGTTTTGATGCTTACATTGTGTTGAATGAGGATTCCACCAGCTCTTTTGAGTTTGATAAAAGTAAAAAACGTGATGGAAAATAATCCGACAATTGTGTCCAAAGAAATTGGCAATCTGATTTATACTATTCGAGATAAACAAGTAATGCTCGACAGCGACTTGGCTTCACTGTATCAGGTAGAAACAAAAAATCTCAATAAAGCGGTAAAAAGAAACACTGAAAGGTTTCCGGCTTCTTTTTGCTTTCAAATGACCGAAGAGGAAGCCAGCAACTTGAGGTTCCAAATTGGAACCTCAAGTTTGAACTACGGTGGAAGACGTTATTTGCCCTATGTTTTTACTGAACAAGGGGTAGCAATGGCTTCTGCCATACTCCGTTCAGATATTGCCGTTAAAGTCAGTGTTGAAATTATGGAAGCCTTTGTGGAAATGCGGCGTAAGCTTATCAGTAATGCTTCTTTGTTTCATCGTTTGGATAAGATTGAAATCAAGCAATTACAAGCTGACCAAAAGTTCGAAGAAATCTTCAAGGCTTTGGAGAATGACAAACTACATAGTGACAAAGGCATTTTCTACAATGGGCAGGTTTTTGATGCATACACCTTTGTATCAGATATTATCCGAAGTGCAGAAAGCTCTATTATCCTATTAGATAATTATGTAGACGATACAGTGCTGACTTTATTAGGGAAACGCAAGGATAATGTAACCGCAACAATCTATACCAAAACTATCAGCAATCAACTTCGGTTGGATTTGCAACGCTATAACAGCCAATATCACTCAATAGACATTGAAGTTTTCTGTGATGCTCACGACCGTTTTTTGATAATTGACCAAACTGAACTATATCATATTGGAGCTTCGCTCAAAGACCTGGGCAAAAAATGGTTCGCCTTTTCGAGGATGGATATTGAAGTGGGTAGGATGCTCAAACTTCTGTAAGAAAAATAAGCCCTCCAAATTCGGAGGGCTTAGTGTTAAGCTTTTGCTGCTTCTAAAGATGCCTTTCTAAACTCTTTTAGTAATTTTTCTAACTCTAAAGACGTTTTTCTAGCTCTTGTACCTGCTGCTTTGTTCCCTTTTTCTGCTTGAATATCAGCATCTGCTTTTAATGCTTCAAAGCCTGTATTGATTTTTTCAATTAGTTCTTTCATTATGAGAAATGGATTAAAATTTTGACACAAAAATAGAGAAAATAAAATCAATTTTTATTCTATAAAATTTTCTAATTTAGAAATTACTTAACATACTTTTTTAGAATTAATGCCTCACAATGTCCGCCAAATCCAAAGCTATTACTTAATGCATAGGAAATAGAAATATATTTATTCTTACGAGTGATTTTAAGGCTTTGACGTTCCTATTTGTTGATTTTATACCAAGTATTGTATATCCAGCCAAAGCAAAGGACTTCATCAACGGCGTCCCTCCAACCTTATTGGAAGAATGTTCGATTCCTTTGTATAGTAAACGTATAATACAGACTTTTTAGAAATAGCGAAATCGCCTGCGATTTTATTGCATCTTTCTTCCTTTACCAAACTATTCAAACAACACACAAATCAAACACCTTTGTAGTTCATGCAAGACTTTAAATAGAGAGATATTCTTAGTATCTAATTATCTCCATTTTTTACCATTTGGTAAAAAAGCAAAACAAAATTATTGATACCTTTCCGAAATGGATGAATTGATAACGTATATCTTGCAATTTGGAAGTCTTAATCAGCAACAAATCGAGCTTTTAATCAGTAAAGGAAAATTATTGCAATTAAAAAGGGATGACTATTTTTCGGAGGCTGGAAAAATTCCCCGACAGGTTGGTTTTGTGGTGGAAGGCGTGGTTCGTGGTTGTTATTACAATAACAAAGGCGAAGAAATTACTCGATGTTTCATCAGTGAAAATAGTTTGGTTTGCGATTATGTGAATTTTGAATCGAATGTTTCTTCCTCCGAATATTTGCAGGCAATTACGGATTGTCAGCTTATCGTTTTCTCAAAAAATGATTGGGAAGAACTTTCCCAAATTATTGTGGGTTGGGATACCATAAAAAACAAAATGGTACAATTATGCATGTATCAAAAATCGAGAAAAAACCCAGTCATATCTCAGGATGCAAGTACACGATACTTGGAATTTATGGAAAACTATCCGTCACTCATCAATCGTATTCCTTTATCGCATATCGCTTCCTATTTAGGCGTAACCCAGCAATCACTAAGTAGAATAAGAAAAAATATTCGCTAATCTTCTTTTTACCATTTAGTAAATGATGCTACTGTTTAATGCCGGAATTTTGTGTCGAAATTTAAATCAAAAGATATGAAAACAGCATTAATTACGGGAGCCAATAAAGGCATAGGCTTTGAAATTGCCAAACAACTTTTAGAAAAAGGATTTTATGTGTTCATCGGAAGCCGCAACTTAAAAAATGGTTCGGAAGCCGTTAAAAAACTGAATGAAGTAGGTTTTACAAATGTGGAAGCAATACAATTAGAAGTAACTGATTTTGTCTCCGTGCAAGCGGCTCGTGAAGCTATTGGAGATAAAGTAGAAGTGTTAGATGTACTTATCAATAATGCGGGTATCAATGGCGGAAGTGACCCATACACAGTACTGGAAGCCACCGGCGATCAATACCAAAATGCGTTAAATACAAATTTGATAGGCACTGCAAATATTACAAAAGCATTTATCGACTTATTGAAAAAATCCGATGCTCCAAGAATTGTCAATTTGAGTACAAGTGTGGGTTCGCTTGCGTTACAAAGTGACCCGAATTGGCCAGCCTATCATTATGCAAAATATGCCGTTTATGCCATATCAAAAGCAGCGTTGAATATGTACACGATACAATTAGCCTACGAATTGCGTGATACCAAAATCAAAGTAAATGCGGTTTGCCCAGGACTTACCAGAACGGATTTCACCTACTTTAATGGTGGGGAGGTAAGTGTTGCAGCTAACAGAGTTATCAAATATGTATTGATCGACAACGATGGACCAAGCGGCAAATTATTTAGCGAAGAAACTAATCCCGAAACAGGAGAAATTGCTTGGTAATCATTAATAATGGACAACAAAAAAAGGAGAGTTATTGAACAGATTTTTAAAGCGTTGAAGTTAATCCAAGTCATATAGGTGTCTTGATATCCAATGATCTCAGTAGTTCAATTATTTATTACAATCCAATCTTGTATACTTTTATTAACAAAAAAAGGGAATGGTTTTAACCTGCCAATCCCTCCATTGTTTCCTAACTATTTGCAACACTATTCCAAAAAGCATCTTCCTCTTCAATCCTTTCTGAAAACAACCAAACTTCTTTTATTTTATCGTCTTCAATCCTCAATAAATCAATACCATTCATCGAAAGTACTTTATCATCTTTTTCTGCTTTGAAATGAATGGAAGCCGCAACGAGATTTCCGTTATCACTTGTGTATTCGATTTTGTCAATGGCAAAAGTTCCGTTGCTCCATTTCATGAAGTTTCCTAAATGAGCAAAAACATCTCCCTTGCCACTGTAGGTGCCAGACTGAACTCCGTTTCCTGGTTGGTGCCAGATTACATCATCTGCAAACAAATTACCTACTGTGTCAAAATCTCCCTTTGCTACAGCACTAAAGTACGATTGAACGATAGTTACATTTTTTGACATGCTATTTACTTTTTAAGTTAATTGAATCTGCTGCAAATTTCTATCTTTGCTATACAATAAACAAGTACTTACTAATTAGTAGGGTACTTACGTAGGATTTAGAATAACTGATAATCAACAACATAAAATGGAAATAAATATTTCGGACGAAAACTGTCCGTTGCGTAAGACACTTGAAATCATTGGTGGAAAATGGACGATGTTGATTATTTTTCAAATCAATGAAAGAACAATCCGCTATGGAGAGCTTAAACGATGTGTAGTTGGCATCAGCGAAAAAATGCTTATCGATCAATTGAAATTTCTGTATGCAAAGGGAATCGTCAGCAAAAAATCCTTTCCCGAAATCCCTCCAAAAGTTGAATATACGCTAACACCCTTGGGTAAAGAACTGTTGCCGATTATCAACCAGATTATACAATTTGGTATTAGGCATAAGTTTTAGGTATTGACATGACTATTCATAAAATACCTTTAACTGAGCTAATCTCTTTTTTACCAGTTTGTTCTTCATTGGTTCAAACCGCATGATTTCTTTGTTATTCATTTTAACGGATAACCAAAAAGGCTGTTTTAGTTTTGCTGTTAAGTGATAGATAGATACCAGCTCTGCAAGGTCTTCGAACCATGCCGCTGTACTGTAAAGGGAAGCAAAAGGAGTTTTTTGAAGCTCTTTGTAAATCTCAGGTGCATGAGAAACCGGTACCTGTTTTCCGCTTCGGAAGCGTGTGGAGGCTAACAAAGGACTGATGAATGCTCTCTCCGGTACGTTTACTTTATCCCAGATTCCCCGGGTAAATTCCGTAAGTGCCATCCCTGTATCTCCCTCATTGGAACGAGATGTGATTCCCAGAACAGCATCTACCACATGCGTTGCCTCATGAAGCAATACGTACACTATAGCATCCAGTTGGCCGGCTTCAATATTTATCGCAAACTCGTTCCCTTCCGGAAATGTATAATACGTATTTTCTTTCCATGTGGCCCATTGCGAAACGGTTTCGTTAATAATTTCAGCCCGGAAAGTGATGTTGAATTTTGGGTTTGAATCCGTGGTTTCTACGGGGGAGGTAAGTGCCGTATTGGGCATATTGTCCATGAAACTGATACTGTGCAAATGCTCCTTCAGAATTTTAATATGAAGTGACGACAGCATGGCAAATGCCTTTTCTACCTTATCTTTTTCTTTGGCTGTCAATACATGATTGACAGGCTGCATTCCTGCCTCCCGAAACTTGCTGAAAATTTCGTCTGGAGCAGGTTGTATTCGTCCGACTAATTCTCTGGAAGATTGACTTTCCGGAGTTTGGGCTTGAATAACTATTGAGGTAAAAAGGAAAAAATATATGTATGTAAAGAATCTATATATCACTTTGAAATTTGTTTTAGACAATTGAATTTTAGAGCCTGATTTAAACAGACTCTAATTAATTATTTGCCAGAAATTTTGCTTTGAATGCCGATGGTGTTTCTCCTGATTTCTGTAAAAAGAGCCTGCTGAAGTAAGCCGGGTCATCGTAGCCCAGTTCATATCCCACTTCTTTTGCTGTCAGAGTGGTATGGACAAGTAGCCGTTTGGCCTCTAACAATATTCTGTTTTTAATCACATCGTTAGGTTGCGGGAGATGGAGTCGTTTAAATTTATGGGTAATCGTTTTGGGAGCCATAAAAAGCAATTCGGCATAATCGGAAACATGATGTTTTTCCTTATAATGCTCTTCTACTAACAGTGTAAACTTCCTGAAAAACTCCAGATCATTGTTCTGTTCAGCAAACTCTTTATCCAGATTTTGTTTCTTCCATAAACGGGCGGATTTTATGAACAACTGCTTCAGATAAGTACGAAGCATCTCTTCCAGCGAAGTGTCTCTTAATCCTAATTCATCGGCCATCTGTCCGAAAACATACGTAAAGAAAGGTATCTCAGCGTTATCCAATACCACCATCGGCATATTATGGATATTATTGAAAAGCAATCCGTTACAAGCGACTTCTTCGTCATGAATCTGGATACAATAAAAATCACGGTTGTAAAAAATAAAGTATCCGGTTTCCAGTCCGGCTTTTCTTACATGGAGACGTTGGTTTGGACTCACAAAAAACAAGGAAGGCTGCTCTACAGTATACTCCGTGAGGTCAACCTGTAATTCATACCCAGGTGAAAGGAACAGCACTTTTATGTATTGCTTATAGTTGTCACTGTTAAGATAATCTGCACTTTCTTGGTTGAGGGGTATAAGTCCTATGGTTTTCAGGTCGCTTCGGAATACTTTTTCACTGGCCATTTTGAAAAGCTATTAAAATTAAGAATAAAAATAGGAAATCTTAGCTCATATAAAACAGGAAAACAAGGTATTCCTGCTTTCCTGTTCTATTCATGAATTTGCAATTTTTTCCAACTCGGTATTGAATTTTTCCATTTCTTCTACAAACAAGGCGTGACCGCTGTTTTCAAACCGGATAAGGGTGGAACCCTTTATGCCTTTTTGCAAGTGCTCAGCCCAAACGAGCGGACAGTTTTTATCATAAACACCCTGAAATATAGTAACAGGAATGTTGATTTTTGCGAGCTGAGGACGTAAATCCAAATCTCTGAGTGCGGTGATAGACTCGGTAATGGCATAAGGCGACGCCTGTAAGTTGATATTTTCCAGCCACTTTTCTACGTTCTTAGAAATGTTACCTTCTTTTGCCGGAAAACCTGCTCCAAAGCTTGCTATAAGGTCTTGCCTTTGCGTTTTGGTGGCGTTTATTAATCCTTCTACCACTGCATCGGGCAAGCCATCAGGAAAACCTTCACGCTGTTTCCAGGACGGAGCAGCGGCCCCGAATAAAGCCAGTTTGCTTACGTGTGCGGAGTTGTATTTTGTAATGTAATGCAGTACTACGGCACCTCCCAAAGAAAATCCGCCCAATGTGGCATGATGGATATTCAGCTTTTCCAGAACCACTTTAATATCGTCAGAAAAAACATCAAAGTCGTATTTCCCGTAAGGTTTGTCTGACTTGCCAAATCCACGAAGTGTAATGCCAATTACCCTGAAGCCTTTGCGAGATAAATACTGGTACTGATATTCATACATCTCATCGCTCAATGGCCATCCGTGAATCAATACGATCGGCTTGCCTTCGCCTAGGTCGGTGACGTGGAGTTTTACTCCTTTCTCTACTTCGATGTATTCTGCTCTTCCGGCAGAGGCTGGTACTCTTTTCCCTTGAGCAAAAAGAGAGGTGCTGAATAAGGTTATAAATATGCTGATTGTTGCAATTATCGTTTTCATTTTTTGGGGAGTTTGAAAGGTTAATTAATTAGCTGAAATAAGTTGTGCATCGAGTGCTATTTCCAGATTATAGGCTTTGCTCACGGGGCAGGTGGCTTTTGCGTTTAGGGCTATTTCCTGAAACTTTTCTTCACTGATTCCCGGAATTCTGGCCTGAAGACTAAGTGCAGACTTGGTAATTACACCATTTACTAGTGAAACCACCGCTTCAGTAGTTAACTCTTCAGGT
>CAZBAV010000095.1:3004-14977 GCA_964489955.1 uncultured Lacihabitans sp. | reverse complement strand
CATGCATTCGATTTTGGTTTTCCATATAAAACACTTGGAGTAACACTACAGTCTATAAATACCTTATTGGGTGTAAGGAGTATATTGTGGCACCAAGGGGAGTTTGATGGAGAGGCTAAGGTATCTTCTCTACAGTACTATAATAATTTAGAGTATGTTATCAATAAGACAAGAGAAGATATAGGTTTTAATATACCTTGGGTTATGGCACGGGCCTCTATCTATTATGGTGCTGTTAATAATAATATTATTGAGGGACAAAATTTATTGATCCGTAATAAATCATCTGTGTGGGCTGGCCCGTTTACCGATGATATTCAACCAAATCGTTATGATTTTGGGCACTTTCAGAATATACCAGGAAGTATGGGCCTAAGCCAGGTGGCAGAAAGATGGAACGAGTCTTTGAACAATGATTTTTTTTCTAACTCTGTCCCAGTTGTGGCTCAAGATATATTGTATGTAAAGCATTATTGTCTGGACCAAACAAATGTACGTTTAACAGTAGACGGTTCTTTTAGTTCGTATTATTGGGGTAACGGATCTCGTAATAGTCAAATTGATGTGAATGGGGGCTTTCATTCTCTAGTAGCCAAAGACCGTACCGGTTTTAGATACTCCAATGCTTTAATTGTAAATGATGTTTATCCACAGGTTGTACCCGCCGTTCTTACTCCGGAAGGTTTAACAGGTTGTGTGGGTAAGACTTTGCCACTTGAAGTAGCTGCTTCTAAATATGAAGTAAATTGGAATACCGGCGGTGTTAATAACGCTATTTTTGTTAATAATTCTGGCTTATATACTGCCCGTTTTAAAACAGAGCAGAACTGTTTTTCACAACCTTCTAACTCAGTGAATGTAAACTTTGTGGCACCGCCATCAAAACCCCAGTTTTATTTTGTAGGGAGTGATGGAACTTCTTGTGAAGGACAAAGTATTTTTGTGGAGGTTGCAAATTCAAGCGGGCACAGTGTAAATTGGAGCAATGGCTTGACTAGTAACAGGATTGCTATAAATGGATATTTGGATAGAAATTTGAATGTTACCCTATATAGTACTCCTACTTGTGCAAGCGTGGCTTCGGATAATGTTTCTTATACATTTTATGATACGCCTCTGAAACCTGAAATAACGCATAGTGGACCTTTCTTCCTGAAAGCTGAAAGTGCGGGAGCCGACAACTATTATGAGTGGACGGTGAATGGACAACCGTACCCCAATGAATTGGATCAGTTTAGACAAATTTTGGAGTCGGGTATTTATAAAGCTAGAGCATTAAGGAGCTATGTAAAAAGTAGTGGAGCTATACTTACTTGTACTTCAGTAGATTCAGATGAAATGTCCGCTACGGAGTCTGAATCTAATTCGGGTTTTAGCGTTTTTCCAAATCCAGTTTTAGACGGAATAGTAGCTTTAACTAGCAATGGGGTAAAAGAAAATGTAGAAGTGGCTTTGTTTGATATGCTTGGCCGCCAAATTTACCAAACTAAGTTAGAAAGGTTAAGCCAACCTGTCTTCTTGAATTTCGGTGGTTTCCAGCTCGCGGGTAAGTACTTTATAAACATAAAGTATAATGCTCAGACCAAAACTTTTCCAGTAGTTTTTGTGAAGTAATCCCAGAGGAATATACTAGCTGCAATACTAACGTTAAAAGAGTGTTTGGTGCCAAATTGGGGTATTTCTATAGCAGAGTCTGAGCTGTTTACAATATCTTGGTTTACTCCAAATACTTCATTTCCCAAAACTAGGGCATATTTGGATTCTACAGGATTAAAATCTAATAGAGAAGTGCTATTTTCTGTTTGTTCTAGAGCCAATATAGTGTAGCCTTGTTTTTTTAAATCATCTACAAGGGTTAATGCGTTTTCTGCATATTCCCATGCAACTGATTCTGTAGCACCCAATGCTGTTTTTTCGATTTCTCGGTGCGGTGGTGTTGCGGTAATGCCACACAAGAAAATCTTATCCACTCTAAAACCATCGGATGTTCTAAATATAGAACCCACATTAGCCATGCTCCGGATATCATCAAGGACTAAACATAATGGAATTTTCGTTTTTTCTTTAAATTCCTCTTTAGATAACCTTTGGAGGTCTTCCATTGACAACTTTTTCACTTCTTAAACTTTTGTAGTAATTTCTAGGTTTTAAAGATAAAGCTATTTGTTTGAATCTGGCTTTAGTTTGAGGTAACTTTGTAAAAAATATTATTAATGGATTCTATTAAATTGGACAGCATAGAAGCTGCCATTGAAGACATAAAAAACGGGAAACTCATTATAGTTGTTGATGATGAAGACCGTGAAAATGAAGGCGATTTTATTTGTGCAGCAGAGAAAATCACCCCGGAGTTGGTGAACTTTATGACAAAGGAAGGGAGAGGTCTAATGTGTACCCCTCTCACCGAGAGTAGATGTAAGGAATTGGAGCTTAATTTAATGGTAGGCAAAAATACCGCTGAGTTTGAGACTGCATTTACTGTATCCGTGGATCTTTTAGGGCATGGATGTACTACCGGTATTTCAGCGAGCGATAGATATAAGACTATAAAGGCATTAGTAGACGACCAAACCCAGCCAAGTGATTTAGGCAGACCAGGTCATATCTTTCCTTTGGTAGCTAAGGATGGCGGGGTTTTGCGAAGGGCTGGCCATACAGAAGCTGCTGTAGACATTGCTCGTCTTGCCGGACTTAAACCAGCAGGTGTTTTAATTGAGATTCTTAATGAAGATGGCAGCATGGCTCGTTTGCCGGAGTGTAAAATCCTTGCGGAGAAGTTTGATTTGAAACTTATTTCAATAAAAGACCTCATAGCTTATCGTTTGGAGAAAGAAAGCCTTATTGAGGCTGAGATAAGTGTAGATATGCCAACTGAATGGGGGAATTTTGAAATGACAGCGTATCGTCAAACAGATAATAACCAATTGCACTTGGTTCTGCGTAAAGGTAGTTGGGAGAAAGAGGAACCCGTTATGGTACGTGTACATTCATCTTGCGTTACCGGAGATATTTTTGGTTCATGCCGATGCGACTGCGGTCAGCAGCTCCACTCCGCCATGAAAATGATAGAGAAGGAAGGCAAAGGCTTAATTGTTTATATGAATCAAGAAGGCCGGGGTATAGGTTTGCTCAATAAATTAAGGGCATACAAATTACAGGAACAGGGGAGGGACACGGTAGAGGCAAACCTTGAACTAGGTTTTCAGGCTGACCAGAGAGATTATGGTGTGGGTGCTCAAATATTAAGAGATTTAGGTGTGTGCAAAATCCGTCTTATATCTAATAATCCTAAGAAAAGGGCAGGTTTGATTGGCTACGGTTTAGAAATAGTGGAGAATATACCTATTGAAATAGCACCAAATACATACAATGAATTTTATTTGTCTACAAAGAGAGATAAACTAGGACACAATATTTTATTATGAGATTACTATTTTTTGTTTTCTTTTTTGCTAGTAGTTTTCTGGCTGTTTCCCAGAGCTTAATTCCAAAACCCCAAAAAGCTGTTTATAGCAATGGAAGTTTTAAGCTTGATAAAAGTACCTCTTTGCTTGTTGAGGAAGGTGCAGGTATAATAAGGGATTTGGGACTACCTTGGAGATTGACAGAAAAGAAAGCATCATCTGCTAACCAAATTTCTTTTGCTGTAGATAAGAAGTTAGGAGCCGAAGCCTATACTGTAAGCGTTGACGCAAAAGGTGTACAGGTTAAGGCTGCGGAGCCTGCCGGCTTTTTCTATGCATACCAAACATTGTTGCAATTAGCCAGTAATAGCAAAACGGGAGAAGTGAATTTTCCTTATGTAAAGATAGAAGATAAGCCCAGCTTTGTTTACAGGGGGGTAATGATAGACGTGGCAAGGCATTTTTATAAGCCGGCATTTATTAAGAAAATGATAGATGTATTTGCTTCCTATAAAATAAACAGGTTGCACTGGCATCTTACAGACGACCAAGGGTGGCGGATAGAAATAAAAAAGTATCCTAAACTTACCACAGTGGGTTCTGTTCGTAAGGAGACCATGACAGGACATTATTCTGAAAACAGGTTTGATGGTAAGCCTTATGGTGGGTTTTATACGCAAGATGAGATTCGTGATGTGGTAGCTTATGCCCAGTCTAAGTTTATCACTATAGTTCCAGAAATAGAAATGCCGGGACATAGTATGGCTGCTCTAACAGCATATCCGGAGTTGGGTTGTACCGGAGGGCCATATGAGTTGCGTACCAAATGGGGAGTAGAAGACCATATTTATTGTCCTACAGATAAAACATTTGAGTTTTTAGAAGATGTCTTAACTGAAGTTATGGACTTATTTCCCGGAGAATACATACATATTGGAGGTGACGAGGCTCCAAAAATCACGTGGAAAAACTCTGAATTTTGCCAGGAGTTGATGAAAAAGGAGGGCTTAAAGAACGAGGAAGAACTACAAAGCTATTTTATAAAAAGGATAGATAAGTTTGTGACTTCAAAAGGTCGGAAAATTATAGGCTGGGATGAAATTCTGGAAGGCGGTCTTTCTCCAAATGCAGCAGTGATGTCATGGCGTAGCGAAGAAGGGGGGATTGAGGCGGCTAAAGAGAAGCATAATGTGGTAATGACACCTAATTCTCATATGTATCTAGACTTCTACCAAGGAGAACAGGCTTTTGAACCCTTAGCTATTGGGCATTATTTGCCGCTTGAGAAAGTTTATTCTTATGAACCGTTAAGTGATAAACTTACTAAGGAAGATCAGAAGTATATCATGGGTGTGCAGGCGAATATGTGGACAGAGTATATCACCACGGAAAGTCATGCTGAATATATGTTGTTTCCGCGGGTTTTAGCTGCGGCTGAGATTGCTTGGACAAACGGAGAGAAAAATTATGCAGATTTTGTAAATAGGGTAGAGAGTCACATGCAGACTTTAGCACAAAAAGGTATTAACGTTTCTAATTCTTTCCGTAATGTTAAGTTTAAGATAGACAAGGATTCTTTTGGTCGTGTTTTAGCGAGTATGAGCAGTACTGCGGTTACTGGCGATATACGTTATACCACAGACGGGAGTACCGTAAATTCACAGTCTTTATTGTTTTCTAAACCTGTATTGATAGATAAGGATTTAACTATCCGTGCCGGTGTATTTAGTAAAGAAGGTAATCTGTTAAGTAAGGTTACGAGCCGGTCATTTGAGTTTTCTAAAAGTACAGGGATGGATTATACATTTACCCAAGAGCCGGATAGGAATGGACTTGGTGGGGGAAATGTACTTTCGGACGGTCTAAAGGGGGATGCCAATAGTTTTGATCTTTGGGTTGGTTTTTTTGGTAAAGATTTGGAGATGGTATATGACTTTGGTAAAACTATTAGCGTTAGTGGGCTTTCGTTAGGTTTTCAGGGTGATTATACTTCTTGGGTGCAAACTCCGCGAGCCGTTGAAGTCTTGGTTTCTACAGATGGTGTAGATTATAATCTAGTTAAAAAGGAAGAGTTAGGAGAAATGGTAGATCTTTCTAAGCACATACGTAATCTTAACCTTACTTTTGGAAAGACAAACGCACGTTATGTTAAAATTAGAGCTATAAATCAGGGTTTATTGCCTAAAGGACACCCAAGTGAAGGTAATAAATCCTGGATATTTGTTGATGAGATATCTGTAAAATAAAAAAACACACAATCTTCATTCTGAGATTGTGTGTACATTTACACTTCATCAACAAACTAAAAAACATTCTTTACTAACCAAACTAATATTTAGTTAAAGTAATCAGCTGTAGGAGGGGGAGTCGAACCGCCCACGATGCAGTTAGCCTTAGTGCAATATTTGGTGGTCAACCCCAGATCGGAACAACCTTACACTATGTTTATCCTGTTATCATCACCCCCGAGACAGGAGGGTACGGCTGCCAATTTCGTCATCCTACATTATTGTAATCGCAACTCTTTCGTTGTTCAGCATGACAAAGGTAGTAGATAAATTGTTTATTTAAATTTTATTTTGATTTTTTTTGAAACATTAACGCAATATTCAATTTTATCATATATTTGCTAAATAATTTATAGAATCTACTCTAAATTCATCTAAATAACTAAAAATAATATTTTATGAAGGAAAACCTTGATGAAACCGACTACAAAATCTTACGGATTTTAATGGATGATGCCAAGCTCTCCTATCAGGAAATTGGGGAGAAAGTGAATCTGTCGCAAGGAGCTGTGCACGCAAGAGTAAAGAAACTTGAAAATGCTGGAATAATTACGGGAAGTACAATTAGGTTAGATGTGAAGAAACTGGGTTGGGATGTTTCAGCCTTTATTGGAATACATTTAGAGAAACCAGAGTATTATGAATTGGCAAAGACGGAGTTAATGAATATAGCAGAAGTAGTAAGTGTAAATTATACTACAGGAAACTATAGTATATTTGCGAAGCTTATATGTAGGGATACTTCGCATCTAAAGTCTGTTTTGGGGGAGAGAATACAAAAACTTCCAGGTATACAGCGTACAGAGACTACTATTTCTCTAGAAGAACCTCTTAATAGGACAGCACCTTTAATTTAGATTTAGATATGAGATTGATATTTTTATTATTGGTTTCTTTTTCGGTTTTGGGTCAGGATTATACGGCTACGGCCAATAAAATACTAAATCAACCCAAAAAGGAAACGCCTGCATTGACAATGCTAGATGTTGCTATAAACTTTCTCGGAAAACCGTATGTTGGTGCCACTTTGGAGAAAACGCCAGAGGCTCTGGTTTTTAACTTAGAGCAGTTTGACTGCTACACTTTGGTAGAAAATGTATTGGCTCTTACACTTACTAAGTATAATCCGGAGTCTGGTTTAGATACGTACCGTGAGTTTTTACAATTACTTCGCTACAAGGGTGGTGTGGTAGACGGTTATGCATCCCGTATACATTATTTTACAGATTGGGCAAATCAAGCTGTGGAGAATGACTTTTTGATGGATATTACTCATAGTGTAGGTGAGGAGTACAAAAAGCACATAGACTTTATGGGTAAAAACCGTAAGCTGTATAAAGCCTTTGCTTTAGATGACGCTGTATGGCAGAAAATTGTAAAGACGGAAGAAGAACTACGTGACCAAGAGTTTTTTTACATACCGAAAGAAAAATTTAAGGAGGCTGAAGATGAAATTGAAGATGGTGACATCATTGCATTTACCTCTACGGTATCGGGTTTAGATGTAAATCACGAAGGATTTGCTATTAGGAAAGATGGTAAACTACATTTGTTACATGCTTCACTTGACGAAAAGAAAGTTATTATTTCTACCGAGACGTTAGAGCAATATCTTCAAAAAATTAAGAAGCATTCTGGGATTATGATTTTTAGGGTCTCCATATAATTTGGAGACTTTTTGTGTCATAAATTATAGTTGTCTCGGCTGTTTCTTTTTGTTTTTTTATTAAGACTTTTCCATTTTTTGGTTCCAGAAGTTCTTGCTGTACGACGTTTCTGGAATCTCTTTTATGAAAAGCAACAACAGGAACTTTACTTTCTATGGTATAGGAGTCACTAGCAAAGATAGGGGCACTTTCTGAGCACGAGATGCATTCACCAAGATTGAGAAGTTCTGTCATTTTTCCTAAATCCGGCCAGCCATAACCAATGTAATTATTAGGATATTGTGACAAAACTGATGCTTTCGTAAGAGTACTTTTTATTTCATCTAATTTTAGGTTTGGCTTAACTTGCAACATTGCGGCTACTATGCCTGTTATAACGGGAGCCGCAAGCGAGGTGCCATTGTCAGAAAAAACAGTGACGTCCGGTTTGATAAAATCGGTAAACTCCGGACCAATACTGCTGAAATCCATTTTCAACCCCTCGGGGCTGCAGGCTCCAACCGAAATAACATCTTGTACATCTCCTGGAGTTGATACCAAACTTTGCCACTTTTTGTTTTGGCCCTCATTACCCGCAGCTGACACGATAATCATTCCTTTTTCTTGAGCCGCTTTTTTCGCTCCAAGTCCAATTACAGAGGTTTTTCCGTCCATTTGAAGCGGGCTATAGTTTTCCTTTGGGTCTGTAAAGCCCAAGGCATAGCCCAAAGATGAGTTTACCAGACGTACACCTAAGCTGTCAAACCATTCCAGCGAAGCTATCCAATTATCTTCCTCCATGCGGTATTCTCTGCCGCTGGTTTCACTTTTGGCAAAGTAATAATTAGCATAGGGAGCTAAACCCATTAGAGCTTTATCTTCTGTGTCGTAACCTCCTATATATGCCGTAACGTGCGTGCCGTGAAGTTCTCCATTGTTTCTTTTTTTTGTGAAAAAATCTTCACAGTCCGGCTCAAAAAAATCTTTGTAGCCTTTTACTCTGTTATTTTTAAACAAATGGGCAGTATATAGGGTGTTTTGGAGTTCATAAAATCCACCATCCACCACTCCAATGTCTACTCCATCGCCCAGCCAGCCTCTATCTATAAACTCTTTTGCATTTGTTTGTACCAAGGGGTAAGATAGGTACTTAACATTTAAATCTTTTTGGGTTGCAACCAGAGCTGTCTTAAACTCCTCGATTTTGCTTACGTAGGGTAAGGTCAAGAGCAAATCTTTCTGGGTGGTATTTAAGTTTGCCGAGACGGCGTTTAACCATCGGGAAACCAGACGGGGTTTTATACCATAATTTTCTATGATTGTAATTTGGGAGCTCTGGGGTCCAAAGTCAGATTCTTGGTTAGGTTCCAGCCCCAGAGCTAAACGATTGCTTACGGTTTTTTCTGAAACAGGGCTGTTTTGGTTTAAGTCTCTTTCTTTAAAGTATATCCAATGCATTTTTTGTGAAAACGTATTGTTACAGAAAGATAAAACAAGAACTAAAACCAAATATGTCCGCATGTATTGGAAGGATTTATTTAATATTGCAAAAATTATTGTACCGTAAGAATGTGTGGTGTTTTAAGGTGTTTTGATAAGCAAAGGTAGCTATTTATGGTTTTATAGGTATAAATAATATTAAAATACGACAGATATTAAGACATATGTTTAAACCAGAAAAACATGACAGTAGGAATTTATTACCATAAAAAGACATTGACGAACGGAGAGCGTCCGGTAATGATACGTTTTACTGCAAAACGAGTTTCTAAGTATAAAGAGGTATTTACGGTAGAAGAGAAGTTTTGGGATGATGAAAAAAAGGAAGTTAAAAAATCACACCCCCTACAAAAGCATCTCAATGAAAGGTTAAACAGGGAGTTTCTAAAGTGTCAGAAAAACTTACTAGATGCCTTACGTGAGGGTAAGGATCCTGTAAGTTCAGATGTATTTGAAGGGGAAAGTGCAGAAGTAAGACAGATTAGAAATGTTAAAATAAAAACTTTAGCAGAAAAGTATGTAAAAGAAAAGAGCAAAGTTTTAGCAAGTGCCACTTATATAGTTTATGAGAGTGCAATAAATAGTCTTATCTCTATAGTAGGAGACATGAGAGTGAGTGAGGTTGACAAGAAAACGTCTTTGAAAATAGTTGAACATGGGAAAGAAGAGGGGTGGGCAAATAGCACAACTAAGCGTATTATTACGATGTTCAATCAAATCCTTAATCATTTTGAAATAGAGAAAAAGACAATTAATTATTTAAAGAAGGAATCCGTAAAGAAAACCTCATTAAAAAAAGAAGATATTGAGTTGTTCGAAATGGTAGACCTACCCCAGGACATACGGGTTTCTCTTGATATATTTCTAGTTCAATATTTCTTGGTTGGCTCTAGGGTTTCGGATGTAATTATGCTTAAAAAGGAGAGCGTACAAAAGGAGAGGGTGGAGTTTATACAGAGAAAAACCAAAAAACTAATAAGTGTGGCAAGATTTGACCGACTTAATTCAATTTTGGACAGATACATGGATAGTGTTGGGGATTATGTTTTCCCCTATGCTAACAGGTTTATGGGTCCAAAGTTTGTGAAATTGGAAAATAACATAGAGCAGGGTAAGTGGATAGCCATGAGGATTATAACGGTAACTGGTAAAATACGAGGGCATTTAAGGACAGTTAGCGACATGTATCTGGATGGAAAAAAAATTAGCAGCCACATTGCCAGGCATACGTTTACCCGTCACGCTGAAGAGTCCGGAGAGTCTCTCAGAAAAATACAAGGTTTCTTGGGGCATTCTAAGTTGGAAACAACGGAGATTTATGCCAAGGAAGTGAAAAATAGTGCGAGCTCAAGTGTGTTATCTATGTACGAAACCAAGCAGGCAACCACTAGCAACGAAAATAAATCTGAAATTGTAAAGCAGCTACTTTCTGAGTTACCTAATGATGAGGTTTTGAAAATTATGCTGGAAAGGATGAAGTAAAGGCGTTGCTACAACTTTTCTCAAGTTTAGTTTATCTATTGCTACAAAATGTCCTGTATCGCACATTTGTAGAAAAAAAAGTAGATGAGAAGCACCATCCAAATAATAGAAAAATGCTACCAACCTGCATGGAGGGGGAGTAAAAATTATAAATATACAGAAATTAGAATAAACAATGGCTCTGCCGAGATTGTAGAGAAAGACCTAAGGCCTACAGAGTTCAAAGCTCTACTGGATGAAGGCGGCTGGTTTAAGGGAACACGTAAATTTTTAGATAGGGCCTGGCCATATATGTTTCGGTTTTCTGATGTGAAGTAAAAAAATACTAGTAATTTTCACTCCAAAAATCCATTCACTATAAACTTTTATCGTTTTTTGAGATTTAATTTCGTTTTTTACTTTTTTGAAATAGCAATAATTCTATTGCCATTGCCTTGTTTGGAGTCTCTTTTACCCATTCTCCTACTTCATCTACAAAACCAAGATCTACTATAGCTTTACCAAGATGCCAGTTAACTTCGTTCTTTTTGTAAATTGACACCATGGAATCATTACTCTCTCTTTTTCGATAAACCGCCCTTAAAAAGTTGTAATACTTCGTTATAAGTTCAGTTCGGGCTTGTAAATAAAGCAAGTCATTAAGACTATACTTTACATCATCAGCATAATCCTCATTAATTCTCGATAGATTCCCTTTTGTTCCTGTTGCCATTGTGTTTAGTTCACTATTAACAACGAATATAGTTTTAATTAACTCAAAAAACAACATCCATAGATAAATATTTTTCTACAGTTTTCTTTGATTTAAAAGAAACACCATTTTTCTAAACCACAAAAAAGCCCCGACACTTACTGCCGGGGCTGGGTTTCAATCACCGTAAAACGGTGTGGCATTGCTCGGGTTAGGCCACTTCCTTTAATTTAATTGTACGATATCCTAACTGTACGTACGAAACTCCTCACGAGATACCATCTATTTTCTATTTATTTGGAATCGAATATTTCTCCTTTCTACCGCCTTTTTCACCAGCCTGACCAAAAACCACAGCGGCCAAACAAGCATGGCAACAAAGAAAATAAGCACGTATGTGCCTAAATAGGTTCTACTATAGCGGTTAGAGTAATACGGGTCTTGCGTATTCTTAAAATATATCAATATTTCTTTCTTTAATACAATAAAACTAAATAAAGTGCAATAAATATCTACCAGAATAAAAAAGTACAGCCGAAAATATATTTTTTGTAAATTTGTATTATGGGAGCAGGACGGAAAGTGGTGTGGACAAAGGAGCGGATAGGCGAAGTTTTTCCCGAGATTTTCGAGAGGATTGAAAACGGGGAAAGTCTTATTGCTATTTTAGAAAGTGATAGAGGTAAGTTTCCAGCTGCGAATACTTTTTTGGAGAAAATAGAAGACGACGAGACCGAAAACCTTTCTAAACAGTACGCACGAGCAAGAGAAATAGCCGCTTTGAGGTCATTTGACGAGATTGAAAAGATAGCCCGAAATATTAACGAATATACTGAAAAGAAGGAGGGTGAAACGGAAAAGGGTACTTACTCTGAACGTAAAACTACCGATAATGTCCAGCGGTCACGCCTTATTATAGACGCTATAAAGTGGAAACACGCCCACACGTTTAAAATGCTGGG
>CAZBAV010000095.1:0-2994 GCA_964489955.1 uncultured Lacihabitans sp. | reverse complement strand
GTAAAAGAATACACGGGCGAGCATTTCGATGAAGAAATAGTATAATATTTGGCGATTTCTAGTAATAGCATACGCTAACTACTCACAATCACCAAATATTGTTTGGGTTATCTATAATTTCTGACTCTAATTTATCCTCCATTGTTTTATTCCCTCATCAATCCCTTAACCCACTCACTATACATTTTGTTGAGCTGTTTCGGGAATTTTTGTTGTAAAATTAATTTTTCTTGCTTTTCGATAGCAAAGGTGATGGTTGACTTGTCCGCGTATTGGGCTTTTCTGCCAGATCCTTCACGTTTGCCGCCTCTTGGTTTTGGTTGGTTCATAGTGCAAATATATAATGAAAGAGCTTTATTAATTGTTTAGTCCAGCCTTAATACTAAATCTTCTACTGTTTTGCAGTGGATTTCTTCCCCTGTTTTGCGACCTACAGCAGAAACCCAGCATTTGATTCCCCTCTTATATCTCGGACTTTCAATAATCCAGAATTTAGGGTGTCTTAAAACTTTTGCGGCCGTTGTTCCAAATTTTCCACTACCAACAGATAATTCTGATTCTGGGAATTGCTTTCTAACATTTATAATTGAAAATTCTATACTATGCATTGCTTTACTGTTTAAGGGGCTTTCGCCCCGTTGTTTTTATTGTAAGAAAGATGGTACATTGAAAACAGGCTTATTTTCTTTCCACTCCTGGAGTGCCTTCTTTAAAGCGGATTCTGCTACACTTTCATAGTGAAATCCAGTTGCACCGTGAAATAACGTAAGATGCTCAATTGCCTTTTCTTCCAGTTTTGCCGCTCTTTCATAAATTACATCTAATATTGCTTGCTTTTTTTCTTGGGTTGTCATAACGTTTCGTTTCTGTATCACTTCGTTGTGATTACATTACAAATGTACGAAAGATATTTGATAACGCACAATGTTTTCAAAAAAAAATAATCAAAAAGTTATCCACATTTTAACATAATAATTCAATAGCGTTGAATTTCTTATCTTTGTAGTGCCGAAGTGGCGAGAGAAAGAGGAGAAAGAGGAGAAAGAGATGGCGAAAAAGGTAAAAACGATTCGCTATAAAAAAGAGTGGTTTAACCCGCTGTTTTTTATAGTTAGGGAGTTGATTAATAGGGGTGTAGTAGAATTCTATATCTACGGGGGCAAGGGGTCTGCCAAGACTATAACCATAGCTCAAACCATAGCGATGCGTACGCTACGGCACAATCACAAGGCAATATGTTTCAGGAAAGAAACAAGTACGATAAAGACGACATTAAAGCCGTCTTTTGAAAAGGCTATAGAGTCGGTTGGGCTGGATAATTATTTTAAGAACCTAGAGTTTAAGTTCAGAGGAAAGCAAAATAAGGCCGATATTACGCTAAAGGGTATTGATAAGGCTGCTAAGGTCAAGGGTATTGAGGGGTTTGCGGACACGTACCATGATGAGTTAGACCAGTTTACAAACGAAGACTACACCGAGTCAGTTAATGCTCACAGGGGTGAAGTAGCCAAGGTGAAGTTTTTTAGCTGGAACCCTACGGATATAAACAGCTGGATTAATATTAAGGTTATCAAACCCGAAACATGGCTAGATACAGAGTTTAAATTGCCAAGTCCGCATTCTTTCGTTAAAATCTCCGAAGATGGCCAAAAGGCTCTAATCAAGACGGTTTATCAGGATAATTATTGGTTGGCTGGTTCACCGTGTGGGACGTATGGCTATAAGGACACGGCTACGATTAATAGGTACGAGCGGATGCGGTTTATTGATGAACACTGGCATAAGGTTAATGTTCTGGGCGAGTGGGGCGTAATCAAGCCGGAAGATCCGTTTTTTGAGAAATACAGCAGGGAAAAGCATGTATCAAGCGGCTTAACTCCTGTAAAATATTTGCCTATTTGTTTGTCTTTTGACTTTAATATAAAGGATAGCTGTATAGCCGGGCAGGTGGATATTGAGAACAGAAGAATAAGGGTGTTAAAGGAATTTAGAGGTCGTGATTTAGTGCAGATGGTGTATGAAATAGTAGACTATTTTGGCAGGGATTACGACTATACAATAACGGGTGACGCTACGGGGAACAACCAAAACCCATTGACAGAGGGGAATATTTCGGCCTTTAGGACTATTCACCAGGCCATGGAAAGTATTGGGCTGCAGTTATACAACAGAGTAGGGAAAGTAAATCTAAGTCTCTCTAACAGCCGAATGACCAACAATGCCATTCTTTATATGGAGCATGATTACCTTATAGACGAGGATGGATGCCCGGAAACGATAGCGGATATAGAGCGGATGAGACGAAGCGTAGACGGTGGGCTAGACAAAGAACACGCCAATAAAAACAACTATGGCCACTTGGGAGACTGTTTCCGGTATTTTAACGATAAGCTACTTACGGAGCTTTATGAGAACTACGATATAGTAAAATGGTATGAGGATAAAAAAAATTTATAAAATATTACCGTCGGACGGTCTGGATTACTTATATTTGAGTCACAATATAGTAAAAACCTTAATAGGGTTATAGAATCGGTATAATTAATTATTTTAAGAGGCAAGATGTATGAGGAAGTTGTAATAAAATTGGTTTTAGTGGTTCTATTCTGCCTAGGGTGGAACATACTTATAAGTGAAGGAATGATTTTTTCATTCGTTACGAAGTTTTTTGATTACTGTGAGAATAAGTTAGGAAAGCAAAGAGCGTGGTTTATTAAGCCACTGGGAGGTTGTTTGCCGTGTAGTGTGTCGGTTGTGGGGTTGACGGCTTACAGTCTCCTTTCTTTTACCAGCTGGGGTGTAATAGTGTTATTAGTATCTGCGGTGCCGCTGGTGGTGCTGTTTTATAACATTATAACATATGTAACCCAACTAGCCGAGGAGATGGAATTTAAGCTAGAGCCCAGAAGAACGATGGCCAAGCTTATGGAGAAGAATAAAAATAGGGGTGTTTGTAAACAATGTGGAGATGGGAAAGAAGATACAGTGGACAGC
>CAZBAV010000094.1:0-15458 GCA_964489955.1 uncultured Lacihabitans sp. | reverse complement strand
CACTAAAAACTTCCTAACATAAGGACACAACGGAATAAGCTCTCAAACCTGTAATTTTCTTTACTATTTTTCCCTGCAAATCATATAGGTAAATGCCGCCACCCACTTCTTTGTCGGTTCCTACAATCAGACTTTTAGAAAGGTCTTCCTTGTTTAACCAAATGGCGGGGTCGTCTGTATCATGCTCTGTTTGTTCTGTGATGATTACTGGTTTGAGAGCTTCTTCAGCAGTTTCTTGTTTTTTGTTGCATGCTGCTAAACTAAACAAGAGTGTAATTGCAAGTATGATTTGTTTCATTTGGTATTGTTGTTTGAGCTATGAGTCTTGAGTTATGAGTCTTGAGCTATGAGTTATCAGCTTTTAGTTATTAGCTTTCAGTTTTGAGTTATCAGCTTTTAGTTATTAACTTTTAGTTTTTAGTTTTTAGTTTTTAGTTTTTAACTTTTAGTTTTTAGTTTTCGGGATATGCTTTTATTGGTAATCTCTATAAAGGATAAATCCACTAGCGGGAATTCCACTAGCGGACCATATCCTAAAAATGTATTTTACAAATCAAACTTCAAACCTAAGTTATAACGGCCTTGGTAGTATTCTACCTGTGCTGTTCTAGATTTGATTCCCTGGTAATAACGTAACGGCTGGTTGGTTAGGTTATTACCTTCGGCAAAGACTCTTAACTTAGGCGTGATTTTGTATGAAGCGTTTACATCTACAAACATTTGCTTGTCATAATAGCGATCTTCAAATTCACTTCCACCTAGCTCATCTATATAGCTAGAGCTATAGTTCAGTGACGCACGAGCAGAGAATTTGCGGTTTTCCCATGCCAATGAAGCATTAAACATATTTGGCGATGCTCCCGGAAGTTTCACATTCTCTCTCACTTCGCCATCGGCATTTGTGATACCTTTTGCTGAAGATTCTGTACGCGTATAGTTCAGATAAACCGAAAGACCTTTAAAGAATTTACCAGGAAGGAAATCCATTTTTCTTTGGAAGGCCACCTCAAATCCATACACGTCTACATTGTCTCCGTTACGGTCTTGCACTAAAAGCCAGTTTTCGCCCGTAGGAATAGGGTTAGCTATGCCAGGGAATTCTCCGGCGAAATCAGAAGTGGTAAATCTCTCGTTTCTGTATGTGTATATGAAATTCTTAAGGTTCTTATAGAATACACCTCCCGTAAGTAATCCTACAGAGCGGAAATATTTCTCAGCCATGAAGTCAAAGTTATACGCATAAGTGGATTTCAGGTGTGGGTTACCGGCCGCTATTTCGGTATCTTCGGTAAGTACGCTTACGTGTGGAGCTAGAGCGTAATAATTTGGTCTGGCCAGAGAAGTAGTAAATGCTGCCCTTAATACCGTACTTTTATTTAAGTCATACTTAAAAGTAAGGTTTGGAAGTACGTTTGTATACGAGTTAGTATTGTTTACTTCGCCAACTAAATCTTCTTCATCCATTACATAGTTTCCTTTGTAATCTATGTTAGTGTTTTCTACTCTTAAACCAATTATTGCAGCCAATTTCTCTGTGATATCTTGATCCCAACGAACATAACCTGCTACAATGTTTTCCTTAGCTCTGTAATTTTGAGATAGGTACTCAGAAGGAATAGCCTCTCTCTCGAAAAGTGAGCTATTATTCAAATTCAAGCCACCTAGATAGGAGGGAGTAACAAATGTACCCGGTACATACTGACTTCCTGCTTGCCAGTTTTTGCCGTCAAAATGCTCGTTTGGTAAGGCACCAATAGTTCCTATGGCTGTGGCTGGATCAAACTCGTAGAAAATGTTATCTCTCATTTTGTCTTTAATACGCACACGTCCGCCAAAACGCAAACGACCTTTTTGTCCCTCAATTACAGATAGAGGTGTACGGAAGTTGAGTTTGGCTCCTACTTCGCTTTCGTTTGTAAGGTTATGATTTTCTGATAAAACACGGAAGGTGTAGTTACCCGGAACGTCATTTGGAGTGGTGATCAGAGGTTTCTCCGGATTAGAAAGATCTTCTGTAAAGTTTAAACCACGAGACTGGTGTTCTATATATCTTTCGCTTGGTCTGTATTCTTGAGCTTTGGCATAATTTACCTGCCAGTCAAAATCCAATTTCGGGCTTAAAAGGTGCTCTCCTCTTAAAGAGTAGTTTTGTACTTTCTGCTCCTCTAAACGCGTGTTTTTATTACGGTTGTCATCTATTCCGCCTTTTGTTTGTCTTCTAATATCTCCTTTGTAACCAATGATATTGTCAGCATCATCATACGTAGGTTTTATGCCTCTATATCTTGCTCTAAAACGGTTTTCTCTGTCATCTCTCCAGTTATACATAGCATTTGCGTACAATGTATTGCGGTCATTTATTTTGTAATCCAAAGCCAGAGCTGTACTTCTTCTTACTCTTTGTACATCGTATTTACGGATATCGAGTTCCTCTACGAAAGCCTGATTTTTCTTACCATTTACCCAAACGGCTTCTACGTTATCAGAACCAAAATTATTCTCAAAAAACGAACCACTCAAAACCATTCCTAATTTGTCTTTCAGGAAACGGTTACCGTAAACCAAACCTGCTGTAAAGTTAGCTTTGTTACGTATTGGGCCATAGCCACCCGCTACTGTAGCAGAAATACGCTGTCCGTTTGGAGAAGCTCTCGTAATAAGGTTTACCGAACCACCAATAGCGTCTGCGTCCATGTCAGAAGTAAGCGTTTTATTTACTTCAATGGTAGATACCATGTCAGAAGGAATTAAGTCCATTTGCACGTTACGGTTGTCACCCTCTGCAGAAGGAATTCTGTCACCATTTAAGGTCACGGAGTTTAAGCTTGGAGCCAAACCTCTAACGATAATATTACGGGCTTCGCCTTGGTCATTCTGCATGGTAATACCCGGTACACGCTTTAATGCGTCACCGATGTTTGCATCAGGGAAACGACCCACTTGATCCGATGAAATTACGTTTGTAATGTTTTGATTGTTTTTTTGTTGGTTAATAGCACGTGCTTGTCCTCTAAGGATATCGCCCATAATAACTACCTCATCCAGCGAGCCAGAATTGGCATTCATAACAAAATTTATGGTGCTGTTTTGTCCAGCAACCACGGTTACTTCGTGAGTAAGTGGCTGGAAACCGATGTAGCTCACGGTTACATTATATTTACCTGCAGGTACACTCAAGAATTCAAACTCACCAATGTTATTAGATATGGTATAACGTTTATTACCATCTAAAGCCACTGTAGCTCCTGGTAAAGATAGATTTCCTTCTTTATCTATAATCTTACCCGTAATAATACCCGGGGACTGGGCGAAAATAAAGTGCGGAACAAAAAAGACTAAGAATAAAATTCTTTTCATAAAAATGATTTTAGTGTATTAAGCCGCAAATTTCCGCTTTTGATATTACGTGAATGTTAAGTAGATATAGTGAAAGTGTTAAGAGGGTGGGAGGCTTGATAGATTATTTGCGGAGGAGAAATTTTGAATGCTGAGAAGATAAAAAAAT
Organism: uncultured Lacihabitans sp.; assembly: GCA_964489955.1. GTDB lineage: Bacteria > Bacteroidota > Bacteroidia > Cytophagales > Spirosomataceae > Leadbetterella. The sequence goes on along the minus strand of CAZBAV010000094.1, from coordinate 11,953 downwards.
AAGTGCCTGCATTGCAAGCACTTATTTAATAGAATCAGATATATTAGGTTTTTTTACGCTTCTATTAGTCTCTCATCATGTTGGCTAATGTCAAGTCCTATTTCTTCGTCTTCTTTGCTCACTCTAAGTGGAATAATGATATCTGTAAGTTTAAGTACTACAAATGACATTCCGAAAGAGAACACAGAAGCTATTACTAAACCTAAAAGATGTTTTAGGAAAAGTGAAGTTTCGCCGAAGAACAAACCTTGTTCTGTTACAACCTCGTTAACAGAACTTGTAGCAAATACACCAGTAAGTATCATACCTACCATACCACCCACACCGTGACAAGGGAACACATCTAATGTGTCATCTAGTGCAGTTTTTGTTCTCCAGTGTGCAACTACATTAGAAATGATAGAAGAAACTACACCTATAACAAGAGCGTGCGAAACCGTTACGAAACCAGCTGCAGGGGTAATTGCTACCAAACCTACTACCACACCTATACAAAATCCTACAGCAGATGGCTTTTTGCCTCTAATGGCATCGAAGAACACCCAAGCAATACCTGCGGCACCGGCGGCCGTGTTTGTAGTAGCAAATGCCACTGCTGCCAAAGGAGAAGCACTCAGTGCCGAACCTCCATTGAAACCGAACCATCCGAACCACAGTAAGCCTGTACCTAGAAGTACGTAAGGTACATTTGCTGGCGGAAGGAAGTCTTTGTCTGCATGAGATCTTCTTCTTTTTAAGTAAATAGCTCCAGCCAGAGCAGCCCAACCCGCAGACATGTGTACAACCGTACCTCCTGCAAAGTCAAGTAAGCCCATTTTGGCGAAGAATCCGTTCGCAGACCACGTCATATGGGCTAATGGAGCATAAATAAATAAGCTAAAAAGAACCATGAAAACCACGTAAGCCTTGAAGTTTACCCTTTCTGCCATTGAACCTGTAACCAATGCAGGAGTAATTACTGCAAACTTCAACTGGAAGAAAGCGAAAAGCAAGAAAGGAATGGTTCCCCAGGCCGGGCCATCTGTTACGCCTTTTAGGAACAAGTGGGTGGTAGGGTTACCAAAAAAACCGCCCACACTGTCGCCAAAAGCTATACTAAAACCTACTACTACCCATACTACAGAGATTATTCCCATGGCTATAAAGCTTTGGAGCATGGTAGAGATAACGTTTTTAGAATTTACCATACCTCCATAAAAATATGCTAGGCCAGGTGTCATGATGAGTACCAAAGCGGCAGATATTAAAACCCATGCTGTATCTGCAGCATCTATTCCTTCGGTTACAATTTTGCTTGGTATGCTAGGGTAAAATATTGCTACTAGCGTAATAGCTAATAGTATTATGAGAGGTATTGGAGAGAGTTTAGTTTTTTCCATAGTTTAATAAGTTTGGTTTTTCTGTAATCGTAAAAAGGTTAATTGTTTTGTTAAATGGTATTTGCTTCTATAGGCTTTTAATATGTTTTAGAAATAGAAAATCATTGCCACACCTAAGGTCGACTGTGAGTTTTTAGAAAGGACACCCTCTTTGTTAGGTAGTTGGTACATATTTGGCTTTGCATGGCTGTATGTATCAAATCTATATTCTGGTTTAAGTAGGAGATTAGGTGAAAGGTTAAAATTACCAGTTAATGTAATGCCTGTAGTAGCTACTCCATCTCCGTTTGCGTCTACCAGATAAATTCCTGCTTTCTTATTATCGAAGTGCTCAACTCTGGCACCCAAAGAGAATAGATCGCTAAACTTGGTGTTAGCATATAATGCGGCTCCATACCAGTGCCCTATGGCATTGTTACCTCTTGTAGCATTAAGACCCAGACCTAATTTTTCTGAAACCTGGTAGGTTGTTGCAATATCAAACCATTGTGTGAAATTGTCATTTGCAGCGGCTCCTTCTTGTGATCCAAAGTAGTTCAGGTAAACGGCCCAGTCTTTCACTGGCTCTAAGAATACTTGTGCCTGGATTCCTTTTTTATTATTGAAATCTTCCTTTGTATCAAGACCGTTGGTTACCCCAAACATCAAACCCAGTTTATCAGATACAGAGTAATCTGCTTTAATACCTGTATGGTAAAATGGTCCGTTACCAAAAAGATTAGATAGGGAATAGTTGAAGTTGGCTGGGGCGTCAATCACTTCGTAACCAATGTTTGTACCATATTGTCCCGCTGTGAAAGTAAGTTTTTGGTTTACTTTCCAAGCCACATAAGCTTGTTTAATGGCTAGGCTGGTACTTCCGATTTCGTAGCCAAGGGGGCTACCTGCATTTCCATAGTTTGCAAGGTCTGCATGATTGCCAAACACCAAATCTATAACCCCTTCAACTTTGTCTGTTGTGTAGGAGGTTTTTAACTGAGCCAACCCAACTTGGAAGCTGTTTGCATTGTGGTCAAAAATTCTTTCGAATCCAGATGCTCCAAGATTTGTACGTGTCCCATTGAAATTGTACATATAATATGTATCAATATATCCGCTGAAGGACAAAGGACTTTTGCTTTCTTCAGCGACAGCTGTAGTCGGAGATACAATTACAGAATCTTGTTTTACTTTAGGGGTTGGCCCAGAATAAGAACCGAACGTTAAGAGGGATGGCGTTAAGCCAATTAGGGTAAAGATTGATTTTTTCATACTTGTATTAAATGTTTAGCATACCCTAAAATTCTGTACGGTTTGAGCATATTTACAAAAGTTGAGAATACATTTTTAGTAAAATATTGGAAAAGAACTATATTTTGACAATATCATTATATAACATATTTAATTCTGGATAATTTATCTTTTATTACATATAATTTCGACAAAGTAGTAATATTTGAATTTTTATTTCATTTCTAGGAATATTTACTTTTTCTCCGCAATCAAAACGGGGTTTTTGTGGATATTTGGTTAGTTATCCAGCATGTTGTCCTGCTAGATGGGTAAGAAAACTAAAATTTGTACTAATCAGGATGTGCTTGTCTAGCTTGTTGGTTTTATTTTCGAGGGGTTGCTTTTAGTTGTGATTTGCTAGCATGTGATAGGAAGTCTTCAGTGTGAGATTCTTTGGGTTGCCAGTTATTTCGTAATTTTGGAAGAAACAATCTGGATTTATGAAGTTAATCAAGGATAACGGGGAAGAAACGTTTTTTAATGAAGAGCGGTTTAAGAGTTCGTTAATGAAATCAGGGGCTTCGGCAGAACAAGTGAATGAAGTTTTGAAGGAAATTTCGGCAAAACTCTATAGTGGTATGAAAACCAGAGAGCTTTATCAAATGGCCCATAAAGAGTTGCAAAGCTATTCTAATTCGTTTGCTGCCCGTTATAGTTTAAAAAAGGCTCTCATGGAGTTGGGGCCTGCAGGGTACTTTTTCGAAAAATGGTTGGCAAAGTTCCTTGGATACTTGGGTTATCGGACAATGCACAGTAAGCACATAGAAGGGCATGCTGTTACCCACGAGGCTGATGTGATTGCTGAAAGAGATGGGGAGTTGTTTTGGATTGAGTGTAAATTTCGAAATTCGGGAGAAACCAAGCTCTCAGTGACCACACCTATGTATGTGCTCTCACGGATTCGTGACATTTCTAATAAAAAGTATCGTTTGTGGGGAGAGGAGATGGAGTTTACAAAAGGGATTTTGGTTACCAACTCTTACTTTACACAAGATAGTGTGGCTTTTGCAGAGTATTATGGACTGGACTTGCTGTCCTGGGATTATCCTGTTGGAAATAGTTTAAAGAATATAGTTGATTTGCGGGGTTTATATCCTATTACGTGTCTTACTACACTAAGCAATGAACAAAAGGCGATGTTATTGGCGAAAGATATTATACTAGTTAAGGAGTTAGAAAGTCGCCTTGCTGAGTTTGGGTTGTCATCTGCAGTGGCAGGGGAGATAAAGGGCCTGTTGAAAGATTGTGTAGTAGATTAGTATTGTCATCGTTTCCTAGTCTTATAAGATTTGCTGTTTTTTTACTTGCTTCAATTTGTTAAGAGGGGTAATATAAATAGTACCGCTATCCGATATTTTTAATCTGCTATCCATAACCGTTTTATGCTTTGGGGTTTCAAAGACTATTGTATTTTCCTACTTTCAGTATTGACAGATTGTTGAAAAAAAGTAGATCCGCTAGCATGGAAAAAACAAAGACTTAAAGTAGGCGGTTAGTCGTAATCTCTTTAGTCAACTTCGCCAGGGAGACCTTGTCATGGTGACCCCGTCAGTATAAGATGGTCTAGAAGACCCAGTCTTTACGAGGGATAGCGGGCGGTTAACCAGTTTGCATTTGGGTGTTTAATTAACAGGTCATCGATAACAAAGCATGAGTTTAAATATTAAATAAGGTATATTTTAGATAGGTTTTATACAATAAAATCTCCTTATATCAATATTTTATATAGATAAATTGCAAAAAAACAAAATAACCAACTTCATTTTTTATTATTTACGGAATAATATTCTGTATTTTTGTTGTTTTTAATATGTTATGTATTGAATTTGCATTGAAAATCCAAATAAACGGAATAAAATTTCGATTTATTCAGAATATTATTTATTTTTGTAAAAGAATCAATATAGAAAAAGGTTATGAAAAACAAGAATAAATTTTTAGGATTAGCATTTGCAGTTTGTGTATTGACAGGAACTAGTGCATTAGCACAAGATAATAGTACATTAAAAAATCCGGCTAACTATAAGACACATAAAGCGGGAAAGAAGGCGGAATCTAAAAGTGAAAGGAGTGGGGAGTTGACAGAAACAGTGGAAGCTAAAAATTACAAACAACCGCAGACCAAAACAAAAACCAAGAAGGTAAGGGTAGAATCTTCTGCCGAACCTAAGAGGAATTATAAAATGAAACGTTCTTAAATCTGCCAATATGGAAGCTCCCGCAAAAATCGGGAGCTTTTTTTTTCATATTAATAACCTGTAGAATTGATATATGACGAAAAAAATTATCTCAGTATGGTTTCCCTTGATTCTCTGTGCTTTTGGATTACAAGCCCAAAGGCCAGAAGACAACCTGAAAAACTTAGGTGTAACACTTCCAGCTCTATCTAATCCTATAGCAAATTATGTACATAGCGTTAGGGTGGGGAACCTTTTGTTTTTATCCGGAAAAGGTCCCAGAAATACCAAAGGAGAATATATAAAAGGCAAACTAGGTAAAGACATGACCGTAGAGCAAGGAGCCGAAGCTGCAAAATTAGCTGCAATAGAACATATTGCTGTTCTGAAAAATGAACTAGGCGACCTGAGTAAAGTAAAACGCATAGTAAAAGTATTAGGGATGGTTAACAGTACCGATACATTTGCGGAACATCCGAAAGTGATAAATGGGTATAGTGACTTTATGGTTGCTATTTTTGGCGATAAAGGCCGTCATGCACGTAGTGCTGTTGGACACAATTCATTACCTATGGGAATGGCTGTGGAAGTAGAGGTAGTGGTGGAAGTGGAGGATTAACAGTACATTTAAGAAGCATGTAATGTATCAAGAAAATATCTTATTGGCCATTCCTGCGTTTTAAACGCTATTTTTCAGTAGACTATATTGATGATAGGTTATTCTTTATTGCACAAGTAAAGAGGTGAATTGTAAATATTTATAGTACTATGTATTGCAAAATACCTTGCTATGTATTTTTTTTGTATAAAAAAATATAAATATGAAAAAGCTATTAACAACTCTACTGATTTCATTTTCACTTTTTGGCTGTCAAAATCAAACCAAGATAAGTGAAAAATTAACTGATAACCTCATTTATAGGTTTGAGGCTAAATATCCTAATTCTAAAACCAAGGAAGTCCAAAAGATACTCTCAGAGCATCTGAAAGATTCTGGAATGTCATTTGTAAACAAAGGATTAAATGCAGATATGAAGCTAGGTAACGGAATGTCCTTTTACATCAAGTCTGAGCCAAGTATCTTAAAGATTGTTTTTGACAAAAGTAAAAACTCGGAGGAAGACTACCTCAAAATGAAAGATATGTGTCAGGAAATCCGAGATATTTTTTCATAAGTAGTTGTACGAAAAGAAAGTGAAATCTTTCAGATTTTACTTTCTTTTTTTGAATCTTAGATTTTTAGCAAAGGATAGTTTGAGGAAAGTTAACTTTTCCAGCTCACCACATGACAAATCTCTATATCCTTAAAAATGGTGTCTTCTAAAGATATCGAAACGATGTTTGGTTCGGTAGAGAAATCAAAAAGGGAAGGGGCAAAACCTATGCCTGCACCCAAACCCACCAAGCTAATTAGAAGGTTCAAAGAGGTCACTTCCTGCACTATTTGTCGCTGAATACCTAAAGTAGAACAACGATCCTCAATTTCCTTATAAACGGGATGAACTTTTCGGTTTAGTTCTATCCATTTTTCGTTTCTGAGGAGTTCATGTATGTCTATTTTCGTTTGAGCCAAAGGATGGCTTTTAGACATAATTAAGGATACTTTTCCTGTTTTTAAAACTTTGTGCTTCAGTCCTTCTGTTATCGGAAGAAGGGTAAGACCAATGTCCACTTCTTTATTTGATATAGCCTCTTGCACCTCCAGATAATTATCATATTCAGAAATTTTGATTTGTACATTGGGGTGTTCCGCCTTGTAGCTCTCCATAAATTCTACTATACGCTCTTTTAAAAGGGCTTTGTACACACCTACTTGGATAGAACTGGTGCTTTCAGCTAGTTTCTTAGTATTTTCCTGAAGTTTTTTGGCTTGGTTAAGTAGTTTTTTGGCCTCAATAAAGAAAAATTCTCCGGCTTCGGTAAGTTTTACACGTCTAAAATTTTTACGTGCTATGCCATCTAGCAACTCTACCCCAAGGTTTTCTTCCAAAAGCCGTATTTGCTGACTTAAGGCAGGCTGAGACACAAAAAGCTGTTCGGCAGCTTTACCAAAATGCTGGTGCTCTGCTACAGCTACAAAATACTTTAGTTGACGAAGTTCCATAAGGATTGACGATGATTGATGCTAAGGTTAGTTAGAATTTCTAATAACTAAAACTTATTACAAAGTAAATAAATCATATTGGACAAATTGTATATTTTCTTAGAATTTTACAATCGATTAAAGTTTTGGTTCATCATTAACATTTATTAGGACAATATGGAAACCTTGGAAGCATCAGAAGTTACTACAGATTTTTTACCTCTAAAAGGTACTGACTATGTAGAATTGTATGTAGGCAACGCCAAGCAAGCCGCTTTTTATTATGAATTGGCTTTCGGATTTGAAATTGTGGCATACGCCGGACCAGAGACGGGTCTAAAGAACAAGGTTTCTTATGTTCTACAACAAGGGAAAATCAGACTTGTCCTCACTGGAGATCTTAGAGGAGATACCGAAATTGCAGAGCATGTGAAATTACATGGTGATGGTGTGAAAGTTCTGGCTCTTTGGGTAGACGATGCAGCTAAATCTTTCCGTGAGACTGTGGCCAGGGGAGCCGTTCCTGTACAAGAGCCGACCGTTTTGGAAGATAAGGATGGCAAAGTGGTGGTTGCTTCTATTAAAACGTATGGAGAAACCATCCATACATTTGTAGAGAGAAGTGGATATTCAGGTGTATTTTTACCAGGTTACGAGCCTTATAAAAGCAAAGTATTTAAAGGTGATGTGGGCTTACAGCACATAGACCATTGTGTTGGAAATGTAGAGCTGGGCGAGATGAATAAATGGGTAGAGTTTTACGAGAATGTACTTGGTTTTAAGTTACTTATTACGTTTGACGATGCTGACATTTCTACAGAATATTCAGCTTTGATGTCAAAAGTGGTTTCTAACGGAAACGGTTATGTGAAGTTTCCTATTAATGAACCAGCCGACGGAAAACGTAAGTCGCAAATAGAAGAATATATTGAGTTTTATAACGGTTCGGGTGTTCAGCATATGGCTGTCGCTACAGATGACATAATCAATACCGTAGCGAAACTCCGTGCCAATGGAGTAGAGTTTTTGGAAGTTCCTGCTACATATTACGAGGATTTAAAAGATCGCGTGGGTGCTATTGACGAGGATGTACAAGCTATAAAGGATCTAAACATTTTGGTGGATAGAGATGATGAAGGGTATTTGCTTCAAATCTTTACTAAGCCGGTAACAGACCGTCCGACTATGTTTTTCGAGATTATTCAACGTAGAGGCGCAACATCATTTGGAAAAGGAAATTTCAAAGCTCTTTTCGAAGCCATAGAAAGAGAGCAAGAAAGAAGAGGGAATTTGTAGGGGCTTGGCTACGCTCACTCTGCTAGGAACAGCTTTGCTCATTCTACCAGAAACGATCTAGCTCACTCTCGTAGGGTGAGTGTAGTCGGAACCTACGAGGTAAACCAACTACGCTTGACTTGATAAGGAGTTCTCGGCTCCGCTCGAACTGACAAGCCTTAGTTCGGAACGGACAAAACTTCTTTTCATTTAATATATTGGAATTGTCGAATTGTATAAGATTTGAAAGATTAAATATCAACTAATTTGTACTTAATTATTTAGATTAAAGTTTTTTAAAATAAATTAGGGATTAATTTCAATGTCTTTAAGTCAGTTAGAGCGAAAACTTGTCAATTAAAGCATTTCTTTGTCAGTTCGAGCGTAGACGAGAACTCAGTTGTTAATTTAGGTTTAACTAAGTGGGTAGCTAGCATGGCTGGTGACGGTAGTCGAACCCTGCGTATTAGCAATGTCGCTTACTTGACTAGAACTCAGACGTAGCAAAGGACTAACGTCGATGAAATATTTGATAACTAAAATTCCTTAACCATGCCCATATATCATAAATTAGGAAAAATACCGTCTAAGCGGCATGTGCAATTTAAAAAGCCGGATGGTGGATTGTATTATGAGCAACTTTTTGGCACAATCGGGTTCGATGGGATGTCTTCTCTATTATATCAAGTCCAAAGACCCACTATGGTGAAAGAAATTCTTTCAGAAACCAATGTGCAACCCAAAATAGCAGTTGAAAAAGGGATTAAAGCCCGTCTTCTAAAAGGCTTTGAGGTAATGCCGGAAGACGATTTCTTAAATAGTAGAAAATCTCTTTTGGTTAATTCTGATATTATTATTGGCCTGGCGGCTCCAAAGCATTCTTTACGGAGCTATTTCTATAAGAATGCGGACGCCGATGAGATGCTTTTCATTCACAAAGGAACAGGTACATTGAGGACACAATTGGGAAATATTCCCTTCGAATACGGTGACTACCTTATTATTCCAAGAGGAATGATTTACCAGATAGATTTTGATACGGAAGACAACAGGCTTCTTTTTGCCGAGAGTTTTCATCCTATCTATACCCCTAAAAGATACCGAAACTGGTTTGGTCAGCTGCTTGAACACTCTCCGTTTTGTGAGAGAGATTACAAACTTCCTCAGGAGCTCCAAACCCACGATACGAAGGGAGATTTTGTGATGAAAATTAAAAAACAAGGAGTATTATATGAAATGTTGTATCCCAATCACCCTTTTGATGTGGTGGGCTGGGATGGATATAATTTCCCTTACGGTTTCTCTATACATAATTTCGAACCCATTACGGGCCGTATTCATCAGCCACCGCCTGTGCATCAGACTTTTGAGACATCGGCATTTGTGATTTGTTCGTTCTGCCCGAGACTATATGATTATCACCCTGATAGCATACCGGCACCGTATAATCACTCTAATATAGATTCCGATGAGATGTTGTATTATGTAGACGGAGATTTTATGAGCCGCAATAATATTGAGCAGGGCCACATTACCTTGCATCCGGGAGGAATTCCCCACGGTCCTGCTCCGGGTGCATACGAAAGGTCTATAGGACAAACCGAAACCCAGGAATTAGCTGTAATGATAGATACTTTCCGTCCATTAAGTGTCACTGAAGAAGCTCTAAGTATTGATGACGGGAAGTATTATAAATCATGGTTAGAGTAATCAATAGATGTTTTTATTGCGGAATAATACTAATAATTTTAAGTTTATTTCAACTTAATGCGAAAGAACATCGTTTTAAATTAAACGAATAAACTTAAAGTGACATATTGAATGAATTTTACTATAGATACCATTCCCTTTGGTGTTTTTTCTATTGGGGAATCAAAGAAAAGTTTGGCTACAGCCATTGGTGACAAGGTGGTGGACCTCTCATTTCTAGCTAATGAAGGCCTTTTTGATGAATTTGATATCCCAAGAGGGACATTTAGCCAAGATTACCTTAACGATTTTATAGCCTTAGGCAAAGAAAAAACGAATGAGGTAAGAGAGTTTCTAAAGAGTAATCTCAGCAAGCCTGACGAAGAATGGAAAAAAGCTTTCATTGATTGTAGAGAAGTGACATTGCATCTTCCTGTAAAAATTGGAGATTATACGGACTTTTATTCTTCTGAGCAGCATGCTTTTAATGTGGGCGTGATGTTCCGGGATCCTGACAATGCACTTTTACCCAACTGGAAACACATTCCGGTAGGATACCACGGGCGGGCAAGTTCTATTTTTGTTTCAGGCAAAAACTTCCATAGGCCTAAAGGACAAATAAAGCCGGCTGATGCACAGGTTCCTTTTTTTTCAGAGACCAAACGACTTGACTTTGAACTTGAAATGGGAACGGTAATTGGAAAACCTAATCTGTTTGGAGAAGCCATCCACGTAGATAAAGCTGAAGAACATGTGTTTGGTTTTCAACTGTTCAACGATTGGTCAGCACGAGATATACAGGCCTGGGAATATGTACCATTGGGTCCGTTTTTAGCAAAGAATTTCTTTTCTTCGGTTTCGCCATGGGTTATTCCTATTGAGGCTTTAGAGCCGTTTAGAGTGGCAGCTTCAGAGCAAAACCCTGAAGTTTTACCTTATCTAAAATCTTCCTCTCATCGAAATTTTGATGTAGAGCTAGAAGTAGAGCTAATCACGGCCTCTGGTTCTAGTAAGATTATAAGTGAATCGAATTTTAAATATTTGTATTGGACAGTTGCCCAACAAATAGCCCATCATACAGTAAACGGATGTAATCTGGAAGTAGGAGACTTATTAGCTTCAGGTACTATATCAGGGAAAGAACCGTCTAGTTTTGGTTCTATGCTGGAGCTGTCATGGGGAGGAAAAAATGCTATTGTTTTTGAAGATGGTACAGAAAGACGTTTTCTAGAAGACGGAGATACACTGGTAATTCGGGGCTATGCCCAGAAGGATGGCTTAAGAGTAGATTTTGGAGAGGTGAGAAGCACGGTTTTGCCAGCGAGGGCCTAAGATTAGAACGATTTGGTCTATGCTATGGCTAATGTTTTATAATTTCGATGATTGTTGCGTACCTACGGCACGCCTTTAAGACGGGCAATTAAAATTGCTACAAGGCGGTAGTCCCTACGGGACTTAACCTGTAGGTGCTCAAGTTTTGTATAGAATTGGATTAACAAAACGAAATTTGCCATCGGGTTTTATGCTTTATGGACGATTAGATTAAAACGTTTTTGTCCTTTCTGGTTTAACGCTTTGTATACAATTGGATTGGCAAAACGAAACTTTGTCCATCAGGTTTTATACTTTATAGACAATTAGATTAAAACGTTTTTGAGCCTTCGGGGTTAACGCTTTATATACAATTGGATTGGCAAAACGAAACTTTGTCCATCAGGTTTTATGCTTTATAGACAAGTAGATTAAAACGTTTTTGTGCCTTCGGGGTTTACGCTTTATATACAATTGGATTGGCAAAACGAAATTTGCTCTCGGGTTTTATGCTTTATGGGCAAATTATATTAAAACGTTTTTGTCTCTTCGGGGTTAACGCTTTATATAAAATTGGATTGGCAAAACGAAACTTTGTCCATCAGGTTTTATGCTTTATAGACAAGTAGATTAAAACGTTTTTATGCCTTCGGGTTTAACGCTTTGTATACAATTGGATTGGCAAAACGAAATTTTGTCCATCAGGTTTTACGCTTTATAGACAATTAGATTAAAACGTTTTTGTCCCTTCGGGGTTAACGCTTTGT
>CAZBAV010000093.1:7496-15702 GCA_964489955.1 uncultured Lacihabitans sp. | reverse complement strand
AGGGTTTGAGTAAAAGGGTAAGAAAAGAGGCTTACAAAACCATAATCCTTTCCAAATTCCATTTTTTTCCCAGTGTCTGGATCATAGCTGACCAAGGCAGATGGAGACCTGTACCAAATTTTTCCATCTTCTGTCAAATGCGTCCTTGTTATCGTTTCCTGTAATACTTGCGTCCAGGTATCGGTTTTTAAATCATATTTCCAAAGTCCTTCATTGTATGCAGATATCCAGATGAGGTCCCTTTTTTTGTCTTCTATAAGTTTGTTTACCATCGAAGGCTTTGACTTGTCAAATTGTTCTATGATACCCTTAGTTTCAGCTCTTCCCTTTTTAGGGTCAAACCAGGTTATATTTCCTGAACTTTGATAGCCTATCCAGATGATCCCCCTACGGTCGCACAATATAGTTAAAGGCTTATGGAAAATTGGCAACCCAACAGTTCCCTCGGCAAAACCCTTAAATTTCCTTTCTTTCGGATTGTAGCAAATAAGATGGGTAACGTTATGCTGTGTGGTTTTCATACCTATTGTAGAAAACCACAAATTGCCTCTCAAATCTTCTACCATTCCTGTTTGTTCCGCTATATCATTTGTACCAAACGGAAGTCCTTCTATTTTTTCATTTATAAACGTAACTTTGTCTTTTTTCCTATTCCACCGAAACAGTGATCCTGATGGTAAAGATCCAGAAAACCAAACAGTGCTGTCGGAAGAATTAAAATAAACATGATTAATACCAAAGATTCGTATTTTATTATCTCTTTCTGAAATAATGATGCGTTCCTTTTTGCTTTCTTCATCATATTCCGTTACTTCATATTTGTCATTTTCCTTGTAGCTGTAATACAGCTTGCGGTCAATCTTTCCTATAATTAATACGCCGTTCTTTCGGGTCATTTTTTGCGGAATCTTTCTAAAATATTGGCGATTGGGGTTTAGAATGCTAAAACTGTTATCCGCCCCATTTCCAAACCAAAACCCCTGTTTACTACTAGTTAGATAAGGAGTGGGTTTTATTGGTGGACTGTAGGAGTCGTCTGCAATATGAGGATATAGATGTACTGTCTCTTGTTTCATATCAAAAACACTAAGTCCATAATCGCTCTGAAACAGGAGTTTATCTTTATCATAAGGTAGTACCTTATGTATTCTATTGAGATCTTGTAGAGCAAAATGGTATTGTTTCCAAGTACTGTTCTTAGTATCCAATCTTAAAAAACCCGTAGGAGGCCAACCACTGGCCCAAATGTATCGATCATCTCCTTCAATATGCACTGAAGAAAATGGCAAAGATTGATCAGGTCTTTTTTGTCCTACAAATTCCGCACATACTGCATCCTCTAAAGGATACCAAACAAAAAGGTTTTTAAGAATATCATAATAACCCAAGCAAGCCTCTCCTTTGGTTTCAATGTATCCCCAAAGACGCTCTTTGGTTTTGGAACTAACAGAAAAGAGCATACTTATTGTTTCTGTAAGTTCTAATTTACCAGTAAAACAGTTTATGATCTTTGTAGGATTTTTTCGGGTAAATTTTCGGGTGTTGAGGTCGAACTCAAACAACAACGATCGAGTACCAGCACGAGGAGTACCCGCAGTAAGATATACTTGGTTTCTATGTACAATAGGGGCAGATACCATTACAGTTTCTTCCATGTCCATAGGATAGTGGGTAAATGTGGAAGTGAGTGTGTCAAATACCGCCAAACCTCTATCGGTAGCTGCTATGATTAAGCCGGAGGTACTTTCTGTCAAATTTCCAAATTTGTGCTTAGTAAATGGTTTGTAATACTTACCGTCATATCTTGAGAGCTCTCCATCCCTAGTCCTAAACCACATATATCCTCTACTATCTTGTAGTGCCATAAAGGGATATTTTGACGGAATCAGTAGACTGTCATTAATTCGTACAGGGTCAAATCTCAAGTATGGTGTGTAGACCAGTGTTTGGTTTTCTTGAATAAAATGCGTTTCTATTTGCTGAGCACGCAGCGAAATAGGTCTTAGTAGACTTACCACAAGTAGAAAAAAAAGAATATTTAAGACGCTGTGGTTCATTTTAAAATGGTTGATCGTATCTCTACAATAATGTGTTCACGGTGTTATACTCTATTGCTATTTAAGATTGGAACATACAATGAGCTTATTTTCATTATGTAATCTATTCAGCTTTAGTGCAATATATCAAATCTAGTTAGTATAAAGTTAGTGTATGGTAAAATATTAATTTCCTACAAAAGGGTGATGAGAAGAAAACTAATGGTGAATGGTATGAAATACATGATTACACAGCTAATACTTCTTTTTGCACATAAAACACTTAACAATACAAAACTTGCAATCCTCCCTTTGTTTTGTGCCATTCGCCATACTATACGGCAGTTTGTAGGTGGCACTGAGCTACTTTCGTAGTGAAGAATATGCCAAACACAAGTCTCTCTGAGAATAAACAAAATTATATTAGAACATATCTGTATCAGCACATAAACCATTTAAACTGTAAGCCAAATGAATATTCGAAAGACTATTTCCTACCTTTTAATTTTAACAAGTCTATTATACTCCTCTTGTTTAATGAGCCAAAGTCTAGTGGGAAGGTGGAAACTTAGAGAGTCATATCTGAAAATTGATTATTCGCAAAAACTAAAATTTTTGAAAGTGAAGACCTCAAAGATCGGTTTTAAGGATGTTGATAAATCGCTATTTATAGATTTTTATGAGGATGGAAGCTCCAATTTCGGTGGTGAGGCAGCCACCTACATGCGAGATGGTAATACGCTAATATTTGACACCAGAGATTCAGAAGTAAGTAAGTTTGAATATAGTCTCAACGGTAAAAATCTCACACTTTGGATGCGAAACGAAGCCATGGGCTTTAATAAGCAAGAGGCTAAACTCAAAGCTATAGGACTAGCTAAACAGATGGGTATGTATGACCAGTTTGTTGGTTTGGCAGAGACTGAAGATATTTACCAAATTAGGATAGGGTTTGCTTACGATTATGTGGGAAATGCACCCACACAAGAAAGGAATAGCAGAAGTACTAACAAAGAAAGATGGAGTAACGATAGGAATCAAGAAACCCCAACTAACCAAGGTTGTATAGTGACCGATAGAGAGTTTGCTGCAATTCTTGAAAAAGCACAGAATTTGAGTTTCGATAATGAAAAACTTAATTACATGAGTTCTGCAATCAAGAGCAAAAAATGCTTTAAAACGTCTCAGATACGACAAATGATTGAGCTTTTAACCTTCGATAAGGACAAGTTACCACTCTTGCGTACAGGGTATGCAAATGTGATTGATAAGGATAACTACTTTGACTTAGAAGATACTTTAGACTTCATGGACTCTAAGAGGCAGTTTAAGTCTATGCTCAAATAATGTTTGAGAACAATACACATAGAATACTACAAAATCAATCTCATATGATAATCTACAGTTCCCCATCTATTTCTAACCGTTGACCCTAGTATAGTAGTTAGAAATTTCGAATCAAATGTAGTTTTATTACGAATTAGAGATACAGTGGGTATTATGTCTCGAAATCTATAAAGGAAAGAGATACGCCGAAATTTTGCTGTAAAACCTAAGGGGCGTGTACGTAAGTTGGCGGTGTTTAACCTCTGAAATAAACTGTTACTATGAAACTAAAACCACTTATACTCTTGATTCTGGCTTATCTTTTTTGTCAAAAAGGACTTACTCAAGATATTAAGGGACTTGCAAAGCAAAAACCCTTCGAGATAAGAGGGTCTTTGTCAGTTGGTACTTGGTATTATCATGCAAACGGTATAGAAAACCGCCGTACACCTTTTGGTTGGGTGCTTTCAGGCTCGCCCACGGTTAAGGTCTATGGAATCACTTTTCCTTTCACAGTTACAATTAGCGACCAAAGTCGCAGTTTTTCCCAGCCTTTTAATCGATATGGAGTAAGCCCTCATTACAAATGGATAAAACTGCATGCCGGATATAGGAATATAAACCTTTCGAACTATACGCTTGCTGGAGCCAATATGCTGGGCGGCGGTGTAGAAATAAACCCCGGGAAACTTAGAGCGGCATTTATGTATGGTAGGTTACAGCGTGCTATACGAGAAGATAGTGTGGTTTTTAATGGAAGAATGAATTACCTAAGACCAACCTTTGAGCGTAGAGGCTATGGTGGAAAAATAGGAGTTGGCACGCAGAATAATTATTTCGACATAACCTTCTTTAGAGGCTGGGACGTACTCAACTCTATTGCACCTCCTTCTCTAGCTTCTCGTGTTTTACCAAAAGAAAATTTAGCTATAGGGATAAAAAATCGATATAGTTTCTTGAAAAACAAGTTGCAGTTTGAAGTGGAAGCGGCAGCTTCTGTAATTAATAATAACCTTTATGATACTGCATCAGTAAATCTCAATGGATTCATAACAAGCACCGAACGGTTTTTAAAACCGAATTCGCATACACTTTGGTCTACTGCCGGGCATGCATGGGGTAGATACGGTTTCAGACACGGGGGCGTGCGACTGGAATACAAACGTACTGCTCCAAACTACGAATCTCTGGGAGCTTACTATTTCATGACAGATATAGAGCAAATTACAATAAACCCCAATGTTAACCTCTTTAAATCGAAGTTGTCGCTTTCTGGAGCTATAGGTAAAATGCGTGATAATCTGTCAGGAGTAAAGCAAAGCACCAATAATCGTACCTCTATTTCGGCCAATGCGAATATACGAGCAGTAAAGAATCTGACAATCATGCTAAACTACAACAATTTTGGTATGGCGGTATCTCGAGGATTTAAAGATGAGTTTAATGATACCCTAGCGGTGAGTATGGTAAATAGCTCCTATGGAGGTACAGTATCCTACAATTCTATGTCTAAGACTACTAGTAAATCGCTCTCTCTCATGACTATGTATCAGAGTACGAGCGATCAAAGCAAGTTTACGAGACAGTTTTCGCAAAACAGCTCACTCATAAGTAACCTGAACTTTAATTACAGCTGGGTAGAATCCAAGCTGAACACCAATGCATCTATCAATTACCTGTCCAACAAAGGAGCAACTGCATCACAAAACAACTTTGGAGTAACTGTAGGAGCCAATAAGCAAATGGATAAACTGAGACTAGGTTTGACTGTTTCAGGACAATGGCTGAGCAGTAGCTTGGACACAAAGAGCAGTAGTATTATAAATACAGCCAACTTAGGGTACAGGATTGGTAAGAACAGTATATCCATGAACAGCTCTTATTTCATAAACAATTTCACCGGAGAGAGTTCAGAACTGGCACAAAATAGGTCATTTCGTGAATTTAGGACTTCTCTCAACTATGGAATCTCATTTTAACTAACAATGCCAAGATGAAAACACGTAACAACATACTAAAACTTCTTTTCTTGTTTTTGGCTAGTACTCAAACGATTTTGGGACAGTCTACTGCCGCAAATGACAAAGTAGCTGTCAACCTTCATTTAAGCGAACTTGAGATAAGAAATGATTTTGTACAGTTAAATCAATTACTCAACACAGCTATTGTGAGTCTTATTTATACTCCAGGGGCAAGGGTGGACAACGATACGGAGATCAAAATCTACGCAAGTATGGAGATTTCAAATGGAAGTTCGGGCTATTTTGGATTAGAGACCAATCCTGTTAATCTATATACACATACTTTGGGTTTATCAGGTACGGACTTAACAAATGGCTTTACTATTAGACAAAGTGGTTACAACGACATTGTTGGTATGGGTGGTACAAGGATAGAGCAATATAGTACAGCAGAAGGCTTGGTACTTCCCACAGGAATGATGCGAGTATGCTTCAAGGTCTTTAATAGATTCGGTACTGATGATATAACTGACTACGAAAGCCCAAAAAACCATAATTGTGTCGAGGTAAGAGTTGATTCATATCTTGCACCAGCAATAAACAATATTATGGGTACAATATGTGATTCAAGTACCCCTCTTATTTCTTCTGATGGGTCACATCAACCGCCATTAAATGTAGCCTTTTTGCCTGCAGGTATCGACAATATTACTGGTAGTATTCCACCACATTGGGGTAACGAAGTTGTTTTGCTTGATTTAGGAGAAGAGAGTGAGGCAACAGACCCCAATCAGTTGTTTCAAGCAGTATCATCGCCTGATGGATTTATATTGGAACAACATCCTTCTGTAATAGCTATTGCTGGAGGGTTTGCTTTGAGCTCGGACATGGTGATTACCATAAATAAAAGTAATTATGGTGCTGCCGCTGATCTTATTCCAGGTCATAAGTATGCAGTTTTTATACGATTAAAGGATACTCGTACAATGCGGCCTATTCCAACTGTACAAAATGGGGGACTTAGCCAACCTTGTACTTTTGTTTATGGGGGTACAAATACTTCAACCACTCCACTCACTTTACTAGGATTTCCTTCAAATAATTCCTACATGCCATTTATGGGTTTTCCGGTAATGGTAAAGTTTGAACCCTATGATGATGATTATTCTGGGTTTGACTATGTACTAAACTTAAACGGGACTAGATATGATAGGCCAGGGCAAGCTAATTGGGGTAATTTAGGGCCGAAAAGGGCTCAGAGTACTTACATACCCACTATTACTGAGGAACAATCGCAATTCCTAATCCTAACTCCCTTAGCGGAACAATGGTGGCAAGCTGATTTGTCCAATCAAATTCGTGGTGAGGAGTATTTCTACGATGTTGACTTTACCATGTTCAAAGGATTTCCCAACAAAACCCCCATTCCGGCAAGAGTACGTGGTACCTATAAGGCTGGTATGCCACCTTCTGAGCTTGTATTTCCGGAGAATGGTAAAATTTTGCCACCGGGCAACGTGAAATTTACCATAAAACCCGCAGAGTTCTCTAAAATCACTGATCTGCCGCCTACACATATCTTACAGGTTTCTCGATCACAACAAGAAGATTCATACCATGCAAGTGTAAGAGAAATACTGTTGTTAGAAATATCCTCAAAAGAGTCTTTTGAGAATATACTTTATAGAGATACGGTTCAAGTCGATCATTATATAGTTGTAAGCCGAGTTGCGGCATTAAAAAATCAAATTTCCCAAGATCACGATTTCTCCTTTGATTTACCCACCGGCACATATTATTGGCGTACCCGCTGGATTAAGAATAAAGCAATTATTGAAGGGTTCTTGGAGAATCGTGGAAGCACATACCCAACTGCAGATTCGGACTACTATTCTACATCGGAGGTTAGAGAACTCACTGTACAGCCTAGTGCCAACACAGTTGTAGCAGAGTCACCACCCCAAGAGTGTGATTGCGATATACCTGTTACCGAAGGAACGACCGTAAGTTTAGCTGTAAATGAAAAGATAAAAATTGGGCGTTTTGAGCTAGAGGTCAGGGAAATTACCGGAACAGAATCTGCTGGGTACTCAGGTAAGGGTGTAATCAATGATTTTAACCTTTATGGAATAAATCCTAAAGTGTCCGTTGATTTTACAGGTCTGAAAGTGCAGAATGTAGAAGGGGGGAAAAGGGTGTTTACTGGTAAAGCTGTGAGTACCACGAGGGCAGGAGTACCCGGCCTCAGCGGCGATTACGCGAGCTGGGTAAATAATATTTTATCTCTTACGGGGCCGCTAACAGACGATTTGAAAACACCGATTGGATTTAATAATGAAATAGATGGACATAAGTTTGCCTTTGTTTTGGAAAAACTGGAGTTCACTCCTCAGAAGGCCTTTGTGTCAGCCAAAGCAGGGTACAGGCTACCGGGTGACCTGCTAGCAAGCATGGCTGTATTGGGAATAGAAGAAGCCTGTATCAAACCCGGAGGATTTGCTGCTGCCGTAAAATTCTCATTGGTTGAAAATGCAAATATTGGCAACACCAATAATAGTCAACAATATAGTATGACTTTTAAGGGTATGGGAGCAGATAATAAGGTAACTTCATTGGAGTTTGATTGTGACGGATTCAAAAGCCTAGTGCTAGCAGGTGAGGTTGCGTTTTCTCGGGAGGGCTTGGTTCCGGTGAGTGCTACAGGTGCAGTAGAAGAGAGTGGACAAGTAAAGGCTGAGTTTGCTGTGGCTGTAAGTAAAGATGATGGACAATTGGGTCTTATAGCGGATCTTAAATTTAATAAGAGTTTTCAGTTTACGGCATTGCCGGGTTTTGAGGTAACAGTTGGTAAGGCAGTGGTGGATATGTCTGAAAAGGAGACAG
>CAZBAV010000093.1:0-7486 GCA_964489955.1 uncultured Lacihabitans sp. | reverse complement strand
GTCACTTTTCCAGATGGGTATTTTGAAGCCAACTCACCGGTAAGAAATGAGAAGAAGTTATGGACAGGATTTTTTCTTAAAGAACTAACCATGAAGTTGCCCAATGATTTCAAGAATGACAATGGTGATGCTATTGCAGTTTCTTTTGAGAATATAATCATAGATAACGATGGAATTACGGCCAAAGCTGCCGCTAAAAGTTTGATAAATACCGGTAGTGGGAAAGCGGATGCCTTTTATTTTACACTTGATGAACTCTACCTCGATATTTTAAAAAGCAATTTTCAATCCGCTGGTATGAAGGGCAAACTGGGACTTCCCATATTTGCTAAGGATACCATTAACTATTTTTCATACGAAACAGCTTTAGATAATAAAGAGGGCAGCTTGGCATACAACTTTGTGATTAAGGTACCGGAAAACAAGAATCTAGAGATAGAAATGTGGGATATTGCTAGTATTAGTCTCAAACATGGAACTAGTGCAAAGCTCGTATTAGGAGATAAAAGCGGTGTGGAGTTTAACTTATCAGGTAGTTTATCTTTTACCGGTGCACCTGATGGATTTGTACAAGTTGAGATACCCAGTATAGAAGTTGAAAACCTCTTCTTCTCTACACTACCGCAAGAAGGTGATAAAAAGCAGGCTTCGCTGGGAGACATAAAAGTGGCAGGCAGGTCTGTATTTGGTGCTTCTAGTCCCGTATCCCAGGGTGCTAGTACCAGCCAAAATAGCTCAACTGGCTCTACGAATAGTAATAACAATGGCAATGTAGGTGGGTTTTCCTTAGGTATTAAAAATATTGAATTTACTCCCGAAGGAAACTTGTCTGCAGGAGAAATAACACTTCCACTAAAAGTAGTTTTTGAGCTCAGCCTAGCAGATGTCCTTAAAGTAGAGGCGATAGACTTTACCCTAGTTGGTACAGCGAAGCTGGATCAACAGAAAAACCTAAGTTTTAGCATTGCTGATTTCAAAGGACCAGGAGCGATAGTAGCCACTGGAGATATCGGAGGTTTGAAAATTAGGGGATGTGTAAAACTTTCCGATAATGAAATAAGCGGAAGTATAAAGGCAGAGATTCCTATGTTGGGTGTCATAGGTGTTGCGGCTACATTTGGCGAGAAAGCCGATGCTCAGGGGAGATTTAACTATTTCAACATTCAAGCCTTGTATAGAGCAAAAACAGGTATACCACTGTTTGCAGGTATAGACCTCTACGGTCTGAGCGGCGGAGTATGGCATCACATGAGTATTACTTCTGACACAACAAATATGACAGCGGGTCTTGCTAATACTAAAGAAGGGGGGACGGCAGAAGGGCGATCTGCTTCTGGTGATTTAGGGCAAACGTGTGGACTACCCGAAGTGACTGGTAATTATGATTTTGTTCCAGACAGAAGAACAGTACTTGGGCTAAGATTTGGGGCATATTTTGGGTCCACAGGAACTTCTACCACATATAACTTCGATGTACATTTAACGGCCGAAGTAAAAGAGAGGATAGGTCTTAGTCATATTGGTATCGATGGAAACCTTTACGTAATGAAAGAGTTAGGTAAAGACCTAGCCGAAGTGCCCCTCAAAGTACATGCAAATCTTGGTTTTACTTGGGATAAAAAACAAGATGGTAACGAAATTATAAATGCAGGCTTTAGCTTGAGTGTATTGCTTGAAGCCGCTGGAAATAGATTGATATATGGTACAGGAGAAAGTGCAAAGGGACAAAAGGATGTAGCTATGGAAGCCCGTTTTAATGCTGAGTCTCTGCCCCAGAAATGGCATTTTATTATGGGGAATCCCCAAAATAGGGATGACAAGGCATTAAAAATAGACCTCATGAAAGTGTTACAGATACAAATGAGCAGCTACTTTTTCGCAGGTGTAAATTCGTCTGAAATACCTTCTACTTTTCCAGATTTGCCAGAGGAGATCCTATCAATTTTAAGAGATGGTACAGAAGAAGCTGAATATGTGAGGGCTGACAGCAAGAAAAATAATGTTCCGAACTTTGCAACCCCCAATGCGGGTTTTGGTTTTGGTTTGTATCTTAAAACCGACTTTGATTTAGATTTTCTCATTTTTTATCTCGGAGGAGATCTTCAACTAGGTTTTGATGTCGCATTTAAAGAGTGGAAGGGGGGCTACTGTGGAACTGGCAACCCTAATACTTCATCTTGGTATGCTCAGGGACAAGCCTATGTTGGCATAGGTATGGATCTCGGAGTTAAGGTTGATTTGGGTTTCTTTTCGGGCAAATTCTCTATTGTTCATTTGAAAGCAGCCGCAGCATTACAGGCGGGCTTGCCTGACCCTGCCTTTTTTACAGGTATGGTAGGTATGCAGTATTCCATTCTGGGAGGCATGGTAACTGGTAGGTGCAATTTTAAAATTGAAATAGGCGATAAATGTCCTTCAAATAGCCCGTTGCAAGGAATAGAATTTATTACAGACCTCCAGCCCGATGGTCGAGAAAATGCAAGTGTATATGCCCAAGGGAGAGCTGCCTTTAGTTATCCAATGAATACGTCTATGGAGCTAATTGACGATGGAGGCAAAACACGAAAGTACAAGCCAATTCTTGAAAAATTAGAAATTAAAAGAAAGAATGGTTCAGTAGTAACTAACGGTTTTGACGTGTCACAAGACGGTTACTCTGCAGTTACTAAAACAGACCAGAAACTTTTCCTTAATACTGAACATGTCGTTATCTGTCGAGTAGGTTTTGAGCAGTTTGTTAATGGTACTTGGATTAAAGAGACATATTTTCAGGAAGAAAATAGAAATTTTACAACAGAACGGGCGGAACCCTTAGAGCTGTCAAAAGATCAAATTGCATATACTTGGCCATTTCAAAATCAAAGGTATTACTTGAAAAATGAGGATAGGCCTGACACCCCAGGGTCCAAAGGTGCAGGCGTAATACAATTTAATAGAAACCAGAGGGATAAGTTTATTCCCAAACGAGAGTCTAATACACCAGCGAATGTTTCTGTTCCCGCAGGAGGTGTTGTGCAAATAGATTCAAGAACGGGCAATGTAGCTAGAAGTGAGCCTTCTAGAATTGGTAATACGCCTCTTAGTGAAGAAGTGACCTATAGCTATCTATTAAGGATTGTGGGGCCAACAGGCAAGGTGTCTGAGCAAGTGCTTACCGGGTTTAGTACCACGAATGTAGATAAAGTCCTTTTTGATCTTCCCCATAACCTACAAGCAGAAACGATTTATACCGTAATGCTAATAAGGCAACGGCATGGGGGGACGTTGTACCAGGCAGCACTAATTCCAGGTGATCGTAGGAAGGTACAGGGTTTGGATAACGTAAAATCGAACCTAAATACTCAGAACCTTAGTGAAGAAGATAAAAAACTAATTGCAGCTAATTCTGCTAATCAAGTCAATTATAAGTTACCCCGAGAGGCTCTGCCCGCAAACGAGGGGATAATATATTCGTACAGTTTCAGAACTAGTAAGTTTAACACTGTAGCTGAGAAGCTTGCAAAGGTTTCGAATAATTCAACCAATCACGTCCTTGGAACAGAGGAGCGTTTCGATGCTGTGGATTTAACTGCCCAGACTGGTGGTGAAGCAAGTCCGATAGCATTTACCCCATTGTTCAGAATAACGCTGGAGCGAACACCAAAATTAGAAAGCTTTTTGAATCAGTCGTTTAATAGTATTCTAGATCGTGTTGCACGAGGAACTTTTGTGACCTACCATAATCTGGAAACCCTCAATAAGTATAACGCAGCTCTTGGTGCTGGCGATTTTCCAGATAAGTATAAGCTTGTAATTCAGCAAACTCCTGTTCGTTGGACGAATAATGTCGATGGCAAGTCCGGTATTTTTAATAATAGCTCTATTGCTAAGGTTATAAAAGCAGATAGGTTCTATGAAGAAGTAGGAGGGATTGTAACAAGGCGAAATTGGGATATTTTTACATCTTTCAACTTTCCAAGAGCAAATCTGAATGAGTACTTCAATAGTGCTATTCACCTTGTTGAACCCGATCGGTTATTGTCTCAAGGGGAAATTATGAGTAGCTCTAGTCTTTCGGAAAACATAGTTTCAGGTGCTGTGCCTACTCAAGGTATCTCTGCTACCCGCTCGCAGGGCGTGACATTTGTTCAGATTGTAAATTCAATAGCCGTTAGTAATCAAATTGGTAATTCTCAGGCTATACCTGCGGGTTCACAATTTACCAATACTTGGCAATCGGTTTTCAATGGTACTAGCAACTCTACACCTTCAGCAAATGCTAGCGGAAACTCTCCATTTTTTATACAAGGAAATACTCAGTTTAGATTCAGTCCAGTATCTGCGGCTTCTGGTTACACTCATAGGATTTCTGACAATAGCTGGTGGAAATATACGACACACTTTATGGAAACTCAGGGAAAAATTAATGACCTCATGAAATTTATTGACCCCGTTCATGGCAATATACTAGCTTACAATTCACAGTTATCTACTCCTCTAGGTGTTCAGCAAGTGATAGTTAACTACTTAAGGACTCCTATGGATATTTCTAGTTCGTTTATTATGGGTCGAAAAACTTTTAGAATTGGTTATGGAGTAAATCCTTCAAGTAGTAATAAGAAAACGGTGACTGTAGGGCAGTAAAATGGAAACTAATGGTAGATAAGTTTTTGGCTGAAAAATAAAAATAAGTACGAAAAAAAAGCGAATACTATGAAACAACTAACATATCTCATATTAGCTCTATTGCTCATGTTAAGTATGAGTTGCGAAAAAGATAAAGCCATCGACTTAAATGCCATGCTCACTCAGGGCAAATGGAGAATGGCTGCATATACTGCCTCTCCGGGCGTGAGGATGGGTACTACGGCAAACTCTCCATTGATAACCGACGCATTTGCGATCTATGTTAATAATTCTTTTGCTGACGAACTCTATCAGTTTTTGTCCAATGGCACATTGAAAATAGAATACCTCAATAGTAGTTGGGATGATGATGAGGGTAGTTGGAGCTTAAGCTCGGACCAAAAGACACTTATTCTTTATGGCGAAAGTTTTCAAGTTCTTTCAGTAAAGGATGGTGAATTTGTACTCGGAGGCAAGGAGATGATGTTTGATCGCTACCTACAGGAAGAGGTTTTACAGGAAACTAAAGTTACTCTCAAGCGATTTTAGAATCTTTTATGGAAGGCACTTGGGCATTGCGGTAGGTTTAAAATAAATAGATACTATGAAACAACTAACTTATCTCATATTGGCTCTATTTGTCATGTTAAATATGAGTTGTGAAAAAGATAAAGCAATCGACTTAAATGCCATGCTCACCCAGGGTAAATGGAGAATGACTACTTATACTACCTCTCCCGGAGTGAGGTTAGGTACTACGATAAATTCACCCATAATTACAGATGTATTTACTATCTATAGCTCAGATTTCCAGGAAGATGTTACCTATCAGTTTTTTTTCGAATGGTACTGTAAAGGTTCATTACTCTAGGGGAGCATGGGAAGATGAATACGAAGGAACTTGGAACGTTAGTTCCGATCAAAAAAACCTTGTTCTTTTTGGGGAGAGTACTGAAATACACTCTGTAAAAGATGGTGAGTTTGTGTTGTCCGAAACTGAACTTATGTATGATAGTTACCTTAAGGAAGATGTGCTCCAAAAAACCATGATGACATATAAGAAGTTTTAAGAATCTATTAGAGGGTAAATTGCCGTGTTTAGCCGAAATATCTTTTTTGAATGAGATATGAAATATAAGTGAAAACAGTGATTGACAAACAATAGAATATTTTTCCCTCTATAGTCCATCCCATGCTTGTTGCAAGCCGGGATTAAATCAAATAAATAAACAAAATGAAACAATTAACTTATCTCTTACTCGCTCTATTGATTTTGTTAAATGTGAGCTGCAAAAAGGATGATCCAATAAACTTTAAGAGTATGATTACACAAGGGAAATGGAGAATAATAGAGTATGCTGCCTCCCCCGGTGTGAGGCTAGGCACATCTTCCAGTTCTCCATTTATAACTGATTTGTATGTTGTGTATAGTGGTGAATATTTTAGAGAAGAAGAATATCAGTTTTTTGGAGATGGGACTTTTAAGATTTCTTATCTCGACGACTACTGGGGAGATATGCGATGGGACTGGAGCGTAAGTGCAGACCAAAAGACATTTGCGATGTATGGTGAAAGCTTTGATATATCTTCTTTTAAGGATGGTGAGTTTGTATTGTCCGGTAAGGAAATGGTGTATGATAACTATCTCAAAGAAGAAGTGCCTCAGCAAATCAAAATGATTTTCAAGAGGTTTTAGGTGCAACATAGAAGGGTTATAATATTATTTGTCGCTTAAATATATTTAAGAGATTGATTTTAAACTGCTTATATATGAAAAGAATACTCATATTTACACTCATATTTCTGCCTTTGCTTTCGCAAGCTCAGGTGGAAAATACAAGTTCCGAAGGCATCAAGCTTATTGGTAAGTATTTTGGTGATTCACTTGTTTTACGCTTTGTGCCTTTAAGACCTGGTCTTTGGTATCAGGCCAATAAAGGGGGATATCAGATAGAGCGACAGGAGTTTACAGATGATATTTTTGTAAATCCCACCCCTTTTGTTAAGCTAAATGAGCATCCCATAAAGCCCTTGCCATTAGAACAGTGGAAACCGCTCATTGGAAATCCGAGCAAACCCGATCGAAATGCGGCTATTGCGGCTCAAACGATTCATGGAAAACCTGCTAATCAACCTACATCCATTCCAGAACAGGCAGACTTATTGCTGAACAATTACTCCATGGCTCTGCTCGCTGCCGAGTTTTCGCCTAAGGTGGCAGATGCATCAGGTTTGCGGTGGGTAGATAGAGAGATAAAACCCAAGACTGCGTATCGCTATAGGGTTTTTATGCTACCTCATGAGAAACTCACAGAGAAAGTAGATACAGCCTATTTCATCGTGAGTACTTCGGATATATTTCCTACTCCTAAGCCTGAGTTGCGAGAAGTAAAGTCTTACCAGGATCGAGTAGAGTTGATTTGGGATAAAGCAAAGAATGAGTCTAATTTTTCTGCTTACTTTATTGAGCGTTCAGATGACAAGGGAGCCACTTTTAAGAGATTAAATAATATACCATTCATAAGCATGGATACAAAAGAGAGTGCCGGGCGAGATTATTTTATTTATACCGATTCCGTAAAAGTACTTTACAAACCTCTTTTGTATAGAATAGTTGGGCTTACCACTTTTGGAGAAGAAAGCCTACCCTCAGCGGCACAACAGGGAATGGGAAAAGACTTGACTCCCCCAGATCAACCACAAAAAGTGACCGCAAAGCATTTGGGAGGGAGCGTGGTAGAAATCTCTTGGGAATCTGCAAGCGTGCCGGATCTAAAGGGCTTTATGATAGGTCGTTCTACCCGTACAGATATACAATATCAACCTATTTCCACGATGTTGAGTCCCAGCAGCCGCTCGTTTATTGACAGCAGTGCCAACA
>CAZBAV010000092.1:0-15946 GCA_964489955.1 uncultured Lacihabitans sp. | reverse complement strand
CAGTGTTATCCCTGTCCAAAAAGCGGTATATCGTGCTGTCTTCGGTTATTACGGCCACTTCGGCACCCAAAGCCGGTGCAGGAGTAGACTGGTCGAAGTATGGCTGAGAGAGGGTTAGCTTTACATTTTGAGTAATAAACTCATCTGTAAGCCAGGCGTCTACCACCAATTGGGTTTTACCTTCCCTTACTTTAAGGTCAATAACGTCTTCGCAAGCAAAAAGGCCAAAGAACGGGAGTATATATAAAAGCTTTTTCATGAAAATTAGAATTTGAAATTGTAGGTTACCGATGGCAGTATAGAAGCAAAAATAGAATATTGTACAGCTTCGGTTCTGGAGTGGTCATCTGGGTTTTGACGCACATATACTGAGAATGGATTTCTGCGGTTGTAAACGTTATAAACCGAGAATACCCATTCGCTTTCTCCTCTTTTAAAGAAGGCGTGTTTGTTTTTGCGGGTTGCTGCAAAATCCAGTCGGTGACTGGACGGTATACGGTAGGTGTTTCTCTCGTCTGTATAATTATGCGGTACAGCTATTCCCTGCCAAATATATTTGGAGGTAGGGAAAGTGGCTGGTGTACCGGTCATATACGTAAATGTTGCTGTTAAGCTCCATCGTTTGTTCAGATCGTAAATAGGTACCACAGACAGATTATGAAGTTTATCTATCCTGGCTACAAACCACTCATTGTTGTTGAGTCCATCTACTTTTCTTTCGGTACGGGATAGGGTATAGCTAATCCATCCATTTAGTTTTCCTTTGTTTTTCTTTACATAAAACTCTGCACCATATGCACGTCCTTTGCCATAAAGCAGGTCACCTTCTACAAGCGGATTCAGAAGGAGGTCGGCATTGCGGACATAATCTATCTGGTTTTGCATAGTTTTATAGTAAAGCTCAACCGATGTTTCGTACATGTTGTCCTTAAAGTTTCTAAAATATCCAGCAGAAATTTGGTCTGAAAGTTGCGGCTTTATGTTGTTAGTACTAGGAGTCCAAACATCTAAAGGCGACGCAGCAACGGTGTTAGACAATAAGTGCAGGTACTGGGCAAGGCGGTTATAGCCAATTTTTAAAGATGAAGTATTATTTAAACCTATATTAACGGCAAATCGAGGTTCCCAGTTTCCATAGTTTTGTATGCTTTTGTTCCCTTCGTAATCCACGGTTTCTAGTAATTCCTTTCTTTCTCCTACTGGGCCGCTTTGGTCAAATATATACGCTTGTTTGGCTCCAAAATAGTCATAGAAGGAGTAACGCAAGCCATAAACCAAACTCACTTTTGGAGATAGCTTTTGCTCATTACCAATGTATAAGGCATATTCCATTCCTTTTTTAGGGTTAAGGCCAATGTCTAGACCCACTCCACCGGAAGCTATTTCTGCCTGACCCGGATTGAAGTTGTAAAGAATGGCTTGACCACCAAAAGATAAGGTGTTCTTTGAGTTAAGATAGTAGGTGAAATCTGGTTTTATGCTGTAGTTTAAGATGTTAGATTTCCATCGGAAAGCATCTTGGGTGTTTTCCTTCTTTAAGTCTGAATCTAGAGAATAAGCGTAGTTGGAGTAGAAGAGCGTGGTATTTAGGAACAATTTACTATTAAACACGTGATTCCATCGCAGTGTGGTGGTAGAGTTCCCCCAATCAAAACCAAAATCTGCACCAAAAACGTCTCGTCCGAAATATCCCGAAAGGTAAATGGTGTTTTTCTTATCAATTTTGTAATTGGCCTTGGCTGTAAAATCATAGAAGTAAAAGCGAGAGTCTCTGAGGTCCTTGTTTAGAAAAGGCTTTGCCAAAATATCTATGTAAGAGCGGCGTAAGGCCACTACAAAAGACCCTTTGTCTTTCACGATTGGGCTCTCGAACATAAACCGGGAAAAGATAGTACCTATTCCGCCAGAGAATTCAGGTTTTTTAAGGTTTCCTTCTTTCATTCTTACATCTAGTATGGAAGAAATCCGGCCGCCATATTGTGCCGGGATGCCGCCTTTTATGAGTTTCACATCCTTAACCACGTCAGGATTAAAAATAGAGAAAAAGCCCATTAAGTGTGATGAGTTGTATACAGGGGCTTCATCAAGCAAAACCAAGTTTTGGTCTATGGCCCCACCACGCACGTTAAAGCCAGAGGCTCCTTCACCAACAGAGGATACTCCCGGTAAAAACTGTATGCTTCTTATAACATCCACCTCACCCAAAAGTGCAGGCATTTTCTTTATAGTTCGCATTTCTATCTTATTTACGGACATCTGTACATCACGTATATTTTGGTCCTCCCGTTCGCCTTTTACCACTATCTCGGATAGCTCATGAGAATCGTCTTTGAGCTCGAAATTTCGAGTGAGATTAGAAGTGAGATTTACTTGTTCTCGGATATTATGGTAGCCAACATAGGTTATTACTAGGGTATGAACGCCTCTTGGTAAGGTAAGTGAATAAAATCCATATGAATTGGTAGCCACACCCACTTTCTGTTCGCTAGCGTATATATTTACTCCAATGAGCCCCTCGCCGTCCTGAGAGTCTCGTATGGTGCCACTAATGGTATAAGTTTCTTGGGCATAACTGAAGAGAGGAAACAGGAGTAGGAAAGTAAAAAAAACTTTCATGTGTGATGTTTTCGGGTAAGTAGAAATATAAATAAAACGGTTAATAATGCCAATAATTGGCTGGCGTGTTTAAAATTTTCGTATCAAAACCACTCCTGCTATTATAAGTAACACCCCTAATACTTTGGCGGCATTTATAGGGCTTTGTTGAGCTACAAGAATATTATTATGCTCTAGAAAGAGGGAAACGGCCATTTGTCCGGCAACTATCAGCCCAAAGGTAAGCCCCGGACCGAGTTTAGGGTATGCAAAAATGATAAAAGTTACATAGAACGCTCCTAGGATACCACCCAGCCAAACATAATATGGAGCAGCTTTTAGGCCACTTACAGATACTGTTTGTTTACTAAAGAGGATATAAATTACTAAAGCTGTTATTCCCACAAGAAAAGAAATTAGTGAGGCGAACACAGGGTTTTCGCCTGATTTGCCCAAGCGGCTATTTAATCCGGCTTGAATCGGTAATACAGCACCGGCTAGAAAGGTGAGGAGTATCCAGAGGAGTTTGCCCATGGCTTTTTTTTGAGGCAAAGTAATGAAGAAATGTTGGCATATTGTTTCGCTGCCGTATTAAATCGTCAATAAAACGCATCCTCAAAGTGTACTATCTCAAAAACAGGAAACTCTACTATAGAAACCATATCGAAACGGGCTTCCCCATGCCATGGTTTAACTTGTAAATATGCTTCGGCTCCTCTCTTTATGGCGTTTTGCTTTGCTTTACCAAGAGTAGTTTCCGGATAGCCATAATCTGCTGTAGCCTTCAGGCGTACCTCTACAAAAATCAGGTAATTGTCTTTTGTGAAAATGAGGTCAATTTCCGAATTTCGGGATGTAAAATTGCGTTCAACCAGCTTATAGCCTTTTTCCTGCAAAAAATGTATAGCGTACTCTTCGCCTTGTTTCCCTTTGTCGGTTTTTTCGCTCATATTTGTCAATAGATTTGATGGAGAGTGATGAAGCAAGTGAAATTTCAAGACTTGGGTCTTATAGATTACAAAGAAGCGTGGGACTACCAAGAGAAACTTTTCAAGGGGGTTATAGACCTAAAGATAGAAAATAGAAATAATAAAACCGAAGTTCCTACTACCAATTATTTGCTATTCTGCCAGCATCCGCATGTATATACCTTAGGAAAAAGCGGGAAAGAAGACCACTTGCTAGTTAACAATGAGCAATTGGAAGAAAAAGAAGCTGCGTTTTATAAGATAAACCGTGGAGGAGATATAACCTACCACGGACCTGGTCAATTGGTGGTGTATCCTATTTTGGATCTGGATAATTTCTTTACGGATATACATAAGTATGTACGTTTTCTGGAAGAGGCTGTAATACGGACATGTGCAGATTATGGAGTGCCAGCAGGTCGGATAGAAGGCCTTACTGGGGTTTGGCTTTCAGATGGCATACCACGGAAGATTTGTGCTATTGGCGTAAAATCTAGTCGCTGGGTTACTATGCACGGTTTAGCATTTAATGTAAGTCCAGACCTCGGCTATTTTGGAAATATTGTACCTTGTGGAATAGAGGATAAGGCTGTAACCTCGCTAAGTAAAGAATTGGATGCAGAAGTAGATATGGCTCAAGTGCAAGAAAAATTAAAAAAACATCTTTCTGATATATTTGAAATGGAACTAGTTTGATCTGCTTTAGCAGTGCCAGCCGATATGAAGATTAAGACACATATTATAAGCCTAAAAAGCAAACACCCCTTCCGTATTGCCCATGGTGTACGTACAGAAACCACCACATTTATAGTAGAACTTTCTGATGGCATTTTTACGGGTTATGGAGAAGCCACTCCTGTGCCTTATTATGGTGTTACCGCTGAAAGTATGGTGGAGTTGGTAGAGGAGTATCGGCAAGAAATAGAAGATGCTTCTTGGGATCACCCTGGTGCATATTGGACATATTTAAACCAGTTTATCGGACATAACCATTTTCTGCAATGTGCCATAGATATAGCTGCTCATGACCTTTGGGCGAAGAGAAATGGGAAGCCATTATATGAGATGTTTAATTTAAGTATCTCAAACATTCCTTCATCTAACTACACCATTGGGATAGATGAAATACCTAGGATGGTGGAAAAGATGAAGGAAATGGAGTTTCCAATTTACAAGATAAAACTAGGCACAAGCCAGGATATTGATATAGTTCAGGCTCTCAGAAAGGAAACCGATGCTGTTTTTCGGGTAGATGCCAACACCGCTTGGTCGGTAGAGCAGACTATTGCTTTTTCGAAAGAAATGAAAGATTTAGGTGTGGAGTTTATAGAGCAGCCACTAAAGTCTGATGATTACGAGGGTATGAGGGAAGTGATGAAGTACACGGTATTACCTATAATAGCAGACGAAAGCTGTATTGTAGAAGAAGATGTGGAGAAGTGTCTGGGTGCTTTTAGTGGTATAAATATAAAACTGGCCAAATGTGGAGGAATTACTCCGGGTTTGAGGATGATAGAAAAGGCTCGAAATTATGGTTTAAGCGTCATGATGGGTTGTATGACGGAGAGTAGCATTGGCATTTCTGCTATAGCTCAGCTTTTACCCTTACTGGATTATGTAGATATGGATGGCACCTTACTTATCTCTAATGACCCCGCCGATGGCGTATATTTAGAACAGGGCAAAGCTGTTTTCCCGGGAAGAAATGGTATTGGGGCTTTTTTAAAATAATACTTTCTAAACAAACTGAATATTCTCATGAGGTATTTGACTTTTATTGTTACGTTTTTTTTCATGGCTTCATGTTTGACTTATGAGCCGGTATTAGTTAATGAAGACCTGGAGGGCTTGTGGACTTTTGAAGGTTATCGGGATCCCGGTAGTAATTCTAGTATTTTTAAAGGTTGTGGAAGCTCGGACTCTACGGTGTCTTTTGCTGTAAAGAGGGTAGGTGAAAAGTATGAAGTGACAGGTAAGTCATATATCAACACCTATTCTGCTCCGTTGGTTTTTACGTCATTTTCTAAGGTGGCTGGAGAAGGAACACTACAATTCGGGGCAGTTACGAGGACAGAAATCGGTGGAAGTCAAGAGATAATGCTCTGCGAGAACAATTATTTTCAAAAACTTGAGGCAAGTACTGAGTACATTCTGGAAAGTAATAAACTTTATCTTAGGTCTTTGCCTAGTGACTTCGACTCAAGAGAGCCTCTGTTGATGGTGTTTATCAAACAGTTGTAGATGAAATTTCACTGGATTAATCACATTTTTTTAGACAAAAAGAAGACTTATTTTGATTTATTTTAGTAGATATTTCTTGGTTTTCAGCACTTTGGTATCACTTTTGCAAAATATCAAACTTGAAAACTTTGATAATCAGTAGGAATATTTCTATTTTTGCACCTCGAAAAATATTTCTAAACTGTAATAGTACATAGGGACAGCATTTTTATACATTTATAATGGCAATAGTTAATAAAATTAGAGAAAAGTCTGGGGTTGCAGTAGTGGTAATCGCCATTGCATTAATTCTGTTTATTGTTGGAGGAGATTTCATAGCAGGTAACCAAGGTGGGGGTCTGTTTGGAGGAAATAATAACAAGGTAGGAGAGATAAACGGGACCAGTGTAGACTTCCAGCAGTTCAATGGTTTAGTAGAAGTTCAGAGAAGCCAGTTTGAGGCTCAGATAGGAAGGTCTGCTTCTGAGCAAGAGCTATCTCAGATGAGAGAGCAGGTTTGGGAAAAACTAGTGTATCAAAATGTATATGCAAAGGAATTTGAGAAGCTGGGCCTTACTGTTACAGATGACGAATTAAGAGAAATGGTTCAAGGACCCAAAAACATACATTCCTTTGTAAAGCAGCAATTCTCTGACCAAAGCGGCAATTTCGATGCTGCTTCACATGCACAATTTATTGCTTCATATGCGAATAATACCATGCCAGCCCAACAACGTGCTGCTTGGGATAATTTCAAGAGAGAACTAAGAGATATTAGGGCACGTGAAAAATTCGCTAACCTACTTAATAAGTCTAGCTATATCACAAAATCTGAAGCTAAGGCTGAGTATGTGGCAACAGAGTCAAAAGCAAGTGGCAAATACCTGTACGTTCCTTTTTACTCTATTGCAGATTCTACAGTAAAGGTTACAGATGCCGACGTTAAAAACTATTACAATAAGAATAAAGATGCCTTCAATCCTTATGATAATAGGAGTCTTGCTTATGTTACTTTTAACCTATTGCCAACTAAGGATGATAGTGTAGCTCTAATGAATGATTTCCGTGAACTAGCAAAAGGTTTAGCTGTGGCTACGGATCCGGTTGAATATGCAAACGAGAATTCAGATATTAGGAGTTCTGGTGTGCGTTCAGCGAATGAGCTTAGTCCGGAATTAAAATCAGCTCTTGATAATACAATCGTAGGGGCTATAATAGGACCATTTAAAGAAGAAAACGCATACAGCATTCATAAGTTTTTGGGTACAGAAACTGACCAATTTTATACATCCAGAGCAAGTCATATTCTTTTTAGGGCTGACTCTACAATGAGTGCTGAAGAACGTGTAAATGCGAGAACAGAAGCACAAAAAGTACTAGATTTGGCAAAAGGTGGTCTTGATTTCGGTATGTTAGCAAGTCAGTACGGAACAGATGGTACTGCTCAGTCTGGAGGAGATTTAGGTACGTTCCAAAATAATGGACGTATGGTTAAACCTTTTGAGGATGCAATTTTTGCGTTCTCTGGCACAGGTATTTTACCAAATTTGGTAACTACAGATTTCGGGTACCATATAATTAAAGTTACAGAAGCTAAAACAAATGTCAAGTATAATCTTGCTTCTGTGGTGAAAGAGCTTCATGTAGGAGAAGCAGAATCGAACGAGATTTATCAGAAAGCCGAGGAACTTGCCCGTAAACTAAAGACTGTTAAGGATTTGGAAGAAGCTACTAAGAAAGATGAATCGCTTACTCTATTTACGGCAGAGAATGTACAGCCAGGAAGTAGTAACATAAATACACTAACTAATGCACGTGAGATAGTGCAGTGGGCATATGGCGAAGAGGCTAAAGTGGGCAAAGTGGCTGAGAAAGTTTTCACAATTGGCGAAAATTACGTTTTAGTAGCATTGAAAGCTGGTTCGGACAAGTCTAGTCCTAAAGCTGAAGACTTTAAGGATATTATCTCTGCGAGATTACGTAATGAGAAAAAAGCAGAAAATATTGCCAAAAAATTAGGTAACCCTACAGGAGACTTTAATGCTATTGCCCAGAAATATGGTGCAGGAGCTTTGGTAGAGGAAGCTACAGATATTAATTTCCGTGCTGGTATGCTGTCAAGTGCAGGGTTTGATCCAGTTGCAGTAGGTACTTTGTTTGGTTTGAAGCCAGGTAAAAGATCTAAAGTTTTCACTGGAGACTCTGGCGTGTTTATTATGGAAAGCACTGCTAAAACAGAAGCTCCTAGTATTGCAGACTACAGCCAATACAAGACACAAATTGAGCAGAGAGGTTTAGGTATGAGTGGTATGATGGGAGAGGAGATCCTTAGACAGAATGCTAAAATTGAAGACAACAGAGCTAGAATGTATTGATAACTTCTAGTAGTAGACGTAAAAGAGGGCTGCCCAGAAGGCAGCCCTCTTCTGTTTATATAGGTTGGTGGAGTGGTCACTTTAACCCGAAGTATACATTAGAGATTTTAGCTAAGCGAAATACCGAGAGAAGTGTAGTGAACTATGGTTGTGAAGGCTTATATGAAGCAGCGTTTCGGTGTAGTAGATAGGCTAATGGGATACTTCGGGGTAAAAAACACAAACTATTCTGACTGTTTGCACTTTGGCTTTTGGTCTTAAAGGGCTAGTTTTGGGATTGTAAAAGTAGTTGATACATTGTTTACACAAGGTGTCCGGACTTTTGCTTAGAAATGTAATCTTAATTTATTATGGGAAATATTGTATGGGAGACCGCTAAGGTCTATGAAGACATAACGTATAAGAAAAGTAATGGGGTGGCACGAATAGCCTTTAATAGGCCGGAGATACGTAACGCATTTCGTCCTAAAACTACTTTTGAATTATATGATGCATTTGAAGATGCAAGCCATGACCCCAAAATAGGTGTTGTGCTTTTGTCTGGCGAAGGCCCGGCTCCTAAAGACGGTGTTTGGGCATTTTGCTCAGGAGGAGACCAAAATGCCCGTAAGCAAGGTGGATATAGAGCAGAAGATGGACGTGACCGTTTAAATATCTTAGAGGTACAGCGTTTAATACGCTTTATGACTAAACCTGTAATAGCTGTAGTACCTGGCTGGGCTGTCGGCGGAGGACACAGTCTGCATGTGGTATGTGATCTTACGTTGGCTAGTAAGGAGAATGCTATTTTTAAACAAACCGATGCCAATGTAGCAAGTTATGATGCGGGTTATGGTTCGGCGTATCTTGCACGGCAGATTGGACAGAAAAAAGCTCGTGAGATTTTCTTTTTAGGAAGAAGTTACTCTGCTCAGGAGGCCTACGAAATGGGAATGGTTAACGCAGTCGTTCCTCATGATGAGTTAGAAGATACTGCCTATGCGTGGGCACAAGAAATCCTACAAAAGAGTCCGATGGCCATACGTATGTTAAAGTTTGCATTTAACCTCATAGATGATGGTTTGGTAGGGCAGCAAATATTTGCGGGTGAAGCTACACGTTTGGGATATATGACGGAAGAAGCGAAAGAAGGACGAGACGCATTTTTGGAGAAAAGACCTCCTAATTGGGATAATTTCGAGAGGTACTCATAATTTTTTTGGAAAGCGAACAAAAAATATTATCAAACATTTGATGAAAAATATGATATTTGGTTCTGTCTCTATAGCCCATTTCCAAATTTTGTAATGAAATTTTGTTATTTTTCAATAGTATTATATTTAGAAAAAATTGAATCTTTGTAAGAAATCGTTTTATTTTTTTAAGTTTGTAAAAAAATAACTTTTTCAATGAGCTATAAAGAACCAGCTCCAATAAAGGATCACGAAAATCCATTGGAGTCTATGATGTCCCGTTTTGATGCGGCAGTCAAGATATTGGGGATTTCGGATGAAATGTATAATATCCTTAAAGTGCCTGCAAGACAGGTAATCGTAGGGTTGCCAGTTACTATGGATAACGGACAAATAAAAGTGTTCGAAGGTTATAGGGTTATCCACTCTACAATCTTAGGTCCCGGTAAAGGGGGGATAAGGTTTGATCCGGGCGTTACATTAGACGAAGTACGTGCTCTAGCCGCTTGGATGACTTGGAAATGTGCCGTAGTAGATATTCCGTACGGAGGTGCCAAGGGAGGTATTGCTTGCAATCCTCGTGAGATGTCTTCCGGAGAGATTGAACGCTTAATGAGGGCATACACAATAGGTATGCTTGATATTTTTGGGCCAGATAAAGATATTCCCGCTCCGGACATGGGTACAGGTCCGCGTGAAATGGCTTGGTTAATGGACGAATATTCTAAGGCTAAGGGCATGACAACACAGGCCGTTGTTACAGGAAAGCCACTTGTTTTGGGCGGGTCTTTAGGTAGGAGTGAGGCTACTGGCCGTGGTGTAACTGTGTCTGCAGTGGCGGCTATGGAAAAGCTTAAACTTAATCCTTATAGAGCGACAGCAGCAGTACAAGGTTTTGGTAATGTAGGTTCTAATGCTGCATTATTACTTAAGGAGCGAGGCGTAACTGTTACGGGGATAAGTGATGTGTCTGGAGCATATTATAATGATAAGGGAATAGATATAGAACGTGCCATAGAGTATAGAAATGCCAATGGCGGTATTTTGGAAGGCTTTGAGGGTGCAGAAAAAATTGATGCAGAGGAATTACTTTTCTTACCTGTAGATGTGCTTGTGCCTGCAGCAAAAGAGGATGTGATTACAAGACATAATGCGGATCGTATTCAGGCAAAACTCATTGTGGAGGGAGCCAATGGCCCTACTTCTGCTACTGCAGATGATATTATAAATGAAAAGGGAATCATGGTTGTACCAGATATCCTTGCCAATGCTGGTGGAGTAACCGTGTCTTATTTTGAATGGGTACAAAACCGTATGGGATATAAGTGGCCTTTAGATAGGATTAACCGCAGAACAGATCGTGCTATGAAAGATGCGTTCAATAATGTTTTTGAGGTGTCAGAAAAACATAACGTTTCTATGCGTTTGGCAGCATACATTTTGGCCATTGACAAGGTTTCTAGTTCTTACAAATTTAGAGGAGGATACGGTTGATATCCTCATAGCAAGGAAAACTTATTGGACTTGTGCTTTCGGGCACAAGTCTTTTTTTATCTTTGTACATAAGATACCTACACCATATGGGAGATTTAAAAGATAAAGTATTTTGGATTACCGGAGCTTCTTCTGGTATAGGGGAAGCTACTGCATTTGAAGCAGCAAAAAAAGGTGCAAAGCTAGTGCTCACGGCTAGACGAAAAGAAGAGTTAGAAAGGGTAAAGAAGGCTACGGGGCTTTCAGACGGAGAAGTTCTGGTATTGCCGTTAGATATGGAGGCAACGACTGACTTTAACCCCGCTGTAAAAACTGTTTTAGACCATTTCGGAAGAATTGACTTGCTTTTTAATAATGCCGGCATTTCCCAGAGGTCGGGAGTTTTGGAAACTCAATACGAAGTTTTTGACCGATTAATTAAAGTAAATTATCTGTCGGTAGTAGCTCTTACCAAGGCTGTTTTGCCTGTTATGGTAAACCAAAATTCGGGACATTTGGTTGTTACTAGTAGTATCTCTGGAAAGCTGGGGTCACCCATGAGAGCGGGTTATTGTGGGTCTAAGCATGCTTTGCATGGTTTTTTCGATGCTTTGCGGTCTGAGGTTTTCAAAAATGATATACAGGTATTGGTAGTTTGCCCGGGATACATAAAAACGGCTATTTCTATTAATGCAGTTTCGGCTGATGGATCTAAGCATGGCAAAATGGATCAAAACCAAGATAATGGGGTGCCGGTAGAGGTTTGTGCCCGAAAAATAGTACAGGGGATAGAGAAAAATAAATCGGAAATATATATTGGAGGTAAAGAAGTAATGGGCGTGTATTTAAAGCGTTTCTTTCCTTCATTATTGAATAAAATTGTAAGAAAACAAGCTCCTAAATGAAAAAGCATCTATTTATCATAAGACACGCCACTGCGGAAGACATCGGTAATCTTGTTGTAGTAAGGGATTTCGATAGGGAGTTAGTTTCCAAGGGTGTTATGGAATCTGCTCGCTTGGGAAAATTTCTTTCGGAAAATGCAGGTAAGCCAGATGCTGTTTATTCTAGCGGGGCTGCTCGTGCATTGGGTACGGCCAATGTGGTTTGTGAGCAATGGAAGTTTGATACCGAAGAAATAACTGTAAAGGAGGCTTTGTACGGTAGCGGGCCACGTGGATATTTAGAAGTAGTAAACAGCATTCCGGAAAGTGTGGAAACGGCAGTAGTAGTTGGGCATAATCCGGATATTACGTATTTTGTAGATTACCTTACCAAAGATGACGCTGGTGGTAACATGAAAAAGGCTACTGCTGTACACTTAGAGTTTGAAGGTCTAAATTGGGCCGAAATTTCTCAAGGTTCGGGCAGCTTTGTAATGCGTGTAGACGGCAAAAAACTTTGATGTTTGTACAGCAATGAAAAATAATAAGATTTTTAAAATTGTCTTTTTTGTCTTTTTAGGTATAGTGATTTTGCTGCTCATAGATATGGCAAGGAGAACCACACCACCTTGGGAAAAGAAGAAAACAGAGATTGGAAAGTAGAAGTATGAAATTGTTTTATGTTGTATTAGGGATATTGGTTTTCCTTAGTTCGTGCGATACTGTGTCTAAAAAGGATTATAATGACCCTGCTGCACTTTGGGGAGATCTTTATAAAGAGGTACAAAAAGAAAGGATTTTTGAGAACCCAAAAGAGTTTTGGGATGCTTCTCCTGTTTTGGATGCCGATAAAGTATTGGAGTTTTATCGTGTGGCTAAAGAAGAGAAGAACTTTGACCTACGGGCTTTTTTAAAAGGTCATTTTGTGATGCCTGATTATTCTCAGGCATACAAAACCTCTGAAGAACCCTTTGAAAAATATGTGGTAAACTCTTTTCGGGAGTTGTATACCAAACCCAAGGATGATAAAGGATCGCTTATCCCCACCCGCATGTGGAACGTGAGTGGAGGGGGGATGTTTCAAGAATATAACTATTTTAGAAGCTTTTTTGCGGTGAAGGCTTACCAAGCTTTAGGAGAAGATTCTGTAGCTACCAATCTTGCCACTAATTGTTTCCAGTTTATCCAAGACTTTGGTTATGTTCCTTATGGTAATCGTTCTTATTACTTAGGTTACTCGGGCGTGCCCATTTTGGGTTTTATGGCAGAAGCCGTCTCTGAAAAGCAACCAGACTTTTTGCCTTGGTTCGGAAACCTAATGGGTAGAGATTACCAAGGATGGCTTTCACTAAGAGATGATACTGAGAAAAAAGAACAGGCCGAGAGAAAAGGAGATTATTATAAAACGGTATGGTTTGTAGGCAAGGATCAAGGCTTAGCGAAGTACTATGCAAGCCTGAAAAGCACTCCATATTTTTCATTAGAGAAAGCAACGGAGTGGGGAGGTTCGCCGAGATTTAGCCAAGGATTGGAGAATTATGTGCCAATAGATCTTAATGCCCTTATTTATGGTATGGAGACTATGCTCTCACGGTCTTTCGATGCCAAAGGGCGACCTGAATATGCCGCCAGTTATAAAAACCTGTCAGATATACGGAAAAGCTTGGTTAATGAATACCTTTATAACAGGGAGGACGGGTTTTATTATGACTATGACTTTAAGCTAAAGAGTCAGTCTTCTACAGCCACCTTAGCTGGTGTTTTCCCATTGGTGGCAGGAATGTCTTCAAAAGAACAAGCTGTGGCGGTGGCTCGGAAATTGGAAAAAGAATTTTTAACACCAAACGGTTTGGTAAATGTTTTGGGTGGTAATTCTGGTTCCGCAGAAATGAATTATATGGCCATATTGGCTTTACGGAAAACTGGGCATGATGCTTTGGCCGATGTGGTAAAACAAAGGTGGATTGCTATGAATAAGGCTTATTTTGTCCAGCACAAACATATTTTGCCCAGTTACGATTTGGATAAACCTTTAGAAACGGCTAAAACACCTCAAAGGATTGATGGAGCCCTAGCCGTATTAATTGCACTCTTAAACGAGAAATAAAATGGCAACAGTGTTA
Organism: uncultured Lacihabitans sp.; assembly: GCA_964489955.1. GTDB lineage: Bacteria > Bacteroidota > Bacteroidia > Cytophagales > Spirosomataceae > Leadbetterella. Next base: position 2,136 of record CAZBAV010000092.1, on the reverse strand, counting down.
ATCTTAGGTAGTACGGGTCTGACCGGAAGTTTACTGTTAGAAAAACTCCTGACAGATAATTACTTTACCGAGATTACAGCAGTGGGGCGTAAACCTTTGGATATTAGTAATGATAGGCTCAAAGTTATTGTAACCGATTTTACAGATATAGCCAAGCTAGGCTTAAAAGCGGATATCGTATTTAGTTGCCTTGGTACCACCAAGAGCAAAACGCCAAATCCTGAACAGTACCGTTTTATAGAAGTAGGAATACCGATAGAAGTGGCTAAGTGTACAGGGGGCATTCAGCAGTTTCATTATATCTCCTCAATAGGAACAAGTGAAGGTAGTAAGGCTGCTTATCTCCAAAATAAATGGGAAGCAGAGGCAGGCTTAAGAAACCAGAACATTAGTAGTTTATACCTATATCGTCCCTCTTTGATTTTTGGAGAAAGGAAAGAAACCCGCATTCTCGAAGGTATTTCAGGAGTCCTTATGGGTGTATTCTCAGTGTTTTTAGTAAGTAAATTGAAAAAGTATCGAAAAATAAAGGCTGCTACCATAGCTCAAGCTATGGTTAATGTGTCTAAATCTCCATCATTTGGTACCCATGTACTGGAGTCTGACGAGATTGAGGCTTTAGGTAGTAATTAATATCTACTTATAGAGTTATTCTATTTCGGCCAGAACAATTTTTGGATTTAAAATCTGTGTACTTTCTAACTTGTATTGTGTTTTGGGTGCAATCATCCCTTTTGAAGATACAGAAATTAAATATTTCTTATTTGGCTCCAGGTTTATTGTTGAGGAGGTTCGTTTATCCGGGTTTAAAAATACTTTACTAGAGAACGTATACTCTCCCGGCTGAAGTTGTATGGTCTTAGTTTTGTTTTCCCTTACTTTTAATATAGTGCCATCACTACTTCTAATTTTCATCAAATACCTACCCATTTGTCCCACGTACCAGCGAGGTTTTCCATAGAAGGTAATTTCTGACATTAATGCTGGTGCACTTGTAGGTGACTGAGCTTGGGAGCTACAATAGGCCAATGTTAATATGGCAAGTAGAAGAGTATTTTTCATAAGAAGTATATAGAGATGAAATAGAAACGATAGACTAAGTCTCTATAGTATTTCTCTATAAACTTCTTATGCATTTATTTTATCTGAGGTCTATTACCTCTACTTTGGGATATTTACTCTTATCAAAAGTAAAAGAGGCCAGAGTGGCGGGCACATTGGGAGTAAACTTTGTTATGTTATAAGTACTTTTGTTTCCTGATGTTTCTGCAATAGTCCAAGAAGAAAGCAATCGGTCTGTTTTACCAATAGTGAGCTCCACTTTACTAATTTCTGACTTTGATTTCGGTTTAAGTTCTATAATATCGTACTTCTTGCCAGCTATCGTTTTTTCTTGCTTGTAAGTTGCTGTATAACCTTTTTTATAGAGCTTGAAAATATTATTTGGCGAAATGTCACTCTCGTCTCCAGCATTGTAAGAAGTAATGTTTACCTCATTAGTTTCCGGGATATAAGTATATACGTCCTTCCCATTATTATAGAGTTCTTGTCCAGCAAAGGCTACTTTATACATATTGCCTTTTGCTAAAAGTGACCCCTTAGTTGTACCGGAACCAGAAGTCATAGTAAATGCAGCCTCATAAGAAGAGAAACTGCTGTACTTTTTGCTTACAGCGTCTAAGGTCTGTACGGCATTCTGTCCCCATGCAGGGATTGCAAGAATAGTAGAAAGAAGGACAATTAGTAACTTTTTCATAATTAAGTAGCTTGTGGGTCTTAGACTAAGGCAAAGCTCCCAAGGTTTAAGCGTTAACAGCATATTAACCTTAGTTCGGATCATTTTTATGGTAATCTTTTCAAGTTGAAAGTCAGAACACCAACCATCAATTCTTTTTAAACACACTAATTCTTTTGAAGCAAAAGCAGATAAATCTCTACTAAACTTGCTCATAACTTTCCGCTCCAATTAGACCCAAATAAACTTATTAACGCCTAAGTTCCCTTAGTGTTTCTTCCAGATGCTCCATGTCTTTAATTACTACTTCACGGGCTTTACTGCCTTCAAATGGTCCTACAATACCGGCACCCTCTAATTGATCCATAATTCTGCCGGCACGATTGTAGCCTAGTTTCATT
>CAZBAV010000091.1:0-16620 GCA_964489955.1 uncultured Lacihabitans sp. | reverse complement strand
CCAAAAAGCCAAAACGTTACGCTACCACCGCCGATTTAATTCCCTATTTCAGAGAGGTAGCACCGTCCTCCGCACAAGCTGCTATTACTAACCTGCTGGAACGGGTAGATGATGTAAAATATAACTATTAGTGGTGGGTAAGCTATGAGATGTTTTTTAAGTTACGGGATGAGTAACCTTTACCATTATTGAAGAGGGATGCACAACTTCGAAAGGGAGTCATGTGAATGCCAACTATGAGCAGGAAGGCGAGATAACTTTGGTTTTAAACCGTGGTGTAAAATAATCAGAAAGGTAGTATTATCCATACATTTATAGTAGGAGTTAAATGCTTCATTGTTATAGTGATTGAAAATAAATAGTCAAATGTGAATAGGGTGTTGGGAGTCGTCCATTATAAAAAGAGAATATGTAGTTATGATTTTTAGGCTATCATATATTAAATGCTACCATTTGGTGATTGTTGAAAATATTGTACCAGTCATCCTCCCAAAATGAGATTTTAAGAGATAAATGCTTAATTTTAATCAGGGTATATTTGCATTCAACATTGAATTCGAAGTTACCAAAGCAAAAAATAAGACAAAATCAAACTATAGATTTCGGGGTAAGGAACTCAATTGCTCCTGAATGCTTTTAATAATTGAAATAACGAAGTAGAGTCAGAAAACAACTAACACAAAATCTTATTCAATCTCTCCAAATCTTCAAGGAAAAAGTTCGAGTTTTGTATAGTGTAGGTCACTAATCCAACTTGGTCTAAAGCACTTGCAGAAATGCAAGTGCTTTTTTGTTTTGATGTAGACTCAATCGGCCTTAGAATCTCTAATTATCCAAAAATTCCATTCATCTTGGTTAAGATTACAGGTTGGCTATCTGTCACTAAGATAGTGTGCTCATGCTGAGCCATAAAACCACCTTTGTTACCCACCATTGTCCACCCGTCTTCCTGCGTATCAGCAAGGCTGGAGTGCGTGGATATAAATGTTTCTACAGCCACAACACTGTTTTTCCTAAATCTCTGCTTATTCTCTCTGTCACGATAATTCAAAATCTCGTGGGGCTCTTCGTGCAGACTACGCCCAACGCCGTGCCCGGCCAAATTCTTAATTACCTTAAAACCTCGCTTCTTTGCCTCTGTCTCCATAATGTGTCCTACATCGGATATCTTCACACCTCCACGTATGTTCTTTAGAGCCTTTTCCAAAATTTCTAAGGAAGCATCCACAAGACCTTGATGCTGATGAATATCCTCTCCTACTACGAATGATCCTCCATTGTCGGCAAAAAAACCATCTACCTCCGCCGAAACATCAATATTTACCAGATCTCCATTTTGTAAAATACGGTTTTCAGAAGGAATACCGTGACAAAACTCATGGTTTACACTAATACATGCCCAACCCGGAAACCCGTAAGTTACATATGGTGCGGATTTCGCCCCATAACTCTTTAATATCTCCGCTCCATATTGGTCAAGCTCCAAAGTACTCATACCTACTTTGGCATACTCTCTCATACTTTTCAACGTCACTGCTACAGCCTCTGCAGCTTTCTGCATTCCTACTAATTCCGATTCTTTAGATATTGACATTACTACCTTAAGTTTTCTTTCTAACTCTATAACACATTCCACCCAGATATGATTCTCCATTTCACAACAACCAAAATGGTGGATTTCCGTCATTGCGGAGCATGAAACCGCTTAATAATTTTGAATAAAAAAACAGCTATGAATAAATCTTACCCATCCTCCTTCTTTTCGTACAAATTTGGTTTACATAGTGCAAGAGTCATTTTTTTTCTTCTTTCAACAATAAGCATCCAACTTCTTATCTGTTTACAAAGCACTTACGGCCAAAGTATTGAGATAAACCGTACGGATAACGCTCAAGGTTTAACCATAAACAAATCGGGTACAGGCTTAGATGTAGAAGATTTAAATGGAACGCGTATGGGTACGGCTATTAAAAACGGACGGGCATTTATACAGTCGCACAGTGATGTACCTTTGGCTCTTTATTCGAACGATGACAATAATAACCGTGTGTTATTTTCTTCGTCTGTGAGTTTGGGGCCACCCGTTCTCAGCCCGGAATTATTAAATATAAACTTTGGAGGGATGCGTTTCAAAGGAGCTAAGGGCTCGTTTGCAGCATCTGGAATAGAGTTTACAAATAATGCTGGCACAGCTTCTACAGCTTTTTTAGGTATGGCAGATAACGGAAACCATCTGGGTTTCTGGGGCTACGGCAATAGCAATTGGAATGTACGTATGTCAGTAAATAATGGATTCTTCGGTATAAAAACTAATCCTACAGCACGTTTACATGTAAACGGAGACTTCAAAATAATGGGTAATGTAGGCTCACCGCTCATCTCCCATATTTTGATAGCTAACTCTACGGGGGAGCTCACAAGTAAAATAAATGAAGAGAACTATACGGTTACGCCATTAGATTTCACTTACCTAGTTGGCACTACCACACTACCCGATAACGGCCCTTTTGAAATATCGTACCCTTCTGGAAGCACCGGAACACCTGTTTTTAGTTCAAACCTTAATTTACCACACGGAGTAAAACTCAAGTATTTCGCAGTTTCCTTTGTAGACAATCAGGCCAATTATAACCTAGAAGCCTGTATCATGAGAACTGAGTTAAATGGGAAAAACCCCACTTCTATAGGCTGTTATACTAGCAGTTCAGCATCAACCACCCGTACCAAAGCAAATACATTTAGTATAGCAGACATAACTACCAATAATAATCTCTACCAATACAGTTTTAGGTTACGGAGTTTAACCAATTCTGGTACGCTCACAAACTGGCCTAGCAATCTGGCCTTTCTTATGTCTAACATTTATTTTAGCTATTAAGACCATGAAATACCTACAAACACTCACTTTATCAATACTTCTTTTTTCTGGTTTAAAAGCACAGAGCTTGCGGCTCTCGCCAGATGAAAGCAGACCCGCCTTGTCTAGCAAAACCCTTATTGGCTACAGGCATAAAACAGGTACATCATTTCTCGACTTTAAATCTACTTCCATAAACGCCCAAATAAGGACAAACCATAATTTAGGATTCTCCACAAACAACGGCATCACACAGATGCTATTGACCACTGCAGGAAACCTGGGTATAGGCACAGGCAGCACCCTCGCAGAAGAAAGATTAGAAATAGGTTTTGGGAGAATAAAACTAAACGGACAAAAAAGTCTTACAGAACCAGCAGCTGTGGTATTTGCACCACTGTCACCAAGCACACCAACAATACTAGAAATACAAGATAATCTTAACCTAACGATAAAAAGCTTATCAAACAAGAGCATCCTCCAGATGAATACCAACACGGGTAACGTAGGTATAAACATAGCACCGCAGGCAACTACGCTGACTGTAAGTGGCACAATCCATAACAAAACCTACGAAAATACTACCATGCAAAACAAAATAGTATTGGCAAACACTGATGGTTCTTTTATTCCTTCTCCTGCCACCAATCTAGAAGTAACTGCTTGGGACTACACAAAATTCAGTACAAACAACCTTACATATTACACCATAAACAGTGGTTTCGGTTATTTTAGTGTTTCCACAGCCGCAAGACCTGCTACAGCACTGCACTTCCCGAAAAATGCCAGAATAAGAAAAATAACTGCAAAAGTCATAGACAACTCTATAGATAACTACCTTGTTGCAAGAATTTATGGCACTAACCCTATAACAATGAACATCATGCTCATAACATCGCTAAGTAGCAAAAACCTGTCCAATTCGTCGCTTGCACAAACCTTAGAATTCTCCACTTTTAATCATTTGGTAGATACAGAAAATCTCTTCTACTATGTAGAATGGGAAGTAATAAAAAAGTCTGATGACACAGAAGCCACTTGGACATCCAGCACACAATTTGGAAATGTAGTTATTGAATATTCCCAAAATTAAAACCGACAAACATGAAAATTAGATACATTTTATTTCTGTTATTGATAGCCACAACTATCAAATCCACGGCCCAATACAGCTCTTATGACCCACTTACTGGTTATGAAGACAGCAAAACTGACCATGGACTTTTCCATAGATACGGTAATGTACAGGTAGGTACATACGGACTAATGAATAATAATATGTATTTACAAACACACAGTGCACATCCCTTGTACTTTGCTACTAATAATTCTAACCAACCTATAGCCGTTTTGGCAATTGATGGTAATTTTGGAATAAAGCTGCCTTTAGACGAAATGCCCACAGAAAAACTAGAAATGAGAAACGGTCGCTTACGCATTTTTGGAGATCCCCTGAGTGCAAAACCACCTGGAATCACATTTACAGAGGATGCAGGAAACTCAAACAGAGCTTTTTTGGGTTTAAACCAAAGCAATCATCTTGCATACAAGTCACTTATAACCAACAAAGACGAAGTGGTTTTTAAAGAAGCCGCAAACGATGCATTTGTTGGCTTGGGAGTTACTAACCCTGCATATAACTTGGACATTGATGGAGACATCAGAGTAAATAGCCTCACTGGAACAGACCGAGGCATAATTTTATTTAACACCGGAAATGTCGTTGTGAGGTCATCCGTCTCTCCCACCATAACCGTATCACCACATTCTTTTACTTACTCAAATCTTGGAAGTCTCCTACAACTTAATAATGGTTTCCTGCCATCCTCCCTTAAATCTACTTGGAACACTCTGAATGCCTACTATTATGTAGAAAAGGCATTATCCTTACCCAATGGCTCTACTCTGAAAGACTTTGTAGCTTACCTGAGCGACAATGACCCAAACAATAACATGCGAGTATGCCTTCGTGTGGTGACTTCAAACACAGGTGTAAGCACAAATTATTGTACTACATCCACTACAAACAGCCCTAATATTTCTCCATATTCTCTAAGTACTCCTGCCAACCTAATTGTAGATAATACGCAGTACACCTATGTATTAAGAGCAGAATCTATTAACAACAGTGCAGGAAGTGGTCTCTGGACTTCGTCCATGGGATTTGGCAATATACGACTAATAATAAGCTACTAAGATGACACACTTCATGTAAATTCTCTTATTCTAAAACTAATTCCTAGAATTAAGTTTTAAAGGATAATATGTATATTTGGCATAACAATCAAAAAAATACGTGATAAAAGTATTCCTCACCACACTACTTGCTTTCTTCCGCCTAACCTCGTTTTCGCAGGAGATAATAAGCAATACCAAAACAGACAAACATAGACACATAAAAAGCACTAAAATCAGTCTCATTCCGCCTGTTGGATTAGAAGACGCTAAAAACTTTTCGGGTTTCCAACAAACGGAGAGCGGCTCTAGTATCATGGTAATTGTACTCCCTGGACCGTTTTCGGAAATCACCAAAGGATTTAACAAAAATGACTTATTAAGAACAGGGGTTGATGCAAGTTCAATAGAGAAAATGCAGGTAAACTCGTACCCTGGACTATTCATAACAGGGACCCAAGAAGCCTATGAGACCATTTATCAGAAGTACGTTCTTGTTTTTGGCTCAGAAAAAGAAACTATTATGATTAATGGCGTGGTACCAGCAGAGCTTACAGATCTTGGAAACGAAATAAAAGAATCTATCCTTTCCGTTTTCTATGACGAAAATATAAATCTTGACCCTTTTGAAAACGTAGACTACACCATTAATTCTGAAGGCACGAAGCTAATATTTGCACAAAACATAGCCGGCTCTCTTATTTTTACTGTTGATGGCCAAGTCCCTTCTAGCTCCGAAGACCAGACCAACTTAGTGGTTGCAAAGTCCTTCTCCCCTATTAATGAGGAAGACAAAAAACAGTTTTCTATCAACCGTCTCAAACAGACACCGATTGAATTCGTATATCTTACCACAATAAACGAAATCAAAATAAATGAGCTAACTGGTTATGAGATTTATGCGAAGGGTAAGGACAAAAAAAACGGTAAAATAGAAACCATTTACCAAGTGACACTTTTCCATGATAACATGTATTACATTTTGTTCGGCTCTACAAACGACCAAACAGGTGACAGTTTAGAGCAGATAAAAACTGTTGTAAAAACATTCCAACTTAAGTAGAAACCGGAGGCACACCTTATTTGTTGTATACTTATGGAGCAAATAATAGTAAATAAGGTAAATGTTGAAGACATACACCTCCTTCAAGAAGTAGGTAAATTAACCTTTCTAGAAACTTTTGCAGATAGCAATTCTGAAGAGAATATGCAGAAATACCTTCAAGAAGGTTTCTCTTTAGAAAAACTGAAAGCGGAATTAAGTAACCCGGAATCTCTATTCTATTTTGCAATAGACAAGGATCAAGTCATCGGTTACTTAAAGCTAAATTCCGGGAAATCCCAAACCAAACTCCAAGAATTCAATGCTATAGAAATAGAACGAATTTATGTTTTAAGAGCTTATCATGGACAAAAAATCGGGCAACTGCTTTACCAAAAAGCCTTAGAAATCGCAAAAGAAAAAGCAGCTCCTTATATTTGGCTAGGAGTATGGGAACACAATGAAAAAGCTTTAAAGTTTTATACCAAAAACGGCTTTGTAGAATTTGGGAAACATTCTTTTTGGCTCGGAAATGATGAGCAAATAGACCTTATGATGAAATTGGAGTTATTAACAAATAATCCAAAAACGCTTAGCACAGAATGAAAAAAAATCTATGTTTTCAGCGGTTTAGGTGTTGATAAACGAGTGTTTCACAAAATAGACTTCGGTAACTCATCTGTAGAATACATTGATTGGATTAAGCCTAGAAAACATGAAAGTCTTGCAAACTATGCGAAACGCATATCTAAAAACATTAGTAGCCCAAAACCAATAATAATTGGACTTTCTTTTGGCGGAATTTTAGCTGTTGAAATATCAAAACTAATCGAAGTTGAAAAACTAATTTTAATTGCTTCTGTAAAGACAAAACTAGAAATACCAAAAGCATATAGAATCTTTGGAAAACTAAAATTGAATACGCTGATACCAAACAAACTACTAAAAAAATCGAACATAATTTCAAATTGGCTTTTCGGTTTACAGAATAAAGAGGATAAGAGACTTTTGGAACAAATTCTAAAAGATACAGATAGCAAATTTCTTGGCTGGGCAATTAACGAAATACTTAATTGGGAAAACACAGAGGAACCAAAAAACTGTACACATATCCACGGAACATCAGATAGAATTTTACCAATTAAAAACATCAAAACTATTTTTATCATCAAGCGAGGAGGACATTTCATGACCGTTAACAAACCTCAAGAGATTAGCGAAATAATCAAGAATACCACAAGTGATTTGGCAGAAATTACAAATAAATCCTAAATACCACGTTTGCAGATTTTATATTACTAAACTGCAACCTTACGTAATCAACTTCCCAAATCTTCGTTGTTACTATTATTAACAGTGCGTTCTTGAATTCAGACAACTTTAGTAGAAGATAGCCATCACTCTTATGAAACTATATCTAAAAAAGCTCATTCCCGCAGATTTCCCTTTCTACTTCCAGCTAGTAAGTAATGCACAGGTAATGGCTATGATAACAGAAAGACAATTCAGTATTGATGAAGCCCAAATAGATTTTGACAAAATATTGCAAAAAAATAAGCTACATCCAACATTGGGATCATATAAAGTTGTGGATAATCAAGGGACATTCATAGGTTTCGGCAAACTAGAAATTGATGATACAGATCCTAACGAAGCAGAGCTGGGATATATGATTTTACCTGCTCACTGGGGCAAAGGTTTTGGTAAAGCAATAGGTCAAACATTGGTAAATGAAGCACGTAAACATACATCCCTTGTCAAACTTAATGCTATCATAGACCCTAAAAACACGGCTTCCCGGAAAATTCTGACAAATAATGGCTTTATAACACAAGAACTACGTGATTTCGATGGACTCCCGGGAGAAATTTTGACACTGAATTTAGTATAGATTTCCCAATCTATACTTTACTCCTAAAAATCTAAACCCCGACTTAACCATTAGAACTTGTAAAGCTTGTCATTATAATTCCATTAAAACCAAAAACACTTTTCAAACAAAAAACTGGATCAAAACTCCCCATCATGCAGAAAAACGCATCTATCAAGCCCCGATACCGTCTGTAAAGGCATTCTAAAGAAATGAACTCCAAACCAGACAATATTTGTTAATAATACAAATGCTTTATATTTTTGGACAAAATAATAAAATTTAGAAAATGGGAATTATCGTAATTGGTGTTATTTTCATGGTTATTGGAATGTTGGTTTCCAATAGGTTGAAAAGTAAGTTTGAGCAGTACTCTCAAATTGGCTTATCAAATGGATTAAGTGGAGAGGAAATAGCAAGGAAGATGTTGAACGATAGCGGTATTTATGATGTAAAAATAACGCAAGTAGATGGCAGACTAACAGACCACTATAACCCCCTAGACAAGACGGTTAATCTTAGTACCGACGTATATCATGGACGTAGTGCGGCATCTGCTGCAGTTGCGGCCCACGAAGTTGGCCACGCCGTACAGCATGCCACGGCTTATGCTGCACTAAAGTTCCGTTCTGCTATGGTTCCAGCCGTAAATATAGCTTCCAGAGTAATGGGTATGTTTAATATGCTGTTGATGTTTGGTGGAGTAGCTTTGCTTTCACAAAACAACCCAATAGGTAATACTTTGCTGCTTGTACTTATTGTAGCCAATGCTGCATTAGCCATATTTGCTTTGGTTACTTTACCAGTAGAATTTGATGCAAGTAACCGTGCCTTAAAGTGGATGACAGACCGTAATGTGGTTAACCAAAGAGAACATGCAATGGCAAAAGATGCCTTAAAATGGGCAGCTATGACATATGTAGTTGCAGCTATGGCGGCTATTGCCAACCTTTTATACTTTGTAATGATGTTCTTGAACAAGAGAGAATAATTGCTAATTTCTATACCAAAAAAGCCCTGTTTTACAAGCAGGGCTTTTTTGTTTTCTATATTTGTAACACTATGACACCCGATAAGGAAATCCTACTCAGTCTCGTCTCCCAAAGGATGCCCTTTGGAAAATATAAAGGAACAATCTTGGCCGATTTACCTGTAAGTTACCTTGAGTGGTTTCTTCGTAAGGGGGGCTTCCCCGAAGGGAAACTAGGTATGCAGCTAGCCACTGTCTATGAAATTAAACAAAATGGCTTACAGGACATATTAACACGATTAAAGAGTTTCAAGAAGTGATAGAGGAAAAACTAGAGGATGCACATAAGTTTAAACTATGGAGAGAAAATCTCCTAGAAAATGGATTAGAGATAGAAAACATAGAAGAGGTCTATACCAGACGTAGATATAACGGAGAAGTCCTTTTTTCTTTGCTTATGCTTTATGCAAAAACGCCTGAAGGTGAGCATATCCCACCCATATGTTTCCTCAAAGGCGAAGTCCTTACCATCCTTACTTGCTTAATAGACAAAGACACGGATGAAAAATACCTCTTGCTGGTGAAACAACGTCGCATTGCAGAAGGCAGCTTTACATTCGAGCATCCGGCAGGAATGATAGATGCCACCAAAACTGCTCTTGAAATTGCATTGCAAGAAATGCGGGAAGAAACAGGACTAGAAGTTTTACCAGAAAACATAAAACCTATCCTTAACAAAAAAAGGCTTTTTACAAGTACCGGCACTTCAGACGAGTGCATGTATTTCTTTTATACAGAACTTTACCTAGAAAAAAGCCAAATCCTTGCCTTGGGGAATAAAAGTACAGGAGCAGAATATGAGAACGAGCAAATAACTACTGTTGTATTGCCTTTTATAGAGGCACACGAGCTCATTAATAATACCAACTGCCTTTTACTGAACTACGCCTATTTAAAAGAAAAACAAGATTACAACTTACTAAAGCAACTATGAGCTATTGCAGTTACTGTAAATCACTTCCTGAGGGGAACCACCACCGAGTGTACCATGATAACCATTACGGATTTCCGATAGATGATGACAACGAGCTTTTTGGTAGACTTATACTAGAAATTAACCAAGCGGGTTTGTCATGGGATATAATCCTTAAGAAACAGGATTCTTTTCGTGAAGCTTACTCGGGTTACAATATCGAAAAAATAGCATCCTATACCCAGGAAGATAGGGACCGGTTACTTGCTAACCCCGGTATTATCCGTAATCGGTTAAAAATTAATGCGGCCATACACAATGCCAATGTAGTGCTAGAACTTCAGAAGGAGTTTGGCACTTTTAAAAAATGGATTGAGAGTCTGCATCCCAAAACCAAAGAAGAATGGGTAAAAATCTTTAAAAAGAAATTTAAGTTTACAGGAGGAGAAATAGTAAACGAATTCTTTATGAGCACAGGATACCTTCCGGGAGCACATGTAGAAAGCTGTGAAGTCTATTGGAAACTTCAGAGTATGAAATAGTTCAGACCTGTCATTTTTCCCACCGATATTTATAAAAAACATGGCCTTCATTTAAAAGAAAAAACAGAACGACACGTTCTCTCTTTAGTAAAAACAACCTTAACCAAATTACTATGAAAACCTATACAGCAGCTCTTCTAGCTACCTTACTATTTGTGCTAAGCTTTAAGGCTACATCTCAAAAAAGAAAGGCCTTTAGCCCCAAAGAGATTTATAAAACAGAAAAACTAGTACTTACCCAAGTCAGTCCAAATACCTACCAACATACCTCTTTTTTACAAACCAATGACTTTGGCTATGTGCCATGTAATGGTCTTATTGTTAAGAATGGCAATGAAGTCATTATTTACGACACACCTACGAACGACCAAAGCTCGGAAGAACTAATTAAGTGGGTGCAGGAAACACTCAAATGCAAAATAAATGCTATTGTAGTTACGCATTTCCATAACGACTGCCTAGGGGGGCTTAAGGCATTCCATAATAACAAGACGCCTTCATTTGCATACAATAAGACCATTGCTCTGGCCAAAGAAGATCAATTGGAGGTACCGCAAAATGGTTTTGAAAATTCTTTAGTATTGAAAGTGGGCAAAGTAGATTGCAGTGTGAAGTTCTTTGGAGAAGGACACACCAAAGACAACGTAGTGGGATATTTCCCTGCTGATGATGTAATGTTCGGTGGCTGTTTAATAAAAGAGCTAAAAGCTAGTAAGGGATATCTCGGTGACGCTAACGTGGCGGAATGGTCATCAACTGTACAGAAGGTAAAACAGGAGTACCCTAACGTAAAACTTATTATTCCCGGACATGGTCAATATGGAGACCAAAAATTACTAGATTATACCATAGAGCTGTTTAGAGGAAATTAAACTCCTAGCCCCAAATCTCCGTACCTTCGGTACAATTTTGGCACATTTCTATGTTTTTACGGCCTCCAATGAGACTGTGACGAAAACCTTTATAGGTATCAGAATACCATACATCACGGAAAGAACTCTCAGATACGTTCCCCATGCGGTATTCTGCATCTTTATCGAAGCAACAAGGAACTACGATTCCATCCCACGTAATAACGGCAGAATGCCACATTTTCCAACAATGGTCTATCAGCTTGTTCTTAATACTCCATTTACCGTTGCTTTCTTTTTGGTACCTAGAGTAATGCGTATTATCAGGAATTAAGTCCGAGCCATCTTCATAATCATAAATCTGAGCTGTCTTAAATCTCAGTTCATCCACACCCAGTTCTTTCGCGAGAGCTTTAACGTCATCCATCTGGTGTTCATTAGGTTTTACCACTAAAAACTGGAATATCACGTGTGGAGTACTAGAGCCTAAGTCCTTTTTAGCCTGAATGATGTTCTTGGTACCTTCTAATACCTTATCTAGCTTCCCTCCCACCCTGTACTGCTGGTAGACCTCTTGAGTAGTTCCGTCAATAGAAATAGTAATACGGTCAAGTCCGGACTTTACCGTATTTACCGCATTTTCATAGTTTAAATAATGTGCATTAGTAGATGTGGAAGTATAAATACCCTTCTTTGTAGCCATCTTTACCATCTCCAGAAAGTCACGATGCAGAAAAGGTTCTCCCTGAAAATAAAAAGTAAGATACATTAGTTTATCTCCTATTTCTTCCACCAACTTACCAAACATATCTTTCCTTAACATACCTGTTGGGCGTGTAAAAGAACGTAAACCACTTGGGCATTCGGGACACCGCAGGTTACAAGATGTGGTAGGCTCTACAGCCAAGGCCACAGGCATAAAATGGTTTGTGGGCGACTTGGTAATCCGTGAGTAAATAAACGAGGAAACCAGCCCCAAAGCATTTACAGTCCTTGAGAAAGTGAGTTTTGAAAGGAAATTAAGTTTATCTCTCCACATTCAATTCCTTATAATAACCTATTAAACGGCTATCTTTTTCGTTTTTAATCGCTTCGTCAAAAACCTCTTGTGCTGAAGCTGATAAATGTTTTATAGAATACAATACACGTACACCACTCATACGGGCATACCATGTAAATTCATTTAAGGCAACATCCCTTAAAAAGGGTAAGGCGTTTAAAAGTTCTGTATCATCAAAGACGATAATATAAGAACCCAACAAACCGAGATATTGGTAAATCTCCATTCCCTCTAACGTACCCATTCGTTCCAAAATCCAGTCCATCTTGCCCGACACTTGATTTTGTACATAATAGTTTAACACTGCACCAAAAATTGCCCCATCCTGCACATTTTCATAGGCCAAAGCCAGAGAATCGGCATCAGGTACGTTTTGTTGGAACAAATACTCCAAAGCAGCAGCCTGCACTGCATAAGAAGTATCTTTAAGGGCGGTACGTGCCAAATCAATATGATTTGGATTAAGGAAGTTCTTTATGGACAATATAGCATCCGCCCTAACATTAGAAGCCGGATCAGTCTTAATAATCTCTTCTAAACGCTTTTCGACTTTAAGGAAATCATCTCCGTCATAATCAAAGAAACGCTGTACGGCCAATTGACGGATACGCCAAAACTTATCCCTAGTAGCCTCAAGCACCAAATCCCTAAGCTTGGCGTCCTTCATAGGCTCATCTTCCCCAGTAAGAATAAGAGCCGTTTCCAAACCAATAAAACGGGCAAAGATATCTTCTGAATCTCTATATTGAGCTATATAGTCATCCACTGTACGCTTATCACTTACTACTCCAAGAAAATAGCCATCTGCATTAGGCACAAAATGCTTAAAAGTCCCTTCAAAAGGAAGACTGAACTCATTCACTTGAGAGTCTAGCTGTACTAAAGTGTCTTTAACCCCCGCAGAGGTATAAATTTTAATTGGTAACTTTACACGGAAAGCTTGGGTATTTAAAGAATCTAGCAATTGATTGGCAGAAAGTATAAGCATGTTTCCTTCTATCCTGTGTACAAGACCCACCGTAGGATGCCCTCCTCTATGAAACCACTGATCAAAGAACCACTTCAAGTCCCTACCCGTAACTTTCTCAAAAGCCATACGTAGGTTTTCTACCTCCACACTTTGGAGAGCATACTTTTCCAAATAATATTTCAAAGTCTTAAAGAAAGCCTCGTCACCTACCTCAGACCTAAGGGTATGTAATATTCGACCACCTTTTTGGTAAGAATGAGCATCAAACATGTCTTCACTACTCAAATAATCAAATCGAATGAGCGGCACTTGCTTACTCTGAGCTTCTCCAAGATAGCTTTGTAAATCCTCCATATTGGTATAATCACCCTCATCTTTACCGTATTTATGGGCAGCCCACAGATATTCTGAGTAATTGGCAAAAGCCTCATTAAGGGGCAGTTGACTCCATGATTCACATGTTACATAATTTCCAAACCAGTGGTGAAACAGCTCATGGGCTATAACAGCATCATCGTGTCCGTCCACTAATTGGTGCGAATTTTTAAGCACTGAACGGGCGTGAGTGGTGGCTGTAGTGTTTTCCATAGCACCAGAAACAAACCTACGTATAGGCACTTGAGAGTATTTCTCCCATGGGTATTTAACACCCAAAATATCTTCAAAATAGGTAATCATCTCCGGAGTTCGCCCGAAAATACCCTTAGCATATGGAGCATAAGAGGGTTCCATGTAATAACTTACCTCAAAACGATTAAAATCCTTATCCACAACCTTCACAAAATCACCTACAGCCATCATGCTTAAATACACTGCGTGCGGCACTTTCTGTTTCCAATGTTCTGTTTTAAAACCATTTCCTAAGTCCTTTGACTCTACTAAAATTCCATTAGACAAAGTCGTTAGATTTTTCTTTACCGTTATGAAAATATCTTGCGTATGGTTTTGGTTGGGGTAATCCAATGTAGGAAACCAGGCACTGCAAGATTGGGTCTCGCATTGGGTCCACAGTTGTGTAGGCATACCCTTACGCTCGCCATTAACATTAATGAAATAAAGGCCACGCTCACTTTGGTTTTCCTCTCCTAGTTGGAGTTCTATTTTCTCCGGATTGGCCACATAATCCACTTCCACCTTAAGCACTTCTCCCGCTTTATAAGTTTTATCCAAAGAAACGGTAATAAAACGTCCATCGTAGCTATATTTCAACTCCTTACCATCTTTCTTTATAGATTTCAGGGTAAAATCCTTAGCGTTTAACACCAACTGCGACTGCGGATAAAAATATGGGCTAAGGCTTAATACAGCCTTTCCTTCCAAAGTCATGGATTCCCAAATAGGCTTAACATGCAATTCTGTATGGATAAGGTCAAAATCCAGATCTTTGGAAACTCTCTCTTGAGCAAAAACACCCAAACTAAGCAAACATAAGAACAAAAAAATCCTCTTCATATTTCTTTTTTTACTAGCACGAACCACCTCCCAGAAAAAAATAAAAAGGTTAAGCTGTGCGAAATTCTAAGTCTATTACACCATTGTAGCCGCTTTACGGGCGGGCACAAGAGATATCATAAACGTAATAACTATAATCCCCAATACAGAAAACAAGACATCACTTAGCATCACCCGTATAGGATAAGCTTCTACAACAGCACTAGCCATGCCTAAACCTACAATCCCAAACTGAGACTGTACCCAGCAAACACCCAAGCCTATTACCAGACCCAAGATTACTCCAAAGCCAGATATTATAAAACCCTCTGTGATAAAAATACGTTTCACTAGACCTTTACTAGCCCCAAGTGCAGACAGTGTTTTTATGTCATCTTTCTTATCTAATACCAACATACTTAACGCATAAAAGATATTAAACGAAGCTATACCCACAATAAATATTAGGGCAATAAACACAAAAAGTTTTTCTATTTTAATGGCTTTCAGAAGTGAAGCATTTTGCTCATCGCGGTTTACAACCTCCATGCCTTTCGGTAGCAAAGCAGCAATATTTTTCTGGATAGACTTGCTATTGGCACCTTGGTCAAGTGTAATCTCTATGGCCGTACGCTTTCCGTAAGATTGTGTTAAGTCCTCCATTAAATTCAATGGAATATAGAGATAGTTATCATACTGTTGCTCCAAAATAAAAACCCCGCCAACTTCCAAAGAAACCTTACTGATATTATCACTTGGGTCTAACAAATTGGGGCTTTGGTTTTTGGGATATAAAAGACTTATCGGATTAAAAAAGTCATTAACAGTAAGTCCTAAGGAATTATACACTCCACCACTAATAAAGGCCGCAGGTAGGCCATTTATGTCCAAAGACATAGTTCCACCCACCAAAGAGCCGGCCATTCCCTTGTTTTTAGAAAAGGTACTATCTACACCCTTTACATCTACTATGGTTTGTGCTGTACTATTTTGTGCGAGGGCCTTATCCTGTAAAACCTGTGTAGAATAGGCTACACCTTCCAGATTGTTAATCCGCCGCAAAAGTGTGCTATCTAACAAAAAACTTTTCTTTTCTGCAGGCCTGATTTTCAAATCAGGATCAAAAGACTTAAAAATCTCTCGGTTTAAATCCTCTAAACCATTAAAAACCGAAAGAATAATTATTAATGCCGCTAAGCCAATTGTAACTCCAAGCATAGAAATAATGGAGATAAAGTTTATAAAACTCCTCTTTTTCCCCGAAAAGAAATATTTCTTTGCTATGAAAAACGGCAAATTCACTCCTCTACTTCTGACTCATCCGCTGGCGGAATATGTATATTAGCAAATAGCTCCTCTATCTTTTGTGCATACTCAGCAGTATCATCAATAAAGAAACTGAAGTTTGGTATTATTCGTAATTGGCTCTTTGCTTTAATACCAAAAGTGCCACGTATTTTCTTGGTATTCTCCCTAATTTCTGCCAAAATACCATCTCTGTTATCGTCTTTTAAGAAACTTAGGTACACTTTAGCCACACTTAAATCCGGTGAAACTTTAACATCGGTAATGGTTACAAAGTTACCTGCAAACACCGCTTTAAAATCTCTTTGAAAAATTTCTCCTAAATCTTTCTGGATTAGTCTACCTACTTGTTTTTGCCTTTTGCTTTCCATCTCCTTATAAACTCCTCTACGCTAAGTTTTATACTAAATTACAAATATCCGAGTATTTTTTGGTTTAAGCGTTAAACAGTCAATATTTTTGTACCCAGAAACCAATAAAATCTTTGCTTACATTTTTTAGGATACACTCCATTTTTCAGATAATTTCTGTGCTGGTAATTCTAGTAGCTATCAGAATGGTATTTACTGCTACT
>CAZBAV010000090.1:0-16686 GCA_964489955.1 uncultured Lacihabitans sp. | reverse complement strand
GACATAAGACATGCAAGCATGCTTCACATAGCTATTGTGTTAAAAATCATTTTTTCTATGTCCTCTTTTTTTAATTTTCATCTATGTGGTTTGAAAAATAATCGATTAAGTAAACTACAGCCATATGAAATTTAAAGATGACTAAAAGTGCGGACCTGCCGAAACAAGCTTTAAGAAAGTAAGTCTTTGGATTAAAATCCCCATTAAGTTTTCTAGCAATTAGTGTTAGCTTCTTTGTGTTTTTCACTTACTTTGCCTTAAATCTCGGGCAATATGAAAAGAAGACAAGCCATAACCCTGGGAGTAGCCGCTGCTTTGGCCATACCTGCGGGTTTGGTCTGGTGGAATAAATCTCGGCTCACTTCCTCCTCCGTTTTTTCGGACAAAGAACTAGATATATTATCTGCAGCAGTAGATGCTATAATCCCTGAAACGGATACTTCAGGAGCAAAATCTCTTGGAGTACAAGATTTTGTGGCTCTAATGATTCAAGATTGCTACGACAAAGAAACTCAAAAACAATTTTCAGAAGGTCTGGACCAACTGAATAAATCTGCCAACAAGGATTTAGGTAGGGCATTTCCCGAACTTAATCATAAAGAAAGTCTTGAGGTAATAAAAGGTCAAGAGCCTTCTTTCCGTGATTTATTAAAAAACCTTACGGTTAGAGGATATTCTTCTTCTGAATACGTACTTAGTAAAACCTATGAATTCATTCCCGGCCGTTATTTAGGCTGCGTAGACCTTAAAGAACATGCCTAATTTAAATGTAGATTCAGTAAAAAACAGAACTTTTGACGCCATTGTTATTGGTTCAGGCATATCTGGCGGTTGGGCCGCAAAAGAACTTTGCGAAAAAGGATTGAAAACTCTGGTTTTGGAACGGGGCCGGGAAGTAAAACATATCGTAGACTACCCTACCACCAATATGCTACCTTGGGAGTTTAAACACCGCCATAGCCTTACCGAGGACGTAAAGAAAGACAACCCCATAGTAAGCAAGTGTTATGCTTTTTATGAAGGAACGGAGCATTTTTTCGCCAAGGATAACGAACACCCTTATGTGCAAGAAAAACCCTTTGACTGGATAAGGGGATACCAAACAGGTGGAAAGTCACTTCTTTGGGCACGCCAAACCCAACGTTGGTCTGATTTTGATTTTGAGGGGCCGCAACGAGATGGCTTCGCTGTAGACTGGCCTATACGTCATGCAGACTTAGATTCATGGTATACTTATGTTGAGCGTTTTGCTGGTATTTCTGGCAATAAAGATGGATTAAAAACCCTTCCCGATGGGGATTTTCTGCCTGCCCACCAAATGAATTGTGTAGAGGAGTATTTTCAAGGCGTTGTAAAGAAAAACTACAAAAACCGACATGTAATACAGGGACGCTGTGCCCATATTACAGATAACCGCAAAATCTACCTAGACCAGGGGCGGTCGCAGTGCATGCACCGTACCATTTGCGAGAGGGGTTGTCCATATGGAGGATATTTTAGTAGTAACTCTTCTACTTTGCCCGCTGCTGCAAATACAGGAAATATGACTTTGAGAACGCATTCTGTAGTACATTCTATCATTTTTGACGAGAATCTTGGCAAAGCAACCGGAGTGCGTGTAGTAGATGATGTTACTAAGGAAATGACGGAGTACTATGCAAAAGTAATTTTCCTAAATGCTGCTGCTCTCAACTCTAATCTGGTTTTACTCAATAGTACCTCATCCCGCTTCCCGAACGGATTAGGAAATGACAGTGGCACGCTAGGTAAATATGTGGCTTTTCACAATTATACCGCCGTGATTTCCGGAGAATACGAAGGTTATTTAGATAAAACCACCGAAGGGAGACGGCCAAACTCGCCTTATATACCTCGTTTCAGGAACGTAGAAAGTCAGGAAACGGACTTTCTAAGAGGCTACGCAGCAGGCTTTGAAGCCCGTAGAGGTAATGTCTCTGCTGGAGACGTTTGGGGCGAGGAGCTTAAAAACCAATTGAATAATCAGAAAGCAAACGACTTCTGGTCTGTAGGCTCTCATATGATGGGTGAGACCATCCCGAAAGAGAGTAATTTTGTAGCATTAGACACTAAACTCAAGGATGCATGGGGAATACCTCAACTTAAGATTTCGGTAGATTACGATGACAATGACCGTAAGATGGTGAAAGATTATTTTGAGCAAATGACCGAAATGTTTACAGTGGCTGGTTTCAAAAACATAAAAACTACAGATCTCAACCGAAACCCGGGACTAGATATTCATGAAATGGGAGGCGTACGTATGGGGCATGACCCCAAAACCTCTATGCTAGATAAGTGGAATGCCCTTCATGCTTGTCAAAACGTTTTTGTAACAGATGGAGCTTGTATGACCTCTACCGCTACCCAAAATCCTTCATTGACATATATGGCACTAACTGCCAGAGCAGTAGATTATGCAGTAGAACGAATGAAGAAAGGGGAGCTCTAAAAAATACAGGCTATAAATCAAACAGAGTCCCCTGCACATAAGTAGGTTTGGGCTCTTTACCCATTAGAGGTAATCGGGCTAATTCTTGATAATGCCTATGCCCGTTCTTTTTCCTGAGAAGTACCAGTTCATGAACCGTAAATTGATCTTCGAAGCTTTTAGTCTGCCATTTGTCCCAAATATCTTGGTTTTGCTCTTTTGTGAGATCCTTGAAAATAGTGAGATGGTAGGTGTTCTGAGTTTTTACGCTAGTTCTAAAAATGCTTTTCATTTCGGCTTTTCTGGCCGCAAGCTTGTTTAAATCCTCACCCTGAGGCAGTGCTCTTATAAAAAAAGTATGTCCAAATGTTCCGAAATCACTAAGTTTTAATACAAAAGGATTGAGTTCCTGTGTATAATTTGTAAGCCTATTTATTATAACCTTTTCATAGGTTTCGTATTGCTCAAAATCTATAACTGTAATGTGGGGATTAAAAAACGGATTGGTTACCATATTGAACTCACTCCGCATCATGTCTTTCAGTTTCTCTACTCTAAAAGACACCTTCTTTTCCGGTTCAATTAATACTAAGTATGAGGATTTACCCTGAACTTCGATTTTCATTTTTACCCGCTTGTTGAATAAGTTTATCAAAAATAGTGAAAATATTAAATAAAATACGCACAAAACACCACTTAAGCAGTATTGCTTTTTATCCTTGTAGGACTGCCCTTCTTGCCGTAATTTTGTAAAAACCTTTTTTTATGCAAGCAATAGACGTTGTAAAAGAATATTACCAGCACTTTAATAACCAAAACTGGCCCGGAATGTTGTCTTTATTAGACTCAAATATCCGCCATGAAACGAACCAAGGCGACGTACGTGTTGGCTTAGAACTATTTAAAGAATTTCAAGCACACATGGACAAGTGCTATGAAGAAAACCTTACTGAGATGGTTTTTATGGATGAGCCAAGCGGCACAAGGGTATCTGTGGAATTTGTAGTTAACGGAATTTACAAAGGCACAGATGAAGGTTTGCCAGAAGCCAAGGGCCAAAAATATGTACTACCTGCCGGTGCATTTTTGGCTGTTGAAAATGGTAAAATAACCCGTGTTACCACTTATTACAATCTTCCGCTATGGATAAAACTGGTGTCGGCCTAAACTACCGTTCATTTGTTGGCCAAGAAATAGATTCGGTCGCAGAAGCTCTTGCCAAACTTAGGATAGCCGTTTTCAAAGACTTTCCATATTTATATGATGGTAGCTTAGAATACGAAAAAAACTATCTAAAAACATACATCAATAGCCCCCGCTCCTTTCTGTTTTCTGTTTTTAATGGAGACCAAATGGTGGGGGCTACCACATGCATTCCCCTGTCTGATGAAACAGCAGATGTGCAAGCCCCATTTATAGAAAAGGCTTTCGATTTGAATTCCATTTTTTACTTTGGTGAAAGTATTTTACTCAAAGAATATCGGGGTATAGGTTTGGGAAAACGCTTTTTTGAAGAAAGAGAAAAACACGCATTCTCTTTTGTAGAAACTGTTTGTTTCTGTGCGGTAAAAAGACCGGAGAACCACCCATTGCGACCCGCAGATTACATGCCATTAGATATATTTTGGCAAAAACAGGGATTCTCTAAGTCGGACAACTTGGTCAGCTTTTTTGACTGGAAGGACATTGGAGAAGAAGAAGCAACAGAAAAACCAATGGAATATTGGTTTAAAACCAAGAAGTAAATGAGAGTAGCTGCAGCAAATTACCCTATAACTTATCATAGGTCCATTGGAGAATGGAAAAGTTTTGTTGGGTCGTGGATTAGCAAGTTAGAAAATGTAGATATTGCGGTTTTCCCCGAATACGGTTCTATGGAGCTGGTAAGTCTTTTAGAAAAAACCCTCCAAAAGGACGCACGAGCCCAAGTAAGGGCTTTGCAAGTTTATGTAGGAGAATTTAAAGAACTTTACACCGACCTTGCAAAAAAACATGACGTGATTATTGTAGCTCCGAGCTTCCCTTTGGAACAAGGCGGAAAAATCATAAACCGTGCTTTTGTATTCTCTGACAAAGGCGAAGTGGGTTACCAGGACAAACTTTTCATGACTCCCTTTGAAAATAATGAATGGGGTGTCTCTGCCGGGGAGCCGGAACTTACACTTTTTAATACAGATAAAGGCAGTTTCGGAATACAGATTTGCTACGACTCGGAGTTTCCAATTGGCTCCTTTGAACTGGCTAAGGCAGGTGCAGATATCATTCTTGTCCCAAGTTGTACCGAAACCATAAGAGGGGCTACCAGGGTGCATGTAGCTTCGCGAGCTAGAGCCATGGAGAACCAATGCTACACCATAGTATCCCAAACCATCGGCGAAGCTCTCTGGACACCAGCTGTAGACTACAATTATGGATACTGTGCAGCTTATTCGACTCCAGATATAGGGTTTCCAGAGTTAGGAATATTACAAGAGTCCGAACACCAAAACCCGCTTTGGCTGGTACAGGATTTTGATCTATCACTACTTTCTGAAGTAAGAGAAAAAGGCGGAGTACTAAACTACAGGGATTCGCAACAGCTATTAATGGAAGTCCAATCGGAACGTCTAAAGGTAAAAAGAATTGAGGTTTAAAGGTTTTTTACTGCTAACGGCTTAAAGTTTTCTCGAATCACTGTTTAACTTATACATCAAACGGGGTTACTTAACGATTCTTCATTAAATTATTCCCATTAAGTTTTCCAGCATAAAGAAAGGGGCTTGTGCCCCCTCTTTCAACCCCTGCCATGAATTTTATATCCTCCTCTCTTTCTTCCATCTTTTCGCTTGTACTCTTCCAATTTTGCTACCTGTTCTTTAGTTAGAACCTTTGAGTACTTCTCTTTAAGCTGAGCGTTATGCTTCTTCCTAGCTTCCATTTCAGCCCTTCTTTTTAATTCTGCTGCCTTCCCTTCTTCCAGATGGATTGCGTACAACTTTGAGGATTGCTCATCATTCAAATCCAACTTCTTCTTCATGGCTTCTGTCTTCCACTTTGCCCTATCTTCTACACTAACCTTCCTGTCTTTCTTCTCTTGGGCAAAAGCTCCAAATGAAACCAAAACTGCCACTAACCCCATTAACACATTCTTTTTCATAATCTTTTCTTTTTAAGTAAGTAAATCAATTTTCATATATAAGAATGATAAAAAAGGTTGAGGTTTAGAATAAAGTTTGATATTAAGGTTATTTAACGTAACTTTATATTGATTAACTTAGAAAAAGTAATGAAAAAACTACTAGTTCTCATTTTAATCCACGCATTTTCTAAATCACATTGCCAGTTCTCCAATAGCTCCTTCGGTGGCATTACCAGAGGAGACACCTCGAAGAAGCAAATTGCCCTTGTCTTTACTGGACATGAGTTTTCAGACGGTACAGACTTCATAGTCCAAACATTATCAGAAAACATAAGTAAAGCGTCTTTCTTCCTCACTGGCGACTTTTATCGAATGTATCCTAAACAGGTTGCAGAACTAAAATCCAAGGGGCATTATCTTGGGCCGCATTCAGATAAGCACCTTCTGTGTTGTTCTTGGGAAAACAAGGATAGCCTCTTGCTATCTAAAAGGGAGTTTATTAAAGACATGAAAGCAAACTACAAGGAGATAGAAAAGTTAGGTATAAAAAAACAACAGGCCCGCTTTTATATGCCTGCTTTTGAGTGGTATAATAATGCTGTGTCTTTTTGGGCAAATGAAGAGGGAATACAAATAGTTAATTATTCTCCAGGCACGTTGTCTCATGCTGACTACACCACTCCTGACATGAAAAACTATCGCTCATCGGAAGAAATCCTTAAAAGTATCTACGAGAAATCTGAGGACTTGTCGGGCTTTATTCTACTCATGCACATTGGCACAGATCCTAAACGCACCGACAAACTATATTTGAAATTACCAGAAATTCTATCACACCTAAGAGAAAAGGGATATAATTTTGTACGAATAGACTCCCTCCTAAGATAGTCTTAGTCTCTTGAAAACTCCGAATCAGGGATGTCTTGGTTTACTTTAAGAGCAATTACAGGTGTGTCCATAACTTGTCCTTGCATCTCTTGCTTTCTGTCCATAGGGAACTTCACACCAGCATATTCTTTGTACGCTCCGTAAAGATAAGAAATTGAACCCATAGGAGTAATCATCTCTTGCTTAAGCTTTAAACCTGTCTCTACAGAATAAAAATCCTTAAACTTAAGCCCATTCCCAAGTTCAAATGAGAGTGTATAGCAATCTTCTGCTCCAACCTTTTCTTTATCTCCAGCAATAGGAGTAAAACTGGAGTAAGACAAGTCCGGGATTATACTACCTAGAAACTTAAAATACTCAATTCCCTCGCCTTCTACTATCTGGCTACCTTGCTGCGAAGAAATTTTGGCTTTCTCACCATCGAAAACAATTTTATTTAATTCGCCTTGGCCTTCCATCGAGACAACTAAAAGAAGCTTATTATCTGCAGTAGTAATCTGTTTTGAGGAAACTATGACTCCCATATTCTCCATTTCCGTCTCCACCACAACGTTCTTCAGTTTTCCTATGTTGGCCTGGCCACCTATGGCATCAACATATTTCTTAATTATTTCATCTGCCGTCAGGGATTGGCTCATAGAAACAGTTGATACAAACAGTAGCCCAAATAGAAATTTTCTCATGCGGTTGTTATTTATTAATTTCCAAAGAAAACAAATAATATCTGTTAAGCACCCTTAAATTTCTACAAACGCTATATTTCCAAACTAAATAGCTAAATAAGCTTTCCAAAATAATCTTTTATATTTGCCATCGTTTTAAGAACGTATAAATCATTTTCTTGATGCTAAGAGTATTCTTTCTTTTACTTATATCTATTTCTGTGTCGGCACAGGTAATTCTTCCTAAACCTGAGCGAATTCCTGATGACAAGGAAGAAGTGGAAAAAACTAAAGAACCAGAAAAGGTTGTACCTGAATGGAGAGAAAGAATCCGATATGGAGGAAATGTTTGGATGGGATTCTGGGGGTCATTTTATCTTGATGCTACCCCAATGGTAGGTTATGACATTACTGGTAAAGGGACTGTTGCCGGCCTTGGGGCTTCAATAATAGTTAACGGAAAAAGTAGCTCTGTTGGTGGTGGGTTAAGCATTGGTCCGCGTTTTTTTGTACGCCAACCCATCTGGAAAACCGTTTTTGCCCATGCAGAATATGAGCTCATGAATTCTAGTAAATACAATTTTTGGGACACTTATTACCTACCATCTACGGGACGTCCATTACGTGGAAATAAGTGGGGTGGTGCGGGCCTCGTAGGACTTGGGTTTTACCAAAACGGGTATGGGACCCAAAGTGGAGCTTTTATCTCTGTATTATACAACGTAAACGCTCCTTCTTCTGGCTTCATAAGTCAGCAACGCATAGATAGCAAAGGTCGTTTCGTTTTCAGACTAGGGTTTTTCCTATAGCCCTTTAGTCTCTACTTAGTAGCTTTGTGATCGAGGAGTGGATTCGAAAAGTGGTGATGGTTTCGTGCTGAGTTTGTCGAAGGCTAATGAGCCTTTACAGTCAATTCCGTCTAACGAAAACACCTACTCCTCTCATTCCTGTCAAAGAACACGATTAGTTAGTTTTCGGGAGAAATTCCTCCCATAAATTCGTTCAATACGACTTTAATACTAAACTAAGTCAAATTAGCACCTTACTATTTAGGCACCAATCTGACTTAGCGTCTAGTTTATTTTTTTCTAAAAAATGTTGTAATAACTACGCCCGAAAAACCAAAGTGCTCTCGAATTTGGTTCTGTAAAAACCTCTGGTAAGATTCTTTCACATATTGTGGCAAGTTACAGAAGAATACAAAAGTTGGAGACGGTGTAGGTATTTGAACAATATACTTTATTTTCACCGATTTTCCCTTTAATGATGGAGGTGGTGTTCTTTCAATTATCGGCAGTAAGATGTCGTTCAGTTTAGATGTACTTATCTGTGCTTTACGTCCTTCGTATACTTCCATGGCCGCTTCTACCACTTGGAAAATCCTTTGCTTATTTAATGCCGAAGCAAAAATTATAGGCATATAGTTCATGGGGGCTAAACGCTCTACGAATTCTTTTTTAAGCACATCTGCGGTTTTACCGTCTTTTTCTATGGCATCCCACTTATTTACCATCAGCACGATACCTTTCTTGGCGTTGTGTGCTTGGGCAATTATACTAATATCCTGAGCTTCTAGACCCCGTGTAGCATCCAGTAGAACAATGCATACATCAGATTTATCTAAAGCCTTAATGGAACGCAACACCGAGTAAAACTCTAAATCCTCATTTACCTTTGCTTTCTTTCTGATACCTGCGGTGTCTGTAAGAATAAAGTCCTTACCAAACATTTTATAATGGGTATCAATAGCATCCCTAGTTGTTCCTGCTATATCGGTTACAATACTTCTTTCCGTACCCAACAAGGCATTTAAGAACGATGATTTTCCCGCATTTGGACGACCCAAAATTGATATCCTCGGAATATTATCTCCTTCTCTTTCTGTTTTATCTTCTTCCAGGTACTTAGCCACCTCGTCTAGCAAGTCTCCTGTTCCACTACCATCTATAGCCGATATCGAGTATACCTCACTATCTATCCCCATTTGGTAAAACTCAGCTGCTACTAAATTGGCACGCTCAAAAGTCTCTGCCTTATTTGCCACTAAAAAAACAGGCTTTTTAGACCTTCTTAATACATTTGCAAATTCACTATCCAAGTCAGTCAAACCATCCTTAGAATCTACTACAAAAAGTACAACCGTAGACTCTTCAATAGCAAGCTCTACTTGTCTGCGAATGGCCTCCTCGAACGTATCGTCTGAACCCACCACATAACCACCAGTGTCTATAACCGTAAAGTTCTTATTTCCCCAAAATGCCTGTCCGTAATGCCTATCGCGGGTTACACCTGCTTGATTATCCGTAATAGCTACTCTCTCTTCTATTAGCCTATTAAAAAGTGTAGATTTTCCCACATTAGGCCTACCCACTATTGCTACTATATTTGCCATAAAATTCTATTGTTACATTAACTTAAACCCCAAAACCTCCTTAGGGGTTTTCAAAAAGGTCACAAAGTTACAAAAAAAACTGCAAAGTAGCTGATTTTAAACAAATAAAGCGTTCCATGAAACAAAAATAATAGCCAGGAGAGCCAAGCCAAGTCCAACTTTGTTAAGTACAGACAGCTTCTCTTTAAAAGCCAATACACCAACTACAGATGACAGAAGTATCACTCCCAAGTTATAAAGCGGATAAACAAAAGCTCCACTACTCCCAAAATGGTTTAATGCCTGAACCAAAAAGTAAAACGACAAGAAATTAGGAATACCAAGAAAAACTCCGGCCAGAATGTTTCTAGCTGAGAAAACTTCTTCCTTCTTTACCAGCTTATAAAGCAAAACTAGAAATCCGGTAATAATTGCTCCTAAGACCATAACCAAAGTAACGGGAATGACTCCTGAAGCATCCTTTATGATATGGATTTGCACATAATTAATGGCCGTATTGGTAATCCCGTATCCTAAAAAAACACCGATAGCCAACCAGCCTCCTTGCCAACCCTGGCTGATTTTATTCCCATCCGGTTTATAGGTTGCAATACCTACAGCTATAAATGCTGCTACTAAACCTATATAATTAATAAATCCGAAGTCTACCTTATCTGACCCAAACACCCACAAGCTGAACAACACCGGAATAACCAAAGAAATATTATTGGCCAAAGAGGTAATGGTCATCCCCACTTTGAGGGTAGAAAAGCCACTCAAAATAAAGGTTATTATAAAACCCATACCCAAAGCTAAGCAGTACCAAGTCCAGTTTTGGGAAAAATCTAACGTGAACTTCTGTGTATTACCCATCATCAGCAAGCCGGTTAGAAAACAAATGGGGTAATTAAATACAATAGCTTGTAAAGTGCTAATTCTGTACTTGGGATGTAGCCGAAAGTTTACCAAAAGGGCCACGGAAAATACAATACTTGCTAATAGATATACCATAAAGGTTAGAGTTTAATGCAACAAACATATCACTTGAAACTAACAAGCCTAAACATCCTTACTAAAAATATTAAGGTATTTAATACTTAGAACATTAAACCCCGTATTTTTGTACTAATGAAAATCTATCTTAGAATACTAGGGTTTGCTACAAACCTTCGCTCGTTTTTGGCACCATTTGCCATATTCTCCCTAATTGCCGGGTTTTTTGGAGTTTTTAATTTTATACTTTTAGCTCCGCTTTTGGATGTCCTATTTAACCAACTTGAGCCGGAAAAAATAGTGGAACTGCAAGCAAGTACCCCAAAGTGGTATCAGTTTACCTCCGTTTTCAATAAAGCCTTTGCTCAAAATATGGCTGAAAACGGCAAAGTTTCTGCCCTAAAATTTGTTTGTATTGCGGTGGTTATAGCAAGTTTCTTATCCAACATATCCAAATATTTAAGTCTGAGGATTTTGGAACGTTTTAAAACCTCTATGATTGCAAACTTAAGAAACACGGTATTTTCGAACACCATAGGCTTACATCTTGGTTTCTTTACAAATGAAAAAAAGGGCGAACTTATGTCTCGTATAACCGGCGACATTCAGGAAGTAGAGAACTCCATCGCCAGCTCCTTTTCTGCCGTTATAAAAGAAAGCATTTTGCTCATCGGTTTTATTGTGGCTTTGGTTTCTATCTCTTGGCAATTATCCCTTTTTGCCTTTGTGCTTATTCCTCTAATTGCGGGTCTTTTAGGATTTATCATAAAAAGATTACGTACCAATGCTACAGATAGCCAACAGCGATTAGGTAACCTAGTAGCGATCATGGACGAGGCATTCGGAAACATGCGGGTAGTTAAGGCTTTTGTAGCGGAAAAATATTTAGCCGATAAGTTCTCCGCTGAAAATGACCATTACCGCAAAGCTGTGTATGGCTATTCGAAAAAGAGGGAACTGGCAAGTCCATTTTCCGAGTTTTCGGGTGTTACTGCTGTAGCATTCCTGCTCTTTTTTGGAGGCACAATGATTTTGGCAGGTGATAGTGGTCTTAATGCGGCAGAATTTATTACATTTATTGCTTTGTTCTCACAAATAACCCGTCCTGCCAAAGAAATCGCTAATGCTTTTGGCACTGCCCAAAGAGGGATAGTTGCCGGAGGAAGGGTTTTAGATCTCTTAGACCAAACTACAGTGGTAAAAGATGGCACAAAAGAAACCACATTCCAACAAGAAGTAGTTTTTGACAATGTGTCTTTCTCTTACACGGAGGAAAAGGAAACACTAAAAAATATAAACTTCAAAATCCCCAAAGGACAGACCGTGGCTCTCGTAGGAGCGTCTGGAAGTGGAAAATCCACACTTTCGGACTTATTAATCCGATTTTATGACGTTTCATCTGGTGGTATATTTATAGATGGAGAAAATATAAAAGATATAAAACTGAATTGCCTTAGAAACCAAATGGGTGTGGTAACCCAAGAACCTCTATTGTTTAATGACACCATTGCCAATAACATATCTTTTGGAAGGAATTTAACCCAAACAGAAATTGAAGCTGCTGCAAAAACAGCCAATGCTCATGATTTTATTATTGCACAACCAAATGGATACCAAACTACAATAGGAGACCGCGGCACACGTCTATCTGGCGGTCAAAGACAACGTCTATCTATAGCTCGAGCCATAGTACAAAACCCTCCCATATTAATATTAGATGAGGCCACTTCGGCCTTAGATACCGAATCAGAAAAGCTGGTACAGCAAGCCCTTACTACCCTTATGCAAGACCGTACCACCCTAGTTGTGGCACACCGCCTTAGTACTATACAAAATGCTAATTTAATACTCGTACTTAATCAAGGCGAAATAGTAGAAAAAGGCACGCATCTAGAACTAATGAAAATAGAAGCCGGATATTACCAAAAATTAGTAGCTCTCCAAGAGCTATAAAAAGGGCCTTATTGTCTTGCCAACAATTTTTTACAATAAATTGATTAGTAAATTAGTTTTATGGTACATTTACAGTCTTAATAATTATTTAACCTATGAAATTTAGCACCTTACTCATATTCCTACTATTGGGTTTTGTAGCATTTTCTTGCAAAGACCTTAAAGAGATATCTACAATTAAGGATGATACAAATCCTCCTACTAGTACGCTCCCTCCCTCTAATAATGGTGTAGCAAACTTGACCATAAACACTTGGATACATGAGAACATGGATTTTTATTATTTGTGGACAGAGCAGCTTCCCGCAATGACCACTAGTGCTATGGCAAAAAACCCCGATGATTATTTTAAGTCTCTCTTATATAAGTTTGGAGAAGTGGATCGCTTTTCATGGATTCAGGACGATGCGGGAGAATTAACCAATAGTCTGGGCGGCGTAACTACTTCAAGTGGCATAAACTTTTCGGCCTTTTATGCAGTAAGTAGCTCTGACCCTCGTGTAACATTAGCGGTGAGATATGTTATCAAAAACTCCCCGGCAGAAAAAGCTGGCATAAAAAGGGGTGACTTTATTACGAAAGTAAATGGTGAAGAGCTTACCACATCTAACTATGGCACTGCTCTTGCCCCACAGAACCTTACGCTTACATTAGGAGAAAAGAATGCTGCCGGGCATATACTTTCCACTACAAAGACAGCATCTCTAACAAAAGAAGAAATACAAAACGATCCCATACAGCATTACAGCATTATTGAAGCTGGCACAAAAAAGGTGGGCTACATAGTTTATACTCAGTTTATACCAGGTAAACTAAATAGCAATGCCGCGGAGTTTGATAACGGATTGAGAAGAATATTTGGAGAGTTTAAAACTGCTGGAGTAAGTGAACTAGTTTTGGATTTACGTTTTAATGGAGGAGGTTATATATCTTCATCAAATGTTCTTAGCTCATTAATTGTAAAGGACTTAAAACCCGGAACTCTGATGAGTACCCAAGTCTGGAGTTCCAAGGTGATGGCATACCTAAGATCCAGAGGCGAGGATCCTACCACCTATTTTGGTAGCAAATGGCTAGATGAGCCTAATAATCTTGGGTCAAACCTACAAAGAGTATTTATCCTCACATCCAATGGTACGGCATCTGCCAGCGAACTGGTTATTAACAACCTTCTCCCGCATATGGAGGTAATCCTTGTTGGGGCAAATTCCTATGGTAAAGATGTAGGCTCAATTACCATAGATGACAAGGATAATAAATACAGATGGAAATGGGGAATGCAACCAATAGTTCTTAGGACAGTAAACTCAAAAGGAGAAGCTAATTATGGAACAAAATCTGGATTCACTCCAAATGTTGTGATAGCAGACAATCAAATTCCCTATAAACCTTTTGGCGACCCAAGCGAAACCTACTTAAGCGAAGCCCTTAAAATAATTGGAGGCTCAAGTACTACCGCATACGCCAGAATTTCAAAAGATTTAGGAACAGAAATTTCAAAGCCTAATAACTTTGATAACAGATATCTAGAAATTACGGATATGTACCTCGAAAGTGCTGAATTTAACAAAATTGATAAAAATTTAAGGAAGTATTAATTGCCATAGCAATCAATATTTTCACTAAATTGCATTACTATTTCTAATAATATTATGGCAACAGAAACAATAAACATCAATATCACTAAGACGGAAAGTAGCCGGATAGCCCAGTTTGATCCGGAAAATATAGTATTTGGGTCCCTGTTTACAGATCACATGTTAGTGGCAGATTATAAAAATGGGCAATGGCAAACGGCCGAGATTCTTCCATACGGTAAGATGCCTTTTGATCCCTCAATGGCAGCTATACATTATGGTCAATCTATTTTTGAAGGTATGAAAGCCTTTAAATCCGAGTCTGACGACGTACTGATGTTTCGTCCGCTGGAGAATTTCAAAAGGTTTAACCGCTCTGCCGAAAGAATGAGTATGCCTGCCGTACCAGAGGAAATCTTCATAGGTGGCCTTGAGGAGCTGTTGCGTTTAGATGCTGCCTGGATTCCAAAAGGTGATGATAATTCACTTTATTTAAGACCTTTCATGTTTGCCACAGATGAATATCTTGGTGTAAGAACGGCTCTTAACTACCGTTTCATGATTATCATGAGCCCGGCAGGAGCCTACTATTCTAAACCCCCAAAGGTAAAAGTAGAAACCGAATATATAAGAGCTGCTCCAGGCGGAGTAGGCTTTGCGAAATGTGCTGGTAACTATGCGGCTTCATTGTATCCCGCTAAGCTAGCTGCAGACCAGGGATATACTCAGCTACTTTGGACAGATGCAATTGAACACAAATACTTCGAGGAGTCTGGAACAATGAATGTAATTTTTGTAAAAGACGGAAAAATAGTTACTCCCGCTGTAAGCAGCACAATACTAAAAGGTACTACCAGAGAAGCCCTTCTTAAATTAGCTGTAGATAAAGGTATAGAAGTAGAAGAAAGACAAGTTTCTGTGGAAGAAATAATAGCGGGCCTTAAAAACGGCTCCGTATCCGAAGTTTTTGGTGTAGGTACCGCTGTGGTTGTATCTCCATTCTCTGCGGTTGGTTATGAAGGAGTTGATTTGGCTTTGCCAGAAATATCTGAAAATTCGGTTTCGCAGATACTTAAGACTGCACTAAACGATATCCGTACCGGAAAAGTAGAAGATACATACGGTTGGGTTTGGAAAGTTTGATTTTAAAGTAAAATTTGATATTTTAGGGTTGTCGTACATTCGGCAACCTTTTTTTATGCGTCATTTTTTCCTACTTATCATTTCTTTCTCTGTTTTTGCCCAAAAACCAGATAAGGTATACCTCAGAATAAACCAACTTGGTTATCAGCCTGCAGATGCCAAAATAGGTGTGATCTTTTCTAAAAGTGCTATTAATCAAAATGTACTTTTGCTGAGAGATGGTAATGTGGTAAAAAAAATAAAACCAAAGAAAGTAACGGACGGAAACTGGGGCACCTTTGAACATTATTACGAGGTTGATTTTTCTGATGTGAAACTCTCTGGAGATTACTATTTGCAAACCGACCAAAGTAAAGAAAAATCCCAGCCCTTTACCATAAACCAAAATGCCTACAGCGGTCATCAAGAAACCTTACTGGGTTTTATGCGTCAGCAGCGTTGTGGATACAACCCTACGCTAGATGTACATTGTCACCAGAAAGACGGCTATAGCTTTTATGGCCCAATGAAAGACACCACCTTTGTAGATGTTTCTGGTGGCTGGCATGATGCCGGAGACCAACTCAAATACCTCATAACCTCTAGCTATGCTACAGCACATATGCTAAAAACCTATGAGCTTTATCCTGAAAAATTTGCAGATAAAGTAGATGCTTTAGGTAAGCCGGAAGCAAACGGCATTCCTGACATATTAGATGAGGCCAAATGGGGCTTAGATTGGATGCTAAAGCTACACTATGACGAAAACTCCCTTGTACACCAAGTAGCAGACGACCGCGATCATAAGGGCTACAAAATGCCGGACAATGACAATTCTGATTACGGATGGGGAGCAAACAGCTTCCGCACAGCATATTTTGCCGATGGCAAACCCCAAGGCCTAAGTAAATATAAGTCCGAAGCTACGGGTCTGGCAAACCTGGCCGGCCGCTCTGCTGCTGCAATGGCCATTGCAGCCAGAATTTGGAAATATGATACCGTATTTGCAGAAAAATGCAGAAAAGCCGCACTATCACTCTATGCACTAGGTAGAGCAAAAGAGGGCTTCCAACAAGGAAACTCATATGGTGCTCCCTACCGTTACAATGAAGATACATGGAATGACGACATGGAATGGGGTGCAGCAGAAATGTATATTTTAACAAATGACCAAGCTTACCTTAATCAAGCAAAGGAATATGCACTAAAAAGCAATACGATTGATTCTTGGACCGTAAAGGACACAACGGACCATTACCGTTTATATCCCTTCCTAAATATGGGGCATTTTGTTTTACACGGTTTGGTAGATAAAAAATTCCAGAAAACGCTGGAAGGTTATTACCTGGACGGCATAAAATACACTATGGCCAGGGCAAACAAAAATCCTTTCCGAATTGGCGTACCCTTTATTTGGTGTTCAAATAACCTTGCTACCAGTCTTGCCGGGCAAGTGATCCTTTATGAAAAAATGACCGGATCCACTAAATATAGGAAGTTTCTTTTAGCCCAGCGGGATTGGCTGTTTGGCAAAAACCCCTGGGGTACGTCTA
>CAZBAV010000089.1:0-16711 GCA_964489955.1 uncultured Lacihabitans sp. | reverse complement strand
CCCAGGACCCATACATTAAAAGTGTATTGCTCTACCAGCTGAGCTACGGAATCAATTTTCATTTGTTTAACTGCTTGTCCCAAATGAGGATGCAAAACTATGCATTTATGTCAATAAAAAAAAGCCCCTTCCTGAAAATAATTTTACTTTTTTTTGTCTCTTTTCTGCAAATAACTGATTCTAAAGGACAAAACGATATTGCACGCCAAGCAGATTCTTTATTTAAAGCTAAAAATTTTTCTAGTGCAGCCAATTTATACGAACTTGTCTTTAACGACAAGGGTGTAAATAATCGTAACATCAGTCTAAAATTATCCTACATATACGAGAACCAAGGCAATTATCCGAAGGCACTTTACTACCTCAACTCATATTATAATCTCAGACCAGCCGACGAGGTCTTTGATAAAATGAACAAGATTGCCTTGATGAATAAGTACACAGGATATGAAAGAGACAATATTAATTTCACTCTGGCTATCTACCAGCAGTTTTACATATTTATCTTGTATGGTATGTTGTTTCTAGGAGCATTTTTGCTCTGGATCTTATACAATAAGAAGAAAAATCACAAACCTATACACCGAAAAAACTGGATAGTGGTAACATCGTACTTTGTTTTACTGGCTCTGCTTATCAACGGCCCAACGGGATATAAATCAGCTATTGTAATGAAAACTACATACTTGAGAGAATTCCCAAGCTCTGCAGCTCCCGTGGTGGGTGAGATTACTCCGGGAAACAAGATAAATATATTCGGAAAAGACGACGTTTGGCAGAAAGCCTATTGGCAGAACAAAATCGTATATGTTAACCAGAATGAAGTCCGGATGTTGGAAAATTAAAAACGAAAAGTGATGAGTGAAAAGCGAAAGGTAAGTCAATTCTTCTATCCGCTCTTCATTCATCACCTCTAATTCATAAGACAAAAATTAAACTTCTATCCTATAGCTTTTCAAAATCCATCCACCACCTATAACGTCATCTCCTTCATAAAAAACTGCAGCTTGCCCCGGAGCAATGGCAGAGACAGACTCATCAAAAACTACTTCTATCTTGTCAGGTTCTGATTGGTTTATAAAGGCATTTTGTCCCCGATCTTTATAGCGTATTTTTGTAAGTGTATCTAAACCTCCATCAGGTACATGGGCATACTTCTGCAAATTGAGCTTACCCACAACCATCCCGTTCTTTTTTAAGTATTCTTCCGTACCTAAAACCACTTCATTGGTTTCCTTGCGGATTTCAGTTACAAAAACAGGATAACCCATAGCTATCTTTAAACCTTTACGTTGTCCGATTGTATAAAACGGATAACCTTCGTGCTTCCCTACTATATCACCATTCTCTAAAACAAAATTCCCACCTGCCACTTGTTCCTCCAGCCCCTCTACCCTTCTTTTTAAGAACCCACGATAGTCATTATCCGGAACAAAACATATCTCGTACGACTCTGACTTATTCACCAAGTCAAAGAATCCCTTCTGTTTTGCCATTTCTCTTATCTCGGCTTTTGTGAGATCGCCAAGCGGTAAAAGCGTACGCGACAAACTTTCTTGTGACACGCCCCAAAGGACATAACTTTGGTCTTTAGTAACGTCTTTACCTCTCGAAATCACATACCTTCCATTCTCTTCTCGAATTTTGGCGTAATGTCCGGTTGCAATAAAATCACAGTTAAGGTTATCTGCCCTTCTTAACAAAGCATCCCACTTTATATGCGTGTTACACAACACACAGGGATTGGGCGTACGTCCTTCTAGATATTCTCCCGTAAAATGGTCTATAACTGAATCTCCAAATTCTGACCTTATGTCCAGAATATAATGCGGAAAACCCAAACCAACGGCAATTGCCCGAGCGTCGTTTATTGAGTCTAGACTGCAGCAGCCTGTTTCTTTTTTGGTTCCGCCTGAAGATGCGTAATCCCAGGTTTTCATTGTCATTCCTATTACTTCATAACCTTGTTCATGAAGCAATACAGCAGCTAATGAGCTGTCAATGCCACCACTCATAGCGACCAATACTCTTCCTTTTGATTCCATACAGTTTACAGCAAGGGTTCAAAGCCCTCCGTTTAAAAATTTATACAAAATAAATAAACAAGCTCTGGTAATAATTGGTTCTTGTGTAATTTTGTAAAAAATTTTGGGAATGTTAAACAAAAAAGTTCTAGTTAAGGGTATTACCAGTTTGTCAGAAGCCAGATATTGTGCAGGAATGTTTGTAGACTACATTTCTTTTGATTTTGACCCTGCCAGTGATTTCTTTACAGACGACAAGCAATTTGAAGAAATCCGGGGCTGGCTTAGTGGCGTAAAAATCCTTGGAAGTAAAGAGAAAGCAAACGAAGCTGAAATCTCAGAGATTATAAATGAGAAAAATCTTGATGGTTTTCTATTCTCCCAAAGTCAATATACCATTTTGGGACTTGTAGATACAAACACAAAGTTACTAGAATGGCCTATTACAGATTTAGACATTCTTCCAAGTGACCTAGATAGCAATGTAATATTGGTTCTAACTGCTGGAAACGAAATTACGGAAACCCAAATAAGAGAAATCCCTAATCTTGTTCTGCAAGGATATGATTTCGAAAACGTAAAGTACCTAAACGAAGATATACAGGGCTATGCATTTAACGGCAGCATTGAAACCCAAATTGGCAATAATGCTTATCATGACCTTATTGAAGCCTTAGAATTTATTGATGAAAACTACTAGGCCTCAGATTTATTCTTATTTACGTACTATCTAAAAACTATGTATTTTGAGATAACTATCATTAAAGCTCTATAAGAATAAGAGCATTTTGTTAGTATCAATAAGGAGTAAAATTCCTAATCTACTAAATC
Organism: uncultured Lacihabitans sp.; assembly: GCA_964489955.1. Lineage (GTDB taxonomy): Bacteria > Bacteroidota > Bacteroidia > Cytophagales > Spirosomataceae > Leadbetterella. The sequence continues at coordinate 13,856 of CAZBAV010000089.1, read as the reverse complement.
CAAACCCTTATCACGTATTTATACCATTCATGTATATTGTATGAAATGGTAGAAATAGCTAAGTACATTTGTCATACAATTATGAAAAGCAAATGTATAAAGTTAAAAACAATGACAGTATTTTTGGTGGTGTCCTCCTAGGGTTGGCAAGCCAATTAAAAGCGGATGTAATATTGGTCCGAGTCATTTTTGTATTATTGTGTTTAAGTAACCCCATAGCCTTTGGTATTGTTTACCTCGCACTTTGGGCCCTACTACCCACACAAAATACATTTCTGACAAGTCCGATTAGTACAAGTGAAAATTTTAAAACAAAAGATATGAAAAACCAAGCAAGAAGTGGAAATATCGCAGGAGGATTAGTTTTGATAATCCTTGGTGCTATTTTTTCGTTCAGGACTTTTTTTGACATCAACCTGTTCAGCTATATCCAAAACATGTGGCCTCTGGCATTAATAGGTATTGGTGTATGGATTATTGTTAAAGAGAAAGACGACAGTAACCAAAATAAGTTCCCAAATAACGGAGGTGGAAATTATGGCGGAGGACAAGGAACCAGCTATTAATCTTTTACCGCTATGAAAAATAACGTAATATTTGGTATAGTCTTAGTACTGCTGGGACTCTTTGCCCTAGGCTTAGTGAATGATTGGCTCAGTTTTGATGTAACTATGCGTCAGGTAGCTAAGTTTTGGCCATTACTAATTGTTCTAGCTGGTGTGGCAGTAATTCTACATGAGAAAAGAACTGTTTTTAACTCTACTTCTGTACTTTTAATCATTTTGGCAATACCATTTGCTGTCTATAACTGTACTAGTAATGTGGCTCATGAATTTAAAAAGGAGTTGCATGATGGGTTTGATATCAACATCTCGGAAGATGATAACGATTTCACTTTCGAGGAAGGTTTAGATAATGATACGGCTTCTACAAGTTCAGTAGGACAAACTTTTATCATTGAAAAGAAACCAGAGGTTACTCATGGTAAGCTGAAGATATCAGGCGGAGCATCGGAGTTTTTATTAGGTGAAAGTGATGCTAAAAGTATTTTTTCTGCAGATACTAAGAATTCGAAGATTCCATTCAAAGTAAGCGAGAATGTATCTGGAAATGAGCACGATATAGACTTTAAGATGAAGGACGATAATGTAAAAATTAAAGGTTCTCCTTTAAAAAATAAAGTACGTGTCTTTCTTAATCCTGAAGCCATTTGGGATATTAAAATGGAACTAGGTGCCGGCCAAGTGATTTACGACTTATCTAAATTTAAAGTTGAAAAACTTAAAATTGAATCTGGCGTGGCCAATGTTAACATTAAACTTGGAGACCTTTTAGATGAATCCACAGTTAATGTTGAAAGCGGTGTAGCAAAGTACAAAATCCAGGTGCCAGAAAATGTAGGCTGTGAAATTAAAATGGACGGGGCTTTCAATTCTAAGAATTTCTCTGGTTTTGAAAGAGTAAAATCTGGTCTTTATAGATCAGAAGGTTTTGATAAAGCCAAAAAGAAAATCTATTTAAATTTCGAAAATGCTATTACATCAATAACAGTAGATAGATATTAAATCTAGGTTAAACAAATAGAAAAAACTTTGTAAGGACTGAGCCAAATGCTCAGTCCTTATATTTTAAGGCCTTTACCGGGCTTATTGAACGTAAAATAAGAGTAGGTAAAAGTGCAATAAGTAAGACAATAGCAAATACCCCAAAATTCACCAGCAGCATTACAGGAATATTCCATTCAATTGGCACAAAACTCATATAGTAGTTCTCTGCATCTAACTTTACTATTCTAAACTTCCATTGGATAAAACCTAAAAATATGGTAATTGCGTTGCCCCAAAAAAGCCCCTTCATTATAATCTTGGAAGCATTAACTAAGAAAATACTCCGTATTTGCATGGCACTTGCACCAAGTGACTTAAGTAATCCCACCATGGGTGTCCTCTCCATAATCATAATTAAAAGTACAGAAACCATATTAAAAGCCGCAACAAGTATGATAAGGCCAATAATGAGTACTATATTACGATCCAAAAAAGAAAACCACTCAAAAAAATGAGGTAGAATCTCTGTCACTTTCACGACTTGATATTCTGGAGGTAACACATCTAACAACTTTGACTTTGCCTCGTCTACCTTAGTAACGTCTTTTAGCCAAACCTCATAATGCCCAAACTCTCCATTTTCCCAAAGATTAATACGCTGTACCAAAGCTAGATTTGCCACAACATACACCTTGTCCAATTCTTCTACATTGGTGTCATACAAACCTACAACCTTAAGTTTCCTAACGCGAGGAGGGTCTTGAACAAAATAAGCCAAAAGATCTTGACCAACTTTTATACCAAGCATACTAGAAATACGCTTACTGAGTACAATCTCATTTAAAGAATCAGGCATCACATGCCTGCCTTCTACCAAATTTCCGTCAAACTCATCCCAGTCATACTTCTCATCCACTCCTTTAATAACCGCTCCGGAAATTTCTACATCTGATTTAAGTATTACCGACTTGAAAGCAACACGCGAAACACGCTCTACTCCCTGCACATTCTGGATATCGGTATAATATTCTAAATTATTTGGCATAGGTGCTTCCTCAAACGACCTATTAAGTGTAATTTTGCTGACCTGAATATGTGACGTTTGGCTAAAGAGCTTTTGCTTAATGGTATTTTTAAATCCTAATAGTATAAAAAAGGATAAAATAATTACCGACACAGTAATTGCAACACTTCCGATACCTACTTTAATGATAATATTGGAAAAGGTTTGTCCTTCAGTTTTACTTATTCTTTTTGCCAAAAAGGAAGAAATGTTCATATCCAGTTTATAAATGATTACGCAAAAGTAACTTTACTAAGACTATTATTTTAGACAATTGATATAAAAAAACAATATGGAGCAGGAGATTTTAATCGTAGATTTTGGTTCGCAGTATACCCAATTAATAGCAAGAAGAATAAGGGAATTAAACGTATATTGTGAGATCCACCCGTTCAATAAAATCCCTGAACTTACTTCTAACATTAAGGGAATTATCCTTTCTGGAAGCCCTTGCTCTGTATTGGAAGAAGATGCACCTGATATTGACACCGATATTTTCAGAAACAAACTACCAGTTTTGGGAGTCTGTTTTGGAGCTCAGTTGTTAGCACATAAATATGGTGGTGCAGTAGAAAAATCAGACACAAGAGAATACGGCAGGGCACATCTTACAGCTGCAAATTCCGGAGAAGAGCTACTGAAGAACATTAAAACAAATTCTCAGGTATGGATGTCTCATGGAGATACTATCACTGCGATTCCTCAGAACTCTGTTTTAATTGGCTCAACCGAGTCAGTAAAAAATGCCGCCTTTAAATTTAATAACGAAGAGACATATGGTATACAGTTCCATCCAGAAGTAACACACTCTGAGGAAGGTAAGCAAATGATAAAAAACTTTGTGGTAGATATATGTGGCTGTGACCAAACTTACACCGCAGACTCATTTGTAGAAAGTAGCGTAAATGAATTAAAAGCACAATTGGGCTCTGACAAAGTTGTCCTTGGCCTATCTGGTGGTGTTGACTCTTCTGTTGCAGCACTGTTAATAAATAAAGCTATAGGTGAAAACTTGTATTGTATTTTCGTAGATAATGGTCTTTTGAGAAAAAATGAGTTTGAAGATGTGCTGCAGTCATATCAAGGTCTAGGTCTTAATGTAAAGGGTGTAGATGCCAAATCTAAATTTTATTCTGCCTTAAAAGGTCTTACAGACCCGGAGGCAAAAAGAAAGGCCATTGGTAAAACATTTATTGATGTTTTTGATGAAGAAGCTAACAAAATACAAAATGTAAAATGGCTGGGTCAAGGCACAATATATCCTGACATCATAGAGTCTGTATCTGTAAAAGGCCCTTCGGTTACTATAAAATCCCACCATAATGTAGGTGGTTTGCCGGATTATATGAAGTTAAAAGTGGTGGAACCTCTAAAACTCCTCTTTAAGGACGGTGTACGCGAAGTTGGCCGCTCTTTAAATATGCCGCAACACCTTATAGGTAGGCATCCATTCCCAGGACCAGGATTAGGAATTCGTATTTTAGGGGATATTACGCCGGAGAAAGTAGAAGTATTACAGAATGTAGATGCAATTTTCATTAATGGTTTGAAAGAAAAAGGACTTTATGACCAAATTTGGCAAGCCGGTGCTATGTTATTGCCTGTACAAAGTGTAGGTGTGATGGGTGATGAACGTACATACGAAAATGTTGTAGCACTTAGAGCTGTAACAAGTGTAGATGGAATGACCGCCGACTGGGCTCACCTCCCTCATGAATTTCTTGGTGAAATTTCCAACCAAATCATTAACAAAGTAAAAGGTGTTAACAGGGTTGTATATGATATAAGCTCAAAGCCACCAGCAACTATTGAGTGGGAATAAGCTAAAAAGTATTTAAATACTCATAAAAAAACGAGACTGATTCCAGTCTCGTTTTTTTGTGACCTCAGAACAAGCTCTGAGACTATACTATAACAATATATATATACATTAATACTTTCCTTACAACCCTGTTACTTTTATACAATTTCTTAAGCTAACGAAATTCCTGCCGGCAAAAACCTTCTTAATATTGAACTACAATAATACTTCTCAGCTAATCTCTTTACCTAGAACAACTTTTATTATATTCTATTTGCCCCTACTTTACAATATTTCATTCACTGAAAGTAACCGAAAGATAATCCGACGTAACGATCCCCAAACGATTATTGAAAAATTTATCGAAATACAGACTTACGGCAAACTCCTTAGAGAGGCCAACACAAGACTATGAATTAGCAGGTGGTACTAATCAAGGATTTTTATCCACTTGCAAAGTGACAGGAGCAACTATAGATGCCGGAACTACTACATCATCTTTACGAATAAGCTTGGTCTTATAGTGCTTGAGACGACGTCTTTCGAATAAATAGCCAACCCATAAATAAACGCCAAACAGAGCTAATAAAGTAAATGCTAGTTGCGTATTAGTAAAATTCTTCCTTGCAGCGTAAAATATGACAGTAAAAACTACCGTGTAAATATAGAATATAAGTGACGTCTTGATATGACTGAGTCCATTGTCTACCATTAAATGGTGCAAATGCATTCTGTCTGCCTTGAACGGCGATCTCCCTCTCATAATCCTCAGACCAAACACACGTAGTGTATCAAAAATTGGCACAGAAAGAAGTATCAAAGCTATAACGGGAGCATTTTTATAGACAGAATCCGGATTCTGGTTAGTTACATTTACTTCTACAAACTTTATTGCTAGTACAGAAACTAATAACCCTAAAATAAGGGAGCCTGTGTTCCCCATAAATATTTTACTAGACCCAGAAAAATTAAACCTTAAAAAACCTAATAAAGAAGCAGATAATGTAAACCCTAAACAAGCTAGTGACCAATAATCATTAAGGGCAAACCACAATGCAAAACCACCACTTGCAATCATAGCTATCCCCCCGGAAAGACCATCTACACCATCAATTAAATTAAACGAATTAATAAGTGCTACAATCAGAAAAATAGTAAAAGGAACACTAACCAAATATGGTAACTCGTGAATTCCGAAAACACCAAAGAAATTGGTAATCCTCATATCACTACCCATAACAATAATTATAGCTACTAAAATTTCGGTAACTATTTTCTTGTACGGATTTAACTCATACAAATCATCCTTAATTCCTAAAAAGAATAAAATCACAAGACCTGCAAAGACCTTATGCATCAGATATCCTTCATCTCCAAAATTCCAAAGCATATACCCTATAAGTGTACTAGCAAATATGGCAACTCCCGCAAAAGTAGGTATTGGAGAAGTGTGAGAACTTCTCTTCTTAGGATTTTCATTAAGGTTACGAAGCATACAGAGATTACGGATAACAGGAATTGAACTCCATGTTACCCCGAATGCTACAACCATAGAAACAACTATCCTTAGTATGTTATCTGTAATTAATTCTTCAAAGACTAAACTCATAAGTGGATGTGTGTCTACTCTACATTTCTTGCTGAAATATACATAAGAATACTCATAAAATACAAAACCTTAAATACAAAATCTTATTTAACGGTTAGATTTACTAAAAATTGCTATATTTCAATGCTATAAAGGTACAATAAAATATATACCAAAGTTTCAATTGTTATATTAAGCAAGTATGAAATCTTGCTTTATTTCAATTTTCTCAATAGTAAAGTGCTATTTTCCCTTCCTTCTTCCAACCTCCCAGAAAGAAACTTCTTTGTGGCCTCAAATTGTTTTTCGTAAGCATGCCTGTCGCCCAATTCTAAGATGTTGGTCCATTCGTGTACAGCAGTATGATAAGCAAGGTCGTCTATATAATTGGATTTATCATTGAGTGCCGTATCCAATGATTCCTGTAACAAATCCTTGTTGGCAAATAAATATTCTGCTAAACCCACTCTTAATTTAAAAGGCGGTGTTTGGCAAATCATACTATCATACGGATTAATCTTTAAATCAGCCCATGTGCATACCATGGTAAGTAAACTAAGATGCGAATTAGGCTTATGATTTTTCCCTGGGTTAAGGGTGTACTCTTTTAAAAGATTATCATCTAACATTTTAGATTGAGTTATATTAGAAAACACCTTTTCTTGAGCCTGATAAATACGTTTTTCAAGTTTGCTTTTATTTCCTGTAATCATTAAACCAAAGAGCTCATTTTCTATTTCAGCAAATTTACGTACATCTTTAGATGCGAAAGGGTTTTCAAACGCCAAACCTGAGTAAACATGTGATTTGTAAGAAAAAATTCTAAGGGTTAACAATAGTTTTATGTTATCTATTCCTTGAATTTGGCTCTGGTCTTCCCAGGGATAAACTTTTCTTCTCATAAATGCTGTACCCAAGCTCTCAAAACCCACATGGGTAATTACTTGTATATCAGCCATCATGGCGTCGTGTTCCGCGTGGCTACTTAGTTCTTCTACACGCACACCTGTGGTTTCGTACAATTTCTTGACTGAGTCAAAAGAATCTTGAGAACAACGGTGCTTAAACATAGCCATTACTTGCCCAGAGGGAGAGACGTTAGGACCAAATAATGCATGTGATCCCACAATTTGGGCATCTTTGGGCAAATGCTTCATGAAAGCCTGCATCTCCGGGTATTTTACGGAAGTTTGACCTGTAACTATTGCACCGAACTTAGTGGAAGGTCCTGCCTGAGCTACTACGCTATCAATGTTTTCGGTTTCTACAGCATACATAATTATATCACATATGCGTGAGACAGCAATAGCATCTTCCAGAACCACCACTTTTGGAAGCTGTTCTTGTAATATCAGGAAATTTTTGGGCAAATCACAGCCATATACTTCATAACCAGCTTCTGACCATGATTTGGCAAACACCCTGCCCATATCTCCCAATCCTATTACACCAATTTTCATTAATACTATAGCTTATTGCGACAAATTTAAACAAAAAAGGGCAAGGAAAATTTCCCTTGCCCTTCTAAAAAAAATAGTATTCTTACTTTTCTATTCCGTATTTCTCGAAATACTTATCTGCTAAACGTTTTTGCTTGTCGTCCAGATTTACTTCTGCACCACGGATATATGCCTGGGTAACCTTTGCAGTTCTCATATCTAAAATATCACCCTCACTAATAAACAAAGTAGCATGCTTTCCTTTTTCTAAAGTACCTACCTGCTTATCTATTCCTAAAATCTTGGCATTAGTGGATGTAATCATAGTAAGAGCTTCTGCCTTGCTTAATCCGTGAGCTGCTGCATTTCCTGCCACAAATGGCAAATTACGTGTTCTCCAATAAGAGTCATTGTAATGCATACCAACTGTAAGACCTGCCTTTAGTAATTTTGCAGGAAGTTTATAGGCCTCCCAAACATCTGAGTCTACTTTAGATGGAAGCCTGTGCGTAGGCGATACAATTATAGGAACATTGTTTTCCTTTAGCGTATTAATGGCCAAATCAGAAGAAACATTTCCTACCACTACCGGATATTTGATGCCATTTTCTTTCGCAAAAGCAACAGCTTCCATTACTTCCTTGTCTGTGTTCGCAATAATAAACAATCTTTGGTCACCACTAAGAATTTCCTGCAAAGCCGCAAGTTTTAAATTACTATGCTTTTCTCCGCTTTCTTTATTAGCTTCTGACTGCCTAAATAAATCCTTTAGCTCATCCACTGTCTTTTGGTAACGCTCATTCTTTTTTGACTCACGTGCCATAGTCTCGAAATTAAAAGAAAAAGCCATACGGCTTGGCCAGTTTAACCACAAGCCATCATCACCTTTCAAAACAGCGTCTTCCCAGTTCCAGCCATCAAGATACATTACGGATGATCTGCCTGATATAATGCCCCCTGTAGGAGCGGCTTGAGTAACCAAAATACCATTACCTCTTACGGTAGGGATTACTTCTGAATCTGTATTATACGCTACCAAAGCCCTTACATTAGGGTTATAGTCTCCTAGTTCATTATAATCTAATGTTGGGCGACTTGACTCAATTTCTGCCAGACCCAGCGTATTAGCCGGCGATATAATTCCAGGATAAATGTACTTGCCTCCAAGATTTACCTTTTTTGCATTTGGATATTGAACAGAAAGGTCTGTACCTCCCACATCAACAATAAGTCCTTTATCTATAACTACAGAGCCCCCATTATACTCCGTGCCATTTCCTACAAAAACTTTTGCATTAAAAAACACGACTGGCCCCTGCTCTGCTTTACCTGCTCCGGGATTCTGTCCGAAAACCTGAGCTGATATTAATGTAACAATTATTATGATTATCTTTTTCATTTTCCAGATTGGTTAATAATACGTAAAAAAGTATCTAGGTTTTCAACAGAAATTCCACCATACTCAAGAATATGGTCACAGTGTATGTGATCCTCCATCCTCTGTCTTACCACTGGTCTTTCTGTAGGTGTACCTTTAGATTTCTCGTTAACCAACTTTTGCACTAAACGGTTTTTTTCTACAGCTAAAGCTCTTTCGCTATCCTCTTTTTTATCTAGGTCAAAGTAAACAGTACCGTCTATGATAGTTTTTTCTGGTTTTGCATAAATAGAAAGCGGATTATCTGTCCATAGTACCAAATCCGCGTCCTTACCTACCTTTATAGAGCCTAATCTATCATCTAAACGTAACATTTTAGCCGGATTTAAAGTAACGGTCTTCCAAGCTTCTGCCTCACTCAAGCCACCGTACAAAATTGTCTTTGCTGCTTCCTGATTAAGTCTTCTTGCCATCTCTGCATCATCAGAGTTGATAGCTGTAGTAATTCCCATTTTAGCCAGAATGGCTGCATTTTGTGGAATAGCTTCTTTCACTTCCATTTTATAGGCCCACCAGTCTGAAAATGTAGATCCGTTAATGCCACGGTCTTTCATTTTATCAGCTACTTTGTACCCCTCCAAAATATGGGTGAAAGTATTAATCTTGAATCCAATTGAGTCCGCCACTTTCATTAGCATATTGATTTCTGACTGCACATAAGAGTGACAAGTGATGTGACGCTCTCCATCTAAAATCTCTACCAATGCTTCCAATTCTAAGTCTCTCCGTGGAGCTGTCAAGCCAGTTTTCACTTTAGCTTTATTGTACGTATCCCACTCTTTTTTATAGGCCTGTGCACGGGTAAAGGCATCCATGAAAACTTGCTCTACCCCCATCCTTGTAATTGGATAACGGTTTGGTGTAGTGTTGGCATTTCCTCTTTTCACGTTTTCTCCCAAAGCAAATTTTATAAACTTAGGCGAATTAGGAATAATGAGCTTATCTGCAGATTCACCCCATTTTAGCTTAATAATGGCAGATTGCCCACCAATACAGTCCGCAGAACCATGTAGTAACTGCGATGTAGTAACTCCACCAGCTAATTGACGATAAATATTTATATCTTCTGAGTTAACAACATCCTCTTGTCTCACTTCTGAAGAAACGCTCTCTACTTCATTAATTGAGAAAAGAGCTATATGACTATGTTCATCAATAATACCTGTAGTAAGGTGCTTCCCTGTTCCATCAATAACTTTGGCAGTTCCTGCAGCAAGATTTGCTCCTACAGCTTGTATTTTACCTCCTTTCACAAGAACGTCCGTAACTACATTTCCTTGGGCTTCATTGGTCCAAACTGTAGCATTCTTAATAAGAAGGTCTTCTTGTTTTGGTAAACTAGCGTTACCATAAGCCACAAACGGAAAAAGTAAACTTCCTAGTGGAGCAGAAAGCGAGTCCTTTGCGGCTGGTCTATCTGTACGTGCAGCTTTAGCTTCCTCTGTAAATGTAGCAACCCAGTTGAAATTATCTCCAGCTGGTGTTACCCCCTGCCCGCTAATCTTTTTCTCTCCAACCCAACCCGTAAGACGAGTAGTTCCTTCATTATCTTTTTTATAGGTAATGGTTAAGAAGTTCTTATCACGACTTACAGTAGATTTTGTTTTTGTAGTATCATTTACTGCAAACTCGAAAGCCGGCTTATCTGCCTCTCCGCTAACAATTAGAGAGGTAAAACCAGGAATGTTGATAGCATATTTCCCATTGATTTCGCTTGTAGAAATATCATTAATCACAAACTTCTTCCCTTGTACCCAATTTTCTAGAATTTTGGTCTTCTCTTCAAATAATTCCTTGTCTGTTATCAAGAAATTGGCCAATAAACCAACTTTTAATGTACCTACTTGATCATCAATCTTGAGAACTTTTGCCGGATTCACAGTTAGTCCAGCCAAAGCGTCTTTTTTACTCAAACCATTTTTAATGGCAGCTTGTAAACTGGTAAAGAATGCACTCTTCGCTGGTAAATCAGAGGCTGTGATTGAAAAACCAATGCCGCTTCCGGCTACTTTAGCCAGGTTTGTTGGGGCTAGCTCCCAATGCTTAAGATCAGCAAGTTGTACATTTTCCGCATCTATTGGGTCCTCTACATCCAAAGCCTTAGGGAAGTTAAGGGGTAAAATCAAGTGGGCATTTAATGCCTTAATTTCAGCCAACCTTTTATAATCATCACCTCCGGATTTAATGATGTAATTAACCCCTAGCTCCTTTCCTATTTTATGTATACGTAAAGCATCGTGAAAACTTCCCCCGTGGAAAACCGAAGGTATACTCTGGTTAGCAATAAAAGCATCAAAAGAGAGATTATTCTCTGTTTTGGTGTTTGCCTTCTTATACCATTCTGCATCATAATAAGTCTGTCTTAACAAAGCTACTGAACCCATTAATGAAACAGGATAAGTTTGTGGGCTAAGACCCTTTTGGAATGAATAGTGCGAGGAAACATTCGGTTTAAGCAAAACCTCACTTTCTTTGGTTTCTCCAAGTGACACTAAAGCAGAGTTACCCCGAACAATACCGTCTTTAACATGAGATACCACAGCCCCAAAACCGATTTTACGTAGCTCATCAGCTCCTTTACTGTTAATTACAAATAATTCCGAAGCCTTTACTTCAGGTTTAATCGCCTGGTTCCAAGCATAAGCACCGGGTTTATCTGAATCAAACTTCATATCATAGAAATTTCCACGACCTCCTTGCTGGCGGCGTTGCTCTGGCATTCCATAATCTGAATAAATGTCAATAAACGAAGGATAAATATGCTTCCCCTTCAAATCCACTACTATTGTGGTTTTAGGGTAATCAAAATTTTTCCCAATTTTTTCAATCTTCCCTTCTTTTACCAATAACCAAGAGTCGGTTAAGGTAGTGCTGGGATCTACATGAATTGTAGCGTTTTTTAAGAGGTAGTAACCTGGCCTTTTGTCCTTAACGTCGTTTTGAGCAGACGATAATTGCGAAAAAGCTGACACATGCCCCACAAATAACAAAAGAAGCAATAATAGTTTTTTCTCCATGTTTTAATAATGATAGGTTTCGAAAGTGGAAATATAGCAAAAATATGCCTACCAATAAGCTCCTGTGATAGACTTCAATAGATGTAATGTACTTTTTTGTGGACTAATAAAATACGATGTAGGTTTTAAAGTGTATTTTTGCAAAAAAGTAAAAACAAGATATTTTATGCAAAACAAGCCTACATTGTTAATATTAGCCGCAGGGATGGGGAGCCGTTATGGCGGAATCAAGCAAATCGATTCGTTTGGCCCGAACGGCGAAACCATTATCGATTATTCGCTTTTTGATGCAATAGAAGCAGGTTTCGGAAAAATTATATTTATAATCCGTGAAGAACTAAAGGCGGATTTCCAAAGAATATTTACTCCAAAACTAGAGGGTAAAATTGATTTTGATTTCGCTATACAGGGCTATGATAGCTACTTACCAAAAGACCTTCCTTCGGCAGAAAGAGCAAAACCCTGGGGTACTGGTCACGCTGTTTTGTGTGCTTGGGGAAAAACAGAAACCCCGTTTGCAGTGATTAATGCAGATGATTTTTACGGCCGCGAGGCTTTTATAACTATGAGTCAATTCCTTTCTGAAAATGCGGACGACGATACCCACTCTATGATTGGTTATAAACTAAAAAATACACTGTCTGAAAACGGAACCGTTTCCAGAGGAGTTTGTACAGTTGACGAGAAAGGTTTCTTGGTAGAAGTAACTGAACGTACAAAAATACAAAGAAGTGAAAATGGAAACATAGAGTTCTTAGATTTGGGCGAACCCGTAAACTTAGATAATGACACTCCGGTTTCTATGAATTTTTGGGGTTTTAAGCCATCTGTTTTCCCAGAAATAGAAAGAATGTTCCATGCTTATGCACATGCTAATTTTGAAAACCCAAAATCGGAATTCTATATACCTATTGTGATGAGTAATCTCATGCACGAAGAGAAAGGTAAATGCAAAGTTTTCACTAATTCTTCTGATTGGTTTGGTGTTACCTATCCCGAAGATAAAGAATATGTAAAAAACGCATTACATAGACTGATTGAAGACGGAAGATATCCAGAAAAACTTTGGAAGTAAAAAATAGTTGGATTAGTCATTAGGTAGTTTGTGGGAATATGACACTAGACCAATTAAATACTATTAACTAGCAAATAGAACCAGCTAATAAAGAATGACTAAAAACATAATTTGGATACACGGTTTTGGAGAAGATTCTACCATGTGGGAGGATTTCATAGAGCCTATAGAGGGTAATCACTTCCTTTTTAACTTCTCCAAAACCCAATCCAATTCTTCAATAAATGATTATGCCAAAGATTTATTGGAGTATGTTAAACAAAACAATATCTCTTCCCCCATTCTAATTGGACATTCCATGGGCGGATATATAGCTTTGGAATATGCAGCCATTTTCGGAAACGTCTCGGCCTTAGGACTTTTTCATTCTACAGCAGCTGAGGATTCCGACATTAAGAAAAAGGAAAGAGTAAAAGTTCGGGAATTCATTCTAAAATCCGGAAGTAGAGCATTTATTGAAAATTTCTATCCCAATATCTTCGGACCGAAATTTTTAAGAGAGAATAATGACTTCATTTCTGAAAATATTGCCAAATATAGTCAGATCCCCTCTGAGGCGTTAGCTGCAGCTACGGAATCTATGCGGAATCGCAAATCACATAAAGAGTCTCTAAGCCAATTTGCCTTCCCTGTATTTCAGATTCTAGGTAGAAGTGACAAACTGATTAATTTTGAGGATTGCCTAGACCAAGCACTGTCACTTAACAGACCTTCTTTGCTAGTTTTAGACGAGATTGGACATGCGGGAATGCACGAGTCTCCACATATTTGCCAAGAATTTATAAAAGATTTTTTGCTAAAAATCTAAGCCTCTAGCGACTTATAAGCCAGAGCATACGTTTTCATCTGTTTAACCATAGATGCCAGGCCGTTTGAACGGGTTTAACC